>NZ_POVS01000008.1:0-215912 GCF_002894905.1 Paenibacillus sp. F4
GGATCATCGCAATCACGTATTTCTATGTGCGTACTATGTTCCAGATGAGGAGGAAGTGACCCCAGAGGAGCTACGAATATATTTACAACGGGAACTGCCAAATTATATGGTGCCGTCGCATTATATGGAACTTGAGAAACTACCGTTGTCTCCTAATGGCAAGGTGAATCGAAGAGAGCTGCCGATCCCGGATGTGGAGCAGCAAATGGATTCGAAATACGAAGAAGCACGTAATGAAACAGAGCAGAAACTGACGGAAATATGGAAAGAGGTATTGGGCGTCGAACGAATAGGAATCCATGATCATTTCTTTGAACTAGGTGGAAATTCGATTCTGATGGTGCAAATCCGAACCAGAATAAGCAGGGAAATGGGAATCGATTTGAATCTACGAGACTTCCTGCAGCATTATACTATAGCGAAGCTGTCGGAACGGATCAAGGAAGGTGTAGATACACAAGAGGCCATCGTGTATCCGGAGTTAATACCTGATCCGGAACATATGTATGAACCGTTTCCGTTAACGGATGTGCAGATGGCTTATCTGATGGGACGCGAGGACCATTTTGAAATGGGCGGAGTGTCGACACATGTATATATTGAGTTGGAAACTTCATTGGATATGGATCGGTTTAATCGAGCACTGCAAAAAGTTATTGAACGTCATGCTATGTTGCGAACGATTATCCTGCCGAGCGGACAGCAACAAATATTAGATTATGTTCCGGAATATCATATTGAGGTTATCCCGATACAGGATCTCTCCAAGGAAGCCCAGGAAAAGAAAATACTGATGGAAAGAGAGCGCATGTCTCACTACATTTTCAAGACCGATCAGTGGCCTCTATTTGAGTATAAGGCTTATCAATGTTCTGCGGAAAGGTTTTACCTTTTTATCGGTTATGACATGTTAATAACGGATGGGGCAAGCTTTCAATTCATTCATCAGGAAATTATGAAATTTTATCATGATCCAGATTTAGATTTGGAAGGTGTGGACATTACTTTCAGAGACTACATGATGGCTTATACGGGTTTCAAATCCTCGGAAATATATAAAAGGGATCGGCAATATTGGACGGATAAACTGGAATGTTTTCCTGATCCTCCTGCTTTACCGTATGTTTCCTCACCGAGCCTGATTGTACAACCGCGATTCAAAAGGGTAACCAAACATTGCAATAGGGAGCTTTACGAAAAGCTAAAGCAAGTTTCACAAAAAAATCACGTGACACCAACTGCAGTGCTGTGTACTGTATTTGCCAAAGTGTTGTCATACTGGAGTAATCAATCCCAATTGGCGCTCAATTGTACTATTTTTAATCGTTATCCATTTCATAAAGATGTATATAAGATGATAGGGGACTTTACATCCGTTATGTTACTTGACATCACGCTTGAAGGAGGGAAATCTTTCTGGGAACAGACTGAATCCGTGCAAAACGTGTTGATGGAGGCGCTCGAACATAGGCACTACGACGGAATTCAATTCATCAGGGAAATAATACGTCAACGTGGTGCTGAAACTCATAAGGCAGCGATGCCCATTGTATTCACAAGCATGTTACTGGATACAGGGAAAGGTACTGATGATTCTGTTTATTATATGGGTGATGTAAAAACAGCGGTTTCTCAAACCTCTCAAGTTTTTTTAGATTATCAGGTCCTGGAAGTAGATGGTGGACTCACGATCACATGGGATTATGTTGAACAACTGTTTGATTCAGAATTCATTAAAACGATGTTTGACCAGTACTTTATGCTGCTGGAATTTTCCTTAAGCTCAGATGCCGGAAATCGTTTTCCTTGGGGACATGAAAATCATCTTCTGATCTCAGCCTTTAATCATACTTGTGAAGAAATTCCAAGGACTACACTCCATTCCTTGTTTGAACAGCAGGTCGTTCGCTGGCCAGAGGCAATTGCAGTGATTTATAAAAATAGCCATATCACTTATCAGGAATTAAATGAACGCTCGAATAGGGTGGCTCGCTATTTACAGGAATATGGCGTATGCCGTGGTGATTTTATTAGTGTATTAGCCAATCGGAGTATTGAAACCATTGTGAATATTATAGGTATATTGAAGGCCGGAGCGGCTTATGTACCGATTGATCCTGATTATCCGGAGGAACGTCGTGAATATATTAGGGATCACAGTGGTTGTAAATTAATGTTGGAACCGGATCTATACGTTAAGAAAGAATTAGCCGTTTATTCTGGTGAAGCTCTTCAGGTCGAACATGATCCTGATGATGTAGCCTATGTGATTTATACTTCAGGCAGTACAGGCCAGCCTAAAGGAGTCATTGTTACACATGGGGCGGTAGCGAACACGGTGCAGGATATAAATCGTAAATTCAATGTGAATGAGCAGGACCGTATTATTGGATTATCATCCATGTGTTTCGATTTATCGGTTTATGATCTATTTGGAGCGTTAGCGGTTGGAGCGGCTTTAGTGCTTATTGATGATCAACGTAATATTACAGAAGTCGCCAAGACACTGGAGGAACATAAAATTACAATTTGGAACTCCGTGCCAGCTATAATGGACTTGATGTTGAATCATGTGCTGGGAGAAGAAGAGGAAAGCGGCTATTACTGGGATGGTAAGTATCGCTCGTCTGGAGCACGTAAGAAAAACACTTCTTTGCGTTTGGTCATTCTTAGTGGAGATTGGATACCTCTCAGTCTACCGGATAAAATTCGCAGACAATATTTTCACGCGAATGTAGTAAGTATGGGTGGGGCAACAGAGGCTTCTATTTGGTCCATTTATTATCCTGTATATGAAGTCCATGAAGATTGGGCCTCCATACCTTACGGAATGCCACTAGCCAACCAAACTTATTATGTATTGAATTATGATCAGGAACTTTGTCCAGTAGGTGTAAAAGGTGAGCTATTCATTGGAGGTGTTGGCCTAGCGAAAGGTTATCTGCATGAAGAAGAAAAAACGGCATTTTCATTCTTTAATCATCCGAATTTTGGCAGATTGTATCGCACTGGAGACCAGGGAATCCTGAATTCAAAAGGATATATTGAATTTTTGGGACGTAACGATCAGCAAGTAAAAATCCGTGGTTATCGTGTAGAGCTTGGCGAAATTGAAAATCAAATTCTTCAAATTATTGGAGTAAAAGAAGCAGTGGTCTTGTATACTCCTGATTCAAAAGGAAATAAAGTACTGTGTGCGTATATTGTGGCCCAACCAAGTTTGAGCATTCAGGATATTAAAGAAGGTATTAGTCGTGCATTGCCAAATTACATGGTGCCCACCCATTTTATTTGTCTTGAACAAATTCCTTTAACACCTAATGGAAAATTAGACCGAAAAGCACTGCCAGAGCCATCAGCTAAAACCATATTTCAAAAGAAATATGAAGCTCCAGTGACGGAGATGGAGTGCCTTATGGTACGAATCTGGGAAGAGATTTTGGAGTATAGTTCCATTAGCGTGGACGATTCTTTATTTGAATTAGGGGTGGATTCGACAAGTGTAATTAAATTTGTGGCGAGACTAGCTACAGGGAACGGAATAGAACTTCCAATTCGACAAATTTTTGTGACACCGACTATTCGAGAATTGGCATCCCTAGTTTCTTCATCTGAGACACAGATTAGTGACCTTTCTAACGAAAGAATGTTGTTTAATTCACAGGGAGAAAGAGACCGAAACATATTTTGCTTCCCTCCTGTAGTTGCATTAGGGGTTGTATATCAAAGGCTTGCGGAATTCCTTGGTTCCTATCGATTGTATAGTTTTAATTTTCTTGAGATTGAACAGGACCGTCTCATAGCAGAATATATCCGCCTTATAAAAGAAGTTCAGCCTGAGGGGCCTTACGTATTTCTGGGGATTTCAGCAGGAGGAAATTTGGCTTTTGAGATTACAAAGGCCCTTGAAAAACAGGGAGATAAGGTCGGCCAGCTCATTTTATTGGACTCATTTTACATTACAGAAATAAATTCAGAGCGGCTTACAACGGAAGAGAGTCGTAAATATGCGAAAGAAACAGTAGACCTTATGTTGAAAAAATACCCACAATTACAAAGTGAAGGAGAATTTTTTCATCTCCATGTTGGAGAGAAGATACAGAGATACTATGCTTATCTGGATAATTTAATGAATTCCGGACAAGTTGCGGCCCATATTCATGTTATTAAATCTCTTCAGAGTCAAAGTAAACATATCCGTGGAGATATCCGAATGTGGGAGCATTCTACAATTGGGGAGTATTCCATTTGTGATGGGTATGGGGATCATGAAAGCATGCTTGATGCTACATTTGTTGAACAGAATGCAGAGTTGATTCTAAGCATATTGGAGAAATAAATAATAATAAAAAGAGGTATTCCATGGCTATTTCGGCCTGTGGAATACCTCTTTTTAATGGTTGTATCCAAACGGTCTGTCAACCTGATATCGTTTGTACAATGAGCACTACATTCAAGATAATGATGATAGCGGTCACGATCCAGGTTAGTACTTTTTGCCACATTTTATTCGCAAATTCACCCATAATCTTTTTGTCGCTGGTAAAAAGCAGTAATGGAATGATGGCAAAGGGAAGCTGGATGGACAGGATGACCTGGCTCAGCACAAGTAGTTCCTCCGCACCTTTTTCACCTGCGATGGCAGTGACGATGACCGCTGGAATAATCGCGATGAGGCGGGTCACTAGACGACGCAACCAAGGTGAAAGACGAAGATTCAAAAAGCCCTCCATCACGATTTGTCCAGCTAAAGTGCCTGTAACGGTTGAATTTTGACCTGAGGCGAGTAACGCCACCCCAAATAGTATGCTCGCCAGTGTGGTTCCCAGTAGTGGCGAAAGCAGATAATAGGCATCACTAATTTCGGCTACATCTGTTCTTCCTGCCGTATGGAATACAGCAGCTGCCACGATCAAGATGGCGGCATTAATAAATAATGCGAACATCAGCGCTATACTGGAATCCCAAGTTGCAAATGTAATAGCTTCCCGTTTACCTGCTGAAGTCTGCTCAAATTTGCGAGTTTGTACAATAGAAGAATGCAGATACAGGTTATGCGGCATTACAGTAGCGCCCATAATACCGATGGCAATATACAGCATGCTTGGATTCGTCAAAATTTGCGAGTCTGGTACAAAGCCGCCCAATACGCCGCCCCATTCCGGTTGTGCCAAAATGAGATTAATCCCAAAACAGCCGGCAATCGTCGCCATTAGCACAATGACGAGTGTTTCCAATGCCCGAAAACCTTTGTTTTGCAGCAGTAAAATAAGCATGACGTCAAATGCGGTAATGATGACTCCGTATAGTAACGGTAGACCAAACAGCAACTTCAGCGCAATGGCTGAACCGATGACCTCGGCCAAATCCATGGCTGCAATGGCAATTTCGCACAAGAGCCATAAGCCGATGGCGACAGGACGACTGTAGGCATCACGGCACATTTGAGCCAAATCTTTACCTGTGGCAATGCCAAGCTTGCCGGATAAGGCTTGCAGCAGGATGGCCATCAGGTTGGAGATTAGAATGACACTAAGCAGCGTGTAGCCGAATTTTGATCCGCCAGCGATGTCTGTGGCCCAGTTGCCGGGGTCCATATAGCCGACTGCGACCATATAGCCGGGTCCAGCAAAGGCAAGAAACTTCCGAAACCAGGTCCCGTCTTTCGGGACGATCAAGGAACGATTCACTTCCGACAGTGAAGCGATTTCCGCGAAGTTACCCTTTGTATTTTTCATACGCTTCACCTTCTTTATTGTTGTTGAAATATATTATTAGTGACATAACGATTGTGTTATCTCTATTGTACACTCACAATAGTTTTTGTCTAGTGCAACTTTTGTGTGGTCAAGCAATTTAATCGTATTTTTGAAGCAATATGGCCATAAAGCTGAACAATAGAAAAAACCAAGCTATATCGCTCTGAGGGGAGCGGCTTGGTCGTTTTGGATTTTTTTAAATTGTTGTCCATCTTCCAGGTGAACGCCGCTCCATATTTTATCAATTTCATTGTAGTTATTTGGACTGAAACGATAAATAGCCTGGTCAATCTTTTTCTTCGAATTTACGCGTTTCAGAAAAGGCCTTATTCTCCAAGTTCGGAATCGGAAGCATTTTAGTCATTTCTATGCCTGTAAGCTTTTCCAACGCTTTGACATAGGCCATCACATGGACTTCACCCCGCACCAGCAAGTAACCTACGATCTCGCGTGCGACAGGGTTGTCAGTCATGGAAGTCTGAGCAGATACAATAAAATGATGCGAGTAAGCCTTCAAGACACATGTTGACGGCCCATCAAGTAGGGGCTTATAACATATAGTGTAAACAAGGTGAGGTGGAATTAAACGGTGATGTACTGGTTAACAACCCTATTTCAAATGATTCATTTTGTGTAGTTCGTTTAAAGTACATACGAGAAGGAAATCATGTATTAACATGACGATAGATTCCTGCGGAAAACATATGATATAGAGAAGGAGAGATGAAATCATGGAAGCATTATACACAGCATCAGCAACGGTACATGGTGGAAGAGACGGTTCAGTCGCTTCATCCGATGGAGTTTTGAAGCATAAGCTCAGCACGCCGAAGGAACTGGGTGGCGCAGGTGGAGAAGCTACGAATCCGGAGCAATTGTTTGCGGCAGGCTATGGTGCCTGCTATGAGAGCGCATTGGCTAATGTGGCCCGGAAGGCTAAGGTGAAGGTAGACAATGTTGAGGTCACCAGCCACGTATCTATCGGCAAGGACCCAAGCGATGGCGGCTTCCAGCTGGCGGTACGTCTGGACGTGAAAATACCCGGTATTGAACGCGCCCAGGCCGAAGATCTGGCACGCCAAGCGCATGATTTTTGTCCGTATTCCAAAGCAACACGCGGTAACATTGATGTCGAGCTTAATGTCATTTAACTGCATTTCTATAACTTTTACACTCTGGCCGCCGATTTATCGGTGGCTTTTGCACATAGATCTTGATTCGCTGAGATTTGCGACCATTTGACATCATCGCCAAAATTCATTAAGATGGCTTAGGTGATTCTGGTCATCAGGTACGAAACAAATTTGAAAAATACGGGTGATATGATGTCTTACAGACCGAATATTGTTAATTTCACGCTGGCTGGCAGCAACGAAAAAGAAGGGCTTTATGAGTTTAAAATGAGTTTGGCCGATGGAACGGAGTGCCGCGTTTTTTCTCAACGTAATCCGGAGTGGACCTTGACGAATATTAGTCGACTGCTAACGACGCCTTGCCCGGTATGCCATAAGGATTTTATCTGCAAGTGTATGGATAAGTTTCATGAGGAGTTTTTAGAGCAAATTAATACGAAACAGCTGTTTGAAAAAGCATTGAGCTAGTTTTCGAACAGGTAAAGACTATACATTTCTAAACAAGCGTCGGATACTTTCGGCGTTTTTTTGTTTATATTCATATGGTTGCGTTGCTGGTATTCATGCCGTTGATTTCTCTGGAGGTGAAATGCATTTATGAACCAGTCTGATCATGCTCGTTCAGATCATTCCATTGTGTTGGTGGATGGGGTATGCCACTTTTGTCAGGGAGCGGTCCGCTTTATTATCAAGCGTGACCCTAAGGGAACATTTCATTTTGGTTCCCTGCAATCCGAGGCAGGACAAGAACTATTACGTGCAGGAGGACTATCTACAGATCAGCTGGATACGTTCGTGCTGATTGAAGACGGTACGTATTATACAAGGTCCACCGCGGCTTTGCGAATTGTCAAACGTCTTCGTTTTCCATACCCGCTGGCCTATGTGTTCATCCTGGTTCCCCGCTTTGTGCGCAACGCTGTCTATAACTGGGTGGCGCGTAACCGATATCGTTGGTTTGGCAAGGATGAAGAGGATCAATGTCAGATCCCCCCACCAGAAATCAGACAACGATTTTTTTAGTTGCTTTTTTAAGTCTCTTTTTTGGAGCGATGTCTACGAATTAGTAAGATCACAGCGATCACGATTAGTATCAGGCTCGTAACAGCTACATACACGATATGTCGTACATTGGGTACGTTAACAGACAATTTTAGCTCGTTAGATTCCAAAGGAGCAATGTCCCAATACAGTGTTTTTCCGTCTTCCGACACACGGTCTGCATTATTGGTAGCAGGTTGGATGGGTAAGGATAGGCTGAAGTTAAGATCCAGCTGCCGCTCCAGTAATTTGCGCGCAAACACATTCATTTGCTCAAATTTGTCACTCAGTCCTTGAGCTTCTTCAGGAAGCATCCGTGGTAGATCGAGCTTCATGGTAAGATCAATATTCGTTGTGAAAAAATGTTGACTCACAGCGCGCTTTATTTCTAATCCCTCAGGTAGATTTAATTCCTGACTGGGATTTTTTTTGTTTGTGCTCCAATCTCCTTGATAATGTCCCTTGATTTGATATCCCTTTCTTCCCTGTTCAGCTAGCGGCTGTACATCTACATTGTTGCTTTGAATACGCTTGACTAATCGATCTAGCAGCCCGGGATTGTCCAACATCATCAGTGTCTGGTTGTTTACACTGAACGTTGCATCCATATCTACACTTTGATCGAGATGAACATCTACATGGATGTCACCTCGAGCACAGGAAGTTAGGACAAGCAGACAGCACACCAGCATGAAAATGAGCAGTATTTTTCGTATCCGAACTTGCCGACATTTGTTCCGATAAGGGCTGTATCCTGTTGGCTCCATGACCTGCACCTCTTTATATGTATTCTTTGGTTTAACGACTGGATATCTTCTATATATTACACATTGGGAGAACGAAAATCGAACGGTATAACGAAATACATAAGAATTATATTTTATAAAATGTTTCCCTAGGTAAAAACTTTAGTGTATACTCTAAAATATAGTGTTGATAAAAAATAATTGAATCAAGGAAATAGTTTGTCCCAAAACGAAATTCAAAGGAGGATTTTAAAACATGAACAAGCAGTTTAAGAAGGCTTTGCCGCGATGGGTAACGACGGTTGGAGTGTTGTCTCTGGCTCTGGTTCTAGCGACTGCATGTACCGATGCTAAGAAGAAGGAGCAGGGAACTGCGAGAGAGGCGGGACAAAAAATAAAGGCTACGGCTACCATCGGTATGATCTCTGACATTGTCGGCAAGGTCGGCGGTAATCATGTGGAGGTCACAGGAATTATGAAGTCAGGCGTTGACCCGCATTTGTACAAGGCTTCTCAGGGAGATATGCGCAAGCTGGATCAGGCCGACGTTATTTTTTATAACGGGTTGCATCTGGAAGGTAAAATGCAGGACATTCTGGAGAAAATCAGCAAGCAAAAACCCGTCATACCCGTGTCCAAAAACATCGCACAGGATCAGTTGCGTGCAGGTAGCCCGGAAATGGGATCTGAGCATGATCCACATATCTGGTTTAACGTACAGAATTGGATGTCTGCGGTAGAAACCGTCAGAGATGAATTATCGGCGCTAGACGCTGTTCATGCGGAGGAATATAAGGCCAACGCAGAAGCCTATCTTACTGAGCTGCGAGAGCTGGATGATTACACGAGAGAGCAGATTGCCAGTATACCGGAAGCCCAGCGCGTGCTTGTCACAGCACATGATGCTTTCGGCTATTTCGGAGATGCCTACCACATTCAAGTGAGAGGACTTCAAGGTATGAGCACAGAGTCAGAAGCGGGTTCTCAAGATGTGACCAAGCTGCGAGATTATTTGGTGGAGCATAAAATCAAGGCTATATTCGTAGAATCTAGTGTTCCGAGAAAGGCCATAGATGCGGTTATTCAGGGGGCCGCTCAGCAAGGCCATACAATTAGGGTTGGTGGCGAGCTGTATTCGGATGCCATGGGTGAAGAGGGCACAGAAGATGGAACATATATTGGGATGGTCAAGCATAACGTCAATACGATTGTTAAAGCTCTTAAATAAGGAGGCAAAGATACATGGGGCATTCACCACTTGTCGTTCGTGATTTATCGGTAGCTTATCAAAAAAAGCCCGTTTTGTTCGATGTTTCCTTTGAGGTGCCGGAAGGCAAGCTGATTGGTATTATCGGCCCGAATGGGGCTGGGAAATCTACGTTGATCAAGGCAGCGCTTGGACTGATTCCAAAGCTTAGGGGCGAGGTGCTGGTCTACGGCAAGCCCTATAAGCAACAGCTGCTCAAGGTTGGCTATGTACCGCAGCGGGAGTCGGTGGATTGGGATTTTCCGACGAATGCGCTGGATGTGGTTATGATGGGACGGTATGGCAGATTGGGCTGGTTTAAGCGTCCAGGTGCAGCAGATCGTCAGGCTGCGATGGAGAGTTTGGACAAGGTTGGAATGAGCAAATATGCAGACAGGCAGATTAGTCAATTGTCTGGCGGTCAGCAACAACGTGTTTTTTTAGCCAGAGCACTGGCGCAAGACGCTCAGCTTTATTTTATGGATGAACCGTTTGTCGGTGTGGACGCTGCAACAGAAAAAGCCATTATTTCATTGCTCAATGATCTGAAACAGCAGGGTAAAACCGTGCTTGTCGTTCATCATGATTTATCTACAGTCACGGATTATTTTGATCAGGTTATGCTGTTGAACGGGCATCTTATGGCGTTTGGAGAGACGACAGATATTTTTACCGAGGAAAATCTGCAGCGTACGTATGGCGGGCGTCTGAGTATACTCAAAACAGGCCCGGATTCCGGCACGATACTCGGAGTGAGGTGAGCAGTATGACAAGCTTGGCAACGCTTTTGACCGACCCAAACATGCAGTGGATTTTGCTGGGCTGCATTTTGCTCGGTTTAAGCAGCGGGGTAATTGGCAGTTTTATGTATTTGCGCAAGCAGTCGCTCATGGGAGATGCTTTGGCACATGCGGCTTTGCCGGGGGTATGTGTGGCTTTTATGATCACAGGTACAAAATCCGTGTTTGGATTTATGATTGGGGCCGCCATTGCAGGGATTGTTGCGACCTTTGCTATCAGTGCGTTAACCCGGTATTCGCGAATTAAAAGCGATTCGGCGATTGCAGCGGTGCTGTCGGTATTTTTTGGCTTCGGCATTATGTTGTTGACCGAAATTCAGCATAGTGGCGCAGGAAACCAAAGCGGGTTGGATAAATTTCTATTTGGTCAAGCTGCGGCAATGGTATTGTCTGATGTCTACACGATGGCGGTAATTTCGGTGGTACTCATCGGAATATGTATATTATTTTTCAAGGAATTTAAGTTGCTCAGCTTTGATCCCGGCTTTGCCCGCGGACTTGGTTATCCGGCAGGGTTGCTGGATAAGTTGTTGATGCTTTTGATTGTCATTGCGGTGGTTGCTGGCATTCAGGCCGTGGGAGTCATTATGATGGCTGCCCTGCTGATTACCCCGGCCGTGTCGGCAAGATACTGGACAGAGAAGCTGGGTGTCATGGTATGCCTATCAGGCTTGTTTGGTGCTATAGCAGGCCTTGGTGGGACGCTCATTAGCTCTCTGGGGCAAAATCTGCCTACAGGACCGTTATGTGTGTTGTGTGCGACTGTGGTGTTTGGAATGAGCTTGATTTTTGCGCCGCAGCGCGGGATGATCTCCAAGGCTATCGTTCGGTTGAACGCCAGAAAAAATCTGGAGCAGACAGTCGGAACACAGCCAAGGGAGGAGCGTGCCCTATGAGTTCATTTTATGTAATTTTGACGGGAATGTTAGTGGCAGGGGGATGTAGTATCGTTGGGTGCTTTCTCGTGCTTCGAAAAATGGCTATGATCGGTGATGCAATCAGTCATGCGGTATTGCCGGGGATTGTCATTGCCTTTCTCATCAGCGGATCGAGGGATTCGGTGTGGATGATGTTTGGTGCGGCTGTGCTGGGTCTTCTAACGGTGTACCTAATTCAGCTATTCCAACAAAGCGGTCTGCAAAGTGATGCTGCCATTGGCGTGGTGTTTACGACATTGTTTGCTATCGGTGTTTTGCTGATCAGTGTGTTTGCTTCCAATGCCCATCTGGACATGGATCACGTTTTGTATGGGGAAATTGCTTATGTGCCATGGAATACGTTCGAGATTGCCGGCTTCGATGTCGGTCCGAGGGCTGTGTGGATTACGGGCGCGATGTTTTTGATCAATTTGCTCGTGATAGGGGGCTTTTTCAAGCAATTTAAAATCACTTCCTTCGACCCCGCCCTGGCAGCTTCATTAGGCATTCCAGTTGTTTTTTTTCATTATCTGCTGATGAGTCTCGTCTCGTTAACGACGGTGGCGTCATTTGAGAGCGTGGGTGCAATTCTGGTGGTTGGCATGCTCGTTGTACCGCCTCTTACCGCTTATTTGCTGACGGAGAAGTTGTCCCGTATGATTGTATACAGCGTCGGATTTGGAGCCATCAGTTCGGTCGTAGGCTTTTACACAGCAAGTGTATTGGATGCTTCTATTGCGGCATGTATGCTATGTGTATCGGGTGTGTTGCTGCTTTTGGCTTTTCTCTTTTCCCCGTCTCACGGTGTGGTATGGCAAAAGTTATTTCAACAACGGGGGATCGTTGGCGAAGATAGCAAGTGATTGTAGGAAGTGATCCCATATGAGTTACCCAAAATAGCGTGCATTCAGGCATAAGAGACCTGAATGCACGTTTTTTGCGCTTATACTGCCCTGTGCGGCTTTTTTTGGGGCAAGCTTGATTGATCATCTTGAATTGATTGGGACACGGGAGTACATTCATTACAACTATATAAGAATGGACGGAACAAACAAGCACGCTGTGGGGAGGAACGAAAGTGGAGAGCTTCAAACGTAAATCACCAGAGGAAATACTGGATTCGATTAACAAACTGCATCGAGGCAGACTCAAAATATACATGGGTGCGGTCAGTGGCTCGGGCAAGACGTATCATATGCTGCAGGAGGGACAATCGCTGCAGCATGAAGGTATTGATGTTGTGATTTGTGCGGTCTCAACCATGCAGCGGCCTGTGACCGTGGAACAGGTCGGCACGCTGGAGCGAGTGCCTAGTATTCATTGGATAAAAGATGGTGAGGAGCAGAAGGATCTGAATGTGGAAGCTTTGGTGGCGCGAAATCCCGAGGTGGTACTGGTGGATCATTTGGCACATCATAACCGGAAAGACGCTCCATTCCCAACACGGCTGGAGGATATTCGGTATTTGCTGGAGCAGGGAATTAGCGTCATTACGACGGTCAATGTTTATGAACTCGAAGGAATTACGGAGTGGGTATATCAGCTGACAGGCTTTGAAGCGGAATATACGGTTCCGGTTGATACGCTGGAGCTGGCGGATGAAATTCGTCTGATTGATGCCACCCCGGAGATGATTTTGGAACGGCTGGCGAAAGGCTACATGCATACGTCCAATCCTGAGATGTTTCATCGGGGAAATCTGGGTAAATTGCGTGAGCTAGCCCTGCGATTGGTAGCAGAGGATGTGAATGATTCGCTGGAACGGCACCGGGAGGAGTTAGGCTTGCACGGGGCCTCAGGAGCAGCAGAGCGTATTTTGGTACCTGTCCAATATCATTGGAACGGGTCCATTTATGTACGCAGGGGGGAACAGGTCGCCAAGCGGTTGGGTGGAGATATGCTTGTAGTCTCCTTTGTTAGCTCGAAGCGAAAGCTGTCCAAGGAATCAGCAGCCTTCAAGCGTTCGATTGAGCAGTTGGCTGACAAGATAGGATCGACATTTGAAGAAATTCCGCTTTTTTCTCGCAGAAGGTTGCCTCGTCAACTGATTCATTATGCGGTGACGCACAATGTTACCCGAATTGTTATGGGGCATTCTCGGCAGACTCCGTGGCAGGAGCTGATGAAAGGATCGCTGGTGAACGGGATTTTAAAACGAATGAAAAATATGGATCTGCTGCTGATTGCGGACCGGGCCGAGCAGGAGGGTGAGCGGATTTTGCCAACGATGAGACAGGAGGAAGGAGATAATGATCCGTATCATCGTTTGAGCGTTGAAGAAGCACAGGCTGAGGCAGCCAAAATCCTGCGGGGCAAGCTCAAGGTATATATTGGCGCTGCTCCGGGAGTCGGCAAAACATACACGATGCTGAGAGAGGGGAATGATCTGCTGGAGAGCGGGATCGATGTAGTTATTGGACTGCTGGAAACGCATGGAAGAGCAGAAACACTGGCACAAGTAGGCTCTCTGGAGATGATTTCCCGTCAGTCCATTGAGCGTCATGGCGCACACTTGGAAGAAATGGACACCGAAGCCATTCTCAGGCGTAATCCTGAGGTAGTGCTTATTGATGAGCTAGCACATACCAATGTTCCCGGAAGTCTGAGAACTAAACGTTATGAGGATGTACTGACCATTTTGGAACAAGGTATTTCTGTGATATCCACAATGAATGTACAGCATCTAGAGAGCTTGAATGATGCGGTGGAACAGATTACTGGTATACGAGTGAGGGAGACTGTTCCCGACCATATGATGCGTCTGGCCGATGAGGTACAGCTTGTTGATGTGGCTCCTAAATCGTTGCAGCAGCGTATGCGTGAAGGCAAAATATACGATCATGCGAAGGTGGAACAGGCACTTAGCCACTTTTTTAAACTGGGCAATCTGATTGCGTTACGTGAACTTGCTTTGCGGGAATTGGCAGATGACGTAGATGAGCGGCTGGAATCCTGGGATCGACATGAATCACTTCGGGGACCGTGGCGCAGGGAGGAAGTAATCTTCGTAGGCGTGACGCTAAGTGAAAATGCTGAAAGGTTGATTCGCCGTGGTTTTCGTATCGCCTTTCGTCTGAAGGCTGTGTGGATTGTGACTTATGCTCATGTCGGTGAGCGTATACCTGAGAGACTGAACCCTCGTCTGGAACAACTAAAGTTGCTGACCCACCGACTGGGGGGGACCTTTGAGATACGGCTTGTTTCCAGCCGACGCGAGATTGCCGACATTTTGATTGCTCCAGTGGAAGGATATTCAGGTACGCAGCTCATCGTGGGGCAGTCTTCCCGAAGTAGCCGTTGGGGGAAGGCTGCGGTTGTGCCGAGGATTCTCCGTCAAGCACGTCATATGGATGTTCTAATTGTGGCGGATTATGATCCGGATATTAAGCTTGAGGTAGATCATTAATTCGCCCAGTAAATTCATAAATAGTCATATGCTGGTTACCGATGGTTCGCTGCTTCCATAGTATATTCTATCTCAAAGAAATGGAGGCGAATTTGAATGTATAAACATCGTAAGCATGATTGTCATTTTCCAAAGCCAAAAAAACGTGTCTTTAAGAAGATCATTAAGGTGACTGTCATTAAGTTTAAACCTAAATTTAAACGTGATCACTGGAAACATGAAGATTTTGATAAGAAATGTCATTGCAAGAAACGTCGCCATCATCGCCATCATGACTGTCATCGTCGTCACCACAAATTCTACTAAGATGAAGATAGTAGGAGGCGGGGCTAGACTGCCCGCCTTCTCCTAGTACGAGGATTTTGGAAGATACTTGCACAAAAAATACTTGCTCTAATATAAGCGCTATGCTATTCTACCAGTAAATAGATTGCACGTGACGGAAGCACCGTTCACCAACCGTATGTATTTACGGATGGATGAACGGTGCTTTTTTGCGTTGTTGTGTTAGGGAAAGGGATGAGCGTTATGGTTCCAGTGAAAGTGGTATTGGCCGTAGAAGGCCGGGATTATATTGAGCCGCTGCTGAATTATGTTCACGGAAGCGAGTACGCCAGAAGGCTGAGAATAACGGCTTTTTCGCAACCGGAGGCATTTCATCAATACATGATGGAAACCAGCGGAATGAAAAGACCGGATGTGGTGGTGGGTGAAGCGGCTTTTTTGAATCTATGGACAGACAGGGAAGCTGCTGATATTCCTTGTTTGGTATTGCATGAGGGAGAACAAGTGGACGAATATGGACAGCTTTTATTAAAATATCAGCCTTTATCTGAGCTGGTCGGTTTTATTTTGGAAACGGCTAGACAGAGGTCGAACGGTCGGAAAAGTGTAAACAGTCGGGAAGGTGGAATGATTATCGGCATGGTAGCAGCTTCCGGTGGACTAGGTAAGACAACGGCCGCACTCAATATGTCCAAACAGCTGGGGAATGAGGGATATTCGGTATTCTATCTGAATCTGGAGACGGTGGATTCAAGCTCGTTGTTCACTGGTTCAGGCAGTGCTAGCGGAGCAGAAGGAGAAGGGCTGTCCAGGCTGCTCTATGATCTCAAGGCGGGGGGGAGTGAGGACACTCCATTATCCATGGCTTCCTATTGTATTCGTCGCCCTGAAATTCAGGCGGATACTTTTCAGCCTGTCTATAATCGCAAGGAGCTGACGGACATGACTTGTGATGAAGCGAAAGAGCTGATTCGAACGGTTGCCGAAAGTGGGCAGTATGATGTAGTGATCGTAGATGGCGATTCTGAAAAAGGTGATCGGGCTCAAGCCGTGCTTGAAGCTAGTCATAAGCTGATTTGGCTGCTGGCAGACGATTTAATGAGCATGCACAAGTGCGGATTATGGCTGGATGTTTTAGAAACCACGCAGCCTGAAGGGCTTGAAGACATGATATGCAAAACCAGCTTTGTGGTGAACCGCTATATGGGAACTATGATCAACTCATTACCTCGTGACTTCATGGAGCTAAACGGAGCGTTACCCTATATACCTTCATGGAAGCAGATGCAACACCGTGAGCTACTGCTTAGTTCACCGATTTATCAGCGGGAAATTCGTCATCTGTGCCACGAGCTGCTGAATGTGGACAGTGTAACACATCCGCCCGCCGTTTGGTCTTAAAAGGGGCTGATGAACATGAATGAGGAACGGTTTAAGGCATTGCGAGCAGATATCCGAAACGGGCTGGACGTAACGTCTTCGGTAAAGGATGCAGATCTGGTACGGCATATTGAAAATCGAATTTTACACGATGTAGAGCTGGTGGGCTTAACTTCCCGAGAGAAGCACGCACTTGTGCGCAAGATTTTTAACTCTTTCCGTGGGCTGGATGTACTCCAGCCATTGATTGACGATCCGACCGTTACGGAAATTATGATTAACAGTCACCGGGAAATTTTTGTGGAGCGGGCTGGTGAAGTGATGCAGGTACCTGATCAATTTGAGTCCCGCGAGCGGCTGGAGGATTTAATCCAGACGATTGTAGCCGGGGTGAACCGAATTGTGAATGAGGCTTCTCCCATTGTGGATGCCCGGTTAAAGGATGGGTCACGCGTAAATATTGTGCTGCCTCCAGTTGCTCTCAAGGGTCCGACGATGACAATACGGAAGTTTCCCGAGCGTCCTATGACGATGGATGACTTGATACAAATGGGTGCGCTTGATGCAGAAACCGCTGCTATGCTCAAGGACTTGGTACGTAGCAAGTACAACATTTTTATAAGCGGAGGAACGGGTTCTGGTAAAACAACTTTTCTGAATGCATTATCCCAGTTTATCCCGTCGTCTGAACGGATTATTACCATTGAAGACTCAGCAGAGCTGCAAATTGTGACGGTCCCTAATCTAGTTTCCATGGAAACACGGAATGCGAACACCGAGGGGAAGGGAGAAATCACAATTCGTGATCTGATTCGTTCCTCCCTGCGTATGCGGCCCAACCGCATTGTGGTGGGTGAGGTCCGGGGAAGTGAGGCATTGGATATGCTGCAAGCGATGAATACAGGACACGATGGATCGTTGTCAACTGGGCATGCGAATAATATCCGCGATATGGTCAGCCGGCTGGAAACGATGGTGCTCGGAGGAGCAGAGCTTCCGCTTGGAGTAGTACGGCAGCAGATCAGCTCAGCTATTGATATATTCGTTCATCTGTCACGGATGCGCGACAAATCTAGACGAGTGCTGGAAATTAGCGAAGTGATTGGCTTTGAAAATGGTGAGGTGACGCTTAACCCTCTTTATCGTTTTCAGGAACGAGGAGAAAGTAAGGGGCGAATCGTAGGAGGTCTGGAACGTTGTGGCGAGGGTCTGCAACATACTTTGAAGCTGCAAATGGCCGGGATCAATCCGGAAAACTGGCACAGGGGAGGAGTATCAGCGTGAAGCCAGGAAAAACGACTGCCAAGCAAGTATCACGTGAGGTCCCTTCTCTGCCAGATTATACGGTATATACATTATCGACAGTACAAAAAAGTCTGTGCATATTCTTTAGTGGCGTGCTGTTCGCAATGATCGGTTATCTATTTTATCACCAATGGATATTATCGTTGCTGTGCGCTGCCGGGGCTGGGGTGACGCCTCGTTATTTTAGGCAATTTTTGCTGCATCGACGCAGGTCTGCTCTAAGCATCCAATTCAAGCAGGCTTTATATTCGCTCTCGTCTTCTCTTTCAGCGGGGAGGTCGGTGGAGAATGGTTTTCGTGAGGCTGTAGAGGATTTAAGATTGCTTAGTCCAGATGGAGATCACGACCTGATTTTTGAATTTAACATCATTACCGCCTGTCTCGAAATCGGACAGCCTGTAGAGGCTGCTTTGCAGGATTTGGCCCGTCGGGCGCAGATGGAGGATATTACGAATTTTGCGGACGTATTTGCGGCTTGCAAACGAACCGGAGGTGATCTGGTGGAAGTCGTACGACGAGCTTCAAGTGTCATTGGTGAGAAGCTGGAAATTCAGCAGGAGATTGGTGTAATGATTGCGCAGAAACGTTTTGAATCAAGGGTTATGTTTGCGGCGCCTTTTTTGTTTGTATTATTTATGACAATGACAGCGGGTGATTACATGATGCCCTTATACAGCGGTACAGGTATGATTTTATCAACCTTTTGTTTATTGGTGCTTGGTGGGTGTCTTGTGTGGATCAACCACATTATGAAGATTGAAGTGTAAGGAGAGATGGGTGTGGTGATGTTGGTTTGTCTGGTCATGCTGGTTCTGCAAGTGGGAGGCTGGGTGGTGCTGAACCAGATGCATGGTGCTAAGTATGCGCATTTTCGCCATATGAAGCTGGAGGGACTGCGGCTGCAAAGACTTTCAGTCCCATTTGTACACATGATTCATGCTTCACGTGCTACTCACAGGCTGCCTTTGCTGATGTTCAAGCTCCAGCGTTCGGTGCAGAAGCTGTATGGTATGCGCAACAGCGGAGAAAAAACGATGCTTTTTCTGGCAGAAATGTTGGGTTACGGATATATGATGGCTGCTGGTGGAGCTATAATATCGCTTATGCTGGGCGGGGATGCGACCGGGCTGGTGCTCGGATTGGGACTTGGTATTCTGGTACCCATCGCGCTGATCAAGGATTTGCATGGGAAAGTACAGAAGCGGGATCAGCAAATTTTAATGGAACTGCCTGAACTGTTGAGTAAAATGATGCTTTTAGTAGGTGCAGGTGAGACGGTACAACGGGCATTGCTACATTGCGTGGAACGTAAAGGGGCGGATACGGAACATCCGTTGTATCGAGAACTGAGGCAGACGGTGGGGGAATGGGAAAGCGGCTATTCCTTTCAACAGGCATTTGAGCACCTGAGCAAACGTTGTGGCATTCAGGAAATGACAGTATTTACGACGACAGTTTTGTTGAATATGAGGCGCGGCGGGAGCGATTTCGTGATGGCTTTACGTGAGTTATCCCAGACGTTATGGGGCAAGCGGACTTCAATTAGCCGCACAAGGGGGGAGCAGGCTTCATCTAAGCTAGTATTCCCGATGGCGCTGATTTTGCTAACGGTAATTGTGCTGGTGGGCGCTCCGGCTTTAATGATGATGAATATGTAGGAGGAATAAAACGATGATGACATTAGTAACAGGCAGTATTCGTAAATTGTACAAGGGTGAGGATGGTCTGGGTACGTTAGAAATGATCCTGATCATTGCCATTCTGATTGCGGTGGCAATTATTTTCAAGGATCAGATCAAGAAAATTGTAGAAGGGCTTTTGAAAAAGGCGGATAAAAAAAGTAACGATTTTATGGATTCATAATGCTACGCAAATTGGCACAAAAAGAGGACGGGAGCTTCTCCTTGGAAGCTTCCCTCGTCTTTCCCATTCTACTGCTGGTCATTTTTGTGATGTTATTTTTTTGCCTGTACATATATCAAAAATCTATATTGGTGCAGGTCGCTGCTACTGCTTCGGAAAGGGCTGCTTACAGTTGGGATAACAGCTTCAAGGACCCGCGTACGGGAGCATTTATGCAAGGGCAACGGGATTCTCTCTATTGGCGCTTGAAGGATGATGTTATGCTGGGAGCCCTGTTTGGCTGGACCGGAGCCAACAATCAGGAAAGTGTACAGGTGCCGGGCGGCAATGGGGGAGGCTCGTTACCTGCTCAAAAGCTGTCCAATGCAGAAAATAATATGCCTGCGGGCATGCAGGGGCAGATGACATATGAGAACAGTATGATTCACCGTAAGGTGATCACAAAGTTAAATAAGATAGTGAAGGTACCTTTGTTGAATCAGTTTTTAGATCAGACAGATTTGCAAGGGGAAATGAGTTCTGGCGTGGTCGAACCTGTAGAATGGATTCGTACGGTGGAGTTGGTCCGTTATTATGGTGCGAAGTTATGGGCAGAGGATCAGGTGAAAAGGTAGATTCGGCAGTTGTAGGGAAAGTATTGATGCAATATGGTCAAAATGGTCAGTGAGAAGTAAGTAACGGGAATGTAACTGGAAAGGAGGAAGCGGGTGTTTGGTAAGGGACACAATACAAAGGACGGGGAATCAGGTGCTGTCACGGTCTTTTTAATTCTGATTTTGGCGGTCATGTTCGGTTTTATTGCTGTATTTATTGATTACGCGAGAATTGCTGCACTGCATGTGCAGACCGAACGGCTGACCCATGCGGCGGTTCGTTCAGTGATGTCTGCTTATGATCCGACATTACAACAGGAGTACGGTTTGTTTGCTTATGGCGAAGGCGGCGGAGAACAAATTATGGTCAAAGTGCTCAATGACAGCGCGCGGCGTACGGCACGTGCAGATACGCTACCGCTTATGAATATGAAGCTGGATTCTAGTTCCCTGCAAATGGAAAGGGAGCTTGGTAAATATGCCATATTTAACGAGCAGATCCGTGAAGAGATGAAGTATAAAGCACCTGTAGATTTTACATTTGAAGTGCTCGAAAAGCTAAAGCCGCTCTCTCAAAATATGAAAGAGGCTTCTCATACGGTAGATTTGCTGAAAAGGCTGCAAAAGCTGTACGACAGACGAGAGGCCAAACTGGATGACATGCTGGAGAAGCAGCGTAAGGCAGGAGCTTATATGGAAGAGGTTCGCAAGCGGATTATTAAACAGAGGGGCACTTATATGCCCAATCAGTATATATGGGACCCGCTTGAGGTTGTAGCCGATATTGCCGCTCAATATAAGCATTACGTACATGTATATGAAGATAACAAGAAGAGTGTGGACGACGTTAAAATCATGCAGATGGAAAAATATGCACGTAGAGCGAGGGCAGCGCTTGATCGCCTGCGTCAGATCATGGTTCAGGCTGGAGAAGAACATGATAAGCTGCTTCTGGAAGCCAAGGAACCGTTAAATGAGGCCCAACAGATTAATGAAGAGATGCGCAAAGTCATTGCCCAATATAAGCAGAGGGCGGCCAATGCAGGCTACGATGAGGTTTCAGCAGCCCCTACTTCAAGCGGAGCAGGCTCCAACGCAGATCCGTCGGTAGGAAGCGCACGGCAAAAAGCAGAGGATTTGTTGATTCCAGACAAGGAATTTGAGCAATGGGAAGCAGAAATCGAAAAGCAACGGACTTCTATAAATACTGCTAACAATATAATAACGAGCATGATGCGTACCTTATCTTTTTATACAGATCCATTTTTGAATGCAGATATGCTCAAGCAAGAAGTCGCATCAACGCTCAAAGAGATAGATAAATACTTGAATGCGTATGCTTGGGCGGGACCTGCCAATGTACTCGATGGTGAAGCCAAAATGATGGATACGCGACGTGGACCGGACAAAGAACGCAAGAAAATGGAAAAAGAGGCGAAAAACAAGCTCAAACAAGCCTATCGGATCATTGAGGTTCTTTCCAAAGGTAAACAAAGTGCAGAACAATTCCAAAATCTGGAGCGGTATTACAATGAAAGTATTTCGTTTAACCAGTCTACATCCAGTCCATCTGTATCCGCTGATTTGCCCTATGACACCTATGATGCAGTGGGAGCTTCCATGGATAGTATGGATGGTCTATACGGGTCGGCATCCAATTTACTGACTCAACTGGGAGACGAGTTTTACCAGAATGAATATGCGCTTTCTTACTTCCATCATGTGGATTTTAGCCGTTTTGGCAGTTTGGCCGGATCGGGTGGAAATGTGGGAAATGCTGCACAGATTTTGGGAGATCAGCTGGAGGTGAATAATCAGGAAGTTGAGTACATCCTGTATGGGTTCCATAATCCGACAGGCAATCTGGCATCCGCCTATGGAGAAATTTTCGCTATGAGACTTGCCATTCGAACAATGGAGGGATTGGTTAAAAACAGCTCAAAAGGTAATCCGCTGGTCGTTTTGGCGGCAGCTTTGTTATATGGAGTAGAAAAAGCGATAGAAGATATGATTATGCTGGCACAAAAGGGGGACGTGCCATTGTCTGATTTTCTGAAATTTCGAATGACATACAAGGATCATTTGCGATTGTTCCTGATGCTCCATAGCAATAATGAACGAAAAATGTCCCGTATGCTTGCTCTGATCCGCCTGAATACAGATGTCAATCCTGCTGAGCGGCAAACGTATGCAACGGGTGAAGTCAGGAATGGGATGAGGCTGTGGTTTCTACCTGGGGTAATGAAAATGCTCGGGACCGCCTCAAAAGAAGGCGAGAGTATTAAGGGAAGTGTGTACTATGTCACGAAAACAGCGCATTTTTCCTATTAATCGGTGTTTACGGAAAGTTTGTGGGCAGAAGCAATGTGAACAAGGAAGTATTGTTTTAGAAGCGTCACTGGTGTTGCCAATGTTTCTGTTTTTTATTATTTTTCTCATTTATATGGTTCAGATGACGCTGGTATCCACAGCCTTGCAGAACACCGCTTCAGAAGCGGTTAAGCAGGTTTCGACTAAAATCTACCCAGTTTCTCTAGCCGTGGAGGCGGCGTCCGCGAAAATAGATACAGTCCGTGAACCGATGGATGAATTGCCTAGGTTATCTGTGAGTGAATATGCAAGCCAATTCGCTGCCCAGTTGCCACCTCCAATTGGTGATTGGGTAGAAAGCGCTGTTCAGGGCGGTCAAAAGCCGATGGAGGAGCTGCGGGGGCGATTTACGGAAGCTGCACTTGACCCTGTTCTGAAGCCGATGCTAAAGCCTTTTATGGAGGAAAGCATTCTGGAGTATGACCGTATTCATGTAACGAGCATACATGTACCTGCTCTTACAGGAACTAAGGACCCTTATTTTAGAGTAGAGCTGTCGTATGAACTGCCGATGAAGGTCCCCTTTCTGTATCGCAGCATTGTGCTTCAGGCGGCGGCAGAGGAACGTCTTTGGATTGGCGACACAGGGGAGGGGACAGGTACAGAAGAGGCAACAGCGGATAAGGATGCGCAGCATTCCATACAGTTGCTCGTCAAGCCTGAACCTGCTGTGAAGGGTGTGTACAATTTGATCAAGGCCAAGGTTGAGCCTGGGAAGACTGCTAACCTTTCTGTACTTTACAAGTCGGGTGAGAGCACAGCTCAGCACTTGGGCTGGACCTCTGCCAATGTGGACGGAATTATTGAATGGAACTGGTTTGTGGGAACGAACACAACACCCGGTCAATGGAGCTTTGTGATTGAAACGGAGGACGGTCAACGTATAGAAGTTCCGTTTACCGTGGAAAAGCCAGCTGATGGATAGATAGGATCGACTCGACATAGACGGACAGGAATAACTACGATGGAAAATGATTTGGCAGTCTGCTAGTTCTATTTTATAAAGGGGGATGACGTGGATGTATATTGTATGCGGAGTTCTGCTCGCGATTGCGTTAGTTACGGATTTACGTAGCATGAAAATCCCTAATAAGCTTACATTGCCCGGCATAGTGGTAGGCTTGGTGTTCAATACTCTGCTTGGAGGGTGGCACGGTTTTTTATTTGCAGTTGCTGGACTGGGTACCGGATTTGGTTTCATGCTGATTTTGTACTGGATGGGAGCTGTTGGTGCAGGAGATGTAAAGCTATTCGGCTTGATTGGAGCATGGACTGGTGCCGCTTTTGCATGGCAGTCAGCTTTATATTCGATTTTTTTTGCAGGTATTATTGGCATAGGAATTTTGCTGTGGAAGAGGGAAACCATCATGAGACTGCGGCGCGTGGCTTTTAATTTAGGAGGATTTTTTCTATTTCGCAGCGGCAAAGCGCTGACCAGTGGAAATGAAGCGCACCTCAGGTTTCCTTTTATGACGGCAGTCATTCCGGGAGCGATCAGTGCTTATCTTTACTTCTTGCCATGACATGTCCGCTGGGGGAGATCATGCTACCTCATGGAGATAGGAAATTGTTAAGGAGGTCATGAATTGTTTGGTTTAAGCAGGGATTTTGCCCGGAACGGCGGGACATTTATGATTCTAAACAAGGAAGACGGGCTCAAGACCGATGATTTAAATTCCGTACAGACCGGAATGATGACTGGTAATCGGATTCCCGGTCTGCTGGAACTTAGAATAAAGGAAGTCGATTTTCAGATTGAGTTCCATTACGACATTTCGGGGCAACGCATGCTTTCCCAGTTATGGAAAGGTGGGAGCGTGTCGACTTCTGATTTCTACCGGATTCTTTTTGAAGTGGCAGATGCCCTCCATCGTAGCCCGCAATATATGTTAGATATCCGCCAGTTTATTTTGCACGAGGATTATATTTTTCTAAGTGGTTCAGGTACAAGGGAAACCGTCAGTTTAACCTATGTTCCTTTACGCAGTGTACAGTATGCAGGGCAAACAGGCAGTCAATTTAAGCAGATGGTTATTCGTTTAATGACTCGTGTGGCCCACTTTCAGGGAGAATATATACAACGCATTCTCGATCTGTGTGATAGAAATGAATTTGAATTGGGATTGCTAAAGGAACTGCTATTGCAAGGAATGAAGGCTGGTACAGAGAGTGCTAGCGTGCAGGGAGAAAGTATGGAAGGGCGAGCTTTTTCATCAGCCGACCCTATCATATCTGCTCATACCTCACAGGGGAACTATACAGATCGTGACGGAACGTACGGGCAAGAGCATCGGGAAACTCTGCAGGAGATTCAGGAGCTTAAACGGATCAATCGGCTCAAACCGTCCGTGAAACCAGAGGAGAATTCTGAGCTTGTAACAGAAAACGAAGTAGAAGATGTGGAGTCTGGATTGCAAAAATATAAAACGTACATTGCTCTCGGATGTCTGCTCGCTTCGGCTATTGTGTGGCGTTATATTTATCTGGATCATCCAGAGACGGTACCGTTGATCATTTCCGTGGTGCTGACCTTGGTGATTGCCGCTGTTGCTTATATAAGCTGGACGGGGAAATGGGAGCGCAATCAAGCTTCATCTCATATGTACAGCGATTCAGTACCTGTATTGGATTCGGAATGGTTAGGAACTACTTCTTCCCCAGCACATCGCAAAAATGGTCGTTATCAGGTAGATAAGCTGACCGGATTTGTAGCGGGACGTCATCATCAAGACAAGCAATCTTCCGATTCGAGTGATCAAGGGCAGGAGAGCTGGAAATGGACTTTTCCAAACTCAGAATCTAAAAGCGTGGGAAATCGAGTTACGGAAGATAGAAAGAAAACTTCAGTGAATTTTGACTTACACGAGCCATCGTGGAAAGGTGCGGAACGGGGAAATGAATTGGAAGCTAGTGATACCAGTGAAGCTTATTATAAGTCTCTCTCTGGGGTAACGGAGCTGCTAAATGCTGCATCTAAGCAGGAAACGATGCTACTTCGTCCAGATCAAGAGATACAGATTTCACCTGTTCAGCAATCACCCATTGCTTGCCTGGATCGCAAGCCACCAGGTAGTGGAGGGACCGAGCGCATCCAGTTGCAGCCAGACCAATTCGTTGCAGGCAGCTTTATCATCGGGAGGGATCCGCAATTGGTCCAGTTTGTGGAGCATACGGATGGAGCTTCCCGTTCTCATATTGAGCTTTGCATAGTTACAGGAGGAGATAGCCACATTGTTAAGGATCTATCCTCGACGAACGGAACTGTTCTGAATGGAGAGCCTATGGTGCCTTATAAGGAGTACACAATGAAGGATGGAGACACTTTTAAAATTGCTGGAGTCTCTTATACTTATAGACTGGATTCTTTTAAATCCTCTAATGCATCATAAATGAAGGTTATATGGATATTTGTCAAGAAGAGGCCTGTTATATTCAGGGCTTCTTTCTTTGTAATAGGGGGCTATTCATAGGAATGAAATGGAGCATCTTAAAAACTTGCAGTCTGCTTGAGAGATTGTGTCTGACTAAAAAAAGAACCCTAAGCTGGCAGTGACACTACCTACCAGCCTGGAGTTCCTCTTTTTAATTTCAATGCTGTTTTTGGGAAGAATGGAGTTCCTCAAGAGCGTCCTTAAGTGCAGGATAGTTAAACTTAAATCCGTGCTCCAGCGCTTTGCGCGGTATTACCTTTTGACCATCCAATACAAGCGTGCTCATCTCACCAACTAGCTTTGAAACGAGAATGCTGGGGACGGGAAACCAGTGCGGACGGTGATATACCGTAGCTACTGTCCTCCCAAACTGGTCGTTCGTCAAGGGATGTGGTGATGAAGCATTCACTGCCCCGACGATTTCCGTCGTATGGATGCAGTACGTGATCAGACGAACGATATCTTCAATATGAATCCAGCTCATCCATTGATGACCACTGCCTATTTTGCCGCCGAATCCGAAGCTGTAAGGCATTTTCATGAGGGGGAATGCCCCTTTTTTTCTGTCCAGCACAAGGCTAATGCGTAACTTAATTAAACGGGCATCAGAAGGGTAGGCATTGGCGGCTTCCTCCCATTGCTCAACCACCTGAGACAGAAAATCTCCCGAACGACGAGGGCTCGTTTCATCGAATGTTTCGGTCAGGGAAGTACCATAGGCGGCAACAGCCGAAGCCTGAATGATAACTTTCGGTTTTTTTTGTAGAGCATTCAATGCTTGAGCCAAACGGGCAACAGATAGCAGTCGTGATTGAAGAATTCTTTGTTTGGACTTATCTGTCCAGCGCTGATTCAGCGTTTCGCCTGCTAAATTAACGACCGCATCTGTGCCTTCCAGTACTTCAGGCTTTTGTTTTAATTCGTTCCAACTCATATATTGCAAACGGGGGCTCGCTTCGTGTCCTACCAGTGGCTTGCGGGTAACGACTTTCACGGTGTATCCGTCGTCTAGCAAGCTTTTGACCAGTGCACTCCCCACCAATCCAGTTCCTCCACATACGATGATGTTCATGGAGCCAGTTCTCCTTCCGATTCACAAAAAAATACATCTGTTATAGAATATAACCCTTTTCGAGAAAAAAACTTCATATGAATGTACCTTTATACGGTTAAGGATGTCAATCCATGATTTTATTTACCCTCGTTTGACTAACATATATTCTGATGTGTACTTTATCTACGTGTTCCCTTAATAGAGTCATTTAAGAAAGCTGCCATAAAAGCTATGTTGTTTGATTTCAATAATCACGTTAAAATGATTAAATTAAAATAAGACAAGTATAACAGGATAAGGGGATGAATCAGGATCATGCTGAAAATTGGTTCTCATGTGTCCTTCTCGGACAAGGGTCTGCTCAGCGCTACAAAAGAAGCGTCTTCTTACGGGTCCAGCTCCTTTATGATATACACGGGGGCACCGCAAAACACGCGCCGTAAGCCGATGGAGTCCATGTATTTGGAGGAAGGCAAGCAGTTAATGGTTGAAAAGGGAATGGAAGATATCGTGGTGCATGCCCCGTATATCATCAACCTTGGCTCTTACAAAGAAAATACCTATGAGCTTGCGGTCAGCTTTCTTCAGGAGGAAATTCGACGCACACACGCGATTGGTGTGAAAAATATCGTGCTGCATCCAGGCGCTTTTACCGATAAGGATGCAGAATACGGAATTGGGCGTATTGCTGATGGTTTGAACGAGGTACTAAACGGCGTGAAGGAGACAGATGTTAACATTGCGCTTGAAACGATGGCAGGCAAAGGAACGGAAATGGGTCGTAGCTTTGAGGAGATTGCCTCCATTATTGATAAAGTAGAGCATAACGAGCGTCTTACGGTTTGTATGGACACCTGTCACATTCACGATGCGGGTTATGATATCGTAAATGATTTGGACGGTGTATTGGAGCAATTCGACCGTATTGTCGGCTTGAATCGCATCGCAGTTGTTCACATCAATGATAGTAAAAATCCAGTTGGCGCTCATAAAGACCGACATACTCCGATCGGATCAGGCTGGATTGGCTATCAGACTATTCATAATGTGGTGCATCATGAAGCACTTCAAGGACGTCCGTTTATTTTGGAGACGCCATGGATTGGTAAGGAAGCCAAAACTCAGCGTCCGATGTATGAGGTTGAAATTGCCCTGCTTCGCGGAAATGTAAAGGAGCGCTTTGGGGATGAGTTTTTGGGTCAGGTAGAGCAGCTGCATTCGTTTTTCAAAAAACAGGATGTGGACGTCCGTAAATTTGTGCTGGACACCTGGGCTCTGCTGAAAAATGATGCCAAAGCAAGAAAAGCCGATCCACGTGAGCCGTTGGAGCGTCTGTATGACATGATAACGGAAGCAGCACTATTTCCAGATTTGAGCGAAGAACACATTAATCAACGGTTGATTGCCTGGTTTGCCGGCAGTCATTTGCCAGTGACGGTATAAGCTAAGGGGGATTAATAGCCACATGGAAATTCACGTAAAACATCAGCAAAATAGCACTCTATCAGCCCATGAAAACCGCGCGCGTATGCTTGTATCTTGTCCAGACGGACCAGGTATTGTAGCGGCCGTGTCCCGTTTTTTGTACGAGCATGGGGCCAATATTGTTCAATCTGATCAATATACAATGGACCCGTCCGGCGGTATGTTTTTTATGCGTATTGAATTTGATCTACCGAATTTGAGTGCAACCCAACCACAGTTGGAGCAGGATTTTGCCGCTGTTGCTGAGCAATTCCGTATGGAGTGGACGATTTCTGCGGTTAGCCGCAAGAAAAAACTGGCTATTTTCGTTTCCAAAGAAGATCACTGTTTGGTAGAACTGCTGTGGCAATGGCAGGCAGGAGATCTGGACGCGGATATTTCATTGGTGGTTAGTAATCATCCGGATATGAAGGAGTATGTGGAATCGTTTGGCATCCCATATCACCATATTCCGGTAACCGCCGATACTAAACCGGAGGCGGAGCGCCGTCAACTAGAGGTCATTGGCGAAGACATTGACGTTATCATTTTGGCCCGTTACATGCAGATTATTTCTCCCAAGTTTATTGAGCATTATCGCAACCGAATTATCAATATCCATCATTCCTTTCTGCCTGCATTCGTGGGTGGGAAGCCATATGCCCAAGCCTATAATCGCGGTGTGAAAATTATTGGTGCTACTGCGCATTATGT
This sequence comes from Paenibacillus sp. F4, assembly GCF_002894905.1. Lineage (NCBI taxonomy): Bacteria > Bacillati > Bacillota > Bacilli > Caryophanales > Paenibacillaceae > Paenibacillus > Paenibacillus sp. F4. The sequence continues at coordinate 29,508 of NZ_POVS01000008.1, forward strand.
AACTGAAGAATTGGACGGCGGCCCGATCATTGAGCAGGACGTGCAGCGGGTAAGCCACGGAGATGATGTAAATGAGCTAAAACGGATCGGTCGCACCATAGAGCGGGTCGTTTTGGCAAGAGCCGTGAAGTGGCATGCAGAGGATCGTATTCTGGTTCATGAGAACAAAACGGTCGTTTTTAACTAATCCTAAAATTTTAGAAAAAATTTTGTGAGTATATATTTTTTGTTGAACAAAGCCCGTCGCAAAACGGGCTTTGTTTTTTTATATAAGGATTTTGCAAAATTCGATTCCAGTCGCTCCGAAGTGCAAGATATAGACGAACTAAACCATTTCGATCTATATCTTGTTCATTGGAAGTCGCTTATGGGATTTTTGAAAAATCCTCATGTGAGCTATTTGCCTTATAAACGGTCAGTACATAATATTTTTTGTGATTTTATAATTTTTTAAATGAGGTTAATACATTACGGGTATATTTATATGAGGACTCGGTACAACATTTCCACAATCATCTTTATAAACGATCTGGCAAACTTTCACGGCAAATGGTACAATACTTAAGAATGTATAAGTCATATTGAAACATTCAAGCAGATTCACTCACTTCAATAGACATCGTTTCTATATCGGACGGTGGTGTTGGAGAGTATGACCGAATGCAATTGACATACTTTATACAATATGAGGAGGCAAACCATGACTGACCAGAATCAAGCGATTCAAAAGGATGAAAACTCCACGATCGACAATTTGTCCATCACAACTATTCGTACGTTGGCAATTGACGCCATCGAGAAAGCAAACTCGGGACATCCTGGTATGCCGATGGGCTCCGCGCCAATGGGATACCAACTTTTTGCTAAAACGATGAATCATAATCCCGATCAACCTACGTGGGTTAACCGTGACCGTTTTGTATTGTCCGCAGGACACGGTTCCATGTTGCTATACAGCCTTCTGCACCTGAGCGGCTATGATCTTCCTATGGAAGAACTGAAGCAATTCCGTCAATGGGGCAGCCTTACACCGGGCCACCCTGAGTTTGGGCACACTGCTGGTGTAGATGCTACAACTGGACCTCTGGGACAAGGTCTCGCAATGTCCGTAGGTATGGCAATGGCTGAAGCTCAACTGGGTGCAACATATAATAAAGACGAATTTAAAGTTGTAGATCACTTCACGTATGCAATCTGCGGCGATGGCGATCTGATGGAGGGTATTTCCCACGAGGCTGCTTCGTTGGCTGGTCGCTTACAACTGGGCAAGCTGATTGTATTGTTTGATTCCAATGATATTACACTGGACGGCAAGCTTAATCTGTCCTCTTCCGAGAGTGTTGCCAAACGTTTTGAAGCTTACAACTGGCAAGTACTGCGTGTAGAAGATGGTAACGATCTTCCAGCCATCCAAAAAGCCATTGAAGAAGCGCAAGGCGACTCGACACGCCCTACGCTGATTGAAGTGAAGACAGTTATCGGCTACGGAAGCCCGAACAAACAAGGTAAAGGCGGACACGGTGGTACTCATGGTTCCCCGCTGGGATCAGAAGAAGCCAAGCTGACTAAAGAATTCTACAAATGGGTATACGAAGAGGACTTCCACGTACCACAAGAGGTTCGCGAGCATTTTGCTAAAGTAAAAGAGCGCGGTATCGCGGCGAACAAAGCATGGGATGAACAGTTCGCGAAATACAAAGCAGCTCACCCTGATTTGGCAGCTCAGTTCGAAACAGCTGTAAACGGTGATCTTCCAGAAGGATGGGATCGTGATCTTCCGAAATACACGACTGGAGACAAAGCCGTTTCGACTCGTGTAGCTTCTGGTAATGCTCTGAACGGATTGGCTCCAAACGTACCTTTCCTGACAGGCGGATCTGCCGATCTGGAGAGCTCCACGATGACACATTTGAACAACCTGACGAACTTTACGCCAGAAGACTACGCCGGCCGTAACATCTATTTCGGTATCCGTGAATTTGGTATGGCTGCTGCGATGAACGGTATGGCGTTGCACCAAGGTGTAAAAGTATTCGGCGGTACATTCTTCGTATTTACAGACTATCTGCGTCCAGCCGTTCGTCTGGCAGCTCTGATGGGATTGCCTGTAACCTACGTTCTGACTCACGACAGTATTGCTGTAGGTGAAGATGGTCCGACTCATGAGCCGATCGAACAATTGGCTTCCCTGCGTATTATCCCGAACTTGACAGTAATTCGTCCAGCGGACGGTAATGAAACTTCTGCTGCTTGGGCTTATACGCTGGAAAACAAGAAAAACCCGGTTGCTCTGGTATTGACTCGTCAAAACCTGCCAATCCTGGCTGCTAGTGCTGAGCATGCACGCGAAGGTATCAAACGTGGTGCTTATGTGGTTGCAGATGCAACAGACGGCAAACCGGTTGCTCAAATTCTGGCTACAGGCTCCGAAGTACAATTGGCTGTTAAAGCTCAGGAAGCACTGGCAGAACAAGGTATTCAAGTACGTGTTATCAGCTTCCCAAGCTGGGATCTGTTCGAAAAACAAGACAAAGCATACAAAGATTCCGTTCTGCTGCCAGAAGTGAAAGCTCGTTTGGCTGTAGAAATGGCGTATCCACTGGGCTGGGAAAAATATGTTGGCGACCAAGGCGACATTCTCGGTATCAGCACATTCGGCGCATCCGCACCTGGCGACCGTGTGATTAAGGAATACGGCTTTACAGTAGAGAATGTTGTTAGCCGTGTGAAAGCTTTGTTGAAATAAAACACTGAGCATCTAAAACAGACAGTCGTAACCTGAGAAAGGCTTACGGCTGTTTGTTTCATACAGTTGATGCTCTGCAATGAAATCACTATTAAATTCCAATCTATAGGATGCGGTGATACAGTGTGTATTTTCATACTGAAGCTGGAATCAAATCTATGTTATGATGCACCAATATTCATTCAACCATTGAGAGCAGATGAGGGGATAACGAATGACACAGTTCGATGGAGTAAGCGTAGTTAAAAAAGCAAACGTTTATTACGATGGTCAGGTTACAAGCCGTACAGTCATCCTAGGTGACGGCAGTAAGGTTACACTGGGTATTATGCTGCCAGGAACGTATGAGTTCGGCACGGATTCCCGTGAGATCATGGAGATTTTGGCAGGGGATTTGAGAGTGTTGCTTCCAGGTACTGAGGAATGGCTAGAAATACAAGGGACGGCAACCTTTCACGTACCTGCAAAGTCTTCATTCAAGCTGGAAGTACGAAGTGTAACTGATTATTGCTGTTCTTATCCCGAATAATAAGCTAAAACGGGTAAGCACACTCAGCCTTCAAGCCAAGTGTGCTTACCCTAAAGCTCTGCCATATGTACACAGGCACAACAGTATGGTTACAAAGAAAGGTGCAGCTTATTCGAGAGGTTGACCACCAATGGTGTGGCCAATCCATGCTTCGTATGTCTTCACGACAGCGGATAGGTCTTCATCGCCGTAGCCTTGTGTTTGCCCGGCTTGAAACAGGCTTTTGGCAATGGATAACATAGGTGCAGGGATGGACAGGCTGTCTGTTAGTGAGGAAGCAAGCTTCAAGTCCTTAAGCATCAAGGCAAGTGAGAACTGGTTGCTAAAATCATGTTCAATGATTTTACGCCCTTTCAGGTCAGCGGCCTTGCTGCCTGCCGATCCAAGTTGTACCAATTCAAGGAAGCTGTCTGCCGGGATGCCGGATTTAGCCGCGATAGCAAAGCCTTCAGCCAGAGCGAGGTTATGAATACCCACCATCGTATTATGAGCGAGCTTGGCTACGGCCCCGCTGCCATTAGGTCCCATATGAAGTACCTTTTTGCCCAGGGTATCAAAAACATCTGATTGTGCCGCAATGGCTTCTGCATTACCGCCAACCATGAACACAAGTGTACCGTCTACAGCAGCAGGCTTACTGCCTGTTACGGGTGCATCAATGAAGGAGCAGCCCAGCTTGTCCGCTTCGGCGGCCAGTTGTTTGACCAGTTCAGGTGAAATCGTACTGTTGTCCATCACGGTCATGCCAGCCGTAAGCCCGGCAAACACGCCGTCATCGCCGTAATAGATGTCACGAATGGAGTGATCATCGCTGACCATGGTAATGACCAAGTGCTGACCTTCAGCTGCTTCACGAGGAGTTGAAGCTGTACGTGCGCCTTGCTCTGCCAGTGGTTCGCAGCGCGAAGCGGTACGATTATAAACTGTGACTCCGAATCCCTGCTTTAGCAGATTGGATGCCATCGGGGCGCCCATGGTGCCCAGTCCGATAAATCCGATGTTTTTCATTGCTAATCACCTTTCTTGTTGGAAGTTGCCGTCCGATGCAGATTGCGAGTTCGGCTTGAAATGAATATAAAACAGGTTGATCTCAGTTAATTGTAGCATGGGCATGCTACCCTATCTACAGGAGGGGCTGTCAAGCACAGGATACACAGGTAACGCAAGCTTGTCAGGCCCAGCAAATTAAAGTATCCTATTCCTAAGTCCTTATGTTCGTATTCATGGTCTTAGTAATACCAAACAGGAGGTTCCAAACATGTCTAAAAAAGTTATTTTTGATTACACTAAAGCACTCTCCTTTGTAGGTCAGCACGAAATTGATTATTTTGCAGAGCCTATCAAGTTGGCTCATGAGCAACTGCACAACCAAACCGGTGTAGGTTCCGATTTCTTGGGTTGGATTGACCTGCCTACTAATTATGATAAAGAAGAGTTTGCGCGCATCCAAAAGGCTGCTGCTAAAATTCAAAGCGATTCCGAAGTACTGATCGTAATCGGTATCGGCGGTTCTTACCTTGGAGCACGTGCTGCGATCGAAATGCTGTCGCATTCTTTCTACAATGCGCTGCCTAAAGATCAACGCAAGGGTCCAGCTATTTATTTTGCAGGCAACAACATCAGCTCTACATATGTGAATCATCTGTTGGAACTGATTGAGGGTAAAGACTTCTCTGTGAACGTCATTTCCAAATCAGGTACGACAACAGAGCCAGCGATCGCATTCCGCGTATTCCGTGCAGCTCTGGAGAAAAAATACGGTAAAGAAGAAGCACGCAAGCGTATTTATGCAACGACGGATAAAGAACGTGGCGCTTTGAAAAAACTGGCTAACGAGGAAGGCTACGAATCCTTCATTATTCCTGATGATGTGGGTGGTCGTTACTCCGTGCTGACAGCAGTAGGCTTGTTGCCGATTGCTACTGCAGGCATTAACATCGAGGAAATGATGCAGGGGGCGGCAGACGCTTCCAAAGAGTACAGCAACCCGAATGTAGCTGAGAACGAGGCTTATCAATATGCAGCCGTTCGTAACGCTTTGTACCGCAAAGGTAAAGCAATTGAAATTCTCGTAAACTATGAGCCGTCTCTTCATTTTGTATCCGAGTGGTGGAAACAGTTGTACGGAGAAAGCGAAGGCAAGGATTACAAAGGCATTTATCCTGCTTCTGTTGATTTCTCGACAGACCTGCACTCCATGGGACAATTCATTCAGGAAGGCAGCCGCAACATTTTCGAAACGGTAATCCAAGTAGAAAATGTACCTAGTCACATCACCATCGAAGCAGATGAGGATGATCTGGACGGACTGAATTTCCTGGCAGGCAAAACTGTGGATTTTGTAAACAAAAAAGCATTCCAAGGTACATTGCTGGCTCACACAGACGGACAAGTACCGAACTTGATTGTAAATATTCCTGACTTAAGCCCTTATTCTTTCGGCTATCTTGCTTATTTCTTCGAAAAAGCTTGCGGCATCAGCGGCTACCTGTTGGGTGTAAATCCGTTCGATCAACCGGGCGTAGAAGCTTACAAGAAGAACATGTTTGCGCTGCTCGGCAAACCAGGCTTCGAAAAAGAAAAAGCTGAGCTTGAAGCGAGATTGTCTGAATAAGAGTGCTGTAATCTCTGATGCGAAACAGGATTTCGGTCAGAAGTGTTATAGTGTATAGCATCAATTAAAGTACAGGAAAGCAGTTCACCAGCTGCCAGAAGCGGGGGACTGCTTTCTTGTAAAATGAAGTAAGGAAGGTTATACGTGTATGTTGGAACAATACCGAACCGTACGCGGTGCCGGCAACAAGGAAATTGTGATTCGAAAATCCCGTTTTATCGGCCATATTCAGCCTGTTCAAACTGAGGAAGAAGCAACTGCTTTCATAGAACGCATCAAAAAAGAGCATTGGAACGCTACCCATAATTGTTCTGCTTACATGATTGGCGAAAGAGACGAAATCCAAAAGCAATCGGATGACGGAGAACCGAGTGGTACGGCTGGAAAGCCTATTTTGGAGGTGATCCGCAACCAGAAGCTGAAAAATGTCGCTATTGTTGTTACCCGTTACTTTGGTGGGATTTTGTTGGGAGCAGGCGGTCTGATTCGCGCGTATTCAGATGGTGCTGTTGCAGCAATCGAGGCAGGGGATGCAATTACACGTGTGCTGCATCGTGAAGTTTTTGTAGAATTGGATTATACCTGGTTGGGCAAAGTGGAAAATGAATTACGCAATCGCAGCATCCGCACTGGAGAAACAATGTTTACGGATAAAGTTACCTTAACCTGTCTGCCGCTGGCTGGTGATGCGGAATCCTTCAGCAACTGGATAACAGACTTGACGCAGGGGCAATCGCTTGTGTCGGAGGGAGAGCAGCTTTACTTTATTGAAGGGGAATAAATAATATGGCTAGAAGAGCAGTAGAACAGGAGTTGTCAAGAGGGCGGATTCTGGAAGCGGCCAGGCACTTGTTTATTACCAAGGGCTACCGTGCGATTTCAATGCGCAGCATTGGCCAGCATCTGGGTTACAGTCATGGTTCGTTATATTATCATTTTAAAGAGAAGGCTGAACTGTTCTATGCCATTGTAATTGAAGATTTTAATACATTGCGTGGGATTCTACTGCAAGCAGCAACAGGTACGCCTGATGATGGCTTGAGCAGGCTGGAGTACTTGATGCTGGAATTTATCCGTTTTGGTTTGGAAAATCCATATCAGTACGAAATTATGTTCATGATGCACGATGAAGAACTATTTGCATACTGTCGCACAGAGCAAAACCGTTGTGTGGAACTATTTGCGTCCATGATCCGTCAAGAATTGAGTGGTCAGGGGCATTCGGAGGAAGATTGCTCAAGGGTACCGAAAAGCCTGTTTTTATCCATGCATGGCTTTGTATCATTTTATATTCAGGACGGTTTAACATTTGAAGAAATTAGGCCCGCTGCCTTAGCACATGTAAAGCTGCTGTGCAGACACCTATGAGCGTACCTGCATTCACACACTTCAGCCATGAACATGTAGGGTGCTTTTCTGGGTGTATGCACTTCATGACGGTGACTTATCATTACGGTACTTTGCGAAAGCGACTAAGGATTTAACAGACGATGATGCATCCAGTAGGAAAACATCATGGTCTGTTTTTTTACCCGGTCTGTCAGCCCTTCATGATCTTTACATGGTATTGGCGTCTACGTGGTCCGTCGAATTCACAAAAATAAAGTCCCTGCCATCGTCCGAGCAACAGCTTTCCATCATGGATGATGATCGTTTGTGAGGGGCCTGTCGTAATGGATTTTAGGTGGGAAGCTGTATTTCCCTCCATATGGCGATATTGGGGATGTTCCCACGGATAGACTTCATCTAGTCTGAATATCACATCATGTTTGACATCTGGGTCTGCATTTTCATTAATGGCGATGCCGGCTGTCGTGTGTGGACAATAAACAAGTGCGGTTCCTTGTTGTACCCCGCTTTTTTCGATCAATGAAGCAACCTCTCGTGTAATATCGCGCATTTCATCTCGCCGTGTAGTGGATAATTCTAAAGTATGCAACAATAACTCCATCTCCTTTCTTCTTAATACTTTACCCTTTTAATTCCTAAGATAATATATAGTTGACGAAAATTACTTTCCTTTGATAAAGTATCACATAAGAAAAAACATAGTATATACATTGGAATAATTAAATGATTTCAAATGAGGTACGTGCTTTGCGGGAAGCAAGGCTGCTGCTGTTCCTGAACAGGTCCAGAAGCGGAAAGGAAGTGTACGGATATGCATGTGGAAGTAAGAGGATTAAACAAGCATTTCGGTAATTTTCATGCAGTAAAGGACGTATCTTTTGATATTCAGGCGGGCCATCTTATTGGCTTACTCGGTCCAAGTGGTGGGGGGAAAACCTCCATTCTTCGCATTTTGGCGGGTCTGGAGCAACCGGATGCGGGAGAAATTCATTTTCATGGAAAAAGGGTAAACGAGCTGTCCCCGCAGGAACGTGGAATCGGATTTGTATTTCAAAACTATGCTTTGTTCAAGCACATGAGCGTCTACGACAATATTGCCTTTGGCCTGAAAGTGAAAAAAAGCTCCAAAACCCGCATCAAGGAACGGGTCACAGAGTTGGTCGAACTAACGGGGCTCAAAGGATTTGAGCATCGTTATCCGCATCAGTTGTCAGGTGGACAGCGACAGCGGGTTGCCTTTGCGCGTGCTTTGGCACCAGAGCCTCAATTGCTGCTGTTGGATGAGCCTTTTGCAGCTATTGATGCCAAGATTCGTCAGGAGCTGCGCACCTGGCTGCGAGAGTTGATTGAGCGGGTGGGTATTACTTCAATTTTTGTCACCCATGATCAGGATGAGGCGATTGAAGTAGCGGATGAAATTATGGTGATTAATCAGGGACGACTGGAGCAGAAGGGAACACCTTGGGATATTTATAAAAAACCGGGTACTCCGTTCGTGGCTTCCTTTATTGGGGAATCTACGGTGATTGAACAGGCAGGCAGTCTCAGAGGCTTCGAAGAAGCTGCTGGACTGGGAACACGTGCCTTGATCCGTCCAGAGTATATTGATGTCGGGCCAAGCGAGGAATTTACGCTTCTGTCGGCGACCGAGGAAGGCACAGTGAAGCATTTGCATTTTCGTGGAAGTGAGTGGATGGTTGAAGTACAGGTCGGGGATCATCGTCTCATGACATACCGCTCGCTGGAGAAGTCTACGCTGGAACCTGGTCAGCAGGTGCGAGTGTTGGTGCATCGAGCCTATCTCTATAATGACCAGTCCAGCTGGATGGTGGAAAACCGCCTGAAGGAAGATCCAATGCCTATCATCATTTGAAAATAAATACGATCACGCATGAGGGGATGTCTGGCCGGATTTCACGGCTTTGGGCATGCTCCTTTTGGCGTTGACGCTGGAAGGATTTACGCAGATGATTTACGTAGAATCGGTCTGTTCGTTATAATAGTAGTAAAAAGACCCAGATAGATAGGAGTTAAACCATGAATCGGCTTATTTTTCTTGGCACGGGGGATGCAATGGGGGTTCCGCGTGTATATTGTGATTGTCTCGTATGCACAGAAGCTCGCACGACAGGGGCGAATGTAAGATTGAGATCGTCTGTGCTGATCGAAAGCGAGACGGAGGATTTTATGATTGATTGTGGCCCGGACTGGCGCAGACAGCTAGAATTGCGCGGTCTGCGTTTTATCCCTACGATCCTTGTGACACATGCACATTTTGACCATATTGGAGGATTACCAGAATGGGCAGATGCCTGTCGCTGGACTGGGAACAGAGGTCGCTTGTACGCGCCACAGGAAGTGATCGACACGATCTTGCGTCAATTTTCCTGGCTCTCTGGAAACTTGGATCTTATTCCAGTAGACCAGGGAGCACAACTTGGCGGATGGAATATCCGGGGATGGCGTGTGAATCACGGGAAGAACGGATATGCCTACGCTTATCGTCTGGAAAAGGACGGTTTCTCGTGGGCTTACTGTTCGGATTCGATTGGATTGAATGAGGCGGAAATTTTGCCCTTGCACAATCTGAATTTGCTCGTCCTGGGAACGAGTTTTTATCATGAGGAGGCCGAGTATGCCACCCGTTCCGTATATGACATGCTGGAGGCTCAGGAGCTTATAGGAAGGCTTAAACCCGAAAGCACAGTGTTTACACATATGTCCCATGATGTAGATGTCACACGCAACTATGGGCTTCTGGAAGGGATTAGCTTGGCACACACCGGCATGAGTTTGCCGTTAGAATAAAGGTGACCTTTACCTTTACATCGTTTGACTGATACGTAGAAGTGTGGAGATTCCTTCTTTGATTTGTAGCTCGTTGGCGTATGAATAGGACAGCCGTACATGCGTTTTACCCTCTGCGCCGATGGGATCAAATACATTGCCGGGGACAAAGGATACAGACTCTTGTAAACTTTTGGCAAGTAATTCATTAGGTTTCAACGTAGAAGGCAGCTGGAGCCACAGGTTGAGTCCCCCTGCCGGGCTGGTCCATGTCCAACCGGAGTCGCGGAGACTGTCTTCCATCGTTTCCTTACGAATCTGGAGCGCGATACATAGCTTTTTAATATGCTGCTGCATACGTGGAGATTGAAAGTATTCTAAAAACAGCTTTTGATTCAGCAGTGGCGATCCATTGTCCACTAACGCTTTGACGTTCAACAGGCTGTTCATGAGCTGTGGTCGGCAGGTCACGGCTGCGATTCGTAGACCGGGTGCGACATATTTACTGTAACTTCGAATGTAGACGACGCTTCCCGAAACATCATAGGCGAAAATCGGAGAAGGGGGCTTTTGCCCAAAGCTAATGTCATAGGTGCTGTCATCCTCAACAATGAGGCAGCCATAGCGCTCGGCTAGTTCAGGCAGTCGTTTGCGCTGCTCATCGGGGACCGTAAAGCCCGTCGGGTTGTGGAATGTTGGATTCATATAAAAGAGGCGTGGTTTTTCCGTTTTCATGCACCACTCAATCTGGTCCATATCATAACCTTCTGGTCGAATATCAGTCATAGTCAGACGTGCGCCTAGTCTACGGAATATTTCCATAGCGGGGCCATAGGCGGGGCGTTCGATCAATACACGGTCTCCTGTACGGAGCAGAGATCGGCCAATTAAATCAATGGCTTGCTGTGCTCCGGAGGTAATCAGCACTTCATCCGGTGATAAAGCAAAATGCTTATCCACGCTAAAATGCTGCGCCATGGCCTCCCGAAGCTCGGCATCACCTTGCACAGCGGAATAGGTGGCCGCTACTTTCGGATGCTTTTCAAATACCTGAATCATTAGCTCTCCCCAAAATCGGTTGGGCAGGAGAGAGGGGTCAATCAGCGCTTTGGAAAACTGGAAATTCGCATTCACTGATTGAACGCGGCTAAGTCCATCCATTCCTCTCCATGCTGAAACTGACGGATCATCTGCCGCATGGGCAGATTCGGAGTGAATCGTGAGGTCAATGGACGAATGTCCCGAGTAGCCAGCATATTTTGCATGCCGAGTCGCTTGGGAAGCATGAACGTAATATCCTGATTTGTCCTTTACATAGACCAGTCCCCGTTGCTTCAACTCCTGATATGCCCGGAAAACAGTTAGCCGATGTACACCCAGCTCCTGAGCCAAGCTTCGTACGGACGGCAGCTTCATGTCTGTTTGCCAATCCCCGCGATCAATCCGCACAGTTACATAATGGATAACCTGCTCATACAGCTTTAAGGCATGATCGGCTGCAAAGAGTAGTTCGCTGTTGTTCTTACTCATGCTATCCACGCTCCTTTCTGTGTATTGTACTATATAGCACTTCAAAAACGTATACAACTGTTCTGTAGTTATACATCTGTTCTGTTCGTCTCCCTGTATGCTTAAAAGCAACTGAAGGGAGAGGGACGTATCATGATAGGTATCGCGTTTACAGTAATGTGTCTTATTTTTGGCACAACGTTTTTGGCCATAAAAGTGGGAGTGGAAGCCGGACTTCCGCCATTCCTATCGGCAGGTGTACGTTTTTTCGCGGCAGGGGCGATATTGTTCATTGCTATGAAGCTGACCGGAAAAGTACGATGGTCGTTATTATGGCGTAAGGAAATGTTGCTGATTGGAGCAGGAACGACCTTCGGTACATTTTCAGCCTTGTATTGGGCAGAGCAATATGTCAGCTCGGGGATCGGAGCTATTTTGTCAGCTACCGGGCCGATGATGATCGTCATTTTGCAATCTGTACTGCTACGGCAAAAAACGTCACGGATTACGGTCGTTGGCTGCATGATCAGCTTTCTTGGTGTGGTGCTGGTTGTGCTGCCCGGATTGGCGGTTCAGATCAGTGGTCTGTGGCTGGCGGGATGCCTTGTCATTTTGCTGGGGGAGCTGTGTTATTCCGGGGGAGCTCTTTATTCCAAGCGAGTGATGGATGTATTTCGTGAAACGAACCCGATTGCCCTGAATGCGGCCCAAATGATCCATGGGGGATGGATGCTGCTGTTACTGTCTGCGATCACGGAGCCGTGGAGTTCTGAGGGATGGAAGTATCTTCCTGCCATGGGGTCTTTACTTTATCTGATCCTGTTTGGTTCGATGATTGCACATACACTGTTCTACTGGCTCATGGAGCGTACAAATCCCCTGTTTCCGACGACGTGGCTGTATATATCACCGCCGATTGCGGTAGGCTTGGGAGCGTTGTTGTATGGAGAGCATGTAAGCTGGTGGATGCTGGCTGGGGTGCTGCTCATTGTGACCGGATTAATCCTTATGAACAATGGAATTATCCGTCTGGTGAACAGGCGTAAGGTACGTTCTGCTGCTTGATTATTTTAAAGGGGTCAGGTTATTATATGATCTGACAGAAAAGGCCTCCAAACTGTCGTATGTTACTGAACATGCGACGTTTGGAGGCTTTGTTGTTGTACTACTTCATTTAAGTATTATGGGAACATTCTTTATTCAACGTTGAGTACGAATTTGTCGATGGCGTGCTTAACACCGTCTTCGTTATTGCTGCGAGTGATGTAATCAGCCAGCTTTTTCAAATCAGGAATGGCATTCTCCATCGCTATGCCGAGACCAGCGCATTCAAGCATCTCATGGTCGTTCCAAGAGTCACCGATAGCAATTGTTTCCGACAGTTCACAGCCAAAATGGTTTGCAAGGAAGGTAAGCGCATGGCCCTTGGTTCCTTCATGATGCATAATTTCCAGAAAATGAGGCTTGGATTTTGTAATGTGAACTTCATTGCCAAGCAGTTCGCGAAGTTCAGGAATTAATTCATCCAACACTTCAGGCTCGTCGATAATCAGCAATTTAGGAGCCGGCTGCTCTATAACTTTACTGAATACAGGCTCTACAAAATATTCCGTGTTGTTCAGCTCCGTGTAATCTTTGATTTTCTGATTATCTTCACGTGTGTACAATTTGTCATCAATATACGTTTGCAGATGCAGATTGCGTTCCACGCAGAATTCATACAGACGACGCGCAGCCACGAGTGGAACATAACGCTCATACAGCACGTTTTCGTCCAGCAGGTTTTTAACCAAAGCTCCTTGGTACGTAATGATCGGCACGTTCAAACCAGTCTGGCGAGCAATTTTGTGTGCAGAGGCATAAGCTCGTCCAGTAGCGAGGGTAACCACCACACCTTTTGCTACAGCAGCTTCTAATGCCTGTTGTGTCGCTGGTGTGACTTCTTTCTGGTCGTTAATGAGTGTATCATCAATATCAATGGCAATTAATTTATACATATCGGTATTCTCTCCTTTATCTCTATCATGGGGCAATGTTAAAATTGTAGCTTATAATATTCAAAATGACAATATCGCAATGAAAAGGGGACGGCCCCTATAAGAGCCTGTCCCCTTATAACCACTGAAGTATTGGCTTGAAACGATGGGAAAAAGTAACGGTTAATCTTCCAAAAATACAAGTCCAACAAAATCGTCCAGCTCAATATTACCAAAATAGTGTTTCAAATCGAGAGAGGATAAGGCTTGACGGACCTCACCTTCATCATAGCGCTTGCCGCGCAGAATATTTTCAATATCAGCAACGTCACCCACGCCGAAGAAATCCCCATAGATTTTAATATCACGGATATAGCCTTCCTTAAGATCCATGCGGATATCAATAATGCCGACCGGAAATTTACGTGTGTGCTTGATATTGCTCTCGGGGGATAGACCGTAGTTCCAATCCCACGATTGGTAGCGTTCTTTGGAAATTTCATGGATTTTGGCCCAATCGGTATCGGTGAGCTTATATTGAGGTACCTGATCCAATTCTGCACCGAATATGAAACGCAGCAGTTCCTCGCGAAATTGCTCTATGGTCATCTCACGGTCCATCAGTTCGCTAATGTTAGCCACGCGACTGCGGACGGATTTAGTGCTTTTGGATTTGAATTTTTCGGGATTGGCATGCAACGATGCAGCCACATTGTCCAGATTCAGGTTAAACATCAATGTACCGTGGCTGAACATCCGTCCGCGTGTGGCAAATTGGGCGTTTCCTGAAATTTTACGTTCTCCGACCTGCAGATCGTTGCGGCCTGTCATTTCAGCTTCTACTCCCATTTGGCGCAGAGCATCAATAACGGGTTGCGTAAATTTGAGGAAATTATGAAAGGACTCCCCGTTATCCTTAGTAATAAAGCTGAAATTTAAATTACCGAGGTCATGATATACAGCACCGCCGCCGGACAGGCGACGAACCACTTGAATATTGTTATCTCTGACAAACTCGGCGTTGATTTCTTCAATGGTATTTTGGTGCTTGCCTATAATAATAGAAGGCTGATTAATATAAAACAGCAGATAGCTGTCGTCCAGCGGAAGATGCTTGAGCGCGTACTCCTCAATGGCAAGATTAATGGCTGGATCGTGTATGCCCTGGTTGTCGATGAACAGCATGTCCATTCCTCCGTATATACAAACTGTGTAATTTTATGTGTGCCTCCATCTATTGTAACCCAAGTGAGCCATGTACACAAAAGCTCATTTGCATTGACGGGACGCAAAAAGCAGCCTCATAATGGAGCTAAATGATTGGGAACGGCCGGAAAGGATGAGAGGTAATGATAGAGGTTTACGGTCATGGCGGGGACAGGGAAACAGCTGCGGCGACATTTGGCGGGGCTGCTGCTGATTTTGTGGATTTTAGTGCAAATATTAATCCACTCGGTCCACCGCCGGAGGTGCTTGAGGCGCTGCAACACTCATTTGACACTGTGATTCGCTATCCAGACCCTGGGCATCGGAATTTTAAAAATATGCTCGCACGGCGACTGCATGTTCCACCGGAGTCGTTAAGTATCGGAAACGGAGCGGCTGAAAGTATGGCGCTCCTGCTATTGGGACTGGCTCCTAAGCGTGTGGGTACAGTAGAGCCGTGTTTTTCAGAATATGCGGAGCTGGCTGGCAAATTTGGAGCTGAGGTCAACCGGGTGTACGGAAAGGCCTCGCTTCAATGGAAGGCGGACGTGGAGGACATCCTTCAGCTCATGGAGCAGGTAGATGTTTTGTTCCTTGGGCAGCCGAATAATCCAAACGGTGTGCAATATGGTGAGCAGGAGTTGTGCGAGCTGGCAGAGGCGGCTGGCACAACGGGTACCGTGCTGGTGGTGGATGAAGCATTCATTGATTTTATCCCGCTGGAACGGCGAATCTCACTGCTGCCTGTGCTGGATCGTTATCCTCATGTGATTTTGATCCGGTCAATGACCAAATTTTATGCCATTCCTGGCTTACGATTGGGCTATGCGATTGCTCATCCGGACTATATCCGGCGAATGACGGCCAAACAGGTGACCTGGAGTGTGAATGGATTGGCGTTGCTGGCTGGGGAGGCGTGTTTGAGAAGTGGGCAAGCATATGAGCGCCAAACACAGGAGCTGATTGCTACGGAGCGCAACCGCCTGTTGACCGCCTTGGCGGAATGGGGCTGCGGTGTCGTTCCCGGCGAAGCCAATTACGTGCTGGCAAGGGCGCCGGGTACGTGGAGCGCATCGGCGATTCAGCAGGCGCTTGGACAACGCGGAATTCTTATACGTAGCTGTGCTATGTATCCGGGACTGACGACGAGCCATTTTCGGATTGCGGTCAAGGATGCAGAAGCCAACGACAGGCTGCTGTCTGTATTGGGTGAAGTGCTGGAGGAGGAGCAGCGGCGTGACAGTTAGCTTGATTATCCTGGCAGCCTATCTTTTGGACAGGCTGATCGGTGACCCGAGGTGGTTGCCGCATCCAGTCATCGGTATGGGACATGCCATTTCAGCATTGGAAAAAGTGATTCGCCGCCAGGCCCGAAGTGACCGGGGGTTGAAACGTGCGGGTATACTGCTTCCACTCATTGTGGCGGGAGGCTCCTTTACGCTCGCCTGGGCGCTATTGCACTTGCTTGCCTTGATTCATCCGTGGTTGTCTGTCGGCGTAGAAATGGTGCTGATTGCGACCACGATTGCTTCCAAAGGACTAAAGGACGCAGGAATGGCAGTATACCGAGCGTTGCAGGCGGATGACCTGGCTGCGGCACGGCGGGAGCTGGGCATGATAGTTGGGCGGGATACGCAACAGCTTGATGAGCCTGAGATTGTACGCGGTACCGTCGAAACGGTCGCTGAAAATATCGTGGACGCGATTATTTCCCCGCTTTTTTATGCCTTGATCGGGGGAGCACCCTTGGCGCTGGCTTATCGTGCTGTGAATACGCTCGATTCCATGGTTGGCTATAAAAATGAAAAGTATCTGCATTTAGGCTGGGCTTCAGCACGTCTGGATGATGTCGCTAACTACATACCGGCACGCCTGACAGCGGCAATGCTTGTGGTAGCGGCGTGGATGTACAAGCGAGATGCTGCAAGAAGCTGGCGCACAGTCAAGCGAGACGCTCGTCTGCACCCAAGCCCGAACAGTGGCTTCCCGGAATCGGCTGTTGCTGGTGCACTGGGGATTCGTCTTGGAGGCTATAATGTGTATCATGGCGTGCGCTCCTTTCGTGCATACATGGGCGATTGGATACGACCGCTAGAGTCGAAAGATATACGGCATACGATCCAGCTGATGTTCGCCGTGTCCAGTATGTTTGTAGGATTGTGTTTGTTAGGAGCCGCAGGTTGTTTTGCCTTGGGATGGGTGCGGTGAGGAGTGACACACTGAATAATGATCGAGCAGGAAGTGACATGATCTTGAAACAAGATATAGCAGCAAAAAGGACAGTAGAATACGCACAAAGTCCGAACTCACAGGAGGATAAGGTGCCGTATGATGCTAAAGAAGATCTGCATTGGGACATGGAACTCGTGTTAGTTCGTCACGGCACAACCTTATGGAACAAGGAACGTCGATATCTGGGACACTCCGACTTAGGTTTGCTACCGGGAGCAGAGCAGGAATTAAAGCCTTTGCAAGAAAAATTGCAAGGGCAGTCCTTTGCTCGGATCTATTGCAGCGATTTAATGCGATGTCGCCAGACCTTGCAGATCATTGTGCCGGAATCAGAATTGACGTCTGGAGGTTTCCTATCCACTATGTCTCCTATGATGGAACCACGTCTGCGAGAGCTTCATTTTGGCGAGTGGGATGGAAAAACGTATGACATGCTCAAGGATGTGTCGTTGTATCGCGCTTGGATTGATGAGCCGCAACGGATAACCCCTCCTGGAGGAGAGTCTTGGGCAGATTTTGTGAATCGTCTACGGAAATTTCTTGACTCTCTGTATGAATGGCGTGTTGCTATGGAAGTTCAACCCATGGATTTGACTGCTGGGCCACCCTCTGTTTTGGTCGTTACGCATGGTGGCGTAATTCGTCAGTTAGCTTGTATGCTGATACCGGGCCATGATTTTTGGAGTCTGAATCCGAAGCCGGGAGAAGCATTTAGGATTCAATTGAGGCTGGCAGGACCGCACAATTACATAGCCGAAATGCTCCCTCATTAGGTTAGACACCAGCGGATAAAGAGGCTGTTTGGGTTGTAAGCCGCCTCATTTTAACCTATAATCATCAAGTAAAAGAACGGCTTGACTACCACTACATCAAATATCCAGCAGACGAGGTCGGCGCAGTGTGATGAAACTATGGTTTCCCTTGCCTGCGCTGTTAAAAGGGAAGTCGGTGTAAGTCCGGCGCGGTCCCGCCACTGTAAATGGAAACATGCCCGTTAGTCCTGCTTTATGTGCTACTAAGCATATGAAGGAATTTCAGGACATGCATCTTACCATAAGTCAGGATACCTGCCCGTCCGCCTGTCACCATAATCCTTCGAGGAAAGGATGACGTGTTCGCAGTGACTGTCCGTGCGGAAAGAAGCTGCCGCCTGCGCATGATCTGCGCTAACGTGACCCCTGTGTCCTGATATGAGGATGCGGGGTTTTTTTGATAGGAAAAGAAGGCTGGATTTAGAAGATATCTGATGATGCTCAAGTAACGCTCTTAACGATTTTTTTATGAAGGGGTGCAAATCATGGCAGGAAAAAAAATAAAGGTTTGGACAACAGGTCTATTGGTTCTGATTTTGGCAGTTGTGCTGAGTGCATGTGGCGCTAATGGAAAAAATGCTGAAAATAAAGAGAATCAGACTTCTGCACAGCAGCCAGGAAAGACCGTAACCGCACAAGAGCCTCCGGGCAAAACAGTTTACCCACTCACAGTTAAGGATGCAACAGGACAGGAATTTACATTCAAAAAAGCGCCGGATAAAATCGTTTCCGTCTCCCCGGCAGAAACCGAGGCGCTGTTCGCCATCGGGCTGGATAAGGAAATAGTCGGCGTCTCCGACTACTCTGATTACCCGGAAGCAGCTACGAAAAAGCCTAAAGTGGGCGGTATTATGAAACCGAACGAAGAGGCAATCATTGCTGCTAACCCAGAAGTCGTTTTTGCAGGGATATCACTTAGTGAACAGGCTACGACCAAGCTGCGCGACATGGGAATTATGATTTTTAAAACGGAACCGAAGACAGTTGAAGATGTCATAGCTAACATCGAATTGTATGGGAAAATCACCGATCATCAGAAAGAAGCGAGAGCGGTGACTGACAAGATGAGAGCAGATGTAGCGGAAGTGAAAGAAGGAATTAAAAATATCGGTAAAGGGCAGAAGCTGCGGGTTTACGTCGAGTTTTCACCAGGCTGGACAGTTGGTAAAGGCGAGTTTATGGACGAGCTGATTACGTTGGCGGGCGGCGAAAATGTAGGTGCCACGCAGAAGGGGTGGTACCAAATTAGTGAGGAAAATATTATTGCTGCGAACCCTGACGTGATTTTGTACAGCAAAAGTGTCAAGGACGACAAAACTGGTCAAACGCTCGGCGAAATCATTAAAGCTCGCAGTGGATGGGATCAAATATCGGCTGTTCGCCACAACCGGGTGTTTGCCGTGGATGATAATTTGATCAGTCGTCCGGGTCCACGCGTAACGGAAGGTCTCAAGGAAGTGGCCAAGGGCGTGTATCCTGAAATTTTCAAATGAACCGTAAACTGATCGGCTTTGGAGGGACAGGTCTTGTCCTGCTGTTGCTGACGCTGCTGCTCTGTCTTGGCATCGGCTCGGCCAAGCTTCCGGTCAGCCAGATCACAGGCATTCTGGTTAACCACCTTCCGTGGTTAGGCGATACGTTTACACCGGATTGGAATACATCCTCAGAGCAGATTATTTTGAAGGTCAGATTGCCACGAGTGTTACTGGGAATGTTGGTAGGAGCAGCGCTGGCGCTGGCGGGAGCCGGATTTCAGGGTGTGCTGCGTAATCCTTTGGCTGATCCGTATACACTGGGGGTATCCTCGGGGGCTTCGGTAGGAGCGGCAGTACTGATTTATTGGGGCCTTCAATTTTCATTTGTTGGCATATGGACGCTGCCGCTAGTGGCATTTACGACCGGAATGCTGACGCTGTGGATGGTGCTGACGTTGGCACGGGAAGGTGGAAAAATTCCGACACAAAGTCTCATTTTGTCGGGTGTGGTGATGCAATCCTTTCTGGGAGCGGTTGTTTCCTTTCTGACAGCCATGTCGAAGGAGACGGTCAATGAAATATTGTACTGGACGATGGGAAGTCTTAGTCTGCGCGGTTGGTCATATACAGGAATCCTTTTACCTTATGTGGTCATAGGACTGGTATTTCTATGGAACCGGGCACGGGTGCTGAATATTTTGGCTTTGGGTGAACGTCAGGCGGCTCACATGGGAGTTCATGTAGATGCGACGAAGCTATCTGTTCTGATCATTTCCACGCTGCTGACAGCTGCCGCTGTCTCGGTATGTGGAGTGATTGGCTTTGTGGGACTTGTTGTACCGCATATCATTCGTCTGGTGACAGGTCCTGATTACCGGATGATTGTTCCATTATCTGCGCTCGGTGGAGCCATTTTTATGGCTTGGGCAGATACGGCGGCTCGCACGTTGTTAGCCCCCACGGAAATTCCTCTGGGCGTGATGACGGCCTTTGTTGGGGCACCGTTCTTCGCATATCTCCTGTATCGGAACAAGAAGCTGCGCAGGGGGGAACTGCTGTGACAGAACAAAGTGAATCACAGAAAGTGCGTGATCGGGCATTAGAGGTAGCGGGTCTGACACGTGCCTATGGAGAGTTCCATGCGTTAAAGAATATAAGCTGGAGCGTCGACGAAGGAACTTGGTGGGGGATTATTGGTCCGAACGGCAGTGGAAAATCGACCTTGCTGCATCTGCTTTCGGGTGTAGATCAGCCAACATCGGGAAACGTTCATATCTATGGCAAAAAGGTCGGTAGCTACAGCAGAAAAGAGCTTTCCCGACTCATAGCCGTACTCCAACAGGAAGGGCTTCCTCCAGTGGGATACACCGTCAGAGAAGTCGTAGAAATGGGACGTTTTCCTCATCAGGACTGGTTAGGCAGGGAAAAGGGTGTTGATGTGGAGGCGATCACGGATCGCGTGCTGGAGCGATTGGGTCTTACCACGTTGGCGGACAGAGCATTGGACCGCTTGAGTGGGGGACAGCGACAGCGTGTAGCTTTGGCAAAAGTAATGGTGCAGGAGCCACGAATATTGCTGCTGGACGAGCCTACGACCTATCTGGACTTGCGCTATCAGCTTGAATTTATGGAACTGCTGGCAGATTGGCGCCAAGAAACGGGTGTGACGATCATTGCGGTCTTGCATGATCTTAACTTGACAGCCCAATTTTGCGAAGATTTGCTTGTACTCAAAGATGGAATGGTTGAAGGATTGGGAGCTTCATCGAAGTTATTAACCGAGGATCGGATTCGCCGTGTATATGGTGTTGAGCCTGTGATGCTTCCGCATCCCGATAGCGGTGTGCCGCAGCTCTTGCTGCGCAGAAGTGCTTCGGACACAGCAGATTAAATAAACGATGAAACACACTTAAAAAGAGCAGGGAGTGGAAGGTATGAACAACAAGCTGCGTCAGCTGATCGATAGCATTGCCCAGCCGAATGGGGTGGCGGCCTCGGCAGCTTCAGCCCATTTGGACCAATTAACGAAGCCACCGGGAAGTCTTGGAAAGTTGGAAAGTGTGGCCATTCAGCTAGCAGGAATTACAGGAGTGGACAAGCCTGAATTTGAGCGTAAAACGGTTATGGTTATGGCTGCGGATCACGGGGTGTGTGAAGAGGGAGTCAGTGCCTTTCCGGCTGAGGTTACACAGCAAATGCTGTATAACATGCTGTCAGGTGGCGCGGCAATTAATGTGCTGGCACGTCATGCGGGCGCAGATGTCAAGGTGGTAGATGTTGGCGTGAATGCGGATGTCGCTCACGCGAATCTGGTGGACCGTAAGGTACGCATGGGTACTTCGAATATAGCTAAAGGGCCAGCGATGTTGCGTACGGAAGCGGAACAGGCGGTTTTGGCCGGAGCAGAAGCCGTAGCAGAAGCGGTTAAAGGTGGAACACGGCTATTCGTTACCGGAGAGCTGGGCATCGGGAATACGACAGCCAGCGCTGCGGTCGTATGTGCTCTCACCGGACTGGAGCCGGAAGTTATCGTAGGCCGGGGAACGGGTGTAGATATGGCTGGGCTTACCCGTAAAATATCGGTTGTCTGCCGCGCATTGGACGTGAATCAGCCCGATGCAAATGATGCGTTCGACGTGCTCACTAAGGTCGGCGGTCTGGAGATTGCCGCCTTGGCAGGAGTCATCCTCGGCGCAGCCGCACATCGCTGTCCAGTTGTGCTGGACGGCTTTATTTCAGGCGCAGCTGCCCTCGCAGCGCGTGCACTTGCGCCTGCAAGCGCTGCGTACATGCTTGCTTCGCACGCTTCGGACGAGCGCGGGCACGCGGCGGTGCTCCGCCAGCTCAAGCTGGAGCCCATGCTTCATTTGGACATGCGGCTCGGGGAGGGCACAGGAGGTGCGCTTAGCTTGCACCTGATTGATGCGGCGTGCCGCATTATGCGCGAAATGGCGACCTTTGCCGATGCAGGCGTATCGGACGGTCAGGGAGCCGCGCAGCGATGAAAGCGCTCGTGACCGGCGGGGCACGCAGCGGGAAAAGCGACTTTGCCGAGCGATTATGCATGTCGCGCGCGCCTGGCGCCTGCTACATTGCAACGGCGCAAGCCTATGACATGGAGATGAAGGAGCGCATCGCCCTTCATCGGGTCCAGCGCGAGTCTGCCGGGTACGACTGGCAGACGCTGGAGGAAGCGCAGGCGCTGCCTGAGCTGCTGCGACGGCTTGGCGGCGATCAAGCGTCGCAGCCATCATCCTCGCCTATGGTGCTAGTCGACTGCCTGACCCTGTGGCTGTCGAACGTGCTACTGGCCGCAGGCGAGGACGGCGAAGCTGCGTCCAGAGCTGCCATTAATGAACTGGCGGCAGCTGTGGAGCAGTATCCGGGGCAGCTCGTCATCGTGACTAACGAGGTTGGTGACGGTATTGTGCCTGAATATCCGCTTGGTCGGCTGTATCGGGATTTGAGTGGGGTTATGAATCAGCGGATTGCCCGTCTTTGTGATGAAGTATTTTTGGTGACGGCGGGCATTCCTGTAGAACTCAAACAGTTGGAATATAAGCTATGAGCCGCGAACGTCAGGCTGTTGCTGCGGCTTTTCAATTTTTAACGCGTCTTCCGGTGAAGGCGGAAATAGATTTTTCCCCGGATTTGCTTAAACGCAGTGCAAGTTATTATCCGCTGGTGGGAGTGGTTATTGGCATCATTGTCTGGGGCTTTGCGGCGCTTACTTCTATGATATTGCCGCCGTTGCCGTGTGCGATTCTTACGCTTGTTGTCTGGGTTTGGTTGACGGGCGGATTGCATTTGGACGGGTGGATGGATGCGGCCGATGCCTTGTTCAGCTACCGATCTCGTGAGCGGATGCTGGAGATTATGAAAGATAGCCGTGTAGGGGCAATGGGCGTTATTGCTTGTGTGTTGCTACTCATGCTCAAGGCTTCTTTGCTGTATACGGTGCTGGTTGAACGGAATGTGTCTGGCTTGCTGCTGCTTCCGATGGTTTGGAGCCGCTGGTTTATGGTACATGCAATGAAGCGCTGGCCTAAAGCCCGTAATGATGATGGGCTGGCTGCGCGTTTTGCTGATATGAGTGGTGGCCGCCTAGGGTTGGCCGTATTCTGGGCAGTATTAGTGACCCTGAGTGCTGCCGTAGGACAATATCTTCTGGCAGGTTTGGCTACAGCAACAAGGGGGACTGGGAATCTGTCGTTGGCAGGATCAACCATACAGACGTTCCTTTCATATTCTGAGAGCCTTCCAATTTCGATAGGCTTTGTGTTGATTCCGGTCTTGGCATACAGTGTTGGAACCTTCACGGCAAACCGTATTAACCGCCGCTTGGGTGGACTTACGGGAGATATATACGGAACTTTAAACGAATTGCTGGAGACTGTTTTGTTGTTGTTTATTGTCATTTTGTACGGGTTGTGACCAGATTTGAAATGAATTCGTTAAAGGGGAAGAGGCAATTGTCAACTTTCGAACCGTCCTGCACGAACCCGGCAGCCATATTGATGCTTCAAGGAACAGCGTCGGATGTGGGCAAAAGCGTGGTGACGACTGCGCTTTGCCGTATTTTTACGCAGGACGGATATCGTCCCGCACCGTTTAAGTCGCAAAATATGGCATTAAACTCTTATGTTACCGAGGACGGCAAGGAAATTGGACGAGCTCAGGGGGTGCAGGCTGAGGCCTGCGGTATTGAGGCCACAACTGATATGAATCCGATTCTGATTAAGCCGGTCAAAGATATGCACTCACAAATTGTTGTACACGGTGTACCTTATGCCTATATGAGCGCCTCCGATTACCGGAAGGATTTTTTGCCAAAAGCCAAACAGACCGTCATGGATGCTCTGAATCGGTTGCGTGATACCTATGATATTGTCCTTATGGAAGGGGCAGGCAGCCCGGCAGAGATTAATTTGAAGGACCGCGATATCGTAAATATGAATCTGGCAGGTTGGGCGGATGCTCCAGTGTTGCTTATTTCAGATATCGACCGGGGCGGTGTTTTTGCCTCTCTCGTAGGAACTATCGAATTACTGGAACCCCATGAAGTACAGCGTATCCGCGGATTTATCATCAATAAATTCAGAGGTGATCTGTCTCTGCTTCAACCAGGATTAGACTGGCTGGAAGAACGGACAGGCATTCCTGTACTCGGTGTATTGCCCTATCTGCCAGACATTCGCATTGAAGCAGAGGATTCGGTAGTATTGGATAAGAAGCCCAAGCAATCTGCAAAGGATAAAGAACTGGATATTGCGGTGATACGATATCCGCGGATTTCCAATTTTACAGACACGGATGCTCTGGCCGCAGAGCCGGATGTGAGTGTTCGTTATGTCACAGAAGCCGGACAGTTGGGCGTACCGGACGCCATTATCTTACCGGGGACCAAAGACACCATTGGAGACCTGCTGGAATTGCGTGAGAGAGGTCTGGAGAAAGACATTCGGCAGGCTATGAATACCGGATGCACACAGCTCGTTGGCATTTGTGGAGGTTATCAGATGCTGGGTACCGCACTATTTGATCCCGAAGCCGTCGAATCTGGGTTGCCGCAGCAGGCAGAAGGGTTAGGTTGGCTTGCTCTATCCACGACCTTTTTAAAGGAAAAGCAAACCGTACGCGTACAGGGAACCCTGTCTAATTATTGCCCGCTTTTGCTTAGCACTGCGCCTGATTCGGGTTCTGCCTCCAAGCCTAGCATTGAAGGCTATGAAATACATATGGGCGTTACGGAGTATGTTACGGAACCATACGCACCTACAGATAGAACTTTAAACCTAAGCGAAATGAAAAGGTTATTCCATATCCGGCGTGGCGAAGGAACAGCTTTTGAGGAAGGCTGGGGTACGACAGATGGTAAAGTATGGGGAACCTATTTACATGGTGTGTTTGATAATGACCGTTTTCGCCGGTGCTGGCTGGATGGATTGCGACAAGCCAAGGGCTTGGCACCTTTAGAAAGCACTTTTACTGTACGTGAAGCCAAGGAGCGAGAGTTTGACCGTGTCGCAGAGGTGGTACGGGCTCATTTAGATATGGAGCAAATTTATCGTATTATGGGAATGAACTCATAAACTTCATGGATGATTATTAAAATCGCTTTTAAAAAATAAAGAGGTATCTCTACAGCCATTTTCAAGGACTGTGAGATACCTCTTTGTATTCAGGATTTTGCAAAATTCGATTCCAGTCGCTCTGAAGTGCAAGATATAGACGAACTAAACCATTTCGATCTACATCTTGTCCATTGGAAGTCGCTTATGGGATTTTTGCAAAATCCTCTATTGTATCGGCTTACGTAATTTTAAATTTTTGGACAGCCTTTTGCAGTTCGGTTGCTTGTTTGCTTAATTGGCGAACAACCTCGCTGTGGCTTTCCATTTCATTCAGTTGCTCATCGGCATTTAAACCGATTTCTTGAATCATATGCTGTGCATTGGCTGCGATGAGAGCTGTCTCTTCCACGGAAGCAGATACTTCCTCTGAGCTGGCGGATACCTGCTCCGTTGCTGCAGATACCGTTTGAATCGTAGCATTGATCTTTTGCATAAGCTCACTTAGCTGGTTAAAGGCTGAGCTCGCTTGTTGAACCATTTCCGTTCCCGAATGAATTTCACGGCTCACCTGGGTCACAGAGTCCACAGATTGTTGCGATACTTCTTGAATGGTAACCAAATAGTCGGAAATTTCTTGTGTGGCTTCTTTAGATTGCTCGGCAAGCTTGCGTACTTCTCCAGCTACTACGGCAAAGCCCCGTCCATGTTCGCCCGCACGGGCGGCTTCAATGGAGGCATTCAGGGACAACATTTGAATTTGCTTCGTAATATCGAAAATAGCCGAAACGATACTGCCAATGGCTTCTGAGCGCTCATTCATACTATGGATGTATCGAAGCGATTCATCGGCAACATGTCCTACCTGTGACATTTGAGCTACAGCCTTTTGAGCGAGCGTATTACCGTTAACCGTTTCTTTTGTCGCTTCACTGATTTGATCGGATACATCATTGGCAGAGGAGGCGATGTGCTGAACACCTTGAGCGATTTCCTCCATAGCCTGTGCATTTTCAGCAGCAGCTGTAGCTATGCTGGTACTGCCCTTTGCTACTTCCTCTGCGGCAACTGTAGAGTCCTGCACTTTTACACTCATAGCCTCAGTCCGACGAAGCAGCTCGTCCGATCCTTCAACAACCGCACCGGATGTAGAAAGCACATGGCCGATCATTTCTTTCAAGTTATGAGACATGGATTGGAAGCTACGGGCAAGTTGCGCAATTTCATTGACTCCATGAACCTTCGCTTCTTGTGAAAGATCACCTTGAGCAATTTTTTCGCTATGACGAACCAATTCAGCAATGGGTTCTACAACTTTACGTATCACGAGGGTAGAAATCATTCCGCCCAGCAGGAGCGTTGCCACTGTAATACCTATGCAAATCCATAAAATTTGTTGGGATTTTTCCTGTACGAATCCGACATCTTCGTTCACACCCAGAACTAGATTACTACCCGATATAGCAAAGAAGGCGGTTTTGTGTACTCCGTACGAATCGCTGTAAATTTCACTGATATTCATCTCGCCTTGTTTTGCTTTTTTAATATCCTCAACAGGAATGAGTGCATCCTTGACCTTGTATACTGATTTTACATTCCGTGCGACGACTTCGGCTTTACCATCCTTCACTACCGCGATATATGCCGATTCTAATTTGAGGGTATCGACCTTGTCCTGAAGATAGGATTCCATCTGTATAGCGGAGCCGGAATCAGAACCGCTTCCTTGCCCAGCCTGAACAGCTAAGGAAATATTGAGATCCTGATATACATTTTTAGCTCCAGTTTCTAGCAATTGGTCTACCTGAGGCATGACACTGTTATTAATGATACTCATGGATATTGCATAGAAACTGATGCTGAACAAAAGGGACGCAAAGAGCTGAATCAGCAAAAACATAATTCGTAATTTCGCGCCAATGGAACGATTAAAACTCTTCATGAAAATTCTCCTCTCACATGATGGTAATAAAATCAGACGAATTCCCTGCTTGAAGTAGGCCGCTTGTCCAATAGATACTTGACACGCCATGATCTACTTGTGTTCCTTTCCTTGCTTGAAGAAAAGACTGAAAATGTTCGGATTCTATGTATATTTCAGCTGAATTCAAGGGACAAGAATGTGAAAGGGAAGTAATCCATGATTTACTAAAAAGTAGGTTAGACCTATTTTACATAATTAACAGACGGTTGAATAGTCATATTTGCCCAAAAACAAACAAAAAATATATAACTATGGTCTTAGGTGTTTAGATGTAAATTAGGTGTAAATTATCAGGTGCATAAAAACGAATAGATTACTCCTTCTTTAAAACTATTGTAAAAAAGAAGTAATATAAGTAGCATAAGGAATACCGCTTTTTTACAATATTCTTCTAAGCTTGGTTTGGTAAGTTCGAAAGTGGTCTTCAATATACATATAAAAGGGGAAAAGGTTGTTATGAATCGGGATTTACTTTCCAAAGAAATGATTTCGCAGGTCAGAGGACAAGATACACAGGAGCTGATTTCCGGCAGTTATAGAGCTGCCAAAGGGAGAAATCCGATAAGTCGACTATTAGATTATGTATCAGGCGTATTTACTCCGATCTTGCCGGCAATGATTGGTGCGGGAATGATCAAAGTAATTATATTAGTTTTAATGTCTTTCGGTTTATTGTTGTCTGATCCGCAGGTATATACTATTTTAATGGCTATCAGCGATGGTATATTTTATTTTTTACCTATTTTTGTTGCGGCAAGTGCGGCAAGAAGGCTGCGCAGCAATGTGTTTGTTGCGGCAGCCATCGCAGCATCCGTATTCCATCCCCAATTAACAAGTTTAATCCAGTCTGGTGAGGAGGTGCGTTTTGCCGGTCTACCAGTTATAGACCCGCAAGCTGCATCATCTATAGTACTCACACTTGTTGTCGTCTGGATAGCATCGTATGTCGAAAAATGGTTAGACAGGTATATCCCTTATTCACTTAAATTAGTGGTTGTCCCGACGTTGACACTGATGATCACTATACCTTTAATGGTGTTCGCTTTCGGGCCACTGTGGAGTTATCTCGGTCAACATGTATCCGATGGACTAGGCTGGTTGTTTGACAATGCAGAAGTGTTTACAGGGTTGTTGCTCGGAGGCACGATGTCTTTGCTTATTATTGCAGGTATGCAATATATAATGCTACCGATTATGCTCACCTCGCTTACAACATTGGGGTATGATCATCTTTTTCCCGTGGTCGTTGCAGCGGCTTTCGCTCAGGCTGGTGCAACATTTGGCGTATGTGTTAAATCCAAAAATGCCAAAGTCAAAACGTTGGCTGCGTCCACAGGTTTGTTGGCCATGCTGGGAATCATTGAACCGGCCATGTATGGTGTCAATATCCGTTTCAAAAAACCGTTAATAGCGGTTATGATCGGTGGAGCCGTTGGTGGGGCTTGTATGTGTCTGTTTGAAACAGAGCTTACTGCTATTGGTGCCTCTGCTGGGCTACTCAGCTTACCTTTATTTTCTGAACCCACGCTTGTGTACGGTATTGTGGGTATGCTGATTTCGTTTGTTACAGCTGGCGTAATTACGTATTTTATGGGCTTTGTGGATGAAAAAGATGAGCATTCGCAAGGAGTATCTACATCTGGCATGAATGCTTCTCCGAACTCGGTTGTGGAAAAGAGTTCTAATAGTTAAGATGCAACGCCAACGACCCAAAGCTCCATGAAAGTGTTTACAAAAAAATATTGTCAGCTCAGTGTTTATATGATACTATGGGAGCAGTTATTCAAAACTGCACAATCGTGGATTGTTACTGAGCATATCGGGCAAAACCATAAGCAGGCACTATGTGTCAGTTTTGGTTTTGCTTTTTTTACTACTCCAAGCGGCTTAAGGTGATGGAATGAAGATAGCAAAGGTGCTGAATAATAACGTCGTAACGGTCATTGATGAACAGCAGAAAGAATTAGTCATTATGGGTAGAGGAATTGCTTTTAAAAAAAACACAGGCGATGAGATTGAAGAAGAGAAAATCGAGAAAATTTTCAAACTTGAAAGTACCGAGGTTTCCCGCAAACTCATGACCCTGATGTCTGATATCCCTATTGAGTATGTTGAAATTTCTGATGAAATCATCCAATATGCTAAAACGATACTTGGTGTAGAGTTGCATGACAGCATCTATATTTCGCTGACGGATCATATCCATTTTGCCATAGAGCGCTATCGTTTGGGTATGGATATCAAAAATGCACTTTACTGGGAAATTAAGCGGATGTACCGCAAGGAATTCACGATTGGGACCAAAGCACTGCATATGATTCAGGACAAGCTGGGAGTTACGCTTCCGGATGATGAAGGAGCCTTCATCGCCCTGCATCTGGTGAATGCTCAGCTCAACAGCGAAATGCGCGAAACGATAACCCTGACTAACATCGTCAAGGATATCATGAACATTGTGAGTCGCTTTTTCGTAATGGAGCTGGATGAAGAGTCGTTAAGCTACTACCGCTTTATTACACATCTCAAATTTTTTGCTCAACGGGTAATGAACGGAACCCCTGTACAAAATACAGATAATTCCCTTCATGATATGGTTAAGGTTCAGTATAAGAATGCTTACGCCTGCGCGGAAAAAATAAGAGATTATACGACTAAAATCTATGGTCGAAGCTTGTCCCAGGATGAGATGTTGTATCTCACCATTCATATCGAGCGTATCATTAAAAATCAATGATTTCATGTATGATCAGGGATTTAGGATTGCTACTTCTAAACCAGAAGGCAAAACCTGAATGCTGAAAGAAGATTGGCTTTTTATAAGCTGTCTGCTTTCTGTATTCAGGTTTTTTTATTGCCCATTTTCGCATTTTATTTTATACCTTAAAAGAAAAGAGGAACACCTCATGGATCGAAATCAATTATCCAAAGAGATACTTACACTGGTTGGTGGTGAAGAAAACGTAGAGCAGGTCATTCACTGCATGACCCGCTTGCGCTTCAACCTTCATGATGATAAGAAAGCTCAGAAAGAGCAGTTGCAAAAAACGGATGGCGTCATGGGAGTCATGGAGAGTGGCGGCCAGTTTCAGGTTATTATCGGCAATGATGTAGCTAACGTGTACAAATCGTTGGTGAGCAACATGTCCAAGGCTCCGCAAAGTGACTCAGGAGCAAGCACTGCATCTAAGAAAAAACAAAACCCGATCAGCAAACTGTTCGACTTTATTGCGGGTATGTTTACACCGATTTTGCCGGCGATCACCGGTGCAGGTATGATCAAAGGGATCATTGCCCTATTGGTAGCTATGCACTGGATGTCTGACAAGAGTCAAACCTATACGATTTTAGCGGCAATAGGTGACGGTGCGTTCTACTTCCTGCCTATTATTCTAGCTGTCAGTGCGGCTAGAAAACTCGGCAGTAATATGTTTATCGCGGCGGCGGTAGGAGCTTCTATTTTACATCCGGACATTACAGCATTACTGGCATCTAATGTGAAGGTTAGCTTTATTGGCCTTCCGGTGACAGCGGCCACGTATTCGTCGACCGTTATTCCAATCGTTATCGCAATCTGGCTGGCGTCCTATGTTGAAAAATTCATTGATAAGTATACTCATGCATCACTGAAGTTGCTCGTTGTTCCGACTTTGACTCTATTGATTATTGTACCTTTGACTTTGGTTGCTGTAGGGCCGCTCGGCTCCATTATTGGTAATGGCCTGTCAGGTGGTATCTCTTGGTTGTTTGAAAATACAGGTGCACTTGCAGGTCTGCTGCTAGGCGGTACTTTCTCCCTGATCATTATGACAGGTATGCACTACGCGTTGGTTCCTATTATGATTGGTTCTATTGCAACGTTGGGCTTTGACTACATGATTCCGATTATGGGAGCAGCCAACTTGGCACAGGCTGGTGCTGCACTGGGTGTATTCTTAAAATCCAAAAATGCCAAAGTCAAAACAGTGGCTTTCTCGACGAGCTTGACAGCTATTATGGGTGTAACTGAGCCTGCAATGTATGGTGTGAATATGCGGTTTAAAAAACCATTTACTGCTGCGTTGATCGGCGGAGCTGTCGGCGGGGGCTTTATGAGCTTGTTTGGCACAAAAGCGTATGTCATGGGTGGACTCGTTGGTGTGCCTGGTCTGGCGATGTTTATTGGACCGACTTTCTTGTACGCAATCTTTGGTCTCATTATTGCATTTGTAGTTGCTGCGATTGTTACCTATTTGATCGGCTTTACAGATGAAAAGAACGAAGAAGCACCACAAGCAACAACAGACGCTACCGGAGACATCTCTACTGATGAAATAGCACAATCTGCTGTATCCTCACTGCCCAAAGGTGAGAAAATCCCGGTATACAGCCCGATTATGGGTGAAGTTAAGCCGCTCAGTGAAGTCAATGACCCTGCATTTTCTCAAGAAATCATGGGTAGAGGTTGGGCTATTGAACCATCCGAAGGCCGGGTTGTTTCCCCCGTTGATGGCACAGTGTTCTCCATTTCCAAAAGTGGGCATGCTGTTGGATTGGTGAGTGATTCAGGACTTGAAATGCTCATTCATGTTGGGATGGATACGGTTAAACTAAAAGGACTTCATTTTACGCCTCATCTTAAAGCAGGAGATCGCGTGAAGGTAGGAGACCTCGTGCTGGAGTTTGATCTGGTGGAAATCCGCAAGGCTGGTTACGAAACGATAACGCCTGTTATTGTTACGAATGTAGCTCAGTTTAGCGAGTTGGAGTCCGCTGGTAATCAGCATAAAGTGGTTAAGGAACAGGAACTGTTATACACAGTGATCGTCTAACGGCTGATAAAAATTTTACGCCTAAGTTGAATACATGTCGTTGTGTTCAGGACAAAAAACAGCAAGCCTTCGAAAGATGAAGGCTTGCTGTTTGGCGTTTTCGATAAAATCCAAAGTTGAAGCTGCTTAACTATTTTATTGTTATAAAACCTACAAAAATAGTTGGTTTTGTGATATAGTAATCTTCGGATTGAAGGATCACCTTATAAAACATATTAAGTATAAGTTTGGAGGAAATAATACATGGATACCTTCTTTATTATTTTAAATGTAATCGTGCTGCTTTTGCTGCTAGGCGTATTGGTCTGGATGCAGAAAAAGCATATCTCCTTTACAAAAAGGGTATTTGCCGGACTTGGCTTCGGACTGATCTACGGGGCTGTTCTACAATATGCCTATGGGGCAGGCTCAGAGGTCATTACAAAATCGGTTGATTGGTTTAACCTCGCAGGTAATGGTTATGTCCGTTTGCTGCAAATGGTCGTTATTCCGCTTATCATGGTGTCGATTATTTCGGCTATTATGAATTTGAAGGGAAGACAGAACCTTGGCAAAATCAGCGTGTCCATTATTGCAGTACTACTGATTACAACGGCAATTGCTGCTTCAGTTAGCATTGTAACTAGCCTGTCGTTTGACCTAAAGGCAATTGAGATTCAAGGTGGGGAAAAGGAACAAGCACAGGGCTTGAAGATGGAAGAGCGCCTTGGAACAGTTCAGGACATGACCATTCCACAGCAGGTGCTGGAATTTATTCCTTCAAATCCTTTTGAGGATATGACGGGAGCACGTCGTACGTCGACGCTGGCGGTGGTAATTTTCTCGGCCTTTATCGGGGTGGCTGTGCTCGGATTGGATCGTAAAAAACCGGAACAGGCGCAAACCTTCCGTAAAGTGATTGATGCAGTGTACGCTGTAGTGATGCGGATTGTAACGCTGGTGCTGAGATTGACTCCTTACGGCATTTTAGCACTGATCACTAAAGTAGTAGCTACGACCAATCCAGATGAAATTTTGAAGCTAATCAAGTTTGTGCTCGCTTCTTATGTGGCTCTGTTGGTCATGTTTATCATTCATCTTATTTTGCTGGCCTTGTTCGGCTATAATCCGGTGACGTATGTGAAAAAGGTATTGCCTACACTGGTTTTTGCTTTTACTTCTCGTTCCAGTGCGGCGACCATTCCGTTAAATGTTGAAACACAAACGAAAAAGCTTGGTGTGTCCGACGGCATCGCGAATCTGTCTGCGACCTTGGGAGCGACTATTGGGCAAAACGGCTGTGCTGGTATTTATCCAGCGATGCTGGCGGTTATGATTGCTCCAACCGTGGGTATTGATCCAACGAGCTGGGATTTTATCCTCACGCTAATTCTGGTCGTTACGGTCAGCTCGTTCGGCGTGGCGGGTGTAGGCGGTGGTGCCACTTTCGCTTCCCTGATCGTGCTTTCCACCATGAATCTTCCAGTGGCATTGGCAGGATTGCTCATCTCAGTCGAACCGTTGATTGATATGGGACGCACAGCGTTAAATGTCAATGATTCTATTACCGCAGGTCTCATTTCAGGCAAGGTGCTCAAAGAGAACGATCAAGATGTATTCAATAATCATGGTATGGATTTGGATGCAACCGCACACTCTTAAGTAAATGATAAACGAAGGGTGTACGATCAGTCTCATATCGCATCTGTAGCCTATATAACACACGTACAGTGTGTACTCAGCAAAGAGCCGGCCATAAGGTCGGCTCTTTGTATCGAGTTTAGGACAGCGTAAATTATTGCTGTTCACGAATCCTAATCTATGATACATTAAAATAATGTTTTTCCGGCTTGCTTCGGATGAACCGCGGTTCGCAACCATCCCGCGCTATCAAAACTAGGAGGATTTCATGTTTAATCTGTTATGGGGGGCAGCTTTTGTCCTCGTCAATTTTTTGTTCTTTTTGTTATGTTATCGGTTGTTCGGTAAAAAAGGGCTGTACGCCTGGATTGGTGTTGCTACTGTACTAGCCAACATTCAGGTAACCAAAACGATTGATCTGGTGGGCATTACCACGACATTGGGAAATACGATGTATGTTTCTATGTATATGGCCAGCGACTTACTGAATGAAAAATATGGGCCTAAAGAGGCGCGTAAAGCTGTGTGGTTCGGCTTTTTCACTCTGATTATGACGACGATCACGATGCAAATGGTGCTGCAATTCGAGCCTACTGCAACGGATTTTGCCCAGACACCGATGCAACAGCTGTTTGGATTGTTGCCAAGGCTTGCGCTTGCCAGCTTGACAGCCTATGCGGTCAGTCAATTGCTGGACGTGCGTCTGTACGCCTGGATTCGCAAATTTTTTCCGGAACGTCATCAGCTCTGGATTCGCGGCAATGGTAGCACGATGATCAGCTCGTTTATAGATACGCTCATTTTCTGTACTATTGCTTTTTACGGTTATGCGTGGGGGATATGGCTTGAGATATTATTCACCACCTACATCTTAAAATTTGTACTGACCGCGGCGGGTACACCCATTTTGTACATCGCACGCAATTTCCGCTTTATAGAAGAGGAGGGGCAAACCCTCAAGCCATGATGGCTTGGGGTTGCCCCTCCTTTTTTTCTTGCTTTTTAACATACTAATATAATGAATAGCGATGGGTTTATCCGAGCACTGTCAGTTCTTTTGGAAAAGAGGTAAGCACTTCAACACCATCAGAGGTGACCAAAACGTCATCTTCAATCCGCACACCGCCGAGGCCTGGCACATAGATGCCGGGTTCGATTGTGAACACGAAGCCTTCATGAAGCAGATCGCTATTGCCTCCGTGTACAGATGGATATTCGTGAACACTCATACCAAGGCCGTGTCCAACTCGATGGTTAAAGGCAGGGCCATATCCAGCGGCTTCAACAACAGCCCGTGCTGCCTGATCTACGGATGCGCAGGAAACTCCCGGGCGAATGGCGGCAATTCCCGCTTCGTTCGAGCGAAGAACCGTATTATAAATCGTTTCCAGCTCAGCAGATAGCTTTCCAAAAGCAAAAGTACGCGTAATATCCGAAGCATAGCCATCGGAATATACGCCCATATCAAACATGAGCAGATCGCCAGGCTGTAGCTTGCGGGTGCCTGGAACACCATGAGGCAAGGCTGTTTTGGGTCCAGACAGCACTGTTGTGTCAAAGGACGGGCCATCTGCGCCGATTTTTTTCATCTGATATTCGATTTCGGCCACCAGCTCGACTTCCGTCACTCCTTCGCGCACATGGGTGAGGCCGTGGCGAAGAGCATCTTCCACCAAACGAGCTGCATGTTTCAGACGTTGTACTTCTTCAGGAGTTTTTCTCACACGCATTTCTTGAAGCACAGGACCCAGATCCACATATTGAGCCGCGCCAATAGCAGTATGTAACTGTTCATAACGGAGGACGGAGACGTGCTCCTTTTCCAGCGCAAATGTTTTCACTCCGGTGCCTGTACGTTGACGCAACAGATCATATGGATTGTCCGTATCGCTGTGGGTGGATATACGAGTCACAGAAGAAGCAGCTTGGGCGGCTTCTGCATCCAGGGCGGGTACGATCAGTTCTGGTTCTTGGTCCCGAAGCAACACCAGACCAAGAAAACGCTCATGCGGATCACTGGCAAAGCCCGTCAGGTAGTAAATATGTTTGGGATCGGTCACAAGCAGGCCGTCCCAAGATTGTGATTTCAGTTCATCATATAATCTTGTAATTTTATCATTCATAGAGTCTCATTCCTTTCTGTCCATGTATTCATTATAGCTCTTATTACATCATAATTTATAGCTTTGAATGGCTTATTCTCTTGCCTGACTTAATATTTGCAGACGTGCTTGTACGTTCTGATCATAGTAGCCGCCATGGTAGCAGATTACCTTTTCAACATCCAATACCGTCAGCTTTTCGAGGCTCTTCAGAGCCAATGGCATATCCGGCGTAGCCGACTCAGCGGGACCGACCAGTTCACCTTCGACTACCAGCAGTTCATCTGCTGCCAACAGCAGCTTTTGTGCGGGCACATATAAGCTAATATGACCGGGCGTGTGGCCGGGTGTATGGATAATCTGTATGCCCCCACCATAAGGCAGATGCTCACCGTCCTCAAGAATATGAGCAAAGCGCAAATCTGGCAGGCGGCGAATCATATCCTCTGCTTGCTGCTTGAGCACAGTGTCCATTTGTTTAATCCGTTCCGACGTCAGCTTCACAAACGGTCGCTCTCCTGTCATGTAAGGAACGTCATCCTTATGGGCTAACAGGGCAGGCAGTATTCGGCAGCAGATCCAGCAGTGCATGAACATTTCCGATATGGTCAATATCCTGATGTGTTAAAATAATTCTTTTCACGCGGCTGATATCCTCACCCACAACTGAGATAGCCTTGCGTAATGGCTCAAATTGGCCGAGCATTCCCGTGTCAATCAGTGTAAGTCCATCCTCGTCCTTGAGCAGTACAGGATAAATAGTCGTTTTTCCAAAAAAAGATTCCATAGGTATTTCCAAAATCAAGAGTTGAGTTCCAATATTCATATTAAGCTGCTTCAGAATCCTTGACTCCGAAACATACCTCCCGTCTCATGGTGTTAAATCGCTTATCCCGTTTTTATTTCTCTTTGTCTTCAAACTCTATTATAAAACCCTTTGGGACTAATCCGCAAAACAACTCGATATGGCTGATCGGGCGCTTGTCTTGTACAATAAATAAATCACACAATAGGAGGCGGATACGAATAATGAATCAGGACCAATCTTTTTCCATTGAATTTGCGTGCAGAGAGGATCTTCCCGATATTGTGGATATTTATAATTCTACGATTGCAGGACGAATGGTCACCGCAGATCTGGAACCGGTGACAGTGGAGAGCCGCATTCCATGGTTTGAGGCTCATCAGGAGAACCATCGGCCTTTGTGGGTTTTAAAACAAAAGGGGACAATTGCCGGTTGGGCCAGCCTTCAGTCCTTTTATGGGCGTCCAGCTTATAACGGTACAGCAGAAATTAGCATTTACGTCCATGAGGATTCTCGTGGAACCGGAACAGGAAGTCGACTGGTACAGCATTTGCTAAATGAATGTCCGAGACTGGGGATTACAACGTTGTTGGGATTTGTTTTTGGTCATAATGAGCCAAGTATTGGGCTGCTGCGGAAGTTTGGTTTTGAGCAATGGGGGTACTATCCGCGTGTAGCTGTGCTGGACAGCATAGAGCGAGATTTGGCGATATTGGGCAAGCGAGTGGATGAATAATAGCTTATAACAGTTAAATATTTTTTGTAATGTGTACAGAAAAAGGCTGTTTCCAAAATCGTCTCATACACTGCGGATGATTTTGGGAGCAGCCTCTTTTATTTTGCTATTTTCATCGCTTTTAACGCTGAGGTCTAAAACGTATGTTGTGAAAAATTTGATTAAGCACCTCAGACAGCACCAAACCGACAGCAATAGCTCCTGCGATCATCAGCGTGCTCATGGCCAGCTCTAGTGCCTGAGGATAATGTTGTTGTACGAACTGGCGCATGGCATTATAGGCCATTCCCCCTGGAACGAGCGGAATCATGCCTGCCACACTGAAAATAATCACAGGCATTTTGTACAGCCGCGCAAAGCCTTGACTGACGATGCCGATGAGGATCGTTGCCAAAAGGCTGGCGCTCACAGGTCCCATGCTGTCCGTGGTTGAATAATAGACCAGCCAACCTAGCATACCAACAAAACCACATTGCAGCAGCGAGCGCCGGGGGGCGTGGAAAAGTATGCCGAAACCAGCGGTGGCAATAAAGCTTGTGAATAATTGTGCAAGCATAGACTTGAATCTCCTCCGAATCACATATAAGAAATGATAACCGCAACGCCAGCTCCAATGCCGAAAGATGTCAGGCAAGCATCGGCTCCCTTGGAAAGACCCGAAACAAGGTGTCCGGACATTAAATCACGAATGGCATTTGTAATTAACAAGCCTGGAACCAGTGGCATGACGGAGCCAATTATAATTTTATCCATCATCTGTCCCCAGCCTACTATCGTTAACAGAGCCGCCAGCAAGCCGATTAGAAAAGATGCAGAAAACTCTGAGAAAAACTTGACCTTAACGAGCCTGTGAAAATACTGTACGGCTGCAAATCCGATACCGCCGCATAACACAGCTGCGGGGAAGTCTCGCCAGACACCACCAAACATGATCATAAAGCAACCGCTGGCCAACGAAGCAGCCATCAGCTGTACACGGTTGGAATAGCGGAGGGGGCCACGCTCAATCTCCGCAAGCTCCTTTACGGCAGCGCGGGGAGACAAATCACCTGTGCTGATTTTACGTGAAATGGAATTGACCTCTGTCACCTTGTGCAAATCGGTGGTTCGCTCTACGATGCGGATGAGCTTGGCAGGCTCCGAGTCATTAATGGCAAAAAAAATCCCTGTTGGTGTTACATAGCTATGGGACTGGGATATGCCATAGGCCGAAGCAATGCGGGACATCGTGTCTTCAACACGATAGGTTTCGGCTCCATTTTGCATCATCAGTTTGCCCGCCAACAGACAAACTTCAATGATTTCAGGAGTAGGATAGGAATGATTATTCATACTCGCTCTCTTTCATTCGTACCGGGCCGTTCGACCCTATTATTTTCATTTATTGTAGCACAAAAAGCCGCCTTTTCAGAGGCGGTTATGTTAGGGGGATCGAAGGTTATCGTCAAGATTCTATCATATCGGGAATAACGGTATAGTAGGACTCTTCCAGATATGTTGCGGCCTCAGATAGACCCATCAACTTAAGCTGTCCAGCTACAAAAGCACGAAGGGCAGAATGGGTGAACAGATGCCGTGTCTGGGCATCCCGAATAAAGGCCAGTCTGGCTTCACGCGAACCGTTATAGAACAATTCACGCACAGCTTCGCCTTGTTGTTCCCAAAGGAAAGGCTCCGTTACGGTCAAGAGGGTACTTTCCATAGAAGAGCTATGCTTCGCGGAAGAAGATACCTGAATGCCCAAGCCGTTCAGCGTAGGAGCTGCTTCGTTGTGCTTCCGTTCTGCCCGCAAGCAGTCGATATAGGCAGCCATATCCTGAATCGGTTCGATACCAAATCGTTCCCGAAAGCATTCGCGTACAAACGCGGTGCGTTCATCTACAAGCTGAGGCAGTCGCTGACCTGCATGTCCAGAATAGTCGTCTCCGCTGGCGTAGTATCGTTTTAATGAACTGTTCTCTGTATAAACAACGCTTAAAAAATCCTGCAAATGACGGGCAACCACCCATACACCCGTCCAATCGACGGGAGATACGCATACGATAGGGGCCTGTGAAAGGTCCTTTTCAAGACCAAAATCCGTTAAAAAGCCATAATGTATTCCGTCCACTCCTGCGTGGGCAAAAGGAATAACATCTGGTGGTGTAGCCATATATCGTGGTGCGCGGCCCTGCTCCATAATCAATCCCAAATCAAAACTCAGAGAATGCCGGTTCGCTTCGAGCTCCTTTTCAAATTCTATAAGTGCCTCAATCAAAGGTGTAGCTGATCCATAGGTTAGGTTAGAACCGGAATCCATCGTGTATGCCTCCCTTATCCAATACATCCATAAAGCGTTCATCCCTAAAAGGTACGTGATTTTACACGAAATGTAAACCTGTATGACGAATCTTTTCAAAAATGTGACCTTTTACCCGTGTGTTGTCAAATAAAACGCTTTCGGGCAAAGCAGGACAAGATACCTATGTTAGCTCGGTAGAGAAGTAAAGTGGGTTTGCGAAAATGCGGTCTTTTCAGTGTATGTTAGCAACCGTGAAGTGTGATTGCAGGATGCGCGGTGTGAAGGACAGGGTGCAACGTAACAGGCCAACGGGTATAATATCAGGACAAGGTGAAAAGGAGCGTCATCCGAAGATTTAACAGAAAGAAGTGGGCATATGAACTTGCAAAAGAAGGCTGTTTTTTTTGATGTAGATGATACGATGTACGATCATTTGCACCCTACACGCGATGCATTGCGTACAGTATTAGGATTGAGTGAGCGTTTTCCTTATGAGAAAGCCTACCATCGTATTCGCTATTACAGCGATGTACTGTCGGCTAAAGGAGGACTATTGGAGGGGAAGGCAGGGCCAGATGAACTGGATGAGATGAGGGAAGGCCGTTTCATTCTGGCTTTACAAGAATTCGGGATAGAAGTTACCCGTGAGCAGGCAGTACATGTTCAACAAGAATACTTGGATCGTCAGTACCGAATTGAGCCTTTTGAGGGGGCTACCTCGTTAATAAATGATTTGAGCTCGGCTGGCTTTTTAGTTGGATTAATTACAAACGGTCTTGAAGAACACCAGATGAGCAAGATCAAGGCCATGGCACTAGAAAATCATGTTGCAGCAGAGCATATCTTTGTATCTGGGACCGTTGGCTATGCCAAGCCTGATCCGCGCATTTTTGAAGTAGTGAACGAACGGACAGGAACGTTAGCAGAGCACTGCTGCTATATTGGGGATTCCTGGCGTAATGACGTGACGGGAGCTATAGCTGCGAATTGGCAGGTGATCTGGTTCAATCACAGGAACGCTCCCCCGGAGACTGACGTGCTGGGGATCTATAAAACAGCAGCAAGCTATGCAGAGTTAAGAAGGTTGCTGCTGCCGGACGCTCGTTAGACACGGGACATACCGTATTTTTTAAAAGAATCAACCTATTTTGAAGCCATTCCAAAAGATAACCCGTAATACTATTTATCTGTTATAGAACTAACTTCATTGGTAATGGTTTAGAACAGAGAAGGAGGGGATCGCGCATGGTAGAACAATGGAGGCAGGCAGAAGACATCATAAGTCAAGTGACCGTATACAGTACGGAGGATAATGATCCGGTTACCATTAAAACAGCCACTCAAGACGTCCGCTGTATTGGCATCGGGACAGATGCGGCTGTATTTACGCTCGATACGTTGCCAGGCTACGCGTTCAAGGTGTACTCAGACATGGCGATCGAGAAAAAAGATGCGGAGGCCGACGTATATGAGCGTTTGCGAGGGTCTGACTTTTTTCCTCATTATTACGGAAAAGGCGACAAGTATATTGTCATAAGTTATGAATCCGGTATTACGCTGCTGGATTGTTTGCTGCAAGGAATTCCTGTGCCAGAGCAGGTCATTCTGGATGTGGAAAAGGCGAGGGAATTTGTCCGGTCCAAGGGGCTGAATCCCCGTGATATTCACCTTAAGAATGTACTTATGCAAGACGGGCGTGCCAAGGTATTGGACGTATCGGAATACGTGAAGGAAGGCGATGACAAGCGCTGGGAGCATTTGGTGTGGGCATATCATACGTTTTATTCCGGTATCTCGGAGGTTAAAGTGCCCTCATGGATTTTGGATACGATTAAAAAATGGTACTACAAGCTGGATAACTCCAACTTTAATCTGGAGGAGTTTGCTCAGCGTGCCAGTCAATTGTTCTCTAAATGGAGGTCATAACCGCTGTAAAGATAACGGATATGAAGACTGATCTTTCGATAGCAAAAAGGATTGCACCCGCATTTAGGGGAGCAATCCTTTTCTTTTATCTGAAATCCCGAGGCACTCTTCTGGCTGTACCGCTCGCAATCGCGGCTTGAATCACCTTTTCACGCACCCGTTGAACCGCACTCTCGTTAAATACACCTGGGATAATATACAGCTTGTTTAGTTCTTCAGGACGAATCGTGCCTGCGATGGCCTCTGCGGCCGCCAGCTTCATCTCTTCGTTGATTTCACGGGCACGGCAGTCGAGCGCCGCTCGAAAGATGCCAGGGAAACAAAGCACATTGTTAATTTGGTTAGGATAGTCCGAACGTCCGGTGGCGATGACACCCGCAATGTCCTCGACGTCCTCTGGCGCAATTTCAGGAACCGGGTTAGCCATAGTGAACAGCACCGGGGCTTCTTTCATACGTTTCACGTCTTCTCGTTGCAGTATTCTACCTGCCGACAGACCGATAAACACGTCAGCGTCCTTCAGAACCTCTGACAGCGTGCCCGACAGCCGTTCAGGGTTGGTATGCTGCGCATACCAGTTCCACATCGGATGCTCGTATGTTTCATCAGCTGTAAGAGCCCCATGGCGGTCTACGCCAATGATGTTGACAGCCCCTGCAGATAGCAAAATTTTGGTGCAAGCCACACCCGCAGCCCCGATACCACAGACGACAATTTTGACGTCAGACAGGGCTTTGCCGACAACTTTGAGCGCATTGATCAGCCCTGCGTATAAAACGACAGCTGTGCCGTGCTGATCGTCATGAAAAACAGGTATGTCCAGCTCTTTACGTAACCGCTGTTCAATCTCAAAGCATCGTGGCGATGAAATATCCTCCAGATTAATACCGCCAAAAGCTGGGGCCATTTGCTTAATGGCCTTAATGATCTCTTCGGTGTCCTGCGTATCCAGACAGATTGGAAAGGCATCTACGGAGCCGAGTTGCTTGAACAGCATGGCTTTGCCTTCCATAACCGGCATGGCTGCATAGGGACCGATGTTACCTAGCCCGAGGACAGCGCTTCCGTCAGAGACGACAGCGACCGTGTTGCGCTTGATCGTCAAACGGAAAGCTTTGTCCGGTTCCTCGTGAATCGCCATGCATACGCGTGCCACATCGGGGGTATATACCCGGGATAAATCATCGCGGTTTTGAATTGGGACTTTGGGCTGCATTTCAATTTTGCCCCCGAGGTGTAATAGGAAGGTGCGATCAGAGATGGATAATACCTTAACACCTTGTGCTTTTTTAATTCGGGCAATCATACGGTCGATTTCTGCTGGATCGGCAATGGTCACCGTAATATCCCTCACAGTGACCTTCTCAGAGGTGCTAATGACGTCAATGGCAATCACATCTCCGCCATGTTCGTTTACCAGCGTAATCAATTGACCAAATTGGATGTGCCCGGTGGAAATTTCCAATCGTAAAATGATGTTTTTACCGCCAATACCGCCTTGCATACAAATTCCTCCTTTGTCTTCCATAACAAAATCATACGTAGTATCAATTGATTGCGCTTACAATAAAAAGCGAATGTAAAATCTATGCTGTTACTTTAAATTAGTGGTTTCTTCCCCTATCATAGTGAACAATCTCTCGCTTGTACAGATCAAGTTGAGTAATATCTATTATTATGTATTTAAAAAAGGACGAAAGCCCGGCTATATTCCAGTCCAAGCGATCATCCTTTTTTCAATGAAATGATATATTTTATTTTTACGCATTCGATCTGTTA
The DNA here is from genome assembly GCF_002894905.1 of Paenibacillus sp. F4. Classification (NCBI taxonomy): domain Bacteria; kingdom Bacillati; phylum Bacillota; class Bacilli; order Caryophanales; family Paenibacillaceae; genus Paenibacillus; species Paenibacillus sp. F4. The sequence goes on from NZ_POVS01000008.1 coordinate 72,857, forward strand.
CGTCATATTTTTACCATAGTAAATTTCGTCCATTTCGATTTTGAGACGTGTTGATATATTTTGTTGCTCTTTTTCACTCAGGCTTTCCTTGGTGTAGCCGAAAAGATAATTGTCCAAATCGAATTGTTTTAGCTTACATTTGGTATGGAAAATATTTTCCTGATACACATTCACGTCGATCATGTCATACTGACTGCGCACTTCGTCCGGAATATAGTTTTGAATGGAGGCGATATCATGGTCGATGAAAAGCTTATGTCCATTCGTATCACGTGTGAAGCCGCGCACCCGGTAATCAATCGTCATAATGTCAGTGTCGAAAGAATGAGTCAAATAGTGGAGTGCCTTGAGCGGGGAGATTTCTCCACAGGTAGAGACATCAATATCTGCTCGAAACGTACTGATCCCCTCGTCTGGATGATATTCCGGGTAGGTGTGAACTGTAATATGGCTTTTATCCAGCTGCATCACGACAGATTCAGGCAGGGGGCCGGGTGACTCGGCATAAGATTCAGTCGGTACCTCCACAATGGGTCCTTCTGATATAAGTACTGTCACGCTGGCTCCTTGAGGAACATAATCCTGCTGGGCTACGTTGAGCACGTGGGCGCCGATAATGTCAGATACATTTTTTAAAATAGCTGTCAGTCGATCTGAGTTGTATTGTTCATCAATATATTCAATATACGCCTCGCGTTCTTCTTTGGTTTTGGTGTAACAAATATCGTACATGTTGAAGCTCAATGATTTGGTCAGGTTGTTAAATCCGTGCAGGGTAATCCGCTGTTCCGGTGTTATGGTCATAGGCTATTTCCCCTTATAGTCGCAGTATTCGTACATAATATTCCCAACACGCCTTTTCATATACCGATTCATAAAATCAGTTCTGTAGCTGTTAGATTAAAGGCTTGAACAAGTATGTCTTACCCGTTTGGCATAATTAAAAACAGATAGAAGAGTGGCTTTGTTTTTACATGTATGGAAATTTTAATGTATATATACTTTATTTCTTACTCAGTAATTTTTAAGTAACAGGACTTATAATATGAACTATGTATACGAAGAAGGAACTGAATGGACAGAAGAGTCGTAATAAGACATAAGAACTGGGTTAGTTATTCATTAATTTAATGTGTATCACCTTCACAATGCCGAAAGCTTAACCGAATATGATTATAGACCCGAAAAAATAGTGATTTTGTATATTGCGTAAATCGAAAAAAGCAACTTCAGCTAATAATGTGCGTATAATGAAATAAACGTAAGAAGCTGAGAATTATGAAGTTAAAATGAATTTTGATAGCAAAATTCATTTTATAAACCGATCGCATGTTACTATAAGGATTTTACAAAATTCGATTCCAGTCGCTCCGAAGTGCAAGTTATAGACGAACTAAACCATATCTTGTTCATTGGAATTCGCTTATTGGATTTTTTGCAAAATCCTCTACTGAAGAAAAACGGTGGAAGGAGTATCAAGATGCTGGCTTTGTCCGATCCGGCCTGGACTCTGCTCCAAGGCCCCTACGGTTCCTCTCAATACGTCCCAGAAATGTTGAAGCAGCTCCAAGCCGGATATGACGGCGAAATGGCTGACACCTTGTATTGGGAGGAACTGTATCACCAAAATACATTGTATACTTGTACATTTGCGGCTGTTCCTTACCTTGTAGACATTGCGTTAAAAAGTTCTGATATAGGGATTCGTGCAGATATATATAACATTTGCGGAATATTCGAAGCGAAGAATAACAATCCCTTACATACCAAAGTTCCATTGGAATTTACAAGGGATCAGGTGAAAGTGGATTCTAGTGTGGCTGAATATATTTATGCGCAATATCGGTGTGCCATTGTCCGACTTGCAGAATTGACTGAAGAAATGATGCTCTATGCGAAAGAACACGAAGGAGATGTCGGTAAACGCTATGTTCTGGCTGCGGGTGCCGCTTTTCAGGGTTATCGCAGCATAGCTTATATGCTACAAAGCTTCGATACAGGTGACGAATATACGCTGGATTGTCCGCATTGCGGTACCCCGCTCTATATTTGGCCTGATGAACAGAATGACACCCTGGTTATCTATGATAAGGATCCAGTAAATTCAGATAATCTGGTTCCCTATCCGATCCGCCCCCGTTCATTGGACCATAAAGGTGCTAATATACAGTGGTTACACGAATATGCCCAAAAAATTGAAGAGAACAAGCTTCTTGCTCAATTACCCTATTTAATTGGTTGGCTAGATTGTCCAGTGTGTAATACGCCCATATATATATGGGATGAGTTGATGAAAATGGCTGATGGTGTTCGGAGGTATACCGCTTAATCAATCAAAAAAGGGTGCTGTTTTCTACAGCCCCCTTTTTTCCTCTTCTATTTTTCCATCTAATCTCCGTATGCTTTTCTCAATTCTACTCCCGAAACGGATTCAAAAAAGTTTTAGGAATGTCGGATTCAAAACGCAGCAATACTCCGGTGACGGGATGAATAAATGACAATAGCCTCGCATGTAGGCCAAGGCGCCCAATCGACTTGGATTTGGAACCGTATTTTTTATCTCCAACAATTGGATGACCGATATCCTCCATATGTACGCGGATTTGATTTTTGCGTCCGGTTTCCAAACGTACTTCCAGCAAAGAAAAATGCCGATTGGCTTGGAGCAGCTTGTAGTGAGTGACTGCGTGCTGTCCGTCATTCGGATAAGGACTGGAATACATTTTTAGCGTCTTGCTTTCTTTCAGCCATGAGGTGATTGTACCCTCAGCTTTTTTAACCTGTCCTTCTACAAGAGCAATGTATGTTCGTTCATACACAACTTCCTTCCACGCTTTTTGCATTTCCTGCTGTATGGCTTCGCTTTTTGCAAACATCATCACTCCTGATGTATCACGATCCAAACGATGCAGTACAAAAATACGATTGTACGGATGTTCGCGCCTCACATGGGCCGTAAGCTGGCGATAGGCTGTTACTTCCTGCTCCTGCGCTGAAGCCACGGACAGCAACCCGGCATCCTTATGGATAACGATAATGGCTTCATCCTCATGCAAGATACGTAGCCCAGTCAGTGGTACGACGGGAGTTACTTTTTCCTTGGAAAGAGCGACAGTCTGACCTTGCTCCAGTGGAAAATTATGCACGGTACGCGGAATGCCGTTGACGGACACCTGCCCACGAGCCAGTGCCGATTTAATGGAGTTACGACCCATGCCAGTCACATGCTCTACTAAAAAGCTTAACAGCTCGGCAGGCTCCTGGACGATGTATGTTTTGGCAGGGGCTTTATCAAAAGCATTCGTTCTCCGTTGAGCTTCCGGTCTATGGGAGCCAGATCTTCCGGCAGGTTTATGACTGCGTTTGGAATGGCTTGCGTTTGACGTAGATTTTGTATGATTTTTCCGTTGGGGTTTCCGATTGTTCATGGGTTCTTTCTCCTTCTTGGAACCGTGTCTCTTCATAATATGGACAAATTTGCGGCACCGTGTTCACTATATCATGAGAAAACAGCGAACGCCATAAGGGACTAAACCAGATTGGCAGTCTTCTAGCGGTTGAACATTACCCTGAACCCCGGTAAACTAAAGGTAACGAAAGAAAAGCCGATATGCGTCAAGGACGCTAGAAATATGAGGAGTTTTGAAACTATGAGTGTACAAGCACCAACATTGGAACGGGCGCAGGACTTGCTGCAAAAATTTTATGGCTATCCCGATTTCCGGGAGGGACAAAAGAAAATTGTGGCCAGTATGCTGGAGGGCAACGATACGTTGGGCATCATGCCGACAGGGGGCGGAAAATCGATATGCTACCAGATCCCCGCGTTGTTGCATGAGGGGCTGACCATTGTCGTGTCACCGCTCATCTCGCTGATGAAGGACCAGGTGGATGCGCTGACCACAATGGGGATTGCTGCTGCCTACATCAATAGTACATTGAGTGGTCGAGAAGTGAATGATCGTATACGAGCCGCACGAAATGGTGACTTGAAGTTACTATATGTCGCACCGGAACGACTGGAACTGGACTGGTTTCGCGATGAAATGGCTCAGTTGCCGATTTCCTGCGTTGCGGTAGATGAGGCTCACTGCGTATCCCAGTGGGGCCATGATTTCCGTACCAGCTACCTGGCTGTGGCTCCATTCGTGGACGGGCTGTATGAACGCCCAATCGTGGCTGCGTTTACGGCAACGGCGACACCGCAGGTCATGGATGACATCGTGCGCCTGCTTCGTCTGCGCTCACCGGAGACGTTTGTTACAGGCCTTGGACGGCCAAATTTGGCGTTCAGTGTGCTGCGCGGGGAAGACAAACGCAGCTTTTTACTGAATTATACCCGTGAGCATGAGGGTGAATCGGGCATTATTTATGCGGCGACACGTAAGGACGTGGACGATTTGTACCAACGGCTACGTGACGCAGGCATGGCGGCTGGACGCTATCATGCCGGGATGACAGATCAGGAACGTGCAGATAGCCAGGAAGGGTTTCTGTACGACGATATCCGTGTCATTGTAGCAACCAATGCCTTCGGCATGGGGATAGATAAATCGAACGTACGCTATGTCATTCACTACAACATGCCTAAAAATATGGAGGCCTACGTACAAGAGGCGGGACGCGCAGGACGTGATGGCGACCCGAGTCAATGTATTTTGCTGTTCGGACCGCAAGATATTGTGACGCAGAAGTTCCTGATTGAGCAAAATCCACAGGATGAAGACCGTAAGCGCAACGACTACCGCAAGCTCCAGCAGATGGTTGATTATTGCTACACGACTCGTTGCCTACGTACGGCACAGCTTGAGTATTTCGGAGAAGCGGAGGAGCATGAAGCTTGCGGCATATGCAGTTCATGTACAGATGAGCGGGAATTGGTTGATATGACCATAGATGCGCAGAAGATTTTTTCGTGCATTCATCGCATGCGGGAACGTTATGGGGTCTCGATGGTCGCCTCGGTGTTGAAAGGCTCGCGTAACAAAAAAGTGCTGCAGTATGGTTTTGACAGCCTTCCAACCTATGGCGTGATGGGCAACCGGACGGAAAAAGAAATTGCCGAAATTATCAATGTTCTTGTTTCGGAAGGCTATCTGATGTTGTCCGAGGGGCAATATCCGGTCGTACGCTTGCAGCAGCTTGCGGCTGAAGTGCTGAAAGGCCAGCGAGAAGTCATGCAGCGGGTGGTGCGACATGCCACGGCTTTTGCAGGTGGAGCAGGTTCACACGGACGACAGGGGCGCGATGCATACCCAGCTGCAGTCAACGAAACCGTGTTCGAGCAATTGCGCCTGATCCGCCGCGATCTGGCCGCTCAGGAGCATGTACCGTCTTATATCATTTTCAATGATGCGACGCTGCGTGAGATGAGCGTAGCGAGCCCGCAATCCGAGGCAGACATGCTGCGGATCAAGGGTGTCGGCGAAGTGAAGTTCCGCAAGTACGGCAAGCCGTTTCTTGATTTTTTTCAAAATCAAGGGAATATCGGGGGAACGATAAGCGAGGACGAGATTTATACAGACGATGTGTACGAGGATTTTGAATAGCCATACTAAGATAAGGATATAAAAGTTCATGCAAACTATAGAAGGTTGTGACCTATGAAAGTCATTTTATCAACGTTAAATGCAAAATATATTCATACCTCGCTGGCCATTCGATGCCTCAAAGCCTACAGTGAAAAGGACTTTGATATCGAGCTGGCGGAGTACACGATTAAGGACCCGGTGATGAACATCGTATCCGACTTGTTTCAACGCGGGGCAGATGTCATCGGCTTTTCTTGTTATATTTGGAACATTGAAGAGACGATCAAAGTTATTGATGTGTTGAAAAAGATTATGCCCGAGGTCAAAATTGTTCTGGGTGGTCCAGAGGTATCCTACGATACGGATCACTGGATGAAGCGCTTGGCGAATGTGGATTTTATCGTGGTTGGTGAAGGAGAGGAAACCTTCCATCAACTGCTGCAGGAGCTGGAAGGGGATGGCAAGTTCCATTTTGTGTATGGACTGGCTTACCGTAAGGGAGAAGAGGTTATTCAGATGCCCGGTCGCCCGAAAGCGGACTTGAACGAGCTACCGTCGCCCTATCGTTTTGCAGAGGATATACCGGAACTTGGGAAACGGGTTGTTTATTTTGAAACGAGCCGAGGCTGTCCGTTCAGTTGCCAGTTTTGTCTGTCGAGCATCGAAGTTGGGGTGCGCTATTACGATATCGAGCGTACAAAGTCGGATATTCTGTATCTGATCGACAATGGAGCCAACCTAATTAAGTTCGTGGATCGGACGTTTAACATTAAACGCGATTATGCGCTGGAAATGTTCAAATTTTTGATTGAAAATCACCGTGGCTGTGTCTTCCAGTTTGAGATTACGGCAGATATTATGCGTCCTGAAGTATTGGATTATTTAGCGGAAAACGCGCCGCCGGGCGTATTTCGTTTTGAAATCGGCGTCCAATCAACGAATGATCCTACCAATGAGTTGGTTAAGCGTCGCCAGAACTTTACCAAACTTTCCCGTACTGTTACCAAGGTCAAACAAAGTGGTAAAATCGACCAGCATTTGGATTTGATCGCCGGATTGCCCTTGGAGGACTACAACACATTCCGTAAAACGTTTAATGACGTTTTTGCGCTCGGCCCGGAAGAGCTTCAACTTGGCTTCCTCAAAATGCTGCGTGGCACCGGACTGCGTATCGACGCAGACAAGTATAACTATACGTATATGGATGTTGCGCCGTATGAAATGCTGAGCAATGACGTCCTTTCCTTTGCCGATATCGTCCGGCTCAAGCGCTTGGAAGATGTATTGGAAAAGTACTGGAATTCTCATCGTATGGATCATACAGTCAACTATCTGATTGAGCGTGAATTCTCGTCCGCCTTTGATTTCTTTCAGGAATTCGGAGACTACTGGGAAGGACAGGGCTGGCAAAAAATCGGGCATCAGCTCGAAGACTTGTTCACGCGTCTCCAGTCCTTTCTAGAATCGCGTGGAACAAAGCGAATGGATATGGTGCTTGGACTGATGAAGCTTGATTATTTCCTTAACCATAAATATAAGCCGCGTAAAATTTGGTGGGAGCATACCTTGGAGAAGAATGATTGGTCTAGCTATATGAAAATGGTTCTCCAGCATCCGGATGCGCTGTTGTCACCTGCGGTTGCAGATTTTGTGGCAGATACGAGCAAGGAGAGTACAGGTGGGACGGATGTAGGCAGTCAACAGCCGCAGCCATACCGCGAGATTATTCCAGCCTTTGCTTCCTTGAAGCTGAGTGAAAAGGAACTGCAAAAGCATGCTGTGCTGGATGTACTGCCGTTCAGTCTGGATCATATCCTGAGCGGGGGAAGCCCATTGACAGCCGAAGGCCGCACGCTGCTGCTTGTAGTCTATCAGCAAAATGGACAGCAAAAACCGTTCTACTACACCATGCCGATCGGCAAAAATATCGCCGCCATTTAAATATAAACGCCAGAGGGCATCGACTTTGATATACCAAGAGTCGGTGTCTTCTTTTGTTTTATAAATAGGTGATCACTCCAAATTTTACATTCGTGTAATCTATTGCTTTACGATACTTTACAAAACAAATATATGATTACTTTATCATATATGAATATCAAATTTATTGGAGTGTGACCTTGTGAAAAAGCGTTCGATGAAAAAGAGTATCCTTGCTTTAGGTGCCATTACCGTTTTGAGTGTGCCATTGTTATCTGCTAATATCCCTAACGCTTTTGCAGCCTCATCTAATACCAAGTCTACTACTGCACAGGTATCCAAAGGACTGAAAACTTCGTCAGCGAAAGTCGATGCTCCTAAGAATGTCATTCTTTTTATCGGCGATGGTATGGGAGAAGCAAGTCGCAACGCGATTCGCTTGGCGACGGTAGGGAAATCGGGATTACTTGAAATGGACAACATGCCTGTAACTGGCCTGGTTAGCACAAGTTCAGGGGATAACCTGGTTACGGATTCTGCCGCCGCTGCAACTGCCATTGCAACAGGTGTGAAAACGTATAACGGCGCAATCGGAATGGATTTGAATAAAAAACCAGTGACAACGATTATGGAGCTGGCCAAAAAAGCAGGCATGTCTACAGGTGTCGTGACGACAAGCCAAGTGACAGACGCAACGGGGGCCGCCTTTGGTGCGCATGTCGAAAAACGCTCCGCTCAAAGCGAGATTGCCAAGCAGTATCTGGAGAAAAGCAAGCTGGATGTTATTCTGGGCGGTGGTGAGGATTTCTGGTACCCTGCCGGAACAGTAGGCAAACATCCAGATGCTCCGGCAGAAGATCCAGAGGAAGCTAGTAAGGGAACTCAAGGAAATTTGGTAGAACAAGCGAAGAAGCTGGGTTATAGCTATGTGACGGATCAGGCAGGAATGAAAGCAGCCAAAGGTTCTAAGTTGCTAGGGCTGTTCGCCAATGAAGAGATGTTTCAAGCTCACAACAAGCTGGGTAACTCTTACAACCCAACGGTTTCTCTACCGGATATGACGGCTAAAGCGATTGATGTTCTTTCCAAAAACCAAAAAGGTTTTTTCCTGATGGTAGAAGAAGAAGGAACGGATGAGATGGCGCATGACAATGAAGGGGAGTTAACGATTAAGGCTGGGCAACAACTTGATAAGGCCGTTAAAGTAGCTAAAGAGTATGCGAAAGCGCATCCAGATACATTAGTGTTGGTGACGGCAGATCATGAAACGGGCGGTTTGGCGATTGAAGGCGAAGATGCGGAGGATGAATCCGGTGAAGGCATTTCTAAAGAGGATGGTCCTTTTACTGTAAAAGGCTCCGATGAGAAGTTTTATATCGACTGGACCACGGGAGGACATACATCTGTTGATGTGGCGTTAACCGCAATGGGCCCCGGCTCTTCTCAGTTTAGCGGGAATTACCCGAATACTGCCATTCATGACAAGCTGGTTAAGCTGCTTCAATTAAAGAAATAACGTAGTGTGAAAGCCGCCCCTTAAAAGGATTTGCCATATTGGCAATATGGTTTTTCCTGTGATAAACTAAAGCTAATAAGTATATACTAAAAAAGAGTAAGGATGCTGCCAACATCCTCACTCTTTTACAACAGCCGCTTATAAGGGCGGTGGCTGTAGGGTTGGATTAGTAAAATAGACCGCTAACCTTTTCCAGAGGGCGGTCTATTTCTTTTTGTTGAAGGAAATAATCAAGATCACCAACGTTGCAAATTGAATCATCAACATTAATGTATCTTTAACCTCCACAGGCATCACCTCCTTTGCAGGAGATTAGCCGACCGCCCATCTAAGCCATTCTGTTGTTAGTTTATAGTATATCATATGGATAGTATTGCTAAAAAGGACGAAAATGAAAACGCCTGTTTCTAGGTGTTTTTTGTTTTTTAAAAGATATATTTTTAAAGTTGAAAATTATTATGTAGTTCTTAACCAGTATAGGTGTTACGTAACTCATCTAAAAATTGCATAGCATCTTTACCTGTAAATATATTTGGTTCTCCAGAATAGATTGCAGAGAGATTTGGGCATCTTCATATAAAAACAGGGTATGTTCGAGATGCTTGGGAACGGATTCACGGATTTTTTGAAAATACTGGTTGCATTCCGTGGAAAATTGGTTGTATTCTGGTATGGTTTTAGAAAGATCACTATACAATGTTTCTAATCGGTTTCTGATTATGGGTTCAATTAATATTTCTAAAGAATTAGACATGATTTGCAAACCTCCAGAGTGAAAATGTTTTAATGTGGAATGACAAAATATCATGTAAATATTGTATCATTACATAGCGATTTGGTATACCGAAAGGTGACATCATAGTGACATCAAATCAATAGGAAATTCCAAGAAAAATCGAATATTTTGTGAATATCCTTGATTGGACTTAAAATTATAAGTGAAAAAGGGGAATTATATCTTTTGCAGTCGGTCATTAAGGATATAGCAAAAGGTAAAATGATGAGTTTACACAATTGTTTCTTTCTATTTCTATAAAATGATCTTGGATGTTGATGATTTATTCGTGGATGAAGAATACCGAAAACGAGGGATCTCCCAACTATTATTGACCGCAGTTCAGCAACATGGCACACTGACAGGATTCAAGGGAATTGGGTATCGATAGGAAAGAATAATGTTTCAGCACAAAGAGAGTATGAAGGAAATCAAAATATCAATGATGGGGGATTTTACCGTTATGAGATGATCCTAAAGCTCTGTCCTGTCATGTGAGGAAATAAAGTCTATATAAGCTGAACTAAAAAAATGTACATGGAAAACGGAGTAGACGGAATGGTGTTGTACAAGCGAAACGGTCGCTTTAAAAGCTTTCCGTAGGAAAGCTCGCTTCGGAAGCATCACCTCCCCGGATTTCTACCGATAAAAGATTTTACTTGAAGAATCCGGGGGCGGTGGCGATGGGAAGCACCATCCGTCTGCGTAGTGGCACTAAGGTAACTTTTAAATTCGCTTATATAATTATCTAAGCAATAAAAAAACGTAATTACGTAATATCGGTTATAATGAGGTAAGAATAATTAAGGAGCCGTGCTCTAACGCGGCTCCAGCATACAGCAACTGCATAAAGAGCAGTCGGCCGCGTAAGATAGATCGAGAATAGACCGTTGGCCTTTGGTTAGGGCGGTCTATTTCTTAGGCTATACCTTTACTCCTCCGTTGTTTTCTTCCCCCACACAAATTTCATTATAAAAAATATAATTGTCAGCATGATGAGAAGCAATGCCATCTGCAAGCCATAACGATGGATTAGTTCTCCTACTGCTTGTACATGATCGCCAAAAATACGTCCGAGTAGAAAGAAGATCAGCGTCCAGATCAAACCTGTTGAATAAGAGAAGAGGGCATAGCGCTTGAAACTCATTTTATTGATTCCGACAATATAAGGGATAATGTGACGAACGATCGGCAGCAAATAACTGATGCAAATAGTGAAGTTTCCATACTTATGTATCAATTTTTCCGAAAACGTAATGTACTTGTCCATTTTTTTCTTCCGGCGCAAACGTTCTAGAATCGGTGTACCCACGGTTCTCCCCAATACATAACCTAAGGACAAGCCTGATATAACCCCAAGATATACAATTAAAAAAGCGGGTAACGGGTGAAGTATGCCCATGCCTGTTACAGCCCCGCCAGTCATCACAATGACTTCGTCTGGGATAGGCAGACCCACAATCCCAAGCCATAGAGAAAAGAATAATGCTGCATAGCCGTATTGTTCGATGATGGAAATTAAATATTCCACGTCCATACCTATACTCCTTTCTTATGCTTTCTTTCGGCATACATACACGAATGCGGGTGGAACATTCATAGGCACAAACTTAATTTCTTCAATATCAAACCATTCACCTAACTGTTGTTTCATCTGTTTAGAGTATTGAAAGGCCACAAACATTCCTCCATCCCTGAGCGATAGATGAATTTGTTCTACAATTTGATTTCGCATCGCTTGTGGAAAATTGAAAAACGGCAGCCCGCTGATTATGCAGTCAAGCTGTTCTATTTGGGCATTTTTCATAGCAAGCTGAAGCTCACGCGAGTCGGAATAGCACAGATAATTCGGGAATCTCCTTTTTAAACTCTGCTGCATGCTCTGATCCTTTTCAAAGAGTAAAACCTTGGGTTGAAATTCAGCAGCATACGGGATGTATTGGGTAATTGCCCCTGTTCCAGCACCAAGCTCGGCAACAGCATGAACTTCACTCCATGGAATGGATTCTATCATATTTTTAGCTAAAAATCTGGAACTTGGTGTTACACTACCCACGTATGCAGGCGAGTACAAAAATTTGACTAGGAACATAAGTCTCTCGTGAACCAAATGGCTAATACGGATCATACATCATTTCCCTACTTTCAATTTTTAAAATACGTTCATTTATTCTTTGCTAAGAGTAACAAATTATCCCTTTACTTACTCCTGTCTCAAGTAGGGTTGATCCCCCCGTCCTGCGGAGGGGATTTTCCTTGACTATGGTCTAGGAAATAAAAAAAGGATTACGGTATTAGTGAGTCTGTATTTATTCAGTTATCATTCAGCATACCCTCAGGTTACATTCAGATTTGCTACCGATGAAAGGTAGGTGGGCAGCTAAAAACATTATGTACACTGAGAGGGGATCTACTTTGTCACTATCCATTAACAGGCATCTCATCACGACTTCCTATGATCAATCGAATACGGTGAAGTCATATGAAAATGGACTAAATACCGCGGGTCATACCACACACAAGAAGTCTAACGATTCACTCGAATTGAGCAAGGAATTCATGGAGTACACGGGAGGAATGCAGGCTCCGCTTCCTACGATGAGGAAGTATCGGATCTATTCGATAAGATAGCAGAAACGATCCAAAATAATCGTCCTGCACCGCCGCCTGAAAGTGGCCTGTCCCATCCTGAAATGGATAGCAGTGGTCTGCCTCTTATAATGCAGGCGATGGGTGGAATTATGCCTCCATTCGCATGGAATATCCAAGAGACTTCCAATCAAGAGGATAACAGCGCTACATCTGAGAAAGTGCTTACAATAGATGAAAAAAGGTCCTTACTGAGTGATTTGCAGAGTGTTCTGAGTTCCAGTCTTATATCCGGGTCAACAGCTTCGGACAAAGATCAGGAAACAGAACTGCTTTCTGCATTAAAAGACGCGTGGGGAAATACAGATGAATCGAATGCCACAGATGAAGAAATATCGGCTTTATTCGATAAAATCGCTAAGATTTTTGAACAATCTATATCATCGTCGTATTAGTCATTAGAGTGCAATACCATAGCTTAGAACCGGTTAGCCCACACGTGTAAAACTCATACTTTTATAAAGGGGAAATCTCGTATGAACATTTCATCCACATCCAGCAGTTCAATATCTATTGCAAGCACTTCATCTTCATCCAGTACCAACGATACAGCTAGTCTGGAAAAGCAAAAAGCTCAACTTGAAGCGGAGTACAACAAAGTACAGCAAAGTAAGGATAATAAAGATACAAAAGAAACAAAAATGAAGCAGCTTCAGCAGCAAATTAAACAGATTGAAGCTCAAATTGCACAGCAAAGTTCGCAATCCAGCAGCACGTCAACTCCAAAAATGGAAAAGCCCGCTCCAAGTAACACGGAAACAACTCGTATTAACAGCGCTAACAGCAGTGATATTACGGGAGTTGGAAAATCACTGGATATTTCAATTTAATCATCCCATCTTTTTTCCTGTAGGACAGACGATGGATACAAACGATAGCAGGCTCTCCGTTTCATCGAGGCCCGTTTCTACCGTTAAAACGGATGCTAATGGAGCCAATGCGGTTTTAGCAACAGGAGTCTCCAGACAAGAAAGTTGTGTACCAAACATTAACGACAAATAACAAAAATATCTCATATTAGTAATTAGCAAGTATTAAAAAGAGCCCGATAAGCAAGTATCATCGGGCTTTTTATCAAATTTAGGAGGCGACTGTGTCTATTCATACTTTACAGCTAAACCTGGCTCAAGTGATAATTTAGGTATGCAATTACTAATTTAAGCGACAGGTGTTGAAATCCAGATTTGAGATTATTTTTTTGTTGAAAACGCTATCTCCATCCTATATAATAACTACATAATTAATATTAGGGTTGTTACTGCAATGCAGGCAAAGCCTAAACCAATCCGTACTAAATTATGTTTAGTTTTGGATTAGTTTAGGTTTTTTTTGTTAGTAAAAAATACAAAGTGGGCGAACTCATGAGGATTAAAAAAGTATTCAACAATAATGTTGCATTGGTTGAAGGACCAAATCGATCCGAGATAATTGTTATTGGAAAGGGACTAGCCTATCAGAAAAATCCAGGTGAAAATATAGATCCATCCAGAATTGAGAAGACTTTCGTGATGGAGACTAAAGAATTATCTGAGCGGCTATCTACATTACTGAGTGAAATTCCTACAAAGCATCTAGAATTGACAGATCAAATTATCCGTTATGCAGTAAAGGATCTCAACACTTCCTTTAGCAATAATATCTACCTGGCTCTTACAGATCACATTAGTTATGCAATTACGCGTGCTGCACAGGGATTGAGTCTCAAGAATGCGCTGCTCTGGGAGATACAGAAGTTTTATCCGAAAGAATATCACACGGCAATGCACGCATTACACTTAATTGAAAAGGAAACAGGAATTAGATTACCTGTAGATGAAGCTGGCTTTATTGCAATGCATTTTGTGAATGGCCAGCAGGATGGTCAGGAAATGGAACAGACTTTAATGGTAACCCAGATGGTTCAAGAAATTCTTAATATAGTAACACTTCATTATGGGATTGAGCTAGATGAGAATTCGTTAAATTATAGCCGCTTTGTGACTCACTTAAAATATTTTTCTTATCGCACCATGCGTCATGAATCGATTCCTTTTGAGGATGATGAGCTCTACGAACAAGTCATTGTTAAGTATCCTGAAGCTTTTGCCTGCAGTGAGAAGGTAAGAGCATATTTACGGGAAGAGTATCAAGTTGAGACAACCGAAGGTGAAATGGTTTATTTCATGCTCCATATTAGGCGTGTGACCAGCAGAGATTAGCCTATTACAATAAATAGCAGGGTTGTTACCATTAGTTGGGCAAAGCCTGGATAAGTGATGAGTGTACTGGTTTTCAGTGTGCTTTATCACCTGTTCAGGTTTTTTTGTTTCATATTAAAAGAATGAGGTCTAAAGGAGCGAGAACAAATGAAGTACGAAAGATTAGCCAAAGATATCGTGCAGAACATTGGGGGAGAGGAGAATGTTACGAATCTTGTCCATTGTGCAACCCGGTTGAGATTTAATTTAAAAGACAATCATGTACCCGACAAAGAGAAGCTAAAAAGCTTAGAAGGAGTGCTAACGGTCGTAGAAAGTGGTGGTCAATTCCAAGTGGTTATCGGAAATGACGTTGCGCACGTGTATCAAGAGATTATGAAAACCAGCAAACTAGGGGCGGGCAATAATGCATCCGAGGATGGAGATAAACCTAAGGAGAAGATCATGTCCAGAATTTTTGCGGTGATTTCTGGAAGTTTATCTCCCCTGTTGCCTGCTATGGCGGGGGCGGGGATACTTAAAGCTTTCTTAACCTTATTCACAACTTTTGAATGGATCTCTGCGGAAAGTGGAACTTACCTAATCCTGGCTGCAGCAGCAAATGCCGTTTTCTATTTCCTACCTATATTCCTGGGCGTCTCTGCAGCGATCAAATTCGGCGCCAATCCTTATGTAGGTGGAGTTATCGGTGCAGCATTAATGGAGCCGAATTTTACGGGGTTATTGGCCAATGGAGATACTTCTTCATTTCTAGGCATTCCTGTAGTCCTAATGGATTATTCGTCAACCGTCTTTCCGGTGTTCGTAGCTATTTGGATATTCTCTTACGTGGAGAAATATCTAAAGAAAATCATCTATAAAGAGCTGCAGACGTTTTTGGTTCCGTTATTGTCCTTAGTCATCATTGTACCGCTCACTGTTATGATTTTTGGCCCATTTGGAGTATATATCGGAAACGCGATAGCAGATGCCATTAATTATCTCATGGGAGTAAGCGGGCTGTTGACAGGAGCTGTCATTGGCGGGTTAATCTTTTTCCTTGTTGTTTTTGGCCTTCATTGGGGTATTATTCCGATCGTTCTGGCAAATCTTACGAATGGAACCGATCCAATCCTTGCGATGTGGGCAGCCTCTAACTTCGCGATGGCCGGGGTGGCACTGGCTGTTTTCATTAAATCCAAAGAAAAGTCTTTGAAATCAATTGCTGGTTCCTCTACATTAAGTCTGTTGTTAGCAGGTGTCTCTGAGCCGACTGTCTACGGGATATTGCTGCGTTACAAGCGCACGATTCCCTATGTTATTATTGCTGGAGCTATCGGAGGGGCAATTAATGGCGGTTTCCATACGTATGCTACAGCATTTGTCTTCCAAAATATTTTTTCGATCGGTGCATTTGAACCTATTGGGCATTATTTAATAGGAATTGCAGCTGCCATGGGTATTGGTTTGATTCTGACGATTCTTTTCGGATACATGGATAAAAAAGCTGTAACAGTAACTGAACCAATTGATGTAGCTCCTACTGTAGAAACAAAGGCTATTCAGCCAGAAGCAAGTGTCAATGTTATTGCTGGTTCGCGGAGCTTAAAGAAAGAGGTACTGATCAGCCCATTAACAGGTGATGTGAAATCCTTGATTGAAGTTCCCGATCCTACCTTTGCAGAAGGTGCTATGGGGAAAGGTATTGCAATAATCCCGAGTGTTGGCCAAGCTTTCTCGCCAGTGAACGGTACGATTAGTACTGTACTTAAGTCAGGTCATGCTGTAATTATACTGTCCGAGAATGGCGCAGAAATATTGATTCACATTGGAATCAATACCGTTCAATTAAAAGGGCAATACTTCACGCCTCGAGTGAAGGTAGGAGATCAGATCCGCAAAGGAGATCTATTAATTGATTTTGATCTTGAGAAGATTAAGGAGGCCGGATACAATCCGATCACACCTATTATAATCTCGAATACTAGCGATTATTTGGATGTTATTGAAACAACAAACTCATCGGTTTTGGCACAAGATAAGTTGCTGACGCTTGTTGTCTAAGCAAATCTGTCTTCATCGGAATGGGGCTGGCAGATTGATCCGCTTGGTCTAAGGGTTACTCTAAACCTACTCTCACAGACAGTGATGCTAAACTCTCGAACATCGTGGATAATGGACACACTATTTATTATGACGCGGGTGAGAGTGCAAATAACTGGTTGAACGGGGAGACAATTACTTTCTCTTGCGGCGGCAAGCTGACTCCAGCCAGTGCTTCATAAGCAGCAAGACGATAAAATCATTTCAATTAAATCCATAGGAATAAAAAGCAGTTGCTGGTCTATTAAACCAGCAACTGCTTTTTACGTTTACTAAATATTTTACATGAATCCAGGGAGCGACTTTCAATCTGCGCTATATAGATCGGAATAATTTTATCTGTTTAAATGATTCATGTGACTAAACATAGAAAAGTATATACAATATATAACAGTAGGAAGATGAAAGTATTTTAACCATATTATTTTATATATTGAAATCAGTAAGTGCTAGTAATCATTTCAAATTGGAGGATTTATGCCATGACGCTGGAACCTCAGATGAGTCGAAGTAGTAGGGATGAAGCGCGTTTAGTCAGAAACAAGTTGATTGAGTTTAATGCGAAATACGTCCCAGCAGATATTCGAACCCGATACGAAGAGATTAATCTTACGCTCAAAGATGAAGACGGTCAGGTCATGGGCGGTCTCCTAAGTGTACTATGTTGGAACTGGGTGGAGGTTGATATTTTGTGGGTAGATCAGGGTTACAGAGGAAAGGGCTACGGTTCACAACTGCTTGGTGAAATTGAACAAATTGCTAAAGAAAAAGGGTGTAATTTTATACAACTTAATACCTTTACTTTTCAAGCGCCCGAATTCTATGAAAAGCATGGGTATGAAGTCGTTGGTGTTATTGACGATGCTCCGAGAGGCTTTAAACACTATTATTATAAGAAAAGTATCTACTGAGGACTCTATATATGCGCGTACAGATCAAGGAAATAAATAAAGATCAGCATATCATCATTCGTAGTATTGGCGAGGAAAAAGTATACGGCTACTGGACATATTTTTGGCATGAACTGACCTCGGGATATGCGTATGTTGTCCCGTATGAACAAAGCTTGAATAAGATGATTCCCGGTTGTGTAATTTCGGTCGAGACTTCTCAATCCAGTATAGAGGGGTTCAGAAGGCTGAAGTCTACTGAAGAGACAGGGATTTTTCGACCTCAATCAAAGCTAGGCGACTATTGGATTCAAGGTACGATACATCAAGTGATGCAAGGCGAAGCAGGCGAGATAGAATGTCTGGAGATTGTAGTAGGAGACACTACGTTTATTTTGGATTCTGAAGAAATGAATGGTGATGTCAACGTTAAGGCGGGTGATGGTGTCGCCTTTGAAATCATAGGTCTGCAGTTGTTTGACGAGGGACTGTGATCGTTCTATGGAGATTGATTGGAAAAGAGGTGACACATGTCTAATGATTATAGTAAATCCAAAACGTTGGGTGCTTTTCTGAAATCACGTAGAAATCGCCTTCAACCAGAGCAGGCAGGTCTTAGACTTTCACAGGGCCAGCGAAGAACATCGGGACTTCGCCGAGAAGAAGTTGCTATGCTGGCAGGTGTCAGTGCGACGTATTACACATGGCTGGAACAAGGTAGAGAAGTAACAGCATCTAAGGAGATTATCGAAAGTATAGGAGGAACTCTACAATTAACCCATGATGAGAGAGCGCATCTAATTCAATTGTGGAACCCCAATGAGACGGTTGCGATTTCTCCTATCCATACAAGGCTGAATCCACAGTGGCAACATATTATTGATCAGTTGTCCTATCCTTCCTTCATCAGCAATGAGAAAGCGGAAGTGCTTGCTTGGAATAGCGCGGCGAATGAGGTCATTACCGATTTTTCTTCCCTGTCCGTTTCTGAACGTGTCATGATTCGTTTATTGTTCATGGATTCCGAATTACGTCGTCGAATGGTTAACTGGGAAGAATTTGCGTCCTATTCGGTGGCTGTTTTTAGAACCTATTATGACAAGTATTTAGGAGATACTTGGTTTGAGGAGACGGTAGAACGGCTGCGTGTGGAAAGTATGGAGTTTGACACCATGTGGAAGCTACATCATATCCAGCTCAAAAAAGTGAATCGGGTTTCCTTTCAAATCCCTGGCGCTGTGGAGGCCGTTTCCTATGATATTAATTCTTTAGCAAGCATTACGGACCAACCGGACGAATTGGGAATCGGCTTCGTACCCTACAGTCCACTGGGTCGAGGTTTCCTCACGGGACAGATCAAGAAATTTGACGATCTGCCAGAAGATGATTATCGCCGTCATTTCCCACGCTTCCAAGGCGAGAATTTCAACAAAAATCTAGAGGTTGTCCTCCTGATCGAAAAGCTGGCTGCCCAGAAAGGCTGTACTTCTGCTCAGCTGGGGCTGGCATGGCTGCTGGCGCAAGGCGACCATATCGTTCCGATTCCGGGAACGAAGAGACTGGAAAGAGTGCGTGAAAATCTTGGTGCTCTACAGGTCTCCTTGTCGGAAGCAGAGCTTCAAGAGATCGAGCGTATTTCGCCCAAAGGTTTCGCAGCAGGTTCTCGTTATCCGGGGCATGCCTAGAAAACTGAGTATTGGCATGAAGATTAAGTTTAGGATAAGACCGTTCCTTTCTGGAGTCGCTTGGTAGTACCAACGGCTTTGCAGAAAGGCGGTCTTTTTTTGCTGATTTTGACCGACTTAGGCATGAGTCTTCTAATCTAGTCTATGGTTAGAGTTATTGCGCTCTACAAAATAACGAGTTAAAGTATGAGAAATGCCATATTTAACCACAGTTTGTCGGTGTGAAATTAAGCTAGATTATAGTGAATCGTGAATAAAGAAAGGTATGATCGGATTGACAACAGAAGTGACACACAAAATATATACCATGTGTATGATTCAAGACGGAAGCAAGGTATTGCTTATGAATAGACCCAATCGAAAGGGGTTTCCGGGTTATATTGCTCCAGGAGGAAAAGTAGAGTTTCCAGAAAGCATTGTGAATGGGGCCATTCGTGAAGTAAAGGAAGAAACAGGCTTAACCGTTACGGAAATTGTATTTAAAGGAATCGACGAATATTGTGATCCAAGGCAAGGGCTGAGATATATGGTCTTTAACTATTTGGCTACAGCCACTGAAGGTGAACTATTAAAAAATCCCCCCGAGGGGGAACTGCTGTGGGTCGATATGAAGGAGGCGTTAAATCTGCCGATGCAGGATTGGTTTAAGCGGAGATTTCCATTGTTTTTCGAGCCGGGAACGTTTGAGGTTAGTTTCGTTTGGCTGGCAGATACGGATGAAACCCTGGAAGCAACGATTAAGAGCTATGGTGTGTAGAGATGACGACGACCATTTATTTTTCGTCTAATCGGCTAGGCGAGGTAACAAATGACCAAATGCAAAGGATGCTGAATCGTTTTGATTTGGGACGTTTGCTGTCTTACGAAAAAACGGCAGAAGGTGTCCTAGGGCAAACCCTCTATGTTTCCTCAACGGCTGGGCAGTTTGTGCTGAAGGGGAACCCGCTTTTTCTAGGGCAATGGATAGAAGAAAAGTTTATGGTGGAGCAAATACAGACACGGACTTCAATTCCCGTGCCAACACCGTATCTTGTGGATCATATGGAGGACATTTTTGGCTGGAGCTATGCAGTTATGCCCCGTCTATACGGTCAGCATATACATACACCTGAGTTGCAAGCAAAGCTGACCTCGCTGGATAAACAGCAAATGGCTGAAATGCTTGCTACTGTTCTGTTGGAGCTTCATAGCTGGAAGGTTAAGAACAGTGGAGAGCTGGATACAACAACTCTAGCCATTCGTCCTTTTGAAGTTTCTTATCGAGTATGGTTGTATGGGCGAATTCGATATTGGCTAGAGGATGCCAAAAAATACTCGAACATTTCTGTACAGGATATGGAATGGGTAGAGGAAATATTGGAAGGTTCCCGTCAAGCATTCGATCAGCTGGAAGCTGCCACCTTTGTGATGGGGGATTTTAAACCGCAAAATTTCCTTGTCCAGAATGGGTATAAGGGCTGGAGAGTCAGTGGTCTTTTTGATTTTACGACAGCCTATTTTGGGGACGGGGTTGCCGACCTTCCGAAAATAACCACCATGTATCTGGAGAACGGCGAAGAAGAGTTGGCAAAAGGGTTTCTTACTGCTTACGCACAAGGGATGGAAGCCAAAGAAGGATTTACTGAGCGTTTCCGGGTGCATATGCTGCATCAGCAGGTTCTAAACTGGGGATGTGCCAAAGCGATGAAGCTAGTCACTTGGGATGATAAGCTCTCTTTTGCAGATTGGGCGCAAAAATTCATGGATATTGAATATAAGCAATAGCAGATGAATTGAACGTTTAAAGAGGAGGCCGTGAGTGGATGCAGACCGTCAGATTGGTACAGCCGGATCAGGACTGGAAGGAGGCTTATCTTTCATTTTATGAGGAGTGGAAAAAGAGTCAGGAGCATATGGTACCTTGGGTGATCTCTGTAGAGCCGTACGATTTTGAAGGTATGCTGACGGTTTTAAGTAATCAGGAAAATGGAATGAACCTGTCTGAAGGCTGGGTCAAAAGCTCAACATACTGGCTTGTGAATGCGAATGAACAGGTTGTGGGAGCAGTGAATATCAGACATGACCTTAACGAACACCTAATGAATGCCGGAGGTCATATCGGTTACGGTATCCGTCCTTCTGCACGAGGGAACAGGTACGCTGTTACAATGCTGGCCTTGGCGTTAGAAAAAGCAAAGGAGCTGGGGATTTCTCGAGCCCTGGTCGTATGCGACTCCGATAATATTGCCTCCAAAAAAACAATCATACAAAACGGCGGAACGCCGGACAAGGATTACATAGAGGAAGACGGAAACCGTGTAAACCGGTTTTGGATCGAACTGTGAGTGAGAAAGAGGGGGAATGCGAGAAGCTCATGAAATTATGGCCTGAATATGCGCAAAACATCATTGTTGGTGTTATTTTTGAAGGGAAATGGAATTGGTATGTGACGGAAAGAGAGTATTGGTTTTTGAATACCGAGATGGAGGAACGGTTTGGTATCCCTGTTTTGGATGAAACCACAGCGGGCGCATTTTTGGATCACATCTGTGAATATAAGGTGGCTACTGGGGAACTAACTTCAATGCTCCAGTTGCTGGATGAGGCTATTCAGCATCAGGATGAATTGTTGGAGTTCTGTCCTGCTCTGTATGTTAACTTTGATGAGAAAGTTCTCTATTCGCTATTTCCTGAGCCAGCTTCGTTTGAACACTATGTCCCAGCGGGGTGGAAAGGGGAATATCAAAACTTTTTGAACGAGGTACCTTCACCTGAACAGTATTGGATGATCGATGGAAGTAATTTTTTTGAGAAATTCACTTGATAGGACGAAGGAGGAAATGAAAATATGGAGTCTTCTATGCATGAGTTTAAAATCATATCCAAGCACAGAATGTACGATCAATATTTGGTAAAGCTGCGGGCATGCATTGGGCTTTTGGATGAACAGGTGCTATGGCGTATTGGTGAGGCGGAAACGAACAGTATTGGTGGGACCATCAACCATATCATGGTGCATGTGCGTAGAAACGCAGCCAAGCTCATAGATCCGACGATTACATACAAGCAAGGAATGGAGGATAGCTTTATACCTTCCATGCAAAACAAGGAACAACTTATGGATGAAGTTGAAGAAGCTTTTTCATCTTTCTGTGCAGCAATGGACAATACGGGCGCGATAGATATGTATAACGTATACCATGTGGTGGAGCATACGGCTTATCATCTGGGGCAGATCATAGACCGAGTTCAGAGATTGGCAGATCATCGTTTTCAATTTGTACAGACAGGACTTAATGAAAAAGCATTGCATGCGATAGTGCAGCAATCCTTGCATAACATACGAGAATAACGAAAGTATCGGCCATATAAATCTATAAAATATAGTTCCAAGGTCACGAAAAACTCTGTAATGGTCATGTTTTTATTTCTTAATTGATATTGATAATTATTATCACTTATAATAGGAGCAGACATATTACGCTATGATAGGGAGAGTTGCAGAGTGACAGTATCCTTGGAATTATATGATGTAACGATCATCGGCGGTGGTCCTGCCGGTATGTATACCGCATTTTACAGTGGAATGAGAGATATGAAGACCAAGCTGATCGAAGCCAAGCATGAGCTGGGCGGACGGATGCGCATATACCCAGAGAAGATGATTTGGGATGTCGGGGGGGTTACCCCGGTTTTATGTGAAAAGCTGATTGATCAGCTGGAGCAGCAGGCGCGGACGTTCGAGCCTACCATTGTGCTGGGACAGCAGATCACTGGTTTGGATCGGCAAGAGGATGGCACGTTCCTGCTAACTTCTGCCACAGGGGAACAGCATTGGACACGCACGATCGTTCTGGCAGTAGGCTATGGTATTCTCAAAATGGCTAAGCTGGAGATTGAGGGGGCGGACCGCTATGAGGTTACGAACCTGCATTATACTGTACAAGAGCTGGAGCCATTCCGGGGCAAGCACGTCCTGATTTCCGGTGGGGGCGACTCGGCGGTGGATTGGGCGAATGAGCTGGAGTCTATTGCGGCGAGTGTGACCGTCGTACATCGTCGGGATCACTTTGGCGGACATGAGAAAAATGTAGCTCGTATGAAATCATCTTCGGTCCGTGTTCTCACACCATACGCGGTGAGCCAGCTACATAGCAACAATGGAGAGACGATTGAACAGGTGACGATCAGTCATGTAGATACGGACGAAATACAGGTGTTGAATGTCGATGCAGTCATCGTAAATCATGGACTAAAATCCGATTTCGGTCCGCTTCGGGATTGGGGGCTGGATATGGGTGAGTGGCATGCCCGAGTGAGCGAAAAGCTGGAAACGAATCTGCCGGGGATTTTCGCGGCAGGCGATTTTGTCGAGTACGGAAGTAAGCTGTATCTGATTGCCGGTGCGTTCACAGATGCCGCCCTTGCGCTGAACAGCGCGAAGCTGTACATTGATCCGGCAGCTGACAAAGCGGCATATGTTTCTTCTCATAACAGCCGCTTTAAGGAGAAGAACCGCGAGCTTGGTGTCGTGGAGTAGAGTAAGATACGGAATTAAGTTATATAGGATTAGAGATAGGGTAGGGGAAATGTAAAAGAACTTCCGCGACTACGATTGATGTGGTTTTGGAGGTTCTTTTTTTGTCAGGTTACTGACTTTTCGTTCTAAAGGTTGGATAGCATACACCCTATAGAATAAAATGAAGAATGATTCGTAGTAAGCAAATGGACAAGCATTGAAAAATTAAATGAACCTGCCATAGAAAGTATGGACGGGATTGAAAGGTGACATATGAAGAGACGAACAGAGCAACAGGAAGCGATGATGGCAGATATTATTCAAAAGGCGGAGCCGTATGTACAGCAACAGCTGGAGCATGACCACAGTGGTCACGATTGGTGGCATATTGACCGGGTGAGAAAGCTGTCCCTTAAAATTGCTGCCAAAGAGGGCGCAGATTCGTTTATTTGTGAACTGGCAGCACTGCTGCATGATGTAGCGGATGAAAAATTAAATGATTCCAAACAAGCCGGGCTGGATAAAGTAGAGCAGTGGCTGCTTCTGCATATCAGCGATCCGAATGTAATCACGCACGTGATGACTATTATAGCTACGATGTCCTACAATGGTGGACAAAACCCGCCTATGGAGACGCTGGAAGGTCAAGTTGTGCAGGATGCGGATCGGTTGGATGCTCTTGGAGCGATTGGGATTGCAAGAACCTTTATGTATGCGGGCTCAAAAGGCAGTATGATGCATCACCCGGATAAAGACTTTTCACAGCATGAGTATCGTGCCGCAGGTAAAAGTGCCATATACCATTTTTACGAAAAACTGCTCAAGCTCAAGGATTTAATGAATACCGCTTATGCTCAAGAGCTGGCGGAAGTTCGGCATCAATGGATGGAGATGTACTTGGAGCAATTTTATAGAGAATGGAATGTGGATGATAAATAAAGTGTTTCAATAAGGCTGTTTCCTCTAACCGAGTATATCGGAGGGGAAACGGCCTTTATTTTTTTATAAATGTCATATTGATATTATCGAAAATGTGTGTTATTTTATTGTTAATAACAAAATGATAATAACAAAATATTATAAACTATAAAGAAAGCAGGGAAGCGGCTATGTTTGGCTTTAATTTTGTTAAATTTCAGCCCAGTGAATATGTGATGAAGGTGAAAAACGGGAAGGTGGTTCGGGAGGGTGTTGGATTATCTTTTTATTATTACGCCCCGACCACCTCGGTCGTCGTCGTGCCTGTCTCTTCCATTGATGTACCGTTCATGTTTGAGGATATGACGAATGATTTTCAGGCGGTGACGGTGCAGGGGCAATTGACTTATCGAATTGTGGATTACCGGAGAACGACACAGATTTTAAACTATACGTATGACTTGAAGGAACGACGCTATATTTCGGATGATCCGGGCAAGCTGGCCCAACGGGTGATTAACATCGCCAAGGTGCTTACCAAAAAATATTTGGAGCGTGTCCCGCTCAAAGAAGCTGTTCAGTCCAGTGAACGTCTGGCCCAAAACATGACGAAGGATATTGCACAGCATACGGAAATGGAAAAGCTCGGCATTGAGGTTATGGGGCTGTCGATTTTGGCGATTCTACCCAATAAGGAGACGATGAGAGCGCTGGAGGCTCAAGCGAGGGAAGAGATTCTTCGCAACGCGGATCATGCTTTGTATGAGCGTCGTAATGCATCTATTGAGCAAGAGCGGCGTGTGAAGGAAAACGAGCTGAACACTGAGATTGCAGTAGAGACGAAAAAGAAACAAATCCGCGAAACTCAACTCGATGCCGAGCGTTCTGTGAAGCAAAAGCAAAGCGAGATGAAAGAGGAACAGCTAAGATTTGACACAGCCTTGGAGGAGAAAAAACGCGAGCTGATTGAGCTGACCGTAACGAATAAAAAGGCAGAAGCCGATGCCAAGGCCTATGAGCTGACAGCAGTTATGAAATCGTTGCAGGATGTTGAGCCGAACGTACTTCAAGCTATGGCCAATATGGATATGAGCCCGGATAAGCTAATTGCGATAGCATTCCAGGAGCTTGCAGAAAATGCAGGGAAAATCGGTCAGCTGAATATTACACCGGATCTGCTGCAAGGTCTCATGTCAGATACGGGAGCAAACGGATCAGCAGGATCGAGAGGGTCTGGAGGAAGAACACGATGAGCAGCCGAATGACAGAGCAGAAGATCATTTTGGTGAAGCGTAAAACGCGACTGGAGGAACTGATTGTCCGATACAATACGGTGCAGCAGGCTCGCTTCTTTATGGAACGGTTGGGTGCGGATTTCAGTGATTATGTGCTGGAGGACGAAAATTACCGCAGGGCGGTGGCAACGGCTACGTCGGAGTTAACGGCTTTGGGTCGAGTTCAGATTGTGGAGCGGGAGCATGTGCCGAACTTTATTTTTGGTGAGCAGGATACAGTGGTGGTACTGGGTCAGGATGGGCTGGTAGCCAACACGTTAAAATATTTGACTGAGCAGCCGCTTATCGGTGTGAATCCAGATCCATTGCGCTGGGACGGGGTATTACTGCCGTTTACTGTATCCGACCTGCGCTGGGTGGTGCCGGATGTATTCGTTCACAGACGCCCAATTAAGGAAGTTACACTGGCTAAGGCCCAATTAAATGATGGCCAATCCTTGTATGCTGTAAATGATTTATTCATTGGGCGCAAAACTCATGTCTCCGCGAGATATGAGCTAAGACTGGAGGATCAGGTAGAGCAGCAATCCTCCAGCGGCATTATCGTTTCAACCGGATTGGGAGCGACAGGCTGGCTGACCAGCGTGCTTGCTGGAGCGGCCGGGATTGTTGGCAGTGCTACACGGCATCCAATCTCGCTGACTCCAGGCCAGCTGATGCCAGATGCAGCCTTCAGTCAGGAAGGGGCAGCAGACGGAACGAGTCATGATCATCGTGCAACCTGGAGTTTGCCATCGCTTTATTTTACGGTGAGAGAACCCTTCCCCAGTCGAACGACTGCTGCGGATCTTGTGTTTGGTCAGGTAGCAGCCCAAAAACCGTTACGGATTGCATCGCAGATGCCGGAAAATGGAGTTATTTTCAGCGATGGAGTGGAAAGCGACTTTCTGGAGTTTAATGCTGGCATTGAGGCGACCATTGGACCAGCGGAGAAAAAAGGGCATCTGGTCGTGTAGAGGTTTGTACAAGACGGCAATGGGTAATTATGAGTAAGGTACAACCATCAGATGAAATTAAAAAAGGAGGAATCAACATGAGCGACCACACTCAAGACGAAGCGAAAATCCGCAACAAGAAGGACGAGGACGGAGATTCCTTGATGGAGAAAACGAAGCTGGAAAATGGCGTGGATATCGAGCCTGAGGCTGATGAATGGATTGCGAAGCCCTCACCAGTGTCATACGATGATACGAACTCCTCTTCGAAGAAATAAGGCTCTTGCGTCCAAATAGAGCAGTGATGCAAAGACAGATGATCTCTAATCGGGTCATCTGTCTTCTTTACATAGGTTAATTGAATCTAGAATATACTTTCCATACTAGCTCACGGCGGCTGCTTACATCTGTTTTCAAGAAAATTGCTTTCAGATGATCCTGCACCGTGTAGGCAGTAATATGGAGTGCGCTGGCCAGCTCCTTGGTCGAAAAGCCCTGAACAATGAGTTGGACAATTTGTCTCTCTCGTTCGGACCATGAGTACACCTCGGCCATAAGCGGTAGCATGTCAGTTGCTTTAGCAGCCTCAAACCATACGGCTAGCTGCTTCTGGCCCGTATGCTCCTGTCCGCCTTGCAGAAGGGTGGCTCTGATGGTTACCCATGGGGTTCCTGCGTCTGCGGAAGGGATACATAGTCGGGCTGGTGCAGTGGCAGTGGATAGCGCTCGCAAGCATACCGCCCGGACAGGAGCCGGAAGGCTGTCTTCATGGATTCCCTCCTGCTGCCGAAGCAGCTGTAGCCACTGCTCTGCTACTGTATTGGACGAGATCGGTTCTAGCTTATCGGAAAGCATTAGAATCCCTGGCTCAAGTTCATTTTCCGTGGTCATGGCAGGGGCTGGAGATAAACCGACACTGGCCTGACGCAGATGGTAGGCTATGGACGGCGCTAATGCTTCAAGCAGTTGTTGCTCTTCCTCGCTGAATACAGGCTTTCCATGATGACGGAACAACGTAAGAAATCCCCAACAGCTCCCTTTGTACATAAATGGAACACGTAGCTCGTCCCCGAATCCGGCGGGTTGCAAAACATCTCTATATCGTGTGCTCCGATCCGGTTGGCCTTGTGTAGACCCATGTAGCGTCGCTACAGACTGTCCTTCTCGCACCAACTGATCATATTTCATCATATCGTCATGCAGATATTCGTATTCCAGCAGTTTGTTATGAATGTCCTCCACACCCGACTCTGTAAATGCCCCCGTGGAAAGCAGCGTACGCGGATCTACTGAGGTGCAGCACGCCGCATCGAAAGCAATCTGAGTACGCAAGCGGTCGATTAGGGTGTGCTTGTACGTTAGGGATGAAGGTGCTTTTTTCCCCAGATCAATGATTTGCTGTCGGGCGTCCTTAAGCTGTGCAAATTGCGTGTAGTGTGCGTTCATCATTTACTCCTATCGTGAAAGCTGGAGATTCTCAAGCGCGCTTATTTAAATCCCACATTTATGGGATGGTGGATATTCGTATTGTATTTATAATTGAGAATGATTCTTAATAAAATCTACAATAAACGAATGGTCTGAGAAGATCAAGGCTAAATGTTTGGAGGAAAGCACATATGAGACATACCCCTATTGGAAATACGGACTCAAACCAACCTATGAGCTGGAATCATCCGAATGTGCATAAGTACGCGGATACGATTGCTTTAAAAATACCTGGATATGCTCATTTGTATGAGATGACAGACTGTTTGATAACCGCACAGCTTGAGGCACAAGCTCATACTAGAAATATAGATCCAAATGTGCTAATTGTCGGTGCTGGAGGCGGTCAGGAATTGATAACACTCGGAGGGCGCCATGAAGCATGGTCCTTTACGGCAGTTGATCCCTCTGAGCACATGCTGGATTTGGCACGTAAGCGTGTGACACATGCGGGCATCAGTTCAAAAATATCGTTTGTTGCAGGTACGTTGGAAGAGTTGTCTGGAGAACAGCCTGGAGAACAGCATGAAAAGCACGGCGAAGAGTCATGCAGAGAACCAATCTATGACGCTGCAACCTGCCTGCTGGTGCTTCATTTTCTTCAGAGCTTGGAAAGTAAACAGGCATTGCTACGCCAGATATCCGCTCGACTCAAGCCGGGTGCACCTCTTTGTCTAGCTTCTATTAATGGTAATCCGCAGGAGCCCTCTTTTTCCATCCAAATGCAGGCGTGGAAAGGTCATATGCTGAGTCAGGGCATTTCACTGGAGGATTGGGAACGATTCGCTGCTTCCATCGGTCGTGAGTCAAACCCGGTGTCCAATGCGGCAATACAGGAACTGTTGATAGATGCAGGCTTTACCCACATCACCCGGTATTATGGTGCTTTTTTAGTAAATGCATGGTTTGCGGTTAAAGAGGGAGAGACGACTTATGACAAAGGATAACATCATCATCATTGGCGGGTATGGCCATGTTGGAAAAATTATATGCACGGAGTTAAGTGAAATGTTTCCCGGCAAGGTATTTGCCGCAGGTCGCAGTCTGGAGCGTGCCACTGAATTTAGTAGACAATCGAATGGTAAGATACGGCCCTTGCAGCTTAATATTCATGAGCCGATGGACCCGTCGATATTAGAGCAAGCCAAATTGGTGATCATGTGTCTGGATCAGGACAATACGGTCTTGGTACGTGCCTGCCTTCAACATGGGGTGCATTACATGGATATTACCGCGAATGCGGACTTTTTGAGTCAGGTGGAGCAGTGTCATCAGGAGGCCCGAGCTTATCAGGCCACAGCCCTATTAAGTGTAGGATTAGCTCCGGGACTGACCAATCTGTTGGCACTGCAAGCGACACAGCTCATGGATCAGACGGATGAGTTGAATATATCTTTGATGCTGGGCTTGGGAGATCGACACGGTCAGGCTGCCATTGAGTGGACAGTAGATCAGATTCATGCCGATTTGGAGGTTATAGAACAGGGACGCCCTGTGACTCGAAAAAGCTTTACCGACGGCATAGTGGCAGACTTTGGTGCAGGAGTGGGTCGTCATCGGGCGTATCGATTTCCTTTTTCGGATCAGCAGACACTTCCTCGTACGCTCAAAGTTCCTACGGTTAGCACACGCCTTTGCTTCGATTCGCGCTTGACCACCCGGCTTCTGGCAGGGCTTCGAACGATAGGAGTATCAGGTCTACTCCGACAGCAAACCGTGCGTGATGCGGTGGTTCGCAGCTTTGGCAAGGTACATATAGGAGGGAATGCTGTAGCGGTCAAGGTAGATGCTCGAGGAACTCTCAATGGCAAGGAGACGAAGGTTGAATGCCGGCTAAGGGGCCACCATCAGTCTGATTTAACCGCTAAGGCAGCCGACTTTGCAGCGCTCGCCCTGTACCGTTCAGAACTTCCATATGGTGTATTTCACATGGAGCAGGTTTTTTCGTGGAATCGCATGCAGGCTTGGTTGGGGCAGCAAGTATCCGTAGATATTCAGGTGAACGGACAGCAAGCATAGGAAATCATATATTTTAATAAAGGACTCTCATATAATCCAAGCTTATTCAGCAATGTATTGCGGATAGGTCTTGGATTTCTTTTCCTATTGAATTACACTAGAAAGAAGTACATATTTTTGGAAAAGACCTAAGGGGATGATATGAAATGTGGAACCCCTATGAAAACAGCAGACAGCATACGCACGATTTTACAATAAAATATCGATTTTACACGCCGGAAGAAGGAGGCAGGAAACAGCTGCCTATTCAGGGGTACCGCTGCGACTTTGCCTATGAGAGCGATGATATCACGACGACGGGAATTTACGCCATACATCCTGAGTTTGAAGATAAAGATGGTCAATTGATCATGGATACCGAGCGTCCGGTTCACCAGGAAGGACAGGCGAAAATGTGGGTTTTGTTTGGAGAAATGAGGGAAAAGGTACACCGACACCGGATACAGGTAGGAACGAGGGGATATTTTATGGAAGGCCCGCGCCGTGTTGGTGAAGTTGAAGTTACAAGCCTGGTAGGCCTCTTGACCAATCCGGTCAACTAGCTAGCTGCTGAGGAGTCGATAAGAGATGGATATCGCTTATATCATGGATTTATTACGTAAACACGATGTGACCTTAGCTCCAGGATTATCCATGCAAGAGGTTACCGACGTCGAAGGCAGGTATGATATTCACTTCCCGCCCGATTTGAGGGAGCTTCTGATGAGTGTTCTTCCCATCGGTAAAGGCTTTATCCCTTGGAGAGATACGTCACCACAGCGGATGGGTGTAATTCGGCAAAGGTTGAATTGGCCGCTGGAAGGTATGATTTTTGATGTAGAGCAGCATATATTCTGGCCTCCCGAATGGGGCGAAAAACCGACAGATTCGGCGGAAGCCGTTGCTATATGTAAACGTGAGTTTTTACGTGTGCCCAAGCTAATCCCGATCAACGGACATCGATATATCCCAGAGCAGCCATCTGAAGAAGGAAATCCGGTATTTTCCGTGTATCAAACGGATATTATCGTGTATGGGGAATGTTTGCAGGAGTATTTCAAGCTGGAATTTGGGGAGAAGTCTTATGAACAAATTGATTTTAATGCCGTAAAAAAGGTGCGTTTTTGGAGCAACTTTTGTGAGTGAGTGTCCGGAAGATGAATAAGTCGAAACGAAGGAAGGGGAGCATGATGTGAAGGTAGAGCAGGATTTGGAAGAAATCAAAGAAAGGTTGACCCAGATCGAGACCAAACTGGAACAAAAGTCGACCTCCAAGAGAATCTTGAAGTACATGATCATCATTTTCTTGTCTATTTTTTTTCTTTTATTTCTAATAGGAATTATTCAATTTGTTTCAACCTAATCGGTGCAAGAGGATGAAGGAAGGGAGCTATTTATGTCCATAGAAGCGATTATTTTTGATCTGGATAATACTCTTATTCATCGAAAACAGGCGTTTGCGGCATATACAGAGCGCTTTATAGAACGATTTATTGTGGCAGAAGAACCGGCGAGCCACGCGGCTGTTGTTGAACAGATACGTTTGGCGGATCAGGACGGGTACCGGGATAAGAGGGAACTGTATACCGAGCTTCATGCAGACTTGGAACTGAAAAATCCTGATACGTCAGTACAAGAGATGCTGGGCTTTTGGTATGGTGAATTTCATAAGTTTACGGTGTTGATGGACGGGGCCAAGGAAGTATTATCCGAACTGCGGTCGCGTGGCTTGAAGCTTGGTATTATTACCAACGGCTCACTCCGCACGCAGCAAGCGAAAATCGACCGAGTTATGCTGAGGGATTATGTGGATTCTATTATCGTATCGGGTGGCGTCAACATCCAGAAGCCTAATCCTCGAATTTTCGAGTTGGCTTTGAATGAGTTGGACATTGTCGATCCCGGCCATGCCTGTTATGTAGGCGATCACCCGACAAATGATATTCGTGGTGCACAAAGTGCGGGATTGCATACCATCTGGCTGGAAGGCTTTATGACGTGGCAGGAAACGGGCATTGTACCGGACTATCAGATTGGGAGTTTGCGTGAAATCACAGGTTGGCTGGATCGTCGCAGTTATTCAACGAATAAGGAGGAGGGTGCATCATGAGTATGGAGCAGCAACCGAATCCCATTCTCTTATCGTTCCCTGACCAATTCCAGACGGAACGATTGACCATACGCGCTCCGCAGTGGGGGGATGGGGCGGCAGTCAACGAGGCGATGCGAGAGAGTGCAAATGAACTTCGGCCTTGGCTTCCGTTTGCAAGAAATCTTCCTACGGCAGAGGAATCTGAAATCCGTTCGCGCCAAGCCAGACTTAAATTTTTGGATCGGTCTGATATGATGTTGTATATATTTGATACGGTTTCGGGAGAATTTGTAGCCAGCAGCGGTCTGCATCGTATTGATTGGGATGCACGAAGATTTGAAATTGGGTATTGGCTCAGAACATCATGGACCGGAAAAGGCATTATAACAGAGGCGGTGCACGGTATTACGGATTTTGCCATACAGCATTTGCATGCCAATCGGGTGGAGATTCGTTGTGATTCCAGAAACACGCGCAGCGCCAAGGTAGCGGAACGTGCAGGTTTTACACTGGAGGGGATTTTAAGAAACGTCGAGTATGATGAAGAGGGAAGCATGGTACACCAAATGGTTTTTGCCAAGGTGCGTGGTATTGAATTTTAGCACCTCACACGAACATTTTGGAAGTTGCTATACGTTTGTACGATATTACGGAGGCTTATTATGATTAATTATATTATGAAAAATACAGACAAGCTGGTGTGCATACAATATGACATCAGCAAAAGGTTCAGCAATCTTGCAAGCGCTATCCAAGAGAGGATGCTTTACGAATTTCCAGCAGCTTGGCGGAGATGTCCCAGCATTAGGACAGGTGATTTAGCATGAGGAGCGTTCGTAAGAGCGTCATCAGGAAGGCCAATCGGGAAATAAAGGCGAAATTCCGCTGGAAGGCTCGCGCTGCGTACCTAATTGCTGTGCTGGTCACGATTTTGTTGGGTTTGGGAAGCCGGGTTTACTCCTCCCGGTTGCCTGAATTCGTTGCTAATCACTTTGGGGATGCCTTGTGGGCGTGCATGATTTATTTTGGGCTGAGAATGTTGTGGGTGAATCGTCAATTGTCTGTAGCCCTGTGGGGCAGCTTGCTGTTTTGCTTCGCCATTGAGTTCAGCCAGATGTACCAGGCTCCCTGGATTAACCACATTCGGGCAACGACGCTAGGTGGCTTGGTACTTGGAAAAGGGTTCCTGACCGCGGACCTGATCAGGTACACAGTTGGCATTGTGGTATCCTGGGCGCTGGACCAAGGCTGTCAAAAGCTGGCGGGGATCAATACACGTATAGACAATGATAAACCACTCAAATAACCTGAAAAGCGAGGGTTGCGCTTGAAACAAAAGGGAAAGCGTCACAGGTTGTTCGGTAAGATGATTGGATTATGCGCAGGATTCAGCTTGTTGTGTGCGACCATACTTATCCCAGGGCAGGCACTGGCCGAAAGACAGCTTGCGGCGCCTCTTCGATTCGACTTTGGCCCAGGGAACGTAGCTGACGGCTACACCCAAGTCACTGCCAAGGATGTTTACACGCCTGAGCGAGGCTATGGATTTACCGATCTTTCCAAGGTGGATGAAGAGGATCGTGGTGGAAGTGATGCTATACGCTCAGATTTTGTTCGTGTTCAAGGATCATCATTTGTTGTCAATTTACCACCTGCGGATTACACGCTTTCCCTTATTGCCGGAGATACTGCCGGAAACACAGACATTACGGTTAAAGCCGAGTCCATTGTCAAGGTAGAACCTACTACCAAAACAGCAGGACAATTTGTCGAGGCTGGATTTGAACTTGCACTCATCGACGGTCAGCTCGAATTGTATTTCTCAGGTAATGAAGCGAAGATTAACGCTTTGGTTATTACTCCAAAGGATGCTCGAACGGCTGGAGAACGCCCTTCGGTATATCTTGCGGGAGATTCTACGGTTCAAACCTATAAATCCACGATGAAGCCTCAAGCGGGCTGGGGGCAAATGATTGCTCCGTTCTTCACAGATGAGCCTATTTTTGTGAACCGTTCTATTGGTGGACGAAGCACGAAAACCTTTCTGGTACAAGGGCGGTTAGATGATATTTTACGCAATATCCGTCCAGGAGATTATCTGCTCATTCAGTTTGGACATAATGATGCCGCGATCAACAACCAAGAGCGTTATGTTTCACCCGCGGATTACAAAGTTTACTTAAAAACCTACATCCAAGGAGCCGTCCAACGCGGTGCAACACCTGTGCTAATTACTCCTGTTGGCCGCCGAGATTATGATGCGGCAAGTGCCTCGTTTCGGATTAGTTTCCCGGAATATGTGCAGGCCATGAAGGAAACAGCATCGGAGACAAATGTTGGACTGGTCGATCTTAGCCGCTTGAGTGTAGCGTACTATGATACACTTGGCCTCGAAGGAACACTTCCGTTATTTTTACATGTGGAGCCAGGGGTGTATCCTGCATTTCCTGATGGAGTGAAGGATGATACACATTTTCAGGAATATGGTGCGGAGCAAATAGCTCGGCTGGTAGCTCAGGGAATACGTGAGCTGAATATTCCTTTATCCTCTTATGTACAGGCGGAAGATTCGCAATAAAACATTATTTCCATAGTCATGGTATACTTAGAAAATAAGCGGGCCCTACCCAAAGATAGCATTGCTTAGGCTTGGGTAGGGCTCTAATGTTCTGGATCTTAAGGAGGAAGCGAGAATGACAGTCGCTCAACTTCATAATCTTATTAACGGTCAACTCCTGTACAATCAGCATCGGAGTTTATTTTATATGCGCGAGGGTTCTGTTCTGTTAGGACCTTCAACGGAAATGACGTACTGGCTGACGCAGAGAAGCTCGGAACTGATCCTCATGCTTCAAAGCTTGAAGCGCCAGCATACGTATAACGCTTTTGTGAAGGATGTAGCGGCTAAAATACTGTCCCAGTTTGTAAATACCAATCAGTATCTACATTTTCACACAGATCATGCGAGGGAGCTTACGGAGCTGTATGATCGACTCTTCACCCGGATTGAAAAACTGTTCCAGAAGAAATTTATAGATAGAGCAACCCTGGACTTGCTGCTCCAGCAGCATTACAGGCATTTGAGAGATTTTTTAACTCGTACCAACGGACGTGAAATGTTTGCTAAGTATGCAGAGTGTGAGTATACCTTTTGGATACCTTGTGAGGAATATACGCCGGAGTTGCAAGCCAATCTACTAGGATTGGACATTGCTCGTTTGCAAGAGCCTGTTCTAGATGTTGGTTGCGGAACTGAGGCACGGTTGGTTACTTATTTACGTGCCTGTGGAATTGAGGCTTACGGAACAGATCGGTTGGCTGAAACAGAAGGTTGTGTCACTCAAGGAGATTGGTTAGAGACCACCTTTGGAGAAAGTGCATGGGGGACGATCATTTCACATATGGCATTCTCCAATCATTTTATACATCATCATCTGAAGGCAGATGGTAATATTCATGAGTACGCTCGCAAATATATGGAATTGCTTAGAGCCATTCGGCCAGGAGGGAGTTTTATTTACAGTCCGTGCCTTCCGTTTATGGAAGAGCTTTTGGATGCCCGAATGGGTTATCAAGTAGAGTATATCCAGTCATCTGAAGGTTACAGGGCCACGAAAATAACGCGTATACATTTATAAGCGCGAGTAGTAGTCCATTCATTTGTCAGATTCATTCTTGGAATGGTAGTATAAGGATAGATATTACTCTATTTGGGATTCTGTTAATGATAAAGATTCTCATGACGCTAATTTGACACCATTAGAGGAGAATCATTAGCAGCATGGCTGCACTGAATAATAATGATTAGCTTACGGATAGCGGAATTTTCAGGAAAGATTAAATCATATTTTCCTAAAAGCCGATATATGGGAATGAGGCGAGAACATACTGTTATTATACCCGCCCGAAAATGGAAGTATATAATTTGGGTTAGGAGAGTAGAAGAAGTGTCAGATCTGTATACGAAAAAAGAAGTAGAAGATTATGTAACGAACGTGGTTTTCGAACGACCTTTAGGTGTAAGCATTTCAGCCATTTTATTGATCTTTAATGGAGCACTTCTGTTGGTGACCCAGCTATTGACGCTTAATGCATTAAATGAGGCTTCTACGTTAGTAGGCATTTGTAGGGGCATGTTTCAAGGATTTATCGCGTTACTCGGTTTGGCAGGGACAACTGCCGGTGTCGGCATGTTATTTGGTAAGAAGTGGGCTTGGTGGCTGGCAGTATTTTACTTTACATATGAGACCATGCGTTATACGTGTGCAATTCTGTTTATTCCGGATGTCCCTCCAACGTTGGGCGGTGTACAGCTAAACCCTGCTCTATACTACGTAAAATATGGGGTGCGTATTATTTGGAATTTGTTGTTTACATTGTTCATGTGTCGTAGTAAAGTGACAGGTTTTTTTCAAACAAGTGAAATCCACAAGTGGAGAGCATGTATTGTATTATTCTTCATAAATGGAGTGATGGTTGGGATTGGCTGGTGGCTGATAAGATAGGTTCTTCGATGTGAAGGAGGAGATGGATAATGTCAATGGAAACGTTTCCGATTTTAGAAACCGATAGGCTTCGTTTAAGACAGCTTACAGTAGGGGATGCGGAGGATGTGTTCGGCTATTTCTCCAAGGATGAGGTCACACAATATTATGACTTGGAAAGCTTTACAGAGGTAGAGCAAGCCGAAAAATTTATTCGTTCGATGCTAACCAGATATGAGAAGCAAGAGGGCTTTCGTTGGGGGATTACGTTAAAAGAAGCTCCTGAGCGGATCGTGGGTACAATTGGATTCCATAACTGGCACAAGGAGCACTCCCGTATTGAAATTGGGTATGAGCTGGCACCGGAATATTGGCGGCAAGGTCTGATGACGGAGGCGATGAAGGTGGTCGTGGATTATGGCTTTCGTTTGCCGCATGTTCACCGTATAGAAGCCTTCATTGATCCAGATAACGAAGGCTCCAGACGGCTACTGCTCAAAAGTGGCTTTACTAAAGAAGGTCACCTAAGAGACTATTTTTATGAAAAAGGTCAGTTTGTCGACGCTGTTATTTTTGGCTACCTTCGGAAGGAGTTTTCCGTGGATCGGTAAGTTTACAAATATCCCTTGTCTCCGTATGGCTGGAGTCGATCAAGCCAGGTCTGCTCCAGCTTTGTCAGTGCATCTTTGACATCAAAGAACGCTGAGTCCTTTTTCTTCAAAACGTCCAGCACTTCAAATTCAAACGAATCTTCGCCATACTCATTCCATTCCTGTTGCAGTTGTTTATTCTTAAATCCACCCATGTTCAGCTCAAAACGCCGTCCATTCAGCGACTTTAAATTCGGCGTGGAAGAGACGAAAATTTTCCCATTACGTGTATTTCGAATGCAATAGATTCCTGCCTCTGTCTTCATCTCCATGTACTGCTGCACCAATTCTTTTCTTCGATTCATTTGTCGAATCCTCCTATTGTATAAACGTTGAGATTCAAGATTCCTTCAACCAATATTCACTGCCATCCGGCTTACGATCCAATAGATTGTATTCAATCATATATCTTCGCACCGTGACATAATCGTCATATACTTCCTGTAAAATCGCATTGATATCCTTCTCATGATATATCTGTCCCTTTACAAAACGGGCCGCAATTTCACGCAGCACAATCAGCTTGTGCTTTTCTTGCATTTTAAAGGTCTTTAGGCGTCCGTCTGTCCCATTCGGAAAATACTTCGTGAGTACCTTTTGCCGCTCGTTTTCCGTAATGTTGTAGCGTTCGTCCACCATCCGTGCTTGTACTGGTACTTCTACAATGGCAGGAGCGTGCCGATCTTTCTCCTTTAGCAGCTCCATTAATGTGAGAAAAACCTTGGCTTGCCGTTCTTTTTCTTTGAGACCAAAGCGATGATTACGTATGGTGGATGCGCTACCGATTCCGGTTTCCTTTTGAATATCCGCATCGCCCATGCCTAGATAAAATAACTGAAGCAACCGATTCTGATGATCCGTCAGTCCAGTCAGCTTTTTGTCCAGACCGATCAAATAGTCAAAGACCGAACCGTACGTCCGCTCAATATGAAGTCGCATGTACCTCTCCGCGTCATAAAATACCCCTTGATCCTGATATATGATGCCTTGCTCAAATCGCTGTCCGTCCAGCAGGCAAATTACCTGTTCTTCTTGGCGAATATATCCTCGCTTCAGTTCTTCGATTCCAGCATTCCAGAACAGTTCGGAATGATCCATTTTAGCAAACACCTCAATTAAATGATGATTATTTTATAGACAATATAACATTTTGTTTATTTTAAATCAATGAGTGGATATTTATTTAGGGTCTCGACAATGTTCGCTATATACAAAAGAGACATCGGATTGTTATCATATGTAAATTATTGAATTGCATTAAGACTGGATAGTTGCTATATATTGTAATAAGGTGGGTTGGTAAACTATGAACAAAATGCGATTAGAAGAAGTCATAGAAAGTGGAGATTTAAAGAAAGCGGTAAAGATTATAGAGGAGATAGGTGAAAAGCTGGACCATACATTCACTCCAATATTATTGAGATATTTAGCAACGACGGATAGTGTATTGCTAAGAAATGTAATCGCCATTACGTTAGCTGATCTAGGAGACCGTGAAGCGGTGTTGCCTCTTATCGACTTGTTAAGAAATCCAAAGACCAAGGGGAATAGAGGAACACTGTTATATGCTTTGGAATTTTTTGACGTATCTACTCATGTTGTGGCGCTGGTAGATTTACTGGATGATACCTTTGAAGCGAGTAGACAATCTTATCAACTGATAAGTACCGTACAAGATAAAATTACTAAGGCGCAAAAGGACATGTGTAGACAAATGATAAGAAGAAAGCTAGCCGATTATAAAAACAAATATAAGCGTGACTTTTTGCTGGAATCTCTAGAGCTTTTTACATGATTCTTTTATTAGAGAGGTTTGGTTGGAGTGGTAAAAAAAACTGTTTTATTCGTGATCATCATTGTAATTGCATATACAGTTGTATCCATTACAACAGGAAGTCCGATAAAAAGAGTCCAATTTCGGAGCAATGTTACTGACTACCTACATAAAACGTACACTATGAACTGGAAAATTGAATCAGTAGATTATGATTTTAAGAATGATAAATTTATAGCTAATGTGATCTCTGGCTCAGGGATTTCTTTTTTGGTGGAAGAAGACTATTATAGGAAAATGATGGATAACTATGCCTCTTCTGTGTGGAGGGATGAGCTAAAGACGGCAGTGGCCCAAAAAGTAAAGCAAGTTACAGGATCAGATGCAGAAGTCATTATAAATGTTTCTCATATGGGGCGGGATGCTTTAACCTACCATGACGAGGTTCCAAGCTATTCTAAGGTTAGTCAAAAACTCTCCTCAGAAGCTTCAATTTATATTAAAGGTAACTTTTCAGCCACTCGTTATCTTCAAGAGATGTTGGAAATAAAGCAGTGGATTGTTGAAAAGAAGTATGATGCTTCGTTAACTTTTGAGCCCAAAGATAAGGACGTTTACTTCTATTTACCTACTGAAGATCTGAAAAAAATTAAAAAGCCAGAGGATCTCAATCCTTATCGGTTTCAAAATAATTGATTATTCTACCCAAGAAGCTAAAAGTGGTGTCTTAAAATGCTACATTCCTTAAAATTATTGTGAGGAGATATGATATGAAATATAGATTTGCTGTCATTGATGATGAAAGTGGGCTCACAGTTGGCTATTGTAGAGATGTGGTTGGTTTAACGGGTGATATCATTGTCGAAACATATGAAAAGGTCATTTTTGAGCAATTTGTATTTAACGAAGAATTCATAGAAAACATAACAAAGACAAAACAATCTGTATACAACTTGTACATTGCTATTTTAAATGATGAAGAAACAGTGATTGGAAGCTATCATTATCACCTACCTGAATCCTACATAATCCATAAACTAAACCACAATAAAGGAAACTTCAATCTGGAGTTAACAGGATACTTGAAACGAAGCCCTCCCCTGTGGAATTAAGATTATGGGAGTTTTTAAAGGGTGCTCAGTCGCTTGAAAATAATATATGGCAAGGCTTTTCTAAAGAAGAACGGTCTGGGTGGCTAAACGTGACTAGAATACATTCTGCATCTAATCATTTTGCCAGACTGGATAAACGAGGAGAAGTCTACACCTTAGACGGCGTATACATATCTGATTTTACAACATTTTTTATAGCACTTGGTGAAGCGATTAATGGGCCCGGAGGGTACTATGGATTTAGCTTGGACAGTATATCGGACTGTCTCTGTGGAGGTTTTGGGACAGTAGGACCGTTCACGATCCATTGGGAAAACGCACATTATTTCTTGGAAAGATTCGAGGAAGAATGGGATCAAGAAGAGAGATGTTAT
Source organism: Paenibacillus sp. F4 (assembly GCF_002894905.1). Taxonomy (NCBI): domain Bacteria; kingdom Bacillati; phylum Bacillota; class Bacilli; order Caryophanales; family Paenibacillaceae; genus Paenibacillus; species Paenibacillus sp. F4. The sequence continues at coordinate 113,721 of NZ_POVS01000008.1, forward strand.
AGATTTTCACCACAGCAATATTTTACGGATCTTCTAACGATCTTAGTATCAGGTGGTGTTACCGTGAATTTTTCTTCGAATTAAGATAGCAAAGCAAGAAAGGAATTTTTGAAATGGATTATAAATTAATGCAACCACCTTTTGACATGAAAGAATACTCTGAAATGAGTAAAAACGAAGCTAAAAAACATTTTAATTGGTTTAAACAGCAAATACCTTCGCGTTTAGAGCAACTTGGCGCATTTTCACAGATACATCTGGATTACAGTGATCGTTCGCTCATAGATATTTGGGAATGGTATCTAGGGAATGTACAGATTCAAAGTAAAAGTGCTTCAGAATTAGATGAGGAGCATTCAGAAACCGAAGAATGGTTGAAGAACTATATATATGAAAAAAAACTCGACACAAAGTCTCAAGCTTTTACACTGGATATTGCCATTTATCTAGGAGAGGTTGTAAAAAGTAATCACAGTGGGTTGGACTGGGGAGTTATTTTTAAACCAAAGTCATATATTAGCGTAAATCGTCCTGTTATCACTGGCTTGACTAAAGAAACAGATATGGATGTGATGAGGATTGCATCGAATAAAATGTTTGCAGTATTAAAGGGACAACGTAACCCTAATGCTTTATTTGACATTTATCATACATGGAAAGAGTTTATTTGAAATCGCCGATAGGAAGGGATTATGATCTTCTAACCTAATTTAGTGGGAAGATCGGTGAAAAATTTGAATATTATATAAAGAACAGAGAGCCGTTAAGCATGTTAACGGCTCTCTTCGTCGTCTTCTGGCAAGTATTCGATCAGTTCACCAGGGAGTACGCCAAGGGTTCTACAAAGTGTGTTCAAGGTTGGAAAGTCAATTCGGGCATTTGCGTTGGAGGCCAAAGCTTTAACCGTATTCCTATTAATTCCCGTAATAGAAACAATATCTTTCTGTTCGAGCCCACGGTCTTTCATAATTTTATCAAGAGAAAATCTAATCACAACAATTCCTCCAAAAGTAATCAAGTAAACTAGTTGACATGTATGAAACATAAGTGTATATTTGTAATTAAGTAATCTAGTTAACAAGATTATAAGTAAACTAAATTGATGCCTTCATAGTATCAAAATGCTTTAAATTTAGCAACAGTCACTATTTTGATAATCCTAAAACAATTAATGCGTGAGGAGGCTTAAAAATCGTATAGAAGTTTCCTTATGAAATTCATATAACAACGTTATATAATTATTTTAAGCGGTTTTAAAATGGATAAATTGTAATACAGGTTAATATTTCATCGAACTAAGCTGTGATAAATGAACAAAGGAATGGAGCGAGGATGTATGACAGAATGGGTAATGGGATTGGAACGGGTATCCATGGTTCAGGGGCCATATGATTTACCTCATATGTATGAGATATGCGAGGGGATTCTGTATGACCATCAATATTTCTTTTACCTCGAAAATGGCATACTGTGTCTGCGCCATGTGAAGAAGGTGGAGCAATCATATCATACGCATCTTTATCTAGATGGAGAGAGCGGAGGCTTGCAACTGGCAGAGGGTGTACAAGGGGAAGTTATGCAAGTTGTCACGGAGATCATCGAACGCTTACGCGCTAAGGATGGACTGACATTTTTATTCGATGAACTGCTGTGGCTACATGGGAGGGGACCCATTGAATTAAACCTTTTCAATAAGAAGGATGAAGTGACCCCAAGTGGCAGACAACTTGCTACGAAATAAATGATTCTTATGCTCTATATCATGGAACTTGTAGAAAAAAATTATGATTTCAGTGAATGTACCAGTTGTTGACTGATAAAAATGAGCGGATACCGAATCAATATGGTCAATTCCGCCACAACAGCATCACCAGAGGGAGTAAATCCAAAATCACCTCCCAATAATATGTTTTGCTGCTGCTTTGATGGAGGAAATTCCGGTTCATCCAAGCCATATTGTTCTTTGATTCTCTCTTTCGTTTCATGATCTATGACAAGGTTATCCTGTGCAAAGGTATAGCACATAGGAACGCTTAACTGTATTAAAAGAAGTAATGCAACGGGTATAATCACTTTTTTGCTTTGCATGGTTAGCTCCTATCATCTCTGTTTTTGACCTCTTAACTTTTGTATCTACCATAATGAAAACAACTTAAAAATGCAACGGAAGGATGAGAAAATAATCCCTTTACAGGATTTTATGACCAGAATATAATGGTGAATAACAGCATCGATCTACATACACTTGGTTATCGGGGTATAGCGCAGCTAGGTAGCGCGCACCCTTGGGGTGGGTGAGGTCGTGGGTTCGAATCCCGCTACTCCGATTTCAATCAAAATGTCCTGCTGATGCAGCTAATGCGTCTGCCGGGCGTTTTTTTTTGAATATTACATACCCTATCGGTCTTTGTCTCAACTGGACTTTGACGAGCTAGTCATATGCCAACGAATGTATGGACTTGTCGAGCATTTGAGGGGAGATATGATGAAGCCACTTCTGCACTGGATTCGGAGGCAGAAGTGGCAACTCAACAATCGCTGGCGGAATGGTCTGCTATATGACTTTTTTAATTTGCCTATAAAGATTCCTGAAGGGCCTTAGAAGAAGTGCTGTAATCAGCATAACGGGGAAGCACAATAGTGTAGTATATTCCTACAATAACGGTACAGACCCCAACTAATAAAAACAAGACTTCAATTGAAATAAATGAAGGAAAGCTGACAGCAATGAAACCTAATGTAAGAGACTGGGACAGCATCATTAACGGATTAATCAAACCTTGCACACGTCCCATCATTTGAGGATCTACAATACGAGGAAGCCATCCTCCTATACCAATGTTAATGAATGGAAGGATCAGTGCAATGACAAAGTTGATAATCAGAAAAGCATAGAGGTGGTTAACAAATCCAAGTATGCACATACCTATTCCGGCTACCAGAACTCCCGCTGCAATCATTTGGTGTAGCTTTAGCTTGGCGGAGATGAGAGAAGCGATTAGGGTACCAAGCAACACACCAGCTCCAAAAATAATACCTGTCCAAACCATATACTGCTCATAGTTGCCTGGAGCTAGCTTATATTTAAGAATAAACATCGGTAAAACGCTAAAACCACCATTTAAAATACCGAACATAAAAAAGCCTGAAACCAACCAAAGCAATAGTCTGTTGCGTAATATGTAAAGAAACCCTTGTTTAAAATCGATCATGACAAGTTTGAATTTTAATTGTTTAAATTGATGTGCCCCGTTCGGAAGGCGTACTTCCTTTGGAATTTTGCAGGAACGAATAAGCAGTGCAGACACAATAAAAGAAATAGCATCAATTAGGATGGCTCCAGTAATTCCAAAGTGCCAGTAGACGACGGCCCCCAGAGTTCCTCCAAATAACATGAAAAGACTCCCCATCATTTGATTGAGGCCTGCGGCAATGGTGTAATCATCTTCGCTTAATATCCCCTGTATAATGGCACTTTCGGCTGGGAAGAAGAATTTGGAGGCAGCACTACGAATGAAGAGGAGGGCAAATATCAAAGGAATCGAATCGACCCAAATAAAAATAAGCAAACATAAGGATAAAAAAGCGCTGATCCAGTCACAATTAACAGCGATTTTTTGTCGGTCCATCCGATCTGCCAGCACTCCAACCACGAGAAATACTACCAGCATCGGAAGCGAATACATTAACTCGGCAAGCGTTGCATAGTATGGCTGATTTGTAAACCGTTTCAACAAATAAAACATGAATGCAGTAACCCCGATAATTCCTCCCATTTGTGAGGCGAAGGTTGCCAGAAAAAACCTGATATAATTCTTGTTTCTGAGTACTTGTTTTAATCCAGTCACAGTTCCATCCCTTTCGCTTTCAAAGCGGTTTTTAGATGCCTAATTAAAATAATAGTGAAAAGTAGGAATATTGTACAGAAAAGTGACTTTAATGTCACTTTAAGTTTGAATTTGCATCGTATTGGACCCTCTGTCTTTCAAATTCTGCTGTTAACGTAATCATAGTGGGGTGGACTGGGAAGTTGTTTTCAAAATGGTTTGGCGTAGTATGAGGGGCAATATAAACTTAAGTAACCAGCCGACGGTTGATATCCGACAGCTGGTTATTTAAGTTGCCAGGTGTTTGATTCCTGACTTACAAATAGGTGTCAGTTTCCAATGTTAATTAAGCGAAATCCTCGCCATTTGTGGCGATTACTTTTTTATACCAGTCAAAGCTCTTCTTCTTTTTGTGGAATGGCTTGTTTTAATTGTCCGATATGTTATCTGAAATAATCCATACGGTAATTGTCTATAATGGGAGGGAGAATTACAGAATAGCCCGATTCATCTCATTTACGCATGGATATGTTGAGAAAAAGGAAATGCTCATAGCTAGAAAACTTTATACAATGGAAGAGGAATAAGAATTGTGAAATTCGACTTTTGATGAAGGATTTCATATAATGTGATCATATTGTGAACAACTTAAATTGAAGACTTAATAAAAAATGAAAATGATTTCCGTCCAGCTATGAATTTCAAAATTTGACGGAGGGAACGAGATGACAATGGAAGAGAGCAGCAGACAGGTACCTTGGCAGGCGTATTATGGACCTAATCTAGGTTATGTGCAGGACCAGTATGAAAAGTATGTAGCGGACCCCGGAACGGTTGATCCGGCTTACCGCGAGCTGTTTGATCAATGGGGTGAGCCGCCACAATCCGAATATTCGGCTGCTTCCATGATAGACAACAAATTGCAAGGCCCCCCCACAAGTGCTTTGGGGCACCTTGATTCAAACACATTACAGAAAGCGGTTACAGCGGGGAAAATGGTGTGGAATATCCGTGAGTACGGACATTTAGCCGCCCAGATTGATCCGCTGGGAATGGATGCAGAGCAGGATACACGCTTGCTTAATCCAGCATCTTACGGTTTAACTGAACAAGACTTAAAGGCTTTTCCAGCCTCTTTAATATGGGATAACGCTCCTGCGGGAACACTTAACGGATGGGAAGCCATTCAACGGTTACGTGTAGCATACACAGGACCGATTGCCTATGAATTTAGTCATATTCACAACGAGGAGGAACGCCGCTGGCTGAACAGCTATGCAGAATCTGGCTGGTCCTCCAAGCCACTTACAACACAGGAACGCAAGTCGTTGCTAGGCAGATTGGTAGAAGTAGAACAGTTCGAAGAGTTTTTGCATAAAACATTCGTCGGACAGAAACGTTTTTCCATCGAGGGTAATGATGTGCTTGTCCCTGTTCTCGACGAGATTATTCGTCTAACGACAAATGCAGGAGCAAGTCATGTCCTGATGGGTATGGCGCATCGCGGCCGTTTGAATGTACTGGCTCATGTGCTGGGCAAGCCTTACAGTAAAATTTTCTCTGAATTTCATCATTCGCCGAATAAGGATTTGATCCCGTCGGAAGGTTCCACAGGAATTAACTACGGTTGGACTGGCGATGTAAAATATCATCTGGGTGCTGATCGTTTTGTAAAAGATGGGGGAGCAGTGCAGGCCCGTCTGACATTGGCGAATAACCCGAGTCACCTGGAATATGTAAATCCGGTAGTACAAGGATTTTCACGAGCTGCACAGGAAGACCGCAGTGAGGCTGGTTATCCGAAGCTGGATGTGAGCAAGGCAGCTACAATTATTATGCATGGTGATGCGGCTTTCCCAGGTGAAGGTATCGTGGCAGAATCACTTAATTTCACGAATTTGCGTGGCTTCCGTAATGGCGGCACGGTCCATATTATTGTGAATAATCGTTTGGGTTTTACGACAGAGAGTGTCGATTCACGTTCGACCCGTTATGCCAGTGATTTGGCTAAAGGCTATGAAATTCCAATTGTACATGTGAACGCGGATAATCCTGAAGCCTGCATTGCAGCGGCACGTATGGCTGGTGAATATCGCAATCGTTTCAAGAAGGATTTTTTGATTGATCTGATTGGTTACCGTCGTTATGGTCACAATGAATCCGATGACCCGGAAACAACACAACCGCTGGTATACCGTAAGGTGAAGAATCATCCGACGGTGAGCAAATTGTACGCTCAAAAGCTGATGAAGCAGGGTATAGTGGATGAAGCGTTTAGTGCCGGTCTCATTGAAAAGGTCCAAAACAGACTGAAGGAAGCGCATGAGCATGTGAAGAATCAACCGGAACAAGAGCCGGAAATGAGTCCTGTGAAGGCGAAAAAGAATCAGAATTCTATGGTACGGACTGCAGTGGAATTGAAAAAGCTGCGCCAAATCAATGAAAACTTACTCAAATGGCCACAGGCTTTTCATGTATATCCGAAGCTGGATCGAATTTTACAGCGTAGAAAAACCGCTCTGAACGAAGGGGAAAAGGTAGATTGGAGCTTGGCGGAGACGCTGGCTTTGGCCACCATTCTCGCAGACGGCAAGCCTATTCGTATGACAGGTCAGGATGCGGAGCGAGCTACATTTGCTCACCGTAACCTTGTGCTGCATGAGCCTGAAACAGGCCGTACACATTGCCCGTTGCATACATTGCCGGAAGCACGTGCTTCATTCAGTATTCATAACAGTCCATTGTCTGAGGCATCTGTCCTCGGATTTGAATATGGCTATAACGTGTATTCTCCTGAAACGTTAGTGATTTGGGAAGCACAATTCGGCGATTTTGCTAACTGTGCACAGGTTATTTTTGACCAATTCATCTCCGCAGGCCGTGCCAAATGGAGACAGAAATCGAGTCTAGTGATGCTGTTACCGCATGGTAGCGAAGGACAAGGACCAGAGCATACAAGCGCACGTCTGGAGCGTTTTCTCCAGTTGTCCGCACAAAATAACTGGACTGTTGCTAATTTGAGCAGTGCCTCACAGTATTTCCATCTGCTGCGCCGTCAGGCTGCATTAAGCGAAAGTGAGGAAGCTCGCCCGCTTGTAATGATGTCACCGAAGAGCCTGATTCGCAACAATCGTGTCGCTTCGCCTGCTTCTGAATTCAGCGAAGGAGCATTCCGTCCTGTGTTGGAACAGCCTGGTCTGGGTGCACGTCCGGATCGTGTAGAGCGTATTGTACTGTGCAGTGGCAAGATTGCCATTGATCTCGAAGAAGCATTGGAAAAGGATAAGAATAAGAATGAGGCAGAAGAGCGTCTGCATATTATTCGTGTAGAGCAGCTATACCCTTTCCCAGAAGAGGAAATTCGGAATATTTTCGGCCGCTTCCCACATGTTAAGGAGTTCGTATGGGCTCAGGAAGAACCTAAAAATATGGGGGCTTGGAGTTACATTGAACCTCGTCTGCGGAATGTTGTGCCACAGGGAGCGGAAATTCGTTACGCAGGCAGACCAGATCGTTCAAGCCCGGCCAGCGGTTATCAGCAAGTACACAGCCTAGAACAACAGCGAATTATTCAATCGGCGTTGAAGCAGGATTCCAAAAACAATATTACACTTGGGAGGTAGCGGCTGTGAGCGATATTATAGTGCCAGCAATGGGAGAATCCATCACGGAAGGAACAATCTCCAAATGGCTTGTGAAGGAAGGGGATTCCGTAGGACAGGGAGATGTTCTACTGGAGCTGGAAACCGATAAGGTCAATCTGGAAATTAGTGCGGAAGAAGCAGGTGTGGTCCAGAAAATCCTTCGTCAGGAGGGAGATACTGTGGTCATCGGTGAAGCTGTTGGCTTGATCGGAAGCGGCAGTGGTGGTGCGGAATCAACCGGTGCTGGAGAAGTAGCAGCGACTCAAGCGCCAGAAGCACCGTCCGTAGCGACTTCACCGTCTTCCGTAGAAGGCGGCGGTAAAGCAGAAGAAAAGTCTGCACCGCCTATTTCATCGAATAGCGACGGGAATGGCCAGACGGCATCACCATCCGCCCGGAAGTTGGCGCGTGAGCGCGGGATTGATCTTGAGCAGGTACAGGGAAAGGACCCGCTGGGACGTGTTTTCCAGGAGGACGTAAAAACGCATAACAGCTCTGAAGTGTCACGTGCAGCATCTGTACCTGCGTCTCCCGCTACTAGCAAGCCTGGGCCTCCGTCTCCAGCACAAACGGAGTACAGCAAGCCTGTGGAACGCCAGCGGATGTCTCGACGCAGAGCGACGATCGCTAAGCGTCTTGTTGAAGCACAGCAAACAGCTGCCATGCTCACCACTTTTAATGAAGTGGATATGACCGCCATTCTCGATGTGCGTAAACGCCGTAAAGATAAGTTTAAGGAAAAACATGATGTAGGCTTGGGTTTTATGTCCTTCTTTACAAAGGCAGTGGTTGGTGCACTCAAGCGCTTCCCTACCGTGAATGCAGAGATTAATGGCGATGATATCGTACTGAAAAAATACTATGATATCGGGATCGCTGTATCTGCCAAGGAAGGTTTGGTCGTGCCAGTTGTACGGGATGCTGATCGTCTTGGCTTTGCTGAGATCGAGAAAAGTATTGCAGATTTGGCTGGCAAAGCACGCTCCAATTCGCTTTCTCTGGCCGACTTGCAAGGAGGAACGTTTACTATAACCAATGGAGGTATTTTCGGTTCCCTGCTGTCTACGCCAATTCTCAATACGCCGCAAGTGGGTATTTTGGGAATGCATAAGATCCAACTTCGCCCGATTGCCATCGACGAGGAACGCATGGAAAATCGTCCGATGATGTATATCGCGTTGTCCTACGATCACCGGATTATTGATGGTAGTGAGGCGGTTCGTTTCCTGGTAACGGTCAAAGAATTGCTGGAAGATCCGGAATCATTGTTACTGGAAGGATAAAATAAAGGTAAGTGGATCTTCTCTTTACGTGTATGACAAAAGCAGACTCTTGCGAGTCTGCTTTTTTTCCTGCATAGTTATAACATAAGGCAACTGATATTACAGGCAGTAGATGTAGAGAAGGGCGGGAACTGTTTTGGACAAAGACTTGCGCTATCCGATAGGATCATTCGTTGTTCCAGATACCATTACAGAAGAACAGCTTATCGCATGGATTCACGACATTGCTGAATTGCCTGCACAGCTGCGTCGGGCGGTCGAAGGACTGAATGAGCAGCAGCTAAATACGCCTTATCGCGAAGGGGGCTGGACGATTCGGCAGGTAGTTCATCATGTGGCAGACAGCCATATGAACAGCTATATCCGTTTTAAGCTGGCACTGACGGAGGATACGCCGACGATCAAGCCATATGATGAGGGGCGTTGGGCCGAAATACCAGACGCCAGGGAGCTTCCACTGGAACCTTCGTTGCAATTGCTGGAAGGACTTCATGAACGGTGGGTGACCGTGTTGCGATCGTTGGGAGAGGATCAGCTGCACCGATCGTTTATTCATCCTGAATCGGGCCAGACGATCCGCCTGGAACGAAACATCGGCATCTATGCCTGGCATGGCAAGCATCACACAGCTCATATTACTTCCCTGAGAGAACGAAATGCATGGTGATTTTTAAAACTATATCCAAATGAATATAAGAGAATAAAAAAGAAACCTTCAATCCCACTTTTAATCGTGGTTTTAAAGGTTTCTTTTCTTATTTCCTCACAAGGCTGATGACTTGGGCGAGGTTGATTATCCGGGTGCCTCGGAGTCTCCAGACAATGCGGAAACAGAGGTCACCTCTGTGTTAACATGACGGTCGAGCCAGTCCACGATGTCACTCATCACCTCTTCGCGGTTTGTTTCATGAAGCATCTCATGACGACCGTCAGGATAGAGGCGATATTCGATGTCCTGAAGCTCTAGGCTTCGATACATTTCCACTAGTGACAACACACCTTTACCGAACAAACCCACTGGATCACGATCCCCGGCAAAAATATAAACTGGTAGCTTGGGATTGATGTGTTTCAGCGAGGAAGGCCAGTGGATTTCTTGCAATAGCCTGAAAAAATCCAGAAAAAAGCCTGTCGTGCAAATAGCTCCACATAATGGGTCGTGAACGAACTGATCTACTTCCTCAGGATCACGGGACAGCCAGTCAAACGCTGTACGAACCGGACGAAAGGCACGGTTAAAGCCGCCAAAGACCATAGCGTTGAGCAGCATGCTGCGATGATCCATTCCTTGTAGCTTGGCTTGCAGTAGAGCAACTTGCTCTCCGAGTTTTAGAAGACTACGTCGTCCGTTGGTTCCCGATAAAATAAACCCGTGATACGCCTGCCGATCATCATACATAATTTTCTGGGTTAAAAAGGACCCCATGCTGTGACCCAGCAAAAAACGAGACTGATCAGGGAACTCCTTAGCCGCAATTTCGCCTAGCTCCAGCATGCCGTTTGCCATTCGATTAAACGCATTAGCTCCCGGCATACCCAGCTTATCAGGATCACCAGCTGTGCGTCCGTGACCGATATGATCGTTGGCATACACGCCATAACCGCAAGCAGTAAGCTTTTCGGCCAGTCGGATGTAGCGATAGGACGTCTCGCACATACCATGCGAAATTTGAACAATCCCCTTAATGGGCAAATTCTGATCAGGCAGCCAGCGGTAGGCAAAAAGCTCTGTTCCGTCATTTTCAGCGATGGTGAAGGTGTATTCCCGCATAATTAGACATCACATCCTTTAAGCTTTAAGGAAGATAAGATCTAAGTACGGTCATTCCGTCATTCAGCGTGTAACCGCTCAGGTTAGCGGGCAACAGGAAGCAATCTCCAGCTTTACAGGAAAGAGACTCGGTATTATTGTTCCATGTTATGGTCCCACTGCCTTCACAAATCACGAGAATGGTGAAGCTGTCTTCCGTTGTAGAAAGTGCCCAACTTCCATCTACGATACCCTTTTCCACAACAAAATACTCACAGGCTGCCAGCTGGAGCCATTTTCCAGGCTGTAAGCCGTCCGTTTTCATCGTTGTTGCGCCTGCACCTTTGTAGGAGGTTACATTAAGGGAATCCTCGATATGCAACTCACGAGGCTTGCCGTCCAGTCCGGGGCGGTTGTAGTCATATAAGCGATAGGTAGTATCCGAATTTTGTTGGATTTCAGCAACGACAACGCCTGCACACAGTGCATGTACGGTTCCGGCGGGGATGAAGAACGTATCGCCTGCTTCGACTGGAACCTGGCGCAAACTGCCAAGGATATCCCCACTTTCAAGAGCTGTGCGCAGACTCTCGCGGGTTACACCTTCGGTCAGACCATAAATAATCTTGGCATCTGGCTTGGCATCAAGCACGTACCACATTTCAGTTTTTCCTAATTCTCCGGCTGGAAGTCCTGCGTAATCATCTGTCGGATGCACCTGAACGGATAAGTCATCATTACAATCCAGTAGTTTGATCAAAAGTGGGAATCGTCCGCCTTTTTCCGATACACCCTTGGCCCCGAGCCAATCCTTCCCGTAGGTCTCGCGGATTTCATCCAGTCCTTTGCCTGCCAGCTCACCATTGATAACCGTTGTTGTTCCGTTTGGATGATCGGCAATCATCCATCCTTCCCCTATATGTCCTTCTGGTGGGGTTAGACCAAATTGCTCTAAGGCCCGTCCTCCCCAAACTCTCTCTTTGAACTCAGGTTGAAATTGCAGCGGGTATGGCTTTAGCATAATTTCTCTCCTCCATATTGAGTAATGAGTGCGACCTAACAAAATAGGGAAATCAATAACGTGCCGCTGGGGCAATAAACTGGGATGAATAGCGCCCAAACGAGCTAAAAAAATGATATATGTAAGGCGGCTAAAAAAGCCGCTCATAACCTGAGTTTAAAATCCGACATTATTTCTTCTCAACCGCCACTACGTAAGGCGAAGCGGCTCGTTGTAATTGACGATAAATAATGCTTTGACCGCTGGAGACTGGGAGAGCAGAAGCCCATTGAAGAACGGCATCTGCTTCTTCACTGCCTCCGGCGTGACCTGGATAGAGTACGGCAGTCAGAATGCCGCGTGGTCGCAGCAATTGTAAGGCAGCATTAAGTGCGACGAGCGTGCTGTCTGTATGCGTGATGACAGTCGGATCGGCGCCTTCGGATGGCAAGTAGCCGAGGTTAAACATGACCGCAGCGACTTTGCCATGCAGCATGTCTGGAACGGCCTCCCACATTTGCTCGTGACCTTGTAGCAGTAGCGATACTTCTGCTAATGAAGGCGAAGCGTTTTCTTCCAGTCGACGACGGGCGCAATGCAGTGCTTCTTGCTGGATGTCGAAGCCATAGACACGGCCCCGTTTGCCAGCAGCTTTTGCCAGAAACAACGTATCTGCTCCTGTGCCGACGGTGGCGTCTATAGCAGTATCGCCTGGCTGCACCCGCGCAGCCACCAATTGATGAGCGTAGCTCAGGACGGATAGGAACCCCATTTAAGGTTGCCTCCAGTATTTTCCCTGCCACGTTTCACGTGACTTCAGTTCATGATCGATGGCATTAAGCACTTCCCATTTTTTAAGCGACCACATGGGTCCCATTAGCAAATCGCGTGGGGCATCTCCGGTTAACCGATGAACGATCATTTCGGGAGGTAAAAACTCCAGCGTATCAACTATCAGCTTAACGTATTCGTCCTTTTCCAGAAAGCGTAGCAATCCCGCTTCATACTGCTTCACCATGGGCGTTTTGCGCATGAGATGCAGCAGGTGGATTTTGATGCCCTGCACATCCATAGCGGCTACTGCCCGTCCCGTATCGAGCATCATTTCATGCGTCTCTTGCGGCAGACCATAAATGATGTGGGCACACACGCGGATATTCCGCTTGCGCAGCTTTTCCACCGCATCCAGATAGCATTGAGTATCATGAGCGCGGTTAATCAGCTCTGAGGTCGATTCATGGATAGTTTGCAGACCCATTTCGACCCACAGGTACGTGCGTTCGTTTAGCTCGGCAAGGTAATCCACTACATCGTCAGGCAGGCAATCAGGACGTGTAGCGATGGACAGACCGACAACACCGGGCTGCTCCAGAATAACTTCGAAGTATTCTCGTAGTTCCTCAACCGGGGCATACGTATTAGTGTAGGCTTGGAAATAGCCAATATATTTGGCGTTTGGCCATTTTAGATGCTGCCGATCCCGAATCGTATTGAACTGGGTGACCAGATCATCACGACGACGCCCAGCAAAATCACCCGACCCGCGTGCGCTACAAAAGGTGCAACCCCCTTTAGCAATGGAGCCATCGCGATTCGGACAGGTAAAACCTGCATCCAGCATGACTTTGAACACTTTATTTTGAAATTGCTCACGCATTTCGTAATTCCAAGTATGGAACCGTTTATCTCCCCACAGGAGAGGAGCAGGCAATAAATCTGTTTTCATGGGTGTACTCCTTTTTTTACGATCACCCTATTGTAACAAAAATCAGTCTTCATTGGGAATCATTTGACCGAACAAGTCAATAAAATGTGCGGATTTTATGGCGTTGCGGATTGAAAAAGGTTACACAATGTGTTATATTGTAAGCGGTACCAGACATACAATAAAAGGACTGTTTTCGATCCTGAAGATAAAAGTTATCCGTTGCTAATGATTATTCTTCAGGGAGGCAGCTATGCTGTTTCTATCGCCTGTTTTAGGGTAAGTGCACGTCGGTTCCATCACAAATAACCCGTGAGGTGATCTTTTATGAATGCGCAGGATAAGACGCGTATGGATAAAGTTACTGTTGAGTTAACCTTTGATGAGGCATTGGCATTGACTGGTGTCCGTTTTGGGCAGGATCGTCAGATTGGAACGACCGCCCGTCAAAAAATCAGAGCGGCTTGCCAAAAGACAATTGATTTTTCACCTGCTGATGGGGTAGACTATGAACAATTAAATTAGTTGGACCCCAATCCAAATATATTGAAAAAGGAATTTCATTTCCGTATCTTCAAGCGGGGGTGAAATTCCTTTTTCCTTGATAACAGAGTATATGGAGGAGTAACATGCGTTTACGCGGAAGAAAAGGAATTCGGGAAAGTCTGGAAGAACAGCAGGACCTAGTCATCTTGGAGCCAGCACAGTATAAGGGGAAATGGCAGCAGCTTTTTGGTAATGATCGTCCCATTCATGTGGAATTCGGTATGGGTAAAGGGCAATTTATAAGCCAAATGAGCTTCCGGAATCCGGAGGTTAACTATATTGGCTTTGATATGTATGATGAGCTGGTTCGCCGTGCAACAGAAAAGTCTCGTCTGGCCTGGAGTAATTCAGAGGTTGATACACCGCCTAATATTAAATTGGCACTGGCAAACATTGAACAGATTGAGAATGTTTTTGAACCAGGAGAGATTGAACGCATTTATCTGAATTTTAGTGATCCCTGGCCTAAAGCCAAACATGCACGTCGTCGTTTGACGCATCCGCGTTTTTTGGACAAGTACCGTCAGCTTTTGAACAGCAAAGGACAAATTCATTTTAAAACCGATTCGGAGACACTGTTTGAGTTTTCTCTGAATTCGTTTGCCGATAGCGGTTTGCAGATGACGAATATTTCGTTAAACCTTCATCGTGAGGGGATCAACGAGGAGCATGTCATGACGGAATATGAACAAAAGTTTATGGGCAAAGGTATGAATATTCATCGAGTCGAGGTGCTGATCGGCAAAGATGCTTTGGAAGAGTACGGAAAAACACGCCTTGAAAAGTACGGGAAATAAAAACAGAGCAAATGGATAAAATAAGACAGGGTGCTTCCTTTTAGGAAAGCACCCTGTTCGGTTCCAGTATATCCAAAATACTCTGTGCGCTCTGAAGAGGATAATATCGCGCTACATTATGGACGTGTTCCTGTCGCTTGCGGACGATTTCTGGAAAATCGTGTAGCAGTCGGTTCATCCATTTAACGACAACATCCAGCGAAGTAATCGGTTCTCCGAAGCCTTGAGCCGTAAAGTATTGACAATTTTCCTCCTCCTGTCCAGGGAGAGGTTTGTGAAACAGCATCGGAATCCCTTTGGCCAATCCCTCGGTGCATGTCATTCCGCCGGGTTTGGTGATGAGCAGATTCGATACCTCCATTAATTTGTCGATTTCCCGTGTAAATCCGAAGATATGAATATTTGGATGATTAAACCTAGGATCCAATTGCATTTTACGACGAATTTTATCATTATGCCCCAAACAAAAAATAAATTGAATGTTTTCTCTCCACTGAGTAAGCGAACGATGTATGACTTCGTCATTCATAAGGCCCCAGCCGCCACCCATAACGAGTACGGTCGGGATGGGTTTAAGTCCAAATTGTTCTCTAATTTCATCGTGCCCAGGATGTTCCCAAAAATTTGGATGAACGGGAATACCGGTCACCTGGATTTTCGAGACGGGTACTCCGCGTGCGCGCAGCTTACGCATGACTTCAGGCGTAGATACAAAGTACCGGTCAACCTCGGGACTAATCCATGTTCCATGTGCATCGTAGTCTGTAATGACAGTACAAAGCGGAACATGTAAGCCTAAGCGCTTCAAACGTGAAATTACCGCGCTTGGGATGGGATGAGTACATACCACCAAATCGGGACGAAGCTGCCGGAGAATGTTTCGGGTCTGCGTGTAGAACAGACGGTGCAAAGCGAGCGTTGTAAGACGGTTTAATGATTTTTTGTACTGATGACGGTAAACCAATCCGACTAGACGAGGCTGCGATACAACAGTCTTCTTGTATGCTGTAATAATAAGCGGGGCCATTCTTGGATTCAAAAAACTCCCCAGCTCCAGCACTCTGGTCTGCACATTCGGAGAAAGCTTCCGCAAACTGCTTGAGAGCGCGTAGGCAGCTTGAGTATGTCCGGCACCGAAACCTTCCGATAATAATAACACTCGTTTTTTAGCCACTCTCATTTCACCTGTTCCTGCTGGGATGTTCTCAATCATACCATATCGGCTTTAAGGCCAGAATGCAACCGTTCCTATTGCTGCAGACGTTCCGATGACCGCTCCTGCGAGTACATCCGTTGGGTAGTGAAGACCCAGATAAATTCGAGAAAAACCAACAATTGACGCTACAGGCAACAGCAGCAATGTTAGCATCGGTGACTGTAGCATGAAAGGCACGGTTACTGAAAAAATAGCGGTCGTGTGCCCTGAGGGAAAGGAATGGTCCGACAAGGGGTTGCGGAATGTATTTGTACCTGGTAGCGCCAAATACGGGCGAATCCGCGGATACAGCTTTTTAACGATAGCTACGGGGATGTGACTAACCCCGAGAGCGATGGCTCCCTTCATACCGGAATCTTTCCACGGATTCGGAGCGAGCCACCAAATAAGGAGGGTGGAGGCTATAGTAAAGGTAGCCCCGCCTAAATGTGTGAGATAATAAAGCCAGAAGTTCAAAAAACGGTTGTGTAAGCGTCCGTTGATCCATTTGAACAACTGCTGCTCCAGATTTACAAGTTTTACGACTAGACGTTGCATTTGGTTTCCTCCGGTTGCCGGTTCAGGTCAGTCGGCAAATATTTTGAGTCATTTTGACATAATCAGACCATAAGTAATTATTCTCTTGCTCTCATCATATTTTTAAACGCTGTTCATTTCAAGAATCACTAAAGATTCATAACTTACTTGGTTCAATTCTACACAAAAATGTTAATGGAATATAAGCTGAATTGTATAACTTTCTTTGCGTTCCTCCGTCTAATAAGATAGAGTGTTTAGAAGTGGTTGCTAATTGGCCCACAAAAAGGAGGGACCAAAGAAATAAAAAGTTAGCAAATGGATGAAAATAAGACCTAAGCGTCATGAATGAGAAGACCAGCGCCGCATTCCCGGTTCAAACGGGAGTTTGTTGTGTTTTTTTGCTGCTGAGACCGGTTTAAGGGCTTTGACAAAAGATTGAAAACCAACGAAAATCGTAATGGCGTTCCTGTGTCAGCCAAAAGGGGGCTGCGCACAGCCAATGAAGAAAGCAAGGGTCGGGTCAAAAACTACAGAAAAGGCGCGCAAAGCGCCGCAACTTGCGCTACACAGATAGAAAACAAACAAACGCAAGATTTTAAGGGGTATAAAAAGGGGGTAACAAGAGATCATGTTAGACGCTATTTTCGTGACACTCCAGATTATACTGGCGGTGATCGCAGTCTATCAGTTTGCATTCTCCTTGTTCGGATTGGTTCGCAAGAAAAGGAAAGAGCACGCGGCTCCAGAAAAATCATTTGCCATTTTAGTCGCTGCCCACAATGAAGAACAGGTTGTCGGAGCATTGATGGAAAATTTGAAGCAACTTGATTATCCGAAGGAACTTTACGATGTGTTCGTAATCTGTGATAACTGTACAGATAAGACTGCGGACATCGTTCGCGCTCACGGCATGAATGCTTGTGAACGTACGAATCCGAATCTGCGTGGTAAAGGCTACGCTATTGAGTGGATGCTCAAGGAATTATGGGCTATGCCGCGCCAATATGATGCCATTGTCATGTTTGATGCTGACAATTTGGCGCATACCAATTTCTTGAGTGAAATGAACAATGATCTGTGTACAGGTGCCCGTGTTATTCAGGGGTACATTGATACTAAGAATCCTGAGGATTCTTGGATTACAGCGGCATACGGGGTATCTTATTGGTACATCAACCGTTTGTGGCAGCTGTCACGTCACAATCTGAACATGGCTAATTTCCTCGGTGGTACAGGCATGTGCTTTGAAACAAATCTGCTTAAGGAAATGGGCTGGGGTGCGACAAGTCTCGTAGAGGATTTGGAATTCACCATGCGCTGCACACAACGCAACGTATATCCAAGATTTAATTACGATGCCAAGGTATATGATGAAAAGCCGTTGACGTTCAAAGCTTCGTCCAGACAGCGTCTGCGCTGGATGCAAGGTCATTTCACGGTTGCTCGTCGTTATTTCTTCCCGTTGCTGTGGCAAAGTATCAAGCATAGAAGCCTGATTAAATTCGATATGGCTCTTTATGGTCTAAACGTGTATATCGTACTGCTCACCTTCTTGATGACAGTAGCTATGTGGATAGATATTGCGTTATTTGGTGGACCTAATATCGAAAATATTTATGTGCAATTCCCGGCTTGGACCGGTGCTATAGCTGTGGGTCTGAATATTGCTACCTTTGTGATCGCAATGATTTTGGAAAAGGTCACGTTCAAAAAAGTATATCTGTACCTGCTGCTATTCCCGGTATATCTGGTCTCGTGGTATCCGATTACGTTCTATGCGTTCTTTACACAGAACAACAAGCAATGGAGCCATACCCAGCATACGCGTGTCGTTCGCCTGGAAGAGGTTCAGAGCAAGCAAGGTTAATTGGACGGTAAAATAGGACTGAAGATCGGTGTCATTCATTTTTTATTAAAGTGTTGACACCTCGATTGCACCGTGATAAGATATTTGAGTATGTTAATTGAAAAGTATGGATTAATAAGTAGAAGGTCCGACTTCTCACCTGCCCGGTATTGCCGGCTGGTCATGATCCAATGATTTGTGAATTGAACTTTCATGATGAATTGAGTATCAGACAGGGATGTCGGCTGTATAGTCGTCATCCCTTTTTTGTGCTTAAACACAATACAACAATAACAGGTTCTGGAGGTGGAGGGTTATTAGTAAGGAACATATGATCAATGATGAGATTCGGGTGAGAGAAGTACGTCTAGTTGGTGCGAATGGGGAACAAATCGGGATTACACCGACGCGTGAAGCTTTGCAAATGGCGATTGACGCAAACTTGGATCTCGTAAACGTGGCGCCTCAAGCGAAGCCGCCCGTGTGTCGGATTATGGATTACGGTAAATTCCGCTATGAGCAACAGAAGAAAGAAAAGGAAGCCCGTAAAAACCAGAAGATCGTTGACATCAAAGAGGTATGGTTCCGTTCCAACATCGAGGAACATGACTACCAAACCAAGTTTCGCAATGTGGTAAAGTTCCTGAATGAAGGGGACAAGGTGAAATGCTCCGTTCGTTTCCGCGGTCGTGAAATTACCCATGCTAATGTGGGTCAAAAAATTCTCGAACGTGTGAAATTGGAAGTTGCTGATCTTTGTACCGTGGAGCGCCAACCCAAGCTCGAAGGACGCAGCATGATTATGATATTGGCTCCAAAGAGTCAATGACAAATTAAGGAGGAAGTTCAATGCCTAAAATGAAAACACATAGCAGCCTTAAAGGCCGCTTCAAAATTACCGGTACTGGTAAAGTAATGCGTTACAAAGCTTACAAAAACCATTTGCTTTCCCACAAATCCAAACGTGCAAAACGCGTTCTGGGTACTAACCCTGAGATGGCACCTGGGGACGTTAAGCGTCTGAAACAAGGTCTTGCTAACCTGAAATAGCACTAGCACTGCAATGAATGAAGTATAAACATTATTTGGGAGGTCTATTGATATGGCAAGAGTAAAGGGCGGATTCGTCGTTCGTCGTCGTCATAAAAAAGTATTGAAGCTTGCTAAAGGTTATTTTGGTTCCAAACACCGCATTTTTAAAACAGCTAACGAGCAGGTAATGAAATCGCTTGTTTACGCATACCGTGACCGTCGTCAGACGAAACGTAACTTCCGCAGACTGTGGATCGTGCGTATCAACGCAGCAGCTCGTTTGAACGGTTTGTCTTACAGCAAATTGATGCACGGCCTGAAATTGGCTGGTGTGGACATTAACCGCAAAATCTTGGCTGATCTTGCAGTCAATGATATTAATGCATTCAACTCTTTGGCAACTGTTGCTAAAGGCAAAATCAACGCTTAATTATTAATAATGAAGGCGTGGAAACCGCGAAAGCGGTAAAAAGGTATCCCAAGCAGTACGCTGTGTAGGGATGCCTTTTTTTGTACATACTCAATGTTACGGAAAAGACTTCGTTTTCTCCAAAATACGAATAAATATGACGTGAGATGGAAGAATGTATGTTTTTTTTAACTTTGTAACGCTTACATTGATGAGATTTTAAAAAAAATTGACCCAAGGTTATTAATTGTCTAGATTTTAGCCGATCATAATTGTATAATCTCTAAAGTAAGTCTTCTGTACGATCTGTCTCGTCAGTAAATGACATGCATGAGCATGTACATGTTCAAAGAAAAGAGACAGTCCAGGGATCTAACACTAAGGGGGAACAGTATCAGCATGAAGAAAATGTTCAGTATGTCTTTGGTTATGCTGCTGGCGATCTCGGTCATTCTCGCAGGCTGCGGTAACAAAAATCAAGGTGCGTCCAACGCAAATGGTGGAGACACAGGTGGTTCTGCCAAAACATCGAATGTCCAAATCGGCATGGTTACAGATGTGGGTGGAGTAAACGACAAATCGTTTAACCAATCTGCTTGGGAGGCACTACAAGCCACTGAGAAAGAATCGGGCGTTAAAGTTAAATACCTGCAAAGTAAATCCGATCAAGATTATATTCCTAACCTGAACCAATTTGTTAAGGGTGATTTTAACCTGACTTGGGGAATCGGTTTTAATCTGGCGAATGCGATTGGACAAGTAGCGAAAGACAACCCAAGCAAGAATTTGGCGATCATTGACAGTGTCGTGGATGCGCCTAACGTAAAATCGGTTGTTTTTGCTGAAAATGAAGGTTCCTTCTTGGTGGGGGTTGTAGCTGGTAAGCTTACCAAAACAAACAAAATTGGTTTTGTGGGTGGACAAGACAGCCCGTTGATCAAACGTTTTGAAAAAGGATTCGAAGCAGGAATTAAAGCTGTAAATCCAAATGCAAAATTGGAAGTTAACTACACAGGTGCATTTGATAAGCCGGACCTGGGTAAAGCAGCAGCTGCGACGATCTATAACAGCGGTGCAGATATTATTTTCCATGCAGCTGGCGGATCTGGTACAGGTGTATTTAATGAAGCACTCGCACGTAAGCAACAAGGTCAGCAAGTATGGGTTATTGGCGTAGATAAAGACCAATCGCTTGAGTTTGGTGACGACGTAACATTGACTTCGATGGTAAAACGTGTAGATGAAGCTGTAAAACGCGTATCTAAAGAAGTAATTGATGGTAAATTTAAGGGCGGTGTCGAGACACTGGCTCTGAAGGATAATGGTATTGGTTTGGCAGACACATCAACGAAAAACGTACCTAAAGACGTACTTGATCTTGTAGAACAATACAAGCAAAAAATTATTAAAGGCGAAATTACAGTTCCTTCGAAATAAGTTTTGCTTGAAGAACATAGAAGTGGCGACAAGGCTGGTTCATAAGACTAGCCTTGTTCTTACGTCTGGAGTTATATGGATTATAACGGGCAAAATCAGCTCATTGGAGCACATACTATAAAGTGTATAAGGGTGATCTCATGGATGCAGCGACCCCCGTCGTTGAGTTAAAGCAAATTACAAAACGATTCCCCGGCATCGTTGCCAACGACTCCATCAGCATCAAGCTGCATAAGGGAGAAATTCATGCCCTTTTGGGTGAGAATGGCGCGGGTAAATCTACGCTTATGAATATTCTTTTCGGACTGTATCAGCCGGATGAAGGGACCATTGAAATCGGAGGTAAACCCGTACAGATTGATAGTCCAAATAAGGCGATTGATCTGGGGATTGGTATGGTGCATCAGCATTTTAAACTCGTACAGCCGTTTACCGTGACCGAAAATATTGTCCTGGGCTCGGAGCCACGTAAGGGTCTGAAAATCAATTATAAAAAGGCTGCCGCAGAAGTACAGCGGTTGTCTGAGCAGTACGGCCTTCAGGTAAATCCGAATGCCAAAATTGAGGATATATCTGTTGGTATGCAGCAACGTGTAGAAATTATCAAAACGCTCTATCGCGGTGCAGATATTCTGATTTTCGATGAGCCTACAGCTGTACTGACACCGCAGGAGATCACTGAGTTGCTGGATATTATGAAGCGCTTGGTCGCTGAAGGCAAATCAATTATTCTTATTACTCATAAACTTAAAGAAATTATGCAAATTGCAGATACCGTTACGATCATTCGTCGAGGTCAGGTTATTGATACAGTCAAGACGTCTGAAACAACACCAAATGAGCTGGCTGAAAAAATGGTGGGTCGTCGTGTGTCCTTTAAAGTGGACAAGCAGCTTGCGCAACCAGGACAGACGGTACTGGAAATGAATAATGTAATTTCTAAAAACAAGGATGGCATTAATGTTCTAAATGAGTTGAACCTGCAGGTTAAGGCGGGCGAGATTTTGGGGATTGCCGGAGTAGATGGTAATGGACAGAGTGAGCTGATCGAAGCTTTGACAGGCTTACGCAAGGTGGATGGTGGGAGCATTCGTTTGCTCGGACAAGAGGTGGCCAATCAGCCACCACGCAAAATTTCAGAGGCAGGCGTTTCACATATACCGGAGGACCGTCATAAGCATGGGCTGGTGCTCGATTTTTCTATGAGTGAAAATATGGTGCTGGAGACGTATTACCAGGCGCCTTACAGTAAAAATGGCTTCTTGAACAAAGATGCTATAGAGAAACAGGCCAAAAGTCTTATCGAAAAGTTTGATGTAAGAACACCGGATATTCACACGAAGGCAAGAGCATTATCTGGTGGGAACCAGCAGAAGGCTATCATTGCGCGTGAAATTGATAAAAATCCAGACCTTCTCATTGCAGCACAGCCTACACGCGGTCTGGATGTCGGAGCTATTGAATTTGTCCAGAAACAACTGATTGCCCAGCGGGACCAAGGTAAAGCTGTGTTGCTTATATCTTTTGAACTGGATGAGATTATGAATGTATCCGACCGAATTGCTGTCATCTATGAGGGCAAGATTGTCGGGGAAGTGCTGCCAGAAGAAACGAATGACCAGGAACTGGGACTGATGATGGCAGGAAGTGCAGTGAAGAAAGGAGTAGAGAATGGCTAATCTATTGAAAATATTCACAAAAGACTCCTTTGTACTGGCGCTGGTCTCTATTATTTTGGGTCTCCTTCTGGGTGCTATTGTGATGCTGATTGGCGGGTATGACCCTATTGTGGCCTATTCTGCTTTGTTTAGCCGTGTATACGGAGATTCCTACAACTTTGGAGAGGCTATCCGTGAGATGACTCCGCTGGTTTTAACGGGGTTGGCATTTGCTTTTGCGGCCCGCGCCGGATTGTTTAATATTGGCGGCGAAGGTCAGTTTCTGGTAGGTATGACAGCTGCTTCGATTGTGGGCATTAAACTCCATGGGTTGCCAGCTATCATACATGCACCGTTGGCTGTGATTGCAGGTGCAGTTTTCGGAGGTCTGTGGGCTGCGATTGCTGGCTATTTGAAGGCCAAACGAGGTGTTAATGAAGTTATTACATGTATTATGATGAACTGGATCGGTCTGTATTTGGCTAATTTGGTGATCAATCAGTTCGCACTTATGGATGGTGAAAATCGTTCTGTGGATATTCAGCCTTCTGCTTCAATTTCCATCGAATGGCTGTCCCAGATGATGGGGAATGCTCGGGTACATTGGGGCACAGTTATTGCTGTGCTGGCGGCAGTCTTTTTCTACATTTTCATGTGGAAAACAAAGCAGGGCTATGAGCTTCGGGCTGTCGGATTTAATCAGGATGCATCCCGCTATGCAGGTATGAATGTAAATCGTAATATCATAAAAGCGATGTTCATTAGTGGGGTTTTTGCCGGATTGGCAGGCGCCTTTGAAGTGCTGGGAGTATTCCATTATCAATCTGTCATGGCAGGATCACCGGGAACCGGCTTTGATGGTATCGCTGTAGCTCTGATTGGGATGAATAACCCATTTGGTGTGCTGCTCGGTTCTGTTTTGTTCGGAACGCTTACGTATGGTTCTGCGGGGATGAGCTTTAGCGCAGATGTACCGCCCGAAATTATCCGGGTTGTCATTGGCTCGATTATTTTCTTCATTGCGGCCCAAGGTATTGTACGTTGGGTTGTGAAGCCGCTCTACTCCAAGCGGAAGAAAGAGAAGGTGTTGTAAAATGAGTTGGTTAACACTTGGTGAATTAATCCATACAACGCTCGTTTTTGCGACGGCGATTATTTTTGCGTCTCTCGGCGGAGTTTTTTCGGAAAAATCCGGTGTAACGAACCTCGGGTTGGAAGGACTTATGGTATTTGGAGCGTTTGCAGCGGGTGTTGGCGGATTTTATGCCGAGCAAGCTGGACTAGGAGGCACCTCTGCGGCTTGGGTAGGTGTGCTATCAGCTGCGGTGTTCGGTATTCTGGTTTCGCTAATTCATGCTGTGGCCTCTATTACGTTTAAAGCTGATCAGGTAATAAGTGGTATAGTTATCAACTTTTTGGCAGCGGGTAGTACACTGTACATGGTCAAGCTTTTATTTGAGGGTGATGGTGACACGGGTCGGATTCAGGGTTTCAACGAAATATCCATCCCTTACCTTGTGGATATCCCGATTGCAGGAAAAGCCTTTTTCCAAGCCTACCCAACGACATACTTAGCCATTCTATTAGTTATTATTGGCTATTTTACTTTGTATAAAACACCGTTTGGCTTGCGTTTGCGTTCCGTTGGGGAGCATCCAGGAGCGGCCGATACAGTGGGTATTAAAGTAAATCGTCTTCGTTATATTGGTGTTATGATCAGTGGGGCGTTGGCTGGGATTGGTGGAGCTACAATCACTCTGACTACAACCAACATGTTCTCGCACAATACAGTTTCGGGGCAGGGATATATTGCTATTGCCGCTATGATTTTCGGTAAATGGAATCCGCTCGGCGCTTTTGGCGCAGCAGTGTTTTTTGGTTTTTCACAAGCCATTCGCAACTATGTGCAGCTGTTCGCATGGTCGCAAAGTATTCCCCAGGAAATTATTTTTATGTTGCCGTATCTCCTGACGATTATTGTACTGGTAGCGGCTGTCGGACGTTCACGCGCTCCGGCCGCTTTAGGTCAACTTTATGATCCAAGCAAGCGTTAAAACTTATAGACAGCTGATGTGTATGTTTTGAAAAATGTACATTGGTGTATAAAAAATCTGGTATCTGCATGTGCAGGTACCAGATTTTTTTTATATTGTGCAGGCATTTAAACATACGCTACTGGCATGAATGGAATAGACTGTGCTATGCAGATTGGACGGGACGCTCGGCCCCTGTCAGCTCCGGTCTATTTCGTGGTGGTGATGAGCTATCAAGGAGCCGTTCAATCTGTCCATCCGTTGAGAAAGAAGGAGGAAATACGATGAAACAGGCAGTAACCAGAAAGCAGGTGGAGAAGCTTGTTGGCAAAGTCATCTTTGCTACTCGCAAGGATGGTTCCCAGGTCAGCGGCAAGCTGATTCGCATTTCGGGTAACCGACTGGTTCTTCAACCAAACCGCAAGAAAAAAGTAAACACGAAGGCGATTATTCCTCTGGTGCTGTTTGACTTGCTTGCCATCGGCACAGCTCCATACATTGGTGCCTATGGTGGGGGATATGGTGGCTACGGTCCAGGTTATGGAGGACCAGGATATGGTCCGCAGCCAGGCCCGTATACAGACGGGGGATACCCCGGAGTAGGATATCCGTATTACCCTAATTTATTTTAGTCATACAAAATCTTGAGCTCGAAAAAGATGCTTTTTACAGTGACTTTTCGAGTTCATGGCATCGGCTCAGAGCTACGTATCGCAGCATTTGATATTGATGACGCAGATAAAAATGGATCCCCCTGATATTGTCTTCGTCCACCATAACTTTAGCCCGCTTGCAGCGACGCAGTCGTCCGTAGTGTTCGGCATGCTCCAGCAGTTTTTTTCCGTATCGCATACCTTGATGAGCCGAAGAGATTGCGATCAAATCAATGTATAATAGTTCGCCATGCAGCATAACATGAATGAAGCCAACAACCTGTGCATTATCCGGTCTGCAAGCTACAAAAGTGATGCCCCGGTTTAAGCGCCGGGGTAATTCTTTGCGTATTTGTTCCATCTCTTGGGCACTTAAATGCGATAGGGGGACAAGCTCTTGCTCGATGAGACGAAAGATGATGGTGTCATCTTGAGAGCTGCGTTTTCGAATCATAAACGGGCCTCCTTTTTTACCCTTTTAACAAGATAAGACGTGGCTTTGGAGGAGTGCACTGTCTCACCGTGTGGTCTTTTTTATAATATGCGGGTACCTCTTACGAGCGTGCGACTCTGAGGTGCTTCAGAAAAGAAACATAAATTTTTATGAAATATGGGTATTGACTATCCCAGATGGGAGACATATAATGTGTCTAAACATTTGAAAGAATGACATGAACTCAACGGCAATGAAGAGGACGAAGTGATTAGGGCTCTTTTGTTCAGAGAGTGAGGCATTAGCTGCAAGCTTCACCAAAATCCCTTTTTAACGAGCTCACCTTGGAGCTGTTTTCCTGAAAAGTATTTGGGCCCGAAGATATTAACGGTGCGCTGAATCACCTATTAGGGAAAATCGTACGGTCTACGTTACAGACGCCAGATATGGAGATCCTTTGTGATTTCTGTACCTGCCAAGGTTCGATATTGCGAAATATCGGGCAAACACGGGTGGTACCACGGAAGCTACAGCCTTTCGTCCCTCAGTAACAGCAAGTCTGTTCTAGGGATGAAAGGTTTTTTTGTTTTTACAAATGTCAGATGTATGTAAATTCTGTAAAGGAGGATGACCAATGAGTGCACAAATTCCTGAAGTTAGGTCAACCAATGAATTACGTGAAAAGTGGATGAAGCCTGAAGTGATTACAGGTTCGGAAATTTTACTCCGTAGCCTGTTGCTGGAGGGAGTAGATTGTGTCTTCGGATATCCTGGTGGTGCAGTGCTTTATATCTATGATGCCATGTATGGCTTTAAGGATTTCAAGCATGTCCTCACTCGTCACGAGCAGGGAGCTATTCATGCGGCAGATGGTTATGCACGGGCGAGCGGTAAAGTGGGCGTATGTATCGCGACTTCCGGACCTGGAGCGACGAACCTGGTAACTGGTATTGCGACGGCTTTTATGGATTCGGTGCCGTTGGTGGTCATCACGGGTAACGTTATATCTTCCCTGATCGGTACGGATGCTTTCCAGGAAGCCGATATCACGGGAATTACAATGCCGATTACGAAGCACAGCTATCTGGTAAGAGATGTAGAGGATCTGCCGCGAATCATCCATGAGGCATTTCATATTGCCAACACAGGGCGGAAGGGACCGGTGCTGATTGATATTCCGAAGGATATTTCCGCAGCCCAGACGTTGTTCGTTCCACAAACGGGACCAGTGACCATGCGGGGTTATAACCCGAAAGTGCTGCCCAACAAAATTCAACTAGACAAGCTAACTCAAGCTATTTCCGAAGCAGAACGTCCATTCATTCTGGCAGGTGGAGGAGTTGTATACTCCGGTGGACATGAAGCACTTTACGAGTTTGTTCGTAAAACGGAAATTCCTATTACGACAACATTGCTCGGATTGGGTGGTTTCCCAAGTGGACATGAACTGTGGACGGGGATGCCGGGGATGCATGGAACATACACCTCCAATCAGGCGATTCAACAGTCAGATCTGTTGATCTGTATCGGAGCCCGCTTCGATGATCGGGTAACAGGCAAGTTGGATGGGTTTGCTCCTCAAGCTAAAATCGTCCACATTGATATCGACCCTGCTGAAATTGGAAAAAATGTTGCAGCAGATATTCCTATCGTGGGTGACGTGAAGGCAGTGCTGGAATTGCTGAATCAGGATGTGAAACGCGCGGATCGAGCTGATGCATGGAGAGCACAAATTCAGCATTGGAAGAATGAGAAACCTTATTCTTATAAGGATTCTGAAACGGTGCTTAAACCACAATGGGTTGTTGAGTTGTTGGATGAAACGACCAAGGGCGGCGCAATCGTAACGACGGACGTGGGACAGCATCAAATGTGGGCAGCGCAGTATTACAAATTCAATCAGCCACGCTCATGGGTCACCTCTGGTGGGCTCGGTACGATGGGATTTGGTTTCCCCTCTGCAATCGGTGCTCAGATGGCCAATCCCGACAGATTAGTAATATCGATTAACGGGGACGGCGGTATGCAGATGTGTTCGCAGGAATTAGCCATCTGTGCAATCAATAACATTCCGGTTAAAATCGTAATTATCAACAACCAGGTTCTTGGAATGGTTCGCCAATGGCAGGAATTGATCTATGACAATCGGTATAGTCACATTGATCTGGCTGGAAGTCCGGATTTTGTGAAACTTGCCGAAGCATACGGTGTCAAAGGACTGCGTGCTACGAATAAGGAAGAGGCACGTCGGGCTTGGCAGGAGGCGCTTGATACACCCGGACCGGTCGTTGTCGAGTTTGTAGTCAGCAAGGAAGAGAATGTATATCCGATGGTGACGCAAGGTTCGACAATTGATCAAATGCTGATGGGGGACGAGTAAAATGACAACAAAAAATACCATTGCTGTACTGGTAAATGATCAACCCGGCGTTTTGCAACGTGTGTCCGGCCTGTTCGGTCGCCGAGGCTTTAACATTGAGAGCATAACTGTGGGACAATCGGAAGAAGTTGGATTATCGCGTATGGTCATTGTGACTGTAGGGGATGAGAACAACCTGGAGCAGATTGAAAAGCAGCTTTACAAGCTGGTTGATGTGATCAAGGTCATTGATCTCAGTTCCAAGCCGATGGTAGCTCGGGAATTGGCGATGATAAAGGTAAAGGCAGAACCGCCTCAGCGGCCAGAGATCATGGGCGTGGTAGAAACATTCAGAGCAGCTGTAATTGATGTTGGAACGACGAGCTTGATCGTACAGGTCATTGGCGATACAGAAAAAATTGATGCCATGATCGAGTTGTTGAAGCCTTACGGTATTCGGGAGTTGACTCGAACCGGGGTTACAGCTATGATACGTGGCAATGCTTAATATGGAGCTTTAACGAATTACCGCTTATAGCGCATTACATCAATAAAGAACCGCCCGCATAAGAGCGGGGGCTCGAAGAGATTTTTAGATACTAATCACGAGGGAAAGTCTCTTGGAGTACCCGCTCATTATGAAGGGTCCAATTAAAAGGAGGAAATTAACCATGGCAGTTACAACGTACTACGAAAAAGATGCAGAACTCAGCGTATTGAAAGGAAAGACAGTGGCCGTTATTGGTTACGGTAGCCAAGGACATGCTCAAGCACAAAACTTGCGTGACAGTGGTGTGAATGTTGTTATTGGTTTGCGTGAAGGCAAATCAGCTGATGTCGCAAGAAACGACGGTTTTGAAGTTCTGAACGTAGCTGATGCAACAAGCCGTGCAGACGTGGTTCAAATTTTGTTACCTGATGAAACTCAAGCTTCTGTGTACAAAAATGAAATTGAACCTAACCTGAAAAAAGGCGCAGCTCTTTTGTTCTCCCATGGTTTCAACGTTCATTTTGGACAAATCGTAGCTCCTAAAGATAGCGATGTATTGCTGGTTGCTCCAAAATCCCCAGGACATATGGTGCGTCGTACCTATGTAGAAGGGTTTGGGGTACCGGGGTTGATCGCAATTGAGCAGGACGCAACGGGTCAAGCCAAAGAAATCGGTCTTGCATACGCAAAAGGCATTGGCTGTACACGTGCGGGCGTAATTGAAACCTCCTTCCGTGAAGAAACGGAGACGGATCTGTTCGGTGAGCAGGCGGTATTGTGCGGCGGCGTGAGCGCACTCGTAAAAGCGGGCTTTGAAACATTGACTGAAGCAGGTTATGCTCCTGAGATGGCATACTTTGAATGTTTGCATGAGCTTAAGCTGATCGTTGACCTGATGTATGAAGGTGGATTGGCAACGATGCGTGATTCCATCAGTAATACAGCGGAATATGGCGATTATGTAACTGGACCACGCGTGGTAACGGAAGATACGAAGAAAGCCATGAAGGATGTATTGACTGACATTCAACAAGGTAAATTTGCTCGTGACTTCATCCTTGAAAATCAATCTGGACGTGCATTCCTGACGGCTACTCGTCGTAATGAAGCTAACCATCCGATTGAAGTGGTGGGCGGACAATTGCGTGAAATGATGCATTGGATCAAAAAGTAATAATCTTTTGTACTATGAACTCGACAACATGAATTATTTATAAATAATAATTACAATGCGGCCCTGCTTATTGCGTGAGCCGCATTGTAATTTAAGAGTCCTAATCCTGAGGAGGTGCGTTGGGTTGCGCAAAATATATATATTTGACACAACGTTGAGAGACGGAGAACAGTCACCTGGTGTGAACTTGAATACTCGTGAGAAAGTGGAGATCGCTCATCAGTTGGAGAAGCTGGGAATCGATCGTATGGAGGCTGGGTTCCCGGCTGCTTCTCCGGGTGATCTGGCGGCTGTTAATGCAGTAGCAAAAGCTGTAAAAAATTCGACGGTTATTGGCCTTTCACGTGCAAGGGAACAGGATATTGATGCGGTTCGCGAGGCACTCAAGGGAGCACAGGACCCGTGTATCCATATCTTTTTGGCAACTTCACCTATTCACCGTCAGCATAAGCTGCGGATGGAGAAGGCACAGGTATTGGAAACCGCTCGTGCTGCCATACGCTATGGGTTGAAATATTTACCTAAAGTGGAGTTTTCTTTGGAGGATGCAGGTCGTACAGAGCTTGATTTTGTGGTTGAAATGGTCACCATGGCTGTACAAGAAGGGGCTTCTGTCGTCAATATTCCAGATACGGTAGGTTACTTGACACCCTACGAGTATGGAAATATATTCAAACACATTAAGGAAAATGTGGTCGATGTGGAGAAGATTCAATTGAGTGCACATTGCCACAATGACCTGGGAATGGCTACCGCTAATACACTTGCTGCCATCCTGAACGGTGCGGATCAGATCGAGGGAACCATTAACGGTATCGGTGAACGCGCTGGGAACACGGCCATTGAGGAAATCGCCATGGCACTGGAGACGAGACAGGAATTTTTTCAGGCCAAGACGTCTTTGCAATTGTCTGAAATTGCGCGCACAAGCCGTTTGGTTAGCCGTTTGACGGGGATGGTGGTGCCGGGCAACAAGGCGATTGTTGGAGCCAATGCTTTTGCGCACGAATCAGGTATTCATCAAGACGGCATGCTGAAAGAGAAAACGACCTATGAAATCATGACACCAGAAAGTATCGGTCTGAAAGAAAGTAAGCTGGTACTCGGTAAGCACTCAGGTCGTCATGCTTTCCGTGAGCGTTTGATCGAGTTGGGCTACGAATTGAACGAAGAAGATCTGAATCGCGCTTTTGGGCAGTTCAAGGATTTGGCTGATAAGAAGAAGGAAGTTTCGGACGATGATATTTTAGCATTGCTGGAAGAAAAATTGGCAGATGCACCTGAAGTCTTCAAGCTGGAAACCATTTTTGTTACCTACGGGAACAAGGCTACGCCTTCCGCACAAGTACGTCTGGTTAACGATGAAGGTCAGGTTATCGAGACAGAAGCTGAAGGAAATGGTTCAGTCGATGCGATCTATAATGCGATTGACCAAGCCAGCGGCGAGAGCGTTGTACTTTCAGATTACTCCATCAAGTCTGTTACCCATGGCAAGGACGCTCTGGGTGAAGTCCATGTAGTGCTGACGCAAAACGAACTGTCTGTGCAGGGACGCGGGGTAAGTACCGATATTCTGGAAGCAAGTGCTCGGGCTTACGTAGATGCGCTAAATGGTTTGATCGACAAGCGTAAAAACTACAGTAATCGCGTAGATTATAAATCTTAATTTTATGCAGACTTAAGAGTTGGATTTATACAGGATCGGATGTTTCCGGTCCTGTTTTCTTTTTCTCTGATGAGAAAATCAGCTTATAGGCCGTGCCTATTGAATTGATAGATTCTATATCTTGGTCAAAGCCCTGCCATGTATGTTACAAAGAAGGTATGAAAAATACGGTTGTATAGCTGTATAACAAGAGGAGTGTACGTGATGGCAGACGTTAAAAAGATTGCAGTAATAGCGGGAGATGGAATTGGACCGGAAGTGGTCGCAGAGGCAGAGAAAATTTTGAAACGTACGGAAGAAGTGTTCGGCCTTTCATTTGAAACGGAGCATGCGCTGTTCGGCGGGATTGCCATTGATAAGAAGGGCACACCATTGCCGGAAGAAACACTGGCAGTATGTCAAGCTGCAGATGCGGTTCTGCTGGGAGCAGTAGGAGGACCACAATGGGACAACAATCCAAAGGAACTTCGTCCTGAAACCGGACTGTTGGGCATTCGTAAAGAGCTCGGTCTATTTTCGAATCTTCGTCCTGCTGTCGTCTTTGACTGTCTCAAGGACGCATCTACATTGAAACCGGAAGTGTTGGAAGGAACGGATCTGATCGTGGTGCGCGAACTGACGGGCGGCATTTATTTCGGCGAGAAGTTCAGACGAGAAAGTCCTCAGGGTGAGGAGGCAGTCGATACTTGTGCATATAATGTAACAGAAGTAGAGCGTATAGTGCGCCAATCTTTCGAAATTGCACAAAAACGTCGCAAGAAACTTGCATCGGTGGATAAGGCTAATGTACTGGAAACCTCCCGTTTATGGCGTGAAGTAGTTAACCGGGTTGCTGTAGACTACCCGGATGTCGAGCTGGAGCATGTATTGGTTGATAACTGCGCCATGCAATTGCTGCGTCGTCCATCTAGCTTTGACGTCATCGTGACGGAAAATATGTTTGGTGACATTCTCAGTGATGAAGCGGCTATGCTGACCGGATCCATCGGCATGCTCTCCTCCGCATCACTTGGAGAAGGCAGCTTCGGCCTATACGAGCCGGTACATGGCTCGGCGCCTGACATTGCAGGTCAAGGGCTGGCGAATCCCATTGCAACGATTTTGTCCGTTGCTTTGATGTTCCGTCTCACCTTCGGGTACGAGAAGGCAGCTGATGCCATTGAGAAAGCAGTAGCTGAGGTACTGGATGCAGGACACCGTACGGCAGATATTGCGGTGGATAAATCTCAAGCGATCTCGACAACTCAAATGGGAGATCTGATCGCAGCAGCTATTCGTTAAAAACTCTGTAAATGTACCCGTTCTGAAAAAAAGCTTCCTATTATATAGTAAGGTTATACAGTACAGCCTTTTCGGCAAATGTTTAGAACAGTAGCTCCTGAGCAATCAGGAGCTACATGTATATTCAAAAGTTCAAAATGTGAATAAACCGTGAATTTTTAAGCTAGTTTAAAATAATTATAAAAAAGTAATGGTTATAATATTGACTTTGATTTCAGCGAATGATAACATTTATCAAGTAAGTTGTTCATTACAATACAGATGATTGAGGAAAACACATTCGGTGTTTTTCTTACATATTTTAAAGGAGGATTTCATTATTATGGCAGAAAGATTGGTAGGAAGACCCGCCCCTGATTTTGCATTGGAAACAGTGACTGGAGACGGTCAAGAATTTGGTTCGGTGAAGCTTTCCGATTACCGTGGCAAGTGGCTCGTATTTTTCTTCTATCCATTGGATTTCACTTTTGTGTGCCCTACGGAAATTACAGCGTTGAGCGATGCTGCTGACCAATTCAAAGAGCTGGATACTGAAATTCTGGGTATCAGTGTAGACTCCGTGCACAGCCACAAAGCATGGATCAACACAGCTAAAGAAAACAACGGTCTGGGCAAACTGAACTTCCCATTGGCTTCTGACATCACGAAAAAAACAGCAAGCGATTATGGCGTTCTGATCGAAGAAGAAGGCGTTGCATTGCGCGGCTTGTTCATCATTGATCCAGAAGGCGAATTGAAATATCAAGTGGTTAACCACAACGACGTAGGTCGCAGTGTGGAAGAAACTTTGCGTGTACTGCAAGCTTTGCAATCCGGTGGCTTGTGCCCAATGAACTGGAAACCAGGCGATCAAAATCTGTAATATAAGCTTCACAAGTTGAAATTAAACAAGCAAGCCCCCAACTAGCGGTTACTCTGCCGTTATTGGGGGCTTGCTTGCCTGCTCTGTGCAGCGTAAGATGTGAGGATAGCCTGTTTGAATGAGACAATATAGAGTGAAGTAACAAATAATTATGGAAATGTTGTTGTGTTCTGGAGGAATTTTGCCTGATGAAAGCGAATAAGGTATTGTAGAAGATAAACAAGGCAGAACAGGTTTTGTTCAGAGGAGGCTGAGCCCGGATGAGTTATTGCTGTGGAGCAAGCATGGTAGGAACCAAGGGAACGCTGAAGCATTACCGCACCCAAGTTCATAATGTTCCTTTGCTGTTTTGCCCGGTATGTCGTCGCATTGAAGTTCATTATAAAGTCGAAAATGAGTATGAAATTCTGGCTGAATATGCACATGGAGATGGGGCAACCGAGATTGATTTTCAGGATTATGTCATGGAAGACGATGATACGATATTTGAAAATTGTGTGAATCGTGAAAGTGAAGATGCGTTTGAAATTGTGAAGCGTCAAATTGACATATCTCTGGATTTATTGATGGTAGCCAAACAGATGAATGATGAAAAATGGCAGGGAGAGCTTAAGAGAAGACTGGCCGTTATGAGCCAAAGACGATCCCGGCTTCAACATAATAAGAGCGGCAGTTGACATCCTACACACCAAAGAAGCTCTCAATTCTGGAGAGCTTCTTTGGTGTGTAGGGCGCTTGTTCCTAACGTAATCTTTCATTTTGGTAATGTTGCGCAGATATTATGACGAAAGAAAACAGGATAAAAATTTGGATTCGACACTTTTTCCGATTGACTGCGATCCTTAATCTTGTCTATCATAAAATAAGACTCGAATTGGAAAGAGATGGTCGGATTTCTGTGAAACTGTTTTCTACACCATTGAAGGGTAGTCGATAGATGCCTTTCTCTTCTTCAAGATTATTACGCGTCCGAAACGGCCAGTTTGTCATTCCGAAACAAGGGGGAAGCCTGGCATGATCAGTGAATTCCAAGAAGCCTTGCTTGATACCGTGGGAGCTTGTCCTTCCACACAGATCGCCAATAACAAGTATGAAAATGTGCTGGAGAACCTGGATAGTGGTATCATGCTGTTTGACAGTGACGGGGTACTGACCTTTATTAACGTGCAAATGGCGAAATTGCTGGAGCTACCACGGAGTTCGCTAGCAGGTCGCAATTTGATGCAAATTTTGCATCATCCTGAGTTAAGTCGGTTTAAGAAGAAGAAAATCATGCGGATTTATAAAGAAACTATCTTTCATAGAAAGCGCTATCATGAGTTGATTGATGAGTATGGTCGGCATTGGTTGATAACAGTGACCTATGGTGATCAGATGGATGGGGATTTTTTGTTTAGCGTCAAGGATGTGTCGGATTATAAGCAGATTGAGCAGACGGCGTATCAAAACGATAAGCTGGCGATGCTGGGACGCATCTCGGCCTCTATCGCCCATGAAATCCGTAACCCGCTTACCGCAATCCGGGGCTTTATTCAATTGCTTCGGCCACATTTGATGGAGTTGGGCAGAGATGAGTATGCACGCATTATATTAACAGAAATTGATCGTGCGAACGACATTATTTATGAGTTCTTAAATTCGTCCAAGCCTTCGGCTCCGCAAAAAACGGCTGTATCTGTGATGGGGCTGCTGAAAGAGGTAGTGATGCTGACAGAAAGCGAAGCATTGATGAAGGGTTGCCAGATTGCATTGGACGAAAATGATGAGCTCATGAAGGTTTCCATTGATGTGAAGCAGATTAAGCAGGTTATCCTCAATATGATTAAAAATGCGATGGATGCCATTGAAAGCATCGGTGGGGAACGAGAGGGTTGCATCGATATCCATACAGTGCTTGAGGGTAATTATGTCCACATTTGTATTGAAGATAACGGATTAGGTATGGATCACAATACGTTGGCGCGTTTATTTGATCCTTTTTTTACAACAAAAGAAAGTGGAACCGGATTGGGATTGGCTGTGAGCTATCGAATTATCAAAAATCACGGAGGCTTCATACATGTGGACAGTAAACATGGAAGTGGCACACAATTCAAAATCACGCTTCCTGTAGTTTAATATGGGGAGGTTTTCGCAGAGGGGTCCTGTACATACTATTTCTTTTATGTTGTGCAGCGTTGGGGTATAGGTATCACCTTTTTGGAGAAGGTTGTCTGAAGCGCATAATCTGACAAGATGATGCGCTTTTTTGGTGCTGTAAGCTCGGTTATTTGCGTAAATACGAAAATGAATTCATGAATTTAAGATAAAAAAATGATTCACCTTTCACAGATTAAATGCTATTATATACCAGAATACAACATTATTTTTGATACTATAGACTTAAACAACGGCTTCCAAAGCTGTCAAACGTCTTAGATGATCGGAATCTCCGATATGCAGGGGGCTGAAGAGGCTGAATGAGTATACGGCTGGAAGTAAAAAAAACGATAGGTATCGGCATTGCTTCGATAGTTTTGTTTGTCTTGGTTCAGTTATTTCACGTAACTTTGAATAAGATATACTCCCATAATGTTTTTTTCTTGTTATATCCGATTGTAGGATTTTCTTGTGCTGCGATTTGTTTTTCTATTTTTTATCAATCCTGGTCCGTTTTACTGGAACAGTTATCCTTGCAGAGACTTCTTATTGCCCCTACATTTTTGGTGGCTGGTCTGCTTTACCTTGTTCATATTGTTTCGTTTAGTTTCGTTAGCCTGACGGACTTTGCTTTGTCTCCGGGCATTTCGTTATGGCTGCTATTTGTAAATCGTGCCTTTACTTCTGTCTTGCTCTTATGTGTTTGTTTCCTCCCGTTTAGCAAGGCGAAGTCTGAATACAAGGCAATGGCTTTGTGGGCAGGGATAGGCTGCACTTTGCTGATTCTAGGAGTTATTAAGACATTTGGTGGAGGCTTACCGGATCTACGTATACGATACGAAATAGGCAACCTGGGCTGGACGTTAAATCTGGCTGTCATGTTACTGCTTGTGCTCACTTTTATTTTCGGGGTGCGAAAATATCGGAAAGCCCGCCCGGCGGAATTGGGCATGTTGCTTATTGTTCGTGGGATTGGGCTGTGTGTTGTGAGTCAGTTGTTCTATTTATTTTCTGAGCAAATGAGCGATATTAATCACCTTTTGGGACTTTTGACCAACGCGATAGCATTTTATAATATGTTGAGCGGGCTGGTTCGGTTGATGGTTCTGGTTCCTTATCGTGAAAAGCAGGCAGCAGAATCTGAGTTTAATCACATTGCCTATAATGATGATATAACAGGACTCCCCAATCGTCGTCGCCTTTCTCAACGCTTAGATAAAATATTGCGTAAATCATTGAAATCGGATGAGACAGTAGCGCTTTTAGTGCTAAATATTGATCGTTTCAAGGCGATTAATGATTCGCTTGGACATATGGCAGGGAATTATTTGCTGTATGCGGTAGGCGAACGCTTGGGGCATTTTAGCCATGAAGGGGAAGCTGTTTTTAGCATGGGCGGAGATGAATTTGCCTTTCTTCTAACGGGATACGAAGATACAGATGCTATGAGAAATCGTATTGATGATATGGTGAAGCTGTTCGATCAGCCTTTCGATATTAATGGTGAGTCTTATCATGTGATGGTGAGCGTTGGTATAGCTTTATACCCGTTGGATGCGAATCAGGGTGAACAGCTTATTCAGCAGGCGGATACGGCTGTCCATAGTGCCAAAGAGCAGGGAGTGAATTTTCAGCGGTATGCCAGCGCGATGCAGATGCGAGCGCATGAAAGACTCCAACTGGAAAATGATCTGCGGCGAGCGCTTGAAAATGAGGAATTTTCATTGGTATATCAACCACGTGTTCACCTGCAAAGTGGCGAGCTAACGAGTTTGGAGGCGCTGGTGCGATGGAATCATCCTCATCGTGGGATGGTGATGCCTGGCGATTTTATTCCGGTGGCTGAAGAAAGTGGTTTAATTGTGCCCTTGGGGGAATGGGTGTTAAGGGAGGCCTGTCTGCAAAATAAGCAGTGGCAGGAGCTCGGGTACCCACCCATCCCGATTTCGGTCAATTTATCCATGCGCCAATTTCAGCAAAAAAAGCTGGTGGATGTCATTCGGGGCATTTTGACCTATACGGAACTTGAAGCCCGCTATCTGGAGCTGGAAATTACCGAGAGTATGACTTTTGATAAGGATCGGGCCTTTGAACAGTTGAAAAACATAAAGGCTATTGGTGTCGCAATCAGTATTGATGATTTTGGAACTGGCTATAGTTCATTGCATTATTTGAAGAATCTCCCGATTGATCGTCTAAAAATTGACCGTTCCTTTGTAAATGAGGTACTGGTCGACAGCAAAAATGCGGCAATTGTATCTACTATTGCCTCCATGGCTCACCATTTGAAGCTGAAGGTTACGGCTGAAGGAGTGGAAAATGAGGAGCAGCTTCATTTTTTGCAGGCACAGGATTGTCATGAGGGTCAGGGATATTACTTTAGTCGCCCCATTCCGGCAGAAGTCTTTGAAAAATTGTTTTTACGTAAACCTATGAATTGGCTGGTTCAGGATAGTATGTAGTATGCTTGCATTTTGCTGAAAGGTAAGTTATACTAAATAACATCCTGATTCAGCTGGTTGACGATAGGTTAAGCATGTCATACATAAGAATCGAGATGTTATAAAATGCGGGTGTAGTTCAATGGTAGAACTTCAGCCTTCCAAGCTGATAGCGTGGGTTCGATTCCCATCACCCGCTTTGATTCGAAAAGCTTCTGAAACCCTTGAGCCACAAGGGTTTTTTCTTTACCCTCAATTGGAAAACCAACAGAACTATTTTTATTTATGGGGCAGTTCATGGGGCAAATTTTCATTTGTTTGGATCGAACGATTCTAATCGGTCTGCTGCTGCTCGACTAATGATGTCGGATGCGTGTGTATAGATGTCTGCTGTAGTCCCGATTTTGGTATGTCTTAATCGTTCTTGTATTGTCTTCAGGTCTGCCCCTGTCTCTCTCAGTAGCATACCAGCGGTATGCCGTAAACCATGTAGTTTTACATGCGGAAGATTATGTTTTTTAAGAAACTTACGCCAGGTAACGGTAGGGGTTGTGGGATAGTACATTACGCCCTGACCACTGTGAAATACATATTGTTTGTCTTCACCTTTCCATTCTTTGCAGCGAGCTGCTTCTTTCTTCCACTCTTTTTCAAAATCATTGAGCTGGTCCATATACCATTTTGGCATTGCGATCCATCCTTCACTTTCTTCCGTTTTAACCTCACCTTCGATTTTTTCACCTTGTTCGTTAAATGTTATCTGTTTATCAATCCAAATTGCTTGGCTGTCATAACTTACGTCAGGCCATTCTATAGCCAACAGTTCGCCCCGTCTAAATCCTCCAAGCATAGACCCGGTGAAATATAACCTCCATCTGTCAGGAAGGCTGTATAAGGCTACTAGAAGCGTCTCAACCTCTGTAGTGCTGTATGATTTCTTCACACTACGCATTGCTTTCTTTTCTTTCTTTCCAGCTCGGGGGCGTTGAACACCCTCAATAGGATTTTTAGTAATTACTTCCCATGTGAATGCTGCGTCGAAGATGGACTTAGCTGCCTTGAAGATATTTAGCTTTGTATTTGTTGCATATTCTTTGCCGTCTTTACGTTTCAAATCTGCAAAAAACGTGACTAGTTGCAATGTGGTGATTTTTTCAATTCCCACGTTACCAAACTCAGGCATTAAGAAAGATTCAATGTACCACATGTTAGTTTTAAGAGTGTATTTCCCCATGTTTTTATCAGCGTACCCCTTTTTCCAGATTGGTACAAAATCCCTAAGCGTGACTTTCTCCGACTTCTTCGCTTTACCAGCTTCAACCTTTTCAGCCCATTTTGCTAATTCAAGCGCAAGCCACTGCTTTGTTTTCCTCTCTGATTTAACAATTTCTTTTGGTACGTCAACGGAAACAGACCGTTTGGGTTTATTTACTTTCGATGGATCACGGGCAACTAATTTGTACTTGTTACCCCCTAAGTGTTCTGTCCAAGCCATGTACAACAACCTTTCTTATTATTGGTAAAAAAACTGTATTTGGATATACCACCCCCTTAAAGGAACGTATGTTCTATTTGTAGCTAAAAAAACCTATGGCGGCAAAATGTGCTATTAACCGCCTGTTGTATTTTTATATGTATTATTTTCTATTTCTCGCCGTTTTGCTTACGTTTCGAATCCCAGAATAATCCGGTCATAATGTCATTTAATTTTCTTTTGTCTTCTTCAGTGAGTGGCACACCATCGAATAGCACATCTTCATTTCCCAGTAATAGTTCCTTTAGGTCTTTGTTATCTTTATTTGTTGCCCAATCCGGTGTTTTTGGGTCATTGAAAAATACAGAAGGATTTATTTCTAAAGCTCGGGCAAGTGATGTTAAAGTTTCAACGCTTGGATTATATCTGTCACGTTCTATATCTGCTATATACGATCTGGACATATTTGCTTTCTGAGAAAGTTCTAGTTGAGTTATCTTTTTTTTCTTACGTTCACGTTTTAATATTTCACCAATACTCAAGGTATTTTCTCCTTTTCAGTCGGTTATACCGACTTTTTTTATTATTATAACTATAAAAAGTCGGATATACAATGCTTTTAATGTCGTAAATACAAGTAAATAAAAGCAAAATGACGTGTATTAACGACAATATGGGTTTAATTCTCTTAAATGCTCGTTTTTAAGCGTATTTAAGCTTTTACAAAATGTCGTGAATACTATACATTTTATTCAGGAGGTGACACACGATGATTAACAAGAAAGCCTTGGGGTCGTTTATACAAAAAGGTCGCAAGGCAAGGGGCCTAAGGCAAGATCAGGTTTCGGCAAAGACAAGTTTATCAAGAAATTATATTTCAGACATTGAGAATGGGCGGTATACGCCAAGCGTCGAAGCGTTATCCCGATTGGCTATTGCTTTGAAACTGGATTTAAACGTTATTAAAATGACGGAAATACAAGTGGGTGATGATTATGGAGACACTTAAACTGCTCGAATCTATCCGATCTGATATAAAACGAGATTTGCGTGAGGAATTGTTAGCTGAATTACAAGCTGAAATTGAACGTAGATTGTACGCAAATATATTCGATTTTTCAGAGGCCTGTTTATACTTAAAGGTCTCAGATTCAACCCTTAGAAAAATGATAAAAGACGAAGGCACACCATATTTTCGTCAAAGAGGGCGCATCTATTTTAGTCAAACTTCGCTTAATAAATGGATCGCTGAGAAGGAAAAGGAAGGAGCATGAACATTGACACCTGAAAGATTAGCCGAGCGCCATATGCTCTGGAAGCGTCTTAGCAAGCTGCACCAAATGCGGCTTGCCCTCAAGACAAACTATTTTGACGAAGCCATTGAGGAATTAGAAACGGAATTACGCCAAAAGGAGGGGGTTCAGTTTGGAAACACGCTTAATACCAGTAATAGACGCTTCCGGCTTGCGAAGCTATCAAGAAGTACCAGGAAGCACATATTTCGAGGCCGCATACAACGTAAACAGTCTGCTTAGTGGGACAGTTACGTTAGACATGGATTTGCTTGAATTGACTGAACAGGAGATTGATGTACTGCATAAGCAAAACGAGTGCAAGCTCATTCGGGAACAGCTACATGATGTAAGTTATAAAAAACTTGATGCTCTCGCTAACAATCGCAATCCTCGTAAATTTTTGAAGGAACAAAACGAACTTAGTTTCCGGCTGTTTCGACTGGAGAGAGAAATAAAAAAAGCCTGTCCATAATGGACAGACCCATAATCGTGCTACCAACACGATTCCTTTTACAAATCAATTAACGGCATTATAACACGATTTTAAATTTATGGAAACAGGAGTCCGAAAGCGTATGGACATTAAGGAAATTAAACAGTACATCCAGGACATTCAAGGGATTCGGGATACAGCGGAGTCATTTACCGATGATTCCCCCGGTGCGTTAATTCGGAAGATTGAACTGCTTACGCAAGCCCATACGCTTATGGGCCGTGTGTCTGCCTATATGCACGGTAGATACATGCAGACTTATAACCTGCGGAAAAGGGTTCACGCTGAGACGATGCGTAATACCAAGCGAGGGAACAAGCAAAATGCGGCAGATTTGGCGGTTTTGGATATTCGGGATCAGGAGGCCGAGGACCTAGAACGAATGACTTTATGGAAAAACGAGTTTAAGTCTGTTTCTGAGCACCTTTATGAACTGCGCTTACGGCTCCGTGTAGATATGCATATAGGGGGTGGTGGTTCGTGACTTTACCTTTTCAACCATACAGTAAAAAGCAGCAAACCAGCAGTAAACGTATCAAGCATACGCAACGTCAGAAAGGCGACATAAGCAATACAGTAGACCAGCAGTTAAAAAAACGATCTGCTGGAATATGTGAGCTTTGTGGTAAAGCTTGGGCAGAGGAACGGGCGCATTTGACCGGGCGAGGACATATTGATGAAAAAACAAAGGTCACTGACCTTATCCATGTCTGTATTCCCTGTCATCGCTGGTTGGATGGTACGCAAGATGGTATACGAGCAAGGCGTTTTATCGCTACAGCTATTAATGCGGTATTAGATTATTACGTCATGAACTTCCCGGAACTTCCCGGAACTTCTAGGAATAACTCAGAATCGAA
The DNA here is from genome assembly GCF_002894905.1 of Paenibacillus sp. F4. Taxonomy (NCBI): domain Bacteria; kingdom Bacillati; phylum Bacillota; class Bacilli; order Caryophanales; family Paenibacillaceae; genus Paenibacillus; species Paenibacillus sp. F4. The sequence continues at coordinate 156,043 of NZ_POVS01000008.1, forward strand.
GGGAAGCGTTAGGGATGGCTGAAAAGAGAATGATTTCTAAGGTTATATCAATTTCAGAAAAAGTTAATGAACTGCCGGACATATTCGATATGTTGCTGTTCACGTGGATGATTCCTCACACAGATGATTTTGGACGTTTGGCAGGGTCGCCAGCCAAGGTTAAAGCGCTAGTTGTGCCTATGCTGGACAAGCTGGTTTCTGATGTGAAAGAGTCTTTGCACCGTTTGCAGTCTGCTGGCCTTATTGAATGGTATGAAGCTGATGGTCAAAAGGTGGTTCAAGTGGTCAATTTTGAAGCACATCAACAAGGATTGCATAAACGAACACGCTCGAAATTTCCCGACCCTCCTTTGGACTTTCCCGGAAGTTCCGGGAATTTCCCTAATATTCCTCTAGAAGAGAACAGAAGAGAAGAGAACAGAACTGAACAGAAGGGAAGGGAAGAGAACGGAACTGAACAGATTTCTGGTGGTAGTCTTCCTGAAATTGAGAATAACCCTTTTAGATTATTTGAAAATGAAGGCTTTGGAACAATCAGCCCTCTAATAGCCGATGAAATAGCAATCTTAGAAAAGGACTATGGTAACCGCTGGCTATGTGAAGCTATGAAAAAAGCAGTAGTTGCCGGAAAACGTAGTATGTCATATGTCAACGGCATTCTAAAAAATTGGAAGGCTGAGGGTATAGACGAACCTTGGACCAAGGAGAAGTCACCGAACAAAGGCAACGGTCGGGGCGGACAAAAGCCGAGTATAGATATTGTTCAGGACCAAGATCCAGCTCCGGAGGTTTCGCAAGAAGAATATGATGAATTGCTACGGCTGGCTGAACGTATGGAATCAGGAAAGGGGGAGCAGAGGTGACATCAACTTCATACATGGAAAAGCAATCGAATGAGCTCCTTCATACAATTGCAAAGGGTGAGCTCCTTGATTATGACATTCGGATTCATGCGGAATTGGAGCTATTAAGACGGGTCGGAGGTGAAAGAGCTCATGGGCAGAACGAGGCCAGAAAATAATTTGTATGTGGCTTGTGAAGAAATGGATTTCATATGGCCTATGGATGATCTTGCGGAGTTTCGCGATATGTGGCGCAAAGGATGCGGAATAGAGGAAATTCGTGAGCACTTTGGGCGTCAGAGCTGGCAAGAAGTAATTATTATTGCATTGGATCAGGTGCGTTGTGGATATATCAAGCCGCGTCCTGACGTGCTGACAGTGAAGGGAGTAAAGGCATGAGCATATACGGGAACAGGGGTATGGGGTTTGAAAACCTGATTGAGTTTTCCAATGAACGGTACGAGCATCTTAATGTGGCAGTGATTAATAAACGTCCTACGCCAGTCAAGGTAACGAAGACCAGCGGACACAGGGTTAAGGACGGATATTTCGAAAAATCCTCCACCGTGGATTATGACGGGGCCTACAGAGGTCGGGCAGTGGCGTTTGAAGCAAAGTCTATTAAAACCTTGTCACGCTTCCCGCTGGGCATGCTGGAGCAACATCAATATGATTACTTGGAAAAGCAACACCGAATAGGTAAGGGGATAAGTTTCCTGCTTATAGAATTTACCGCTTTTCGAGAAACGTACTTGCTGCCTTTTCAGTCGTTGGCGTTTTTCTGGAGGGAATACAATGGGTCAGGACCAAAGTCGATAAGCAAAGACGACTTAAATATTTACGGTTACCTGGTCCCTACTGGACGCGTGCCAGTCGATTACCTTAAAGCAGTAGACAAAGTATGGTTTGTTGATTAGGCCCCGGTATGGACAGAGGCCGCAGCCCTCCACAGCCGTTAAACCAAACATATGTACTTATAAATTAATTATTTGGAGGTATTTACATGATTAATCGTGTTGAATTAAGCAAGCTGGTACAGGGTGGTTTACAAGAAAAATTTAATAAAGAGTGGGATCGTGTCATGAAAAATATTGATGATCCTAATACATCCGCAACGGCTGCACGCAGCATCACAATAACGGTGAATCTTAAACCGGACGCAAAACGGAAAACCATTAATTCCACTGTTGCCACCAAGTCAACCATAGCGCCAGATAACCCATTGGATACCACCTTTATCATGGGTACTGACAACGCTGGGAATGTGGTAGCAAAGGAATTGATTTTCGGTGAAGAGGATCAGTCGTTTTTTGATAATGAAGGTACTGTCCGCACTGGTACTGGAGAAGAGGTTGACCCGGAAACAGGGGAATTAAAGTCCGGTACAGGTAATGTGGTTAGCTTTAAATAATATAAAACCAAAAAATAGGAGGAATTACAAATGATTAAAGAAGCAATGCAGTATATCGCGGGTTTGGCAAATAAGGAAATTAAAGAGGTTGGCGGACAAATGTTTTCTACTGGTGCATTGAACACGATTGAAGAACCAACAACTACCACGCTGAAAGTTAACACTCTTTCCGCAATGGTCACGTATCTGAAAGAAAACTATGACAAGGTAGACCCCGTGTTGGTCCATGTACTTAGTGAAACTGACGTGCGAGTTATCAGCACCTTCAACCGAGACAAACGCCGCAACGTGTTGGTAAATGCATCCGCTGTACTTCCAGATATTAATTTTGAACGCTTCATGGATGTAGAGAGCTTCAACATCCAATTACAAGCCTGCTTTGTAAAAAACGATGATCGGGATGTTGTGCTGAAGCTGGTAGGGAACGTTAAGGAAGAAACAGGCAATACCTACGCAGACGATGGGGTAACGCAACAGGTAACAGCCAAAAGCGGGGTCGCCAGTCTTGAAAAAGTAACGGTTCCTAATCCCGTTAAACTGAAACCGTACAGAACGTTTATTGATATCCCACAACCAGAATGTAGCTTTGTGTTCCGTTTGCAAAATGGTCCGAAAGCAGCCCTGTTTGAGGCGGACGGTGGAGCATGGAAGCTACAGGCCATGGCAAGTATTAAGGAGTTTCTAGAAAAAGAACTGAAAAATGAAATTGAATCCGGTTTTGTAACCATCATTGCTTAATACATCCTTGGGGCGGCTAAGGCTGCCCCTCTACCAAGGGAGTGAGAATATATGCCGAATGCAAATGGTTGGCTTTCGAGAGACGAGGTAAAACGGATCAATGTTCCCGTGCTGGTACCGGACAAGGACGCACAGCGGGGCAAATGGCACAATGGACTGCCTCCGGCTGGAGGGTTATTGCTTACGCGAACAAGCTGCGTAACCATGAATTGTCCGGTAGCGGAAAACGAAACGCCTGTAGCATACATGTACAATCCAAAGCACCGATCCGAATACCGATATGCCCCCTTCTACTTCCGCACTAAAGAGCAACTAAATCAACTAAATAGTGAGGGAACGGTATGACTCAGTTGGAATTTAACTTTTATTCTGCTGAGGTTGTACAGGAAACACCGGATTTGCGAAAAGGGATGGATGGAAAACTATTGAACGGATGTTTTTACGAGCGAAGCACTGGAGATTTTGTATCTTACGTGCAGGGGCGGCGGCATCACGTTTTTGATACGGGAATTTTACAAAATGATTGGATGGAGCGGACGAAACGGGACCGCTGGATCGAATAGACCGCCCCCAAGGGCAGAGAGGACATAACACATTTTAGCCCCATAGGGGACAAGAAGGAGGGGCAACCCTCCATAAGGGGGAGAGACACAATGCATCCCCTATACCAAAGGAGAGATAAGAAATGGATATGAACTTAATCATTAATAACCAATTGGCAGCATTAAACGAAGAAGGTTATGTAGAGAAAATCATTAAGAAGCAACTAGAAGACACTATCAAGGACATTGTTGAAGATTCTTTGCGGAGCTGGAGCGATTTCGGAAAAGGGTTGAAGGAAGCAGTACGCAATCAACTTCAGATTAATTTGGAGAACCTCGATATCCCATCTTACAACCATATAATTCTAGACGTAATAAAAAGCGAAGTGGAAAAATCCATTCACGATGTCGGCGTTGCCAAGATGCAGGAAAATCTTCAAGAATTGCTTGGAACCAAAAGAGAAGAAGTCAATTTTTCTGAGCTTATTAAAGAAATGGTTGAAGATGAATGCGAGTTGAATGAACTTGATTACGAGGAAGTTCAAGAGATCACAGTCCATGTCGATGCTGATAGACGGGTTCTGTCGTTCATCTATTTTGATCCCGAGCCAGATAAGTCCAAATACAATTGTAAATATCGCCTTGTCCTTGATAAAGAAGGCTACATCAACAGTGTAGAAATTTCCGATAAGTCGTTCGACAAAAAAACGATCATGGGTGGTTTGTATGGCCTTGAAGCGACTTTGTTTAAGCTATATACGCATGGGTCAAAAGTCATCATGGATGATTACGAAACAGAATTCAGCAACCCCGAGTACGAATAGGATAATTCGAAGCGATTTAGAGGGATGAGGCATAACAGCCTCTTACCCTATACCCCTATATATAAGGAGAGTGAACAGTCATGAAGATGGATATACAAAAACATGTGATTGATATGTTGAGATCGGCAAAGACGGTTTTCGTTGCTCAGGATAAGGAGGGGAACGGATTGGCGATTGATCCGCATGATGCACTCGGTTTGTTAGACTCACTCCAGCAGCAGGTAAATGGCTTAAATGAGGAAAGCCTAGCTAACTTCCAAACGGCTGCTGAGAGAGGAAAACAGTTGGCAGAGAGGGACCGGACAATAGCAAGGTTGCAAGAAATGTTGGGCAAAGCGCAAGAAGAGTTACAAGATTTAAAGGATGGAGAATTTTCAACCCTTGGCGTTAACGAAGCTACTGGATTCAAAGAGAATGACCCCGTTGTACATCGTCAATACGGAGAAGGTCGGATTATTTGTACAACTGAATCTGATATTGCTGTTGTGTATTTTAACGAAATACATTCTGCACGAAATGTATGGGTTAGCGAGCTTACAGCATTAGAAGAGTAACCACCAATACAGGGTGTAGGTAACACCTGTACCGCTAAGGAGGAATTTATATATGAATATATTACGCACGTTAGAGCTATTAAATAAGTATTCCAAATGTCCTGATTGCGGAAGCGAGCATGTTGCCAACGGGGCAGGGACCTTGACTGTAGAAGATGATATTTTCATACGTACATGTAAATGTGGTTGGAGTGTAACGGTTAAAGATAAGGAGTGAATGAGTTGCCTAAATTCAAACATCTTGTCAAAATGCCTGGTCCTCCAAAGGTGAATATAGAGCAAATACGTAAGGAATTTGAAGGCGGTAAGGTTTCATACTGGAAGAGCGTAGCGGGGATGCTGATTGAAGAAATAGACCGGATGAAGATTATCATGCAGGAGTCTTCTTCTGCTTTAACCGACACAATTAGGAATTCAGACGAACTTATAGAGGATCATAAGCAGATAGCACGTATGTGGCATGATAAATACATGGAGCTGCTACAAAAATATGAAGGATGAACACAACAAAGCCCCCGCAACCTTGGCAGGGAGCACGGGGGCATATGTTTCAACACATCACCTATAAATTATAACATAGGTGAGGGGAAGTATATATGAAGCAAAGAGCTACACAATTAACACTAGGGTTGCCAGTTATGGACAGTGAACAAACCCGCCGCCAAGTGGAGGAGCATTTGGAAACTGTCCGTATATATCGGCAAATGGGATTGATCCGGCGCGAGGTAAGCAATACACCTAGTTATGAACCAAGATTCCACGGAAGCACGAACGCTATTAGTAAACCAGCGGAATCTGCTGCTGTGTGGAACGTAGATAAGGAAGCGGAACTGGAACAAAAGTCTATTTTACTTGATAAAGCCATGTTACGGCTAAGTCGAAAGGAAAGCGAGTTATTACGTAGGCGCTATCTGGAAGATGAAGACGTATATGATTATAACGTATGTAATGACATGCACATAGGGGAAAGGACATTCCGCCGTATAAAGGCTCGTGCTTTGTATAAGCTAGCCTTTGGTCTACGACTGGAGGTATTGATTGATCCGCCTCCTGAAAAAGTGGCCGCTAAGTGAAACATTTTTGGCCTATTAATGGCACGCCGTTTTGAAACTGGCATGATATATTTGTAACGTGGAAATGAAAGGAACAAGTGTAGGGCTGGCTAATGAGCTGGTCCTTTTTTTGTGCCTTTTTTCTATAAAACTATCTAGGAGGAATCAAATATGAGTACAGAAGCAAGCGCAGTAAAAAACGGCGGATACGGGTATCTGGATAAGAACGGTATTTTCAAGGTAGTTAGTACAGAGGTAGATGCCAAGAAGCAGAGCGCTGACGGTAGAGTTGTGGGCTTTGCTGGTCCACACGCATACGGCAACCCTGTTGTCCCTACAGGTACAGGAGAGTATGACCAACTGGCTATCACACTGCATAAGGACGGTAGCCTCACTGAGAGCGAAGGTTTCACCATCCCGTCTCATATCGGCAAAGTAGTTTTAGAGCTACAGTAATACCTTACCCGGCTTATGCCGGGCTTGTGGTGCATACAGGACTATGGGCGGTTCGATTCCGCTGTGTGCCATTTATTAATTGGGGGAAGACATATGTTTAAATCAACCAAGCGTCAAGGATGTGTATGGGGTAACTGGACAGGAACAAAACAAACATGCATGTGGGTGAATTGTAGAAAGGGATGATGTTATGAACGGACTGACCAAAGAGCAGCGAGAAACATTTGAGGACGCTATTCGCAAGCTACATGAAGCTGCTGCCGCTATGTGGAATAGCATCAAAGAATCATTTGCCCCTCTGATTGAAGCATTTAGAAAATTTACAGCCGACGATCTGAAATGGCTATATGAATACAGCCCACACATTTCTCCTACATACATGAAGCTTAATTATCGGCAAAGGCTACAGCCTCAAGTGATTGATCGTCGGCCTTCACGCATTGTAGCAAGGAGTAGGTGCTAACATGCCAAGTAGACCTAAGCGCCAATGCGCCCGTCCGGGCTGTCGTGAGCTTTCCACAGATACTTATTGTGTGAAGCATAAGGTACAGCATGTCCAACAGATAGAACAGCAGAGAGGGACAGCAGCGCAGCGAGGATATGACCACAAGTGGAGGAAGACGCGCATAGGATTTCTGCGCAAGCATCCATTATGTGTGGGTTGTCTTGCCGTTGATAAGCTGACACCCGCAACTGTGGTTGACCACATAACCCCCCATAAGGGAGACAAGCAACTGTTTTGGGATCGGAAGAACTGGCAACCGCTGTGTAAGCAATGCCACGATATCAAGACGGCCAAAGAAGATGGAGGTTTTGGAAATGGAAACTAATACGGATCAAATCATTGTTGTGAGTAATGAATTTCTGTTGGTTGAGGCTGGTACAGATGGGATTCATTCGAAAATCCATCCCTCGGCCTTTTTATCGCAATGGCATGCGAATTGTTTTCAAAACGAGCTTGGTAACATAACCGACCGCTATATCGGTCGTCCAGTAGACTTCTTTGTCGTATATAGCATGGCTGAACTCATACAGGACTTGATATCTAAATACCAGTCTGTAGAGTGGATCATCGTATGATAAAGCGTACTGTTGATGCCCCACCTAAGACCCCACCGGGCTATCACACCGCTAGGAGCCGTAGAGATGAAAGGATAGGCTATATACAGCGGCATTGGCCTAATCTGCATCCAGGCGCCGTAATGACAGAGTATGAGCGCATACATCATGTGTTACGCCTATCAGAGCAGTACGATAAGGAGTGTGACGAAAGGGGGCCTTATTATGGCTGATATCTATGTGCATACCGTACAGCCTATAGACGACCGAACAAACCACATCATATTGGGCCGTAGATCAACAGGGCGTTTCACTGCTGTAGTGGTGCGGTTGCGTTGGTGGGATAGGTTGCTAGGGCGTTCTCTGTTTGATAAGACTATCGCCAAGGCTGCACGTACTCAACGTGTGTGCGATATAGTCAATAAGCACGGAAGAGAGAGGGATAATGCATGATCATTAGATGCGGTGAGTATGAGCATGAAGGTACACCACAGGAGCTGATAGAGTACGAACGGCTGAACGATGACCATTCAACTGATAAGGATGTAAGAGTAAGCACCCACGTGGTAGCTACAAACTTAATCAAGCTGTACATCGAAGTTAAAGAACCCTGTACAGTGCAAGATATAAAAGCGAAACTTGCAAGTGAATTGGATAAAAGCTTATCAAAATATTTTAAATTAAAATAAAATATTATTTTTTAAAAAAGGGGAAGGGGGGTCAAATTTCTAAAATATTTTTTGGAATAGACCGCGTCCCCATTAAGTGCAAAAAAAGTTCCTGAAATCAAATTTAGGGTACGCGAAGGGGGTGAAGTGACGTTTGGGCAGAAATCCGAAGCCGCTGCATCTGATTGAAGGTCATTTAACAAAAAAACAAAAATTTGACCGTGAAGAAAAAGAACAGAAAATTAACAATCGGTTGAAGCGAGACAAAATCCGTCCTCCTACTTGGCTCGGTAAAAAAGCAAAGTCTATGTTCCGTGAATTTGTTAAGCAGTTGGAAGAAACAGAGCTGCTCACTAATTTGGATGTGAATGCTTTAGCTCAGTATTGTGACCTACACGAGCGAATGCTTGAGTTACGGCAGGAGGTAGACGAAAAGGGCTACACATTGATAAATGAGAACTCGCGCGGTGGCATTACCTACGTCACTAATCCTGCGCTTACCTCTCTTAATGCAACCATCAAATTGATGCAGGCATATGAAGCTAAATTTGGTTTCACGGTTTATGATCGTACCAAAATTGCATTGAAGGACGAAAAACCTCAAGAACAAGATCCGGTAGGCAAGCGATTTGGTGACATATGATTTTTGATGAACTTGTTCTGTATTCAGAGATGGTTTTAAACGGTGAGATAGTCGCTTGTCAGAAGCATAAGCGAGCCTGTGAACGTTTTTTGAAAGACTTGGATCGGCAGGATACCGATGAATTTCCTTATGTGTTTGTCGAAGAATATGCTGAACGTTTTTTAGACTGGATGAGACTGTTCAAACACCGCAAGGGAGCATTGGCGGGTCAGTACATTGAACCCCATATCATTCAAAAGTTCGTGTTCGGTAATATTTATGGATGGGTACACCGGGAAACAGGGTTGAGACGTTTCAACAAAGCCTATTGGCAAGTAGCGCGTAAAAATGCTAAATCTCAATCGCTTGCCTGCGTAGGGTCATACGAAACCATAGCCTTTGGAGAATATTCTTCAGAGGTTTATTGTGCTGCAACGAAAAAGAAGCAGTCAAAAATTGTATGGAATGAAGCCGCTGCAATGTTGAAAGGCTGCGCCGCCTTGATCAAACGAGGGACGATTAAGATAGCAAATGGATTAATCCAACATCTCAAAAGCGAATCTTTTATGGAAGCTTTGTCCAAAGAGGATGGAAAAGAAGGCGACGGTACAAACGTACAATGCGGAATTGTCGATGAATATCACTTACACAAGACAACGGAATTTTATGACGTCTTGGTATCCGGTATGATAGCGCGGGAACAGCCGTTACTAATGATCATAACAACAGCCGGGCGGAATCTAAATAATCCATGTTATCGCATTGAGTACAATTATGTTTCCAAACTGCTTGATCCGAATGTTGACTTGGACAATGACGAGTATTTTGCAATGGTAAACGAACTGGACGATGGTGACGACATTAAGGACGAACGTAATTGGCCTAAAGCTAATCCGATTGTCACTACTTATCCGGCTGGTATAAAAATGTTGCGTAGTGAATTAAAAATGGCATTGGCTGACCCTGAAAAAATGGTCAACTACAAAATAAAAAACATGAATTTGTGGGTGGATGCTAAACAGAGTGGATATATGGATATGTCCAAATGGAAAGCATGCGGTGCATCCGATGAAAATCCAATGCCTGATACGACGGGATTAGAAGTAATCGCGGGTATTGACTTGTCCAGAACAATAGATTTGACGAGCTGTTCCTTTGAAATTCAATTGCCAGATGGAAGGTTAGCCGTGTTCAGCCATTCATTCATGCCAGAGGACACATTGAAGGCGCGGAAACAAACGGATAAGATGCCGTATGATTTGTGGGTCGATCAAGGATGGATCACCATCACACCCGGTTCTGTCGTGGATTATGACTTTATCATGCAGTATATTCCTACAAAAGCGGAGCAAAATGGGTGGAAAATCAAAGAAATTTGTTACGATCCGTACAATGCAACCCAGTTTTCAAATGCCATGCAGGCAGAGGGTTATGAAATGATCGAAATACGCCAGGGTATCAAAACGCTGAATTATCCTTCCAAAAACTTCAGAGACGAAGTGTACAAGCAAAACGTGATTCATGAAAACGATCCGGTTCTTGGTTGGGCAATGTCGAATGCAGTTACCAAAGAAGATGCCCAGGGCAATATCATGCTCGACAAATCCAAGAGTATTGAAAGAATTGACCCGGCTGCAGCGTTGATAAACGCACATGTAAGGGTAGCGGTTCCAGAAGACGGAGACGACCTGAATCAACGGATTCTGAGTGATGATTTCTCCTTATAGGAAGGGGGTGTAACTATTGGGAAGACGGAGAAATTGGCGTTTCTGGGAGCGTAGATCGGATGACAGTGTATCAACCTGGACTAAACCGACAAGATGGTTTTTGGACTGGCTGGGAGGCAGGGAAACAAGCAGCGGCGAACGCGTGAGCAATAGCAATGCAATAAAAAACTCAAATATATATACCGTTGCTTCAGTGCTTGGCGGGGACATTGGCAAGCTGCCTGTTCAGGTATTCCGAAAGCGCGGCGGGAAAATAGCAAAGGACCCGGATCATCCTGTTGCCTATCTGCTGGGGACTCGATCCAATCCGTTCATGAGTGCCTATACGTTCAAGGAGCTGGCTATGGTCCACCTGGTGACATGGGGTAATTTCTACTCCTACATTGAGTGGGATGAAGTGGGGATGCCAAAAGCATTGTGGCCGTTAAACCCTGCACAAACAGACGTGTCCGTGGATTGGGCCACTCATGAAATATGGTATCTAACGACACTTCCAAGCGGGGAACAACGGAAAATTCCAATGCAGGATGTTTTGCACCTGAAATTGTTGAGTACAACCGGCCTGAAAGGTATGACGCCAATTGCGGCCCTACGGGAGAAGCTTGGAACGCAGAACGCTATGGAAAAATTCTCATCCAAGTTTTATAAGAATGGGACATCCATTGGTGGAGTGCTTAAGACGGACCAGAAATTAGATACTCCTGCCAAAGATCGAACGCGTGAAGAGTGGAACAAGCTGTACACTGGATTGGACAAAGCGCACCGGATTGCTGTGCTGGATGCCGGTCTTGATTATCAAAGCATTGGCATGCCGTTGAAAGATGCGGAATTCATTGAAACGCAAAAATTCGGGATATCCGAGGTGGCGAAACTCTATAAAGTACCGCCTCATAAATTGGGGTTGCTCGACAAGGCCACGTTTTCAAACATCGAGCATCAATCCATTGAGTATCTGAAAAATACGCTTCAGCCGCATATCACCAACTGGGAACAAGAAATCAATTTCAAGCTGTTCACCAGAAACGGACTGCGAGACAAAGGGCGCTATGCCAAGTTCAATGTCACCAGTGAGCTGCGGGGCGACAGCACAAGCCGGGCAGCGTTCTACAAAGAAATGATTCAGATGGGCGTTTACACCATTAATGAGGTTCGCGAGTTGGAAGAGCGGGACAACATCGGAGACATGGGCGATAAGCATTTAATTCCGCTGAACTGGACCACACTGGACAAGCTGGAACAAGTACAAACCGGAACAGATCCGGGGAAGGGGGGTGAAGAAACTGAGCCAGATAAAAGCGAAGGATTGGGACAGACGGACACTGACCAACAAAGTGGAAGTGCGGTCGGAGGGTGAAAGTAATTCGGTTCGCATTGTAGGTTACGGGTCAAGGTTTAATGTATGGTCCCAGGATCTTGGCGGATTCATTGAACAAATTGACCCGAGCGCATTTGATGAAGCGGATATGACCGATGTTCGGTGTTTGATTGACCATGAAACCGGAAAGATATTAGGCCGGACCACATCGGGAACGCTGTCCTTAACCGTGGATGAATTTGGTCTGAGATATGACGTTGATCCACCTGACACAAGCTATGCAGAGGACTTGATAAAAGTCATGAAACGCGGTGATATCAATCAATCCAGTTTCGGATTCCGAGTGGACTATGAGAACGATGGTGACGAGTGGGTATACGATTCGAACACCGGCATATACAAGCGAACCATCCGGAAGATTAAACGGGTTTTTGATGTTAGTGTTGTAACCTACCCAGCCTATACACAGGCTGAATCTCTTGTATCGAATCGTAGCCAAGAAAGCTATGAACACGAATTACGGCGAATGACAGAAACCGAAATATTAAAAATCCAACTTGACCTTTTAGGATTGTAAGGTCATTTTTTTATGCCCAAAATACGAAAGCGAGGAATTTTAAATGGACCCAAAAGAAAGAGAACTGCGCCAACAATTGGCTGCTCTAAAAGAAAAAGCTCAACAACTGATCAATGACGGAAAAACCGATGAAGCAAGAGCGATTGTCAAAGAGGCAGAAGGTATTTCCGCACAGATCGAAGTGGTTCGCAGCCTGAGCGGCATTAGTACACCTCCTGTTACACCACCAGCCGGAAACGTTGATGAACCAGGGGACGATGAGGAACGCGAGGAAAAGCGGAAGGAAGATCGTAAAGGCGCGACATACCGTAGCGCGTATGAAAAGTATCTGAAGTTTGGTCGTAATGCGGACATGACGGATGAAGAGCGTAAAGCGTTCAAAGATGCGCAGAGCGAAGCCCGTTCCATGGTTGAGGGCGAAAAATCTGCAGGCGGCATTCTTGTTCCTGAAGATGACAGCAAGGAAATTATTCTGCAGAAGAAATCCAAGAAATCGATTCGAAACCTGGTTGCCGTGAAACCTGTCGGTACGCTCTCTGGTAGCCGTCCAAAACGCCGCGGCACGGATTTGAAGATGAAAAACTATGACGAGAAAACGCCAATCGATAAGATGGAGACGCCGGAATATACAGACGTTAAATACAAAGTGCATAAGTACGGCGGCATCTTTGAAGCTACTAACGAACTGATCGATGATTCAGCGGTGGATATCAGTACTGAGGTCAAAGATTGGTACACCGAAATCTCTTTGAACACTGAAAATGATGAGGTGTTCAACGGGATTGGCGGCGAGAATTCTTGTGAAGGTATCTTCGTAAGTACCAAGTACGCAACTGTTCCAGTTCCGGCAGCTGGATTAGATGTGAAACTGCTCCGTAAAGTCAAAAACAAAGTTGATGCGGCGTACCGTTTGGGTGCCAAATGGGTGATGAACACAGCAGCAACAGAAGCCCTTGCTGATTTGAAATATGCTGACGGGCGCAGCGTTTTGGTTCCAGACCCTACCCAGGCGGATGTCTTTAAGTTGTTCAGTTACCCAGTTGAGGTCTTTGACGACATCAAGACCGAGAGTAATACAACCAAGATTGCTTTCGGTAACTTTGAAGAGGGATATTTCTTCTTTGACCGGAAGGTTTTGGAGGCCAAAACAACAGACGAAGGCGGGGATGCCTTCGAGAATGACACCACGCTTACGCGCATTATTCAACGTTTCGATGGTAAACCAGCTAACGAGGATGCCATTGTTATTCTGACTGGTGTTCCAGTAGAAGCCTAATACTTAGGGGCTTAGTCCCCTGAAAGGAGGAAACAGCATTGAGTTATTTGACAAAAAACCATGCAACACCGGATAAGCTAACAATTGGCGGGGAACTCGCCTTTGTGGGTGACGGAAAAATCACTAAGGATGGAACGCCTGTTAATTTGGGTGGCTCTGCTCAGTTGGCCGATGGATCTGTTACTACTGCAAAATTGGCGAACGGTGCTGTAACAGTAGCCAAGCTGGATTCAAGTTTAACGAATACCATCAACGGCAAACTAACAGCCACAAAAGCAGCAGCAGTACCGGACACAGCAGCAACGGACGCGGCTGGTGTGCTTGCCGAACTGCGCGATTTAAAAACTAAACTCCGCGCAGCGGGAATTTTAGCGTAAGATGCTTACCACAATTGAAAAGGTTAAGAGTCAGCTTGGTATCCTGATTGAGGATACTAGCGAAGATATCAACCTTAACATGTACATTTTGGCAGCGTCCCAAGCTATAGAGAGCTTTTGTCGAAGGTCTTTCAAAAAACAAACATATACCGAAGTGTTGGACGGTTCTGGATCGTCCTTTTTAGTGTTGCGTAATTTCCCGGTATTTTCTGGTCTTGCGACTATGGATAAGGAGGAATTTGATGTCGAGGCCAACGAGGATGGTATTTTATTTTTGCCCAAAGGCTGGAATACAGGACAGCGTAATATAACGGTTCGGTATGAGGCGGGGTATGTGCTTCCGGGTGATGATTCAGTTGATAATCCACGCACCTTGCCAGAGGCGGTAGAAGTGGCCTGTATATTTGTTGTTCAAGGGATGCTGCAAAATCCTACTGCAATAGGGGTTAAGTCTGAACGTGTCGGGGATATATCTGTTACCTATGGGGATACAGACGCATTATTTTCTTCAACCGTTCAGGCGCTTCTTGCGCCTTATGTGGGGAGGTGGGTGTAATAGCTGGAGCAAGACGGACACGAACTCGCCGCGCTAACGTGGAGTTGGATGAAACGAGTTTCCTTCCGGCAATTATGGCCAACTTAAACAAGCTTGCCAAAAAAGAGGTTCACATAGGTATGCAAGGCAACGCCGATTTAGCCATGATTGCAGGCGTTCATGAGTACGGCAGTGCAAAGATGAAAATCCCGGCCCGTAGCTTTATCGGGACTGGTAAAAAGAAATCTGCTGCTGGTATCTCCAAATGGGTCCGCACGAACATAACGCCTGTCGCTATGGGCGATATGGACGTTATGGCCTTCTTGGAGGAAATAGGAGTAATCGGGGAAACGAAGACGCTTGCTAATTTTAATAGGATTAAGCAGCCGCCACTATCACCGCTTTATGCCCGACGTAAACAGGGGAAAAAAATCCTCATTGCAGATGCGGACCTACGGGACAGCATTACTCATGTGATCGTGGACAAATAGGAGGGAAGTTATGCGTCAGTTTAGATTTGGGGGCATCCTTCGAAAATATACCGTGCCATATGTATTCATCCAGCCTGCAACCGGACAGGAGTATGACGAATACGGGGATGCTATTCCCGCAAAACCGAACCGCCAAATCAGGAAAGGGAACTTTCAACCTGTTGACGCAAAGCTTCAGCTTGCAGAAGGCGGCGAATATACAGATAAAGACCGTACGTTATACACTACCGGAACCCATAAAAACGGTGATCTAATCGAATATCAAGGCGAACAGTATACCGTGGATTCGGAACAGGACCGTGATTACATGGATGTAAATAAATATGTCGTTAAAAAGAGGGTTGCCAATGATCCAGTACAATGATATTCGCAAAGTGTGGGCGGAAGGGATTAAAAAGGACCTGGCTATTCAGGTCATTAACATGAATGGTACTGCAGCGGTTCCAACTGGTTCCTTTCTCACCTATACTTTCGAGGGAGTAGGCGAGGGGCGAGGGCAACCAGTATACACGCAGGAAAATAACAGGCTTGTACAGAGGGAGACAGTAGAATTTACTGTCTCCTTTATGTCGTCTGCTGAGGACCACATAACAGCCGTTAACATTGCGCTTCGTGTTCAGGACTGGCTACGGACTATTGGGCGTAATCGGCTCAAAGAACTGGATGTAGTGGTTTACAACATAGGGCCACTGGACAACCGGGATATCGTGGTTGGGAATGAGTGGGAACGGCGCATGGGCTTTGATGTGGATTTTCGTACAACTTCCGTTACGGATCAGGACCTTGAGTACATCGAAAAAGTGAAGATTGCAAACAAAATAATAACGTAAGGAGCTGATTGTTTTGGCGGTACGTGGAGACGTGCAAGTAATTATTAATATTCTTCGTCCTACTCCTAAAACCGGATTGGGTAGGCCGCTTATTATCGGTGCTGCTGCAGCGGCTACTGAATTTAAATTGTACTATGATCTGGACGCTGTTTTAGAGGACTTTGCGAATACGTCGCAGATTTATAAAGCTGCTTATGCTCTATTCAACCAGGGGAGTAATTCGCCGGAATCTATTGCGGTTATGCAGTACAAGACCGGGGACCCATTGGCAGACTTTCTTCCAAAGATTTTTTCGAAAGACTGGTACTATCTTGTATCTACTAGCCGCACGTTGGCAGATGTCACAGCGATAGGTGATGCGGTGGAACTGGATGATTCACGGTTATTTTTTATAGCTTCAAGCAGTAAAACGGATCTGGCCTCAATCAAGGCTAAGAAGTATACCCGTACAATAGCCTTTTACCATGAGGATATAACCAATTATCCTGACGCAGCTTGGATCGGCAGTGCCGGACAAAAGCCAGCCGGGTCATTGACTTGGAAGTTCAAACCGCTTAAAGGTATCGCGCCTATGGACATAACCGAAACAGAATTGCAAGCTATTCATGCACTGGGAGCGAACACCTATGTCACTAAGGCTGGAGACGATCAAACGTCCGAAGGGGTAACGGTGTCAGGGGAATACATTGATATTATGCAATGTCGGGACTGGCTCATACTTAATATTCAGTTGGGCGTGCAAAAATTGTTCTTCCGCCAGGACAAAGTGGGCTTTTCTAACTCTGGTATTGCTCAGATTGAAGCAGTCGTAAAGACGAATTTGCTGCGTGCCGATCAGCAAGGGATGATTGCCAAAGATGATGATGGTTTGCCCTTATACTCAACGGATTTTAAACCTCGATCTGAGGTAGACCCAGCAGACCGGGAAAAACGTGAGTACAACGATGCAAAATTCACATTTGAACTGGATGGAGCAATTCATAAGTCAAAAATCACTGGATTAATCCAGATTTAAGGAGTTGATTTAATTGCCTAAAACAACCACATATGATCCTATGGACCTCTCCACATCTGTTGGAGGGGTTTTTCTTACGGGTTTTTCTGAGGACTTGGTAGAGTGGGAAAAAGACGAAGATTCCAATACCTTCAAGGTCGGAGCGCAAGGGGATGTACTTGTAACGAAGGTAAATAACCCACTCGCTACACTCAAAATCACATTGCTTGCAACAAGTCCGCAAGTGGCATACATGGACAAACTGGCCGTTACTGGTGAGGTCGTGGACGTTAGTGTTATTTACAACGGCACCCCAAAAGAAACCATTACAAGTACGGCCGGAGTGGTAAAAAAGCCTGCCGCACGGAAGTACGGTAACGAAGCCGATGACCGCGAATATGAAATCCAGCTCACAAACCACGAAATTCTTTAATCCAATAACTCAAATTTAAGGAGACGATAAACCATGTCAAATTTCAAACAAAAAAAGTTCACTTCTACGTCAGGTAAAGAATATTTGTTCCAGTTCCCAGGTATCCGTGCCGTTGCTCAAATATCTGACCGGGTTAAAAATAAATTCGGCATTGCATCGGATGAAAAATCAGCGGATGAAGTGCTGAAGCATGTTGTAGTTGAACCAAAAATGAAAATTGAAGACTTCGGCACTGATGTTAAGGAGTTTAACGAGGTTATTTTTGCTGCAATGCAGTTCATGAACGGAGTGGATGAAGATGATAAGTCAGAAGGAAGCGGAGCGACGAGCGAGGGCTAATTGGCGTACTTGGCGGCTGCTCCTGTCAGACATGAACATAAACTATTCTGACCTGAATGAAATGGATCATGACGATATAGCGGAAGCTAACGCCGCTTTGGATATCTATTTGAAACAGCAGGACAGAGCAGCAAATAAAAAATGATTTGAGCGCCTATATAGGGCGCTCTTTTTGTTGTGAGGTGAATATATGGCTGGCGGCGTAATAGGTAACTTAATGTTTGCCGTAGGTTTTAAGATTGCAGAGGGTCCGTTACGCCGGGCTGAGGACCAACTGAGCAGCTTACGCGGTGGGGTGTTTGCTTTCGGAGCTGCTGCAACAGCGGCTATGGGTGCTTTTGCCATAGCATCTGTAAAGGCTGCATCTGACTTTGAAAAGAATATGTCTCAGATGCAAATGGCCACCGGGCAAACGGATCAACAAATGTTGGCAACGAAAGAAATAGCCAAGAATTTGTATTCCCAAAACTTCGGGGAAAATTGGCAGGACTTGAGCGGCGCTATTAGCACCACGGCGCAGATAACAGGACAGACAGGGGCGGCGCTGGAGGGAACAACCAAAAATGCAATGCTTTTGGGCCGAGCCTTTAATTTTGAGGTTGGGGAATCTGTAAAGACGACTGACACCATGATGCGACAGTTTGGTATTACATCCGAGCAATCCATGACGTTGTTGGCGCAGGGGGCGCAAAAGGGGCTTGATAAAACTGGGGAGCTGCTTGACACAGCTAACGAGTATTCCGTTTCCTTTAAAACCCTGGGGTTCTCCGCTAACGATATGTTTGATACACTCGCTGCGGGAAGTGGTAGCGCCTTCCAATTAGATAAAGTTGGGGACGCAGTCAAAGAATTTAATATTAGGGCGAAAGACGGTTCCAAGACCACAACACAAGCTTTCCAGATGCTTGGACTAGATGCAGATAAAATGTCTCGTACATTTGCAGAGGGTGGACCAAAGGCACGTGATTCCTTCCGGCAAATTACCCGGATGTTGGCGGATATCGAAAATCCGGTAGAGCGAAACACCATAGGGGTGGCCTTGATGGGGTCGCAGTTTGAAGACCTGGAGGCCAAAACGATTATCGCTATGGGTGGAGCTAGGAAACAGTTTGACATGACCAAGGACACCATGAATGAGATAAACAAGGTCAGGTTTAACAGCCCTGGTGAGGCTTTAGCGATGTTTGGTAGGCAGATAGAAACTGGGATCTTAATACCTGTTGGTCAAAAGCTGCTACCATACCTCAATCGCTTTGGACAGTGGGTGTCCGACCACAAGCCCCAAATAGAGGCGTTTGGCGCTGCTATAGGGGATAAGGTAGGCAAGGCCATTGAGTGGCTTACAACCAAAGCACAAGAGCTATGGCCCACACTTCAAAGTGTGGGCCATACAATTGCGGGTGTTGTACAAAAAATGGCGAGTTTCGAGGGTGTAGCGCCTAAAATAGCAGGCATTGCAGCCGCGTTAGTAACCTATAAAGCTGTCGTAACTACAATTGCAGTTGCCACACGTTTATGGACAGCAGTTCAATTGGCTTTAAACGTGGCAATGACCCTTAACCCGATTGGGCTGGTGGTGGCTCTAATTGCCGGATTAGTTGTAGCATTTGTTGTGGCTTACAAAAAATCTGAAAAATTTAGAAATATCATAAATGGGGCATGGGCTGGGATCAAAACTGCCTTTGCTGCAACTATGAACTTTTTCACCACGACTGTTCCAAATGTTTTTAATGCCATTGTTAATTTCATTGTTCAATGGGGGCCGACCTTCTTAATTTCTTTGACTGGACCGATTGGGTGGGCCGTGGCCGCTGTCGTAAAGTATTGGGATGAGATAAAAGCTTTCACTGTTCTGACCTTCATGACCATTCAGATGTGGCTAGTTACTGTCTGGACTGGGATAACCGGAAGTATTAGCGGGGCTGTATCGTCAATATGGAGCCGTATAACCAACGCTTGGAACAATGTAAAGACAACTACGTCGAATATTTTCAATGGCGTGAAGTCTTTTCTCTCAAGCGTGTGGAATAGCATTCTTTCTACCATTTCGACGACTGTTACAAATATTTGGAACAAAATAACTGGTATCTGGAACCAAATTATCAGCTACCTTCAAGGCATCAATCTTTTTGAAGTAGGTAAGAACATAATCGAAGGCATGATTAACGGGATTATGTCTATGGCTAATGCCGTAGTGGACAAGGTTAAGGGTATCGGTGACAGTATACAAAACAGTATCAAAAGCGCACTTGATATTCATTCACCTTCCCGCGTAATGATGGAGCTTGGTTTCTTTACAGGCGAAGGCTTGGCGAGAGGGATTGAGGGAACTCAGGATCGTGTGGCTGCTGCTGCAACTGGCATGACGGACGAGATTATACCATCCACAAATAGCCCAACAAGTTCGCCAGCTCGTAAATTAGCCCCGGCCCGTGTAGGCGGAGGGGGCAGCGCAGGCGGTGCATTTAATTTTAATGTAAACATCGACCTTCGGGCAGACGCTTCCAGTGCTTCGGTCGCTGGAGACGTGGGCGAGGAAGTTCGCCGCCAAATGCAAAAGGTCCTTGAAGAAGCATTCCGCCGGATGGGGCTACCTACACCGGAGGTGAATATGTAATGGCAATGATAGATAGTCACTACATTTGGATTGAGAAAGAGTCACCCACATTCGATGTGGAGATTACTTCGCAACCCGTCGAAAAAGGAATAGATATGGTGGACCATGTGCAGCGTAAAGCCCGGACAATGCCCCTTAATGGGGTTATATCCGGGCCGGATGCGGCGCGTGTGCTTACATATCTTAAAAAGGCTAGTGATACTGGACAGATTGTAAAGTACGTGGGGCGTACAGCTTTCACTGGAATTATATCCGGCCTAGCTACTGACCACGACTATACAAACGCAGACGGTTACGCCGTTTCCTTTACTCTTACTGAGGTCCTTGTCGCTCAATCCTCCTACGTGGGTAAGCTGCCGCTTCCTGTTAAATCTCAGGCGGCGAAGATAGTAAATAGTGGTGTGAAGCAGAAAAAGGACAAAAAGAAATCAGGCAAAAAGGACAAGACCAAGAGCAAGAAAAGTAAAAAGGGTAAGGGTAAAAAGGAAAAGGAAAAGGTACAGAAGGTAAAATTCAAAAAGGGCAGTCCTTGGGCGTGAGGTGACTTATGGACTACGAATATATTGATATAGAAAAGGAAAACATCCCTTACCGTTTCGATATTGAGCTGGCTGAACAAATGTACACCTTCGAGGTTCATTACAATTCGGATTTTGACTATTTTACTGTGGATTTGGAATTGGACGGAGAAGTATTGGTTTACGGGGAAAAGATCGTATACGGCATACCGCTGTTCTATGATGTGCAAGACGACAGATTCCCGAAAGTACCCATCGTTCCCTATGACGAATCCGAAAACAGTACAGCCGTAACATGGGACACGCTCGGTGTGAGCGTGTTTCTTTATGTTATAGAGGAAGAGGATGAGGACGATGCGTAATTTTGGACGCGTGATAGAGGTCTTGACCGCTGGTATGAAATTTTCCTCCGACAAGTACAACATTGAGGGCAAGGTCCCTTTCGATACCGATACCTTGCCGAACGAATCAGAAATCAAAATTTGGAATTTGGCAGAGACAACCATAAACAATATTAAACGCGGTAAGGTGCTCATGCTTAATGCTGGATACAGGGATGATGTCGGCCTGTTGCTGCATGGCTACATATCCAACGTGGACACGGTTTGGGAGGGCGTGGACAAGATTACCACCATCCACGTGTTGGACAGCGAAGACCTTTCCAAACGTGAGATAAAGGAAATTGCTTTTGCCGAAAACACACTCGCCAGCAAAATTATTAAACAGATGGCAAGCTATATCGGTCTACCTATCGCTCAATTTAATCTTAACCAGGATTACCGTTATCAGGACGGCTACACCGCCAAGGGCAAGGTAACGGAAATAATCGCAAAGGTCGCTAAGGATTGCGGGACCAGCGTTTATATAAACAAAAACAAGCTGTACGTTCGTAATCTGCGGAGTGGAGGGGATAACGTGTTTGCGGTCAATACCAAAACTGGATTGATTGGGACGCCGGGACGATTCGAAAAGGATGGGGCCAAGGGCTTTAACATAAAGATGCAGCTCCAGCACCGGGTTACCACCGCAAGCGCGCTTAACCTGTCCTATTCCCGTTTTACCGGGAAAGCACATGTCCGCAGCGGTTCCCATACATTCAGTCGTACCGGGGATTTTGTAACGGAAGTGGAGGCGATTTTATGAAGGTTGATCCTGCCGCCGCTATGTCTGCTTTGTTGGATGGCTTTCTGTCGAAGCTGTACACAGATTTTAATGTGGCCTTCCCTTGCGAGGTGCTTTCTTTTGATGAAAGCAAAAAGACCGCAAGCGTACGACCTTTAATCCGAACAGGTACAGATGATCCTGCTATGATCCAAGCTGTTCCGGGGCTGGGGTTTCGTCTGAAACCGAAGGATGGAGGTGAGGCCGTGGAGTACGTGCCTGAGTATAAAAAGGGTGATGTGGTTTATGTGGTCGTTGCAGACAGGGAAATACGTAATGGTCTGGCCGGGAAGGTAGCTACGCCGGACACGGCAAGACAACATGATAGCAATGACGCGGTTATAGTCGGGATATTCCCGGCTTCTTTTAGTTAGGGGGTATGTAATCTTGCAATCATTCAAACTTACCGCTGATGGAGATTTGGAGTTCGATAGCCGGGGGGAACTGGTATTGATTGAGGATGATGAGGAATTGGCACAATGCTGCCGGGTTGCCCTTGGTACTAATGAGGGGGAATGGTTTCTTAACCCTGAAATTGGACTTGCTTTCCGTTTGTTCCTTGGAAAGCTCGCCAGCGAGGAAGAAATGAGAAATGAGCTAACCCGTGCATTGTTGCAGGAAGAACGAATAGAGAGCGTGGACGATGTTACATTTTCCGTTGACCGCGCGGCCCGGCTGCTAACAGTTACGTTCAAGGCAACCGGGACCAATGGCGAGATAATCCAGCAGGAAGGGGTGAGCATTAATGCTGGATGAAAAGGGCTTTAAACGTAAACGGTTCGATGACCTGATTGATGAAATGGAAGACAAGGCCAAGGAGGTATATGGCGACAAAATTAATACGTCTGCCCTCTCTCCGTTGGGTATTATCTTGCGGATATTCGCATGGTTTCTCGCTACTGTTTGGGGGCTTGCGGAAAAAGTATATTACAGCGCCTATGTTAACACCGCAGAGGGGGCCAGCTTAGACCGTCTTGGCCCACATGTCGGGGTATCACGTATCCTTTCGCAATATGCAACTGGCAGCGTAACACTTACAGGTACGTCCGGCTATACAGTGCCATCGGGTTTTTTGGTGTCAACCGATTCGGATATTCAGTTTGAAACCACGGCTGAATCAACTTTCCCAGCTTCCGGCAGTATGACGGTTCCCGTGGAGGCGATGGAGGCAGGTTTGTCCGGTAATGTGCCAGAGGGAACAGTAACAATCATCGTTAACCCGGTACCGGAAGTGACAGCAGTAAACAATCCCGCTGCTATTCTTGGCGGACGCGACAAGGAAACAGACCCGGAATTTAGGGATAAATTCAGCTTATCCGTAGCTGGTGGCGGATCAGCGACAGGCGATGCGATACGGGGGGCGGTGCTTCGCGTAACTGGAGTACGTGCGGCAGCGGTAATTATCAACAATAAAATCGTCCCTGATGCTGCTGGTCGTCCAGCAAAATCATATCAGGTTTACGCTCTTGGTGGATCAGACACTGACATAGCCAACGCAATCTTATCCGTTGGAGCTGCGGGCATTGAATCTCACGGCGATATCTCCATGCAAGTTAAGGACCTTAGTGGGAACCTACAGCCGATTAAATTTAGTCGTGCTGAGGTTGTGCCTGTTCACATAAAAATTCAGGTTTATAAAAGCACCGCGTATCCCGCTGACGGAGACGATCAGGTTAAGTCGAAATTGGTAAGGTTTATTGGTGGTGCTGACCTTGATGGGACAGTTTACGCAGGCTTGAGCATGGGCGAGGATGTGGTCATGATGCGTCTTGCTGCCGCTGCCTATTCCATTGCAGGCGTGGAAGATGTGATTATAGAACTTTCCGCGAACGGAACGAGTTACGGGCCGCATAATTTGGTTGTGGACGTGCAACAAGTGGCTCAAACTGCTGCGGAGTGGATCGAGGTGACACGGCATGATTTCAGCGGTTGACCTTATCAAGAAATTGACTGATGTGTTTGCCAAAAATTCGAACGGTAACATAGGTAAACTATTTTCAATTGTAGCTGGCCCGATAAATGAATTAGAAACTACATTCAAAACAATTGAAGAATGGCGAGATATCTCCACTGCAAAGGGAACTACATTGGATCTTATCGGTGGAAATGTGGGACAACTTCGAGGGGTGGCCACTGATGAAATTTACCGGATAATGATAAAAAGCAAGATAGCCCGTAACCTGTCCAAAGGGGACGTAAATACGATTATACGGGTTATTGCCCTTGCGGTTGGCGCAGATTACAGCGAAATTAAGATTCAGCAGAAATTTAGTGATCCGCTGGACCCGGAACCAGCGGCGTTATCTCTCATGCGCCTGCCGCTGGAAAAGTTGAACGAATCCGGCATAGAGTTGTCTCAATTCGTGCAGATAATCCAAAAGACGGTTGCGGCCGGAGTAAGCGTTCAGTCAATCGAATTGGCGGGAACGTTTGAATTTGGCAGCCTGCCGGAAGAATACGACACCGAACGTGGATGGGGCAGTACGGATGATTCGGTCATTGGCGGCAGGCTGGGCGCAGTTTATGAACCGGGTAAAAATACGGATCTGCCTATTTAGAAAGGAGTAATACAATGCCATTTAATAAAAAACTGCCTGAGTGGTTTGCCGAAGGTATTGAGCCGACCACAACGCAGAAAACCACCGGGTATATACCGGGGCTGAAACCTCCAGCACAATGGTTCAACTGGCATCTTAATACGGCTTACTTAGCAATGCAGGAGTTGCAACAAAATGCAGTTCACAAGGAGATTTTTGAATCTCGTTTTGACACCATAGACACTAAATCTATAACGCTGAATGCAGGTGTACAGATACTTAACGCTGTGAAGGCAGCTCCATTTTCTCTGTCCGAAATAACCGGGCGAATGCTGGTGAATCTGCTGGGCCGTATGGGTAATTGCGAAAGCGTGGGCCTGTGGTCGTCCAATACCACAATCGTAACGGATACAGCTAACAAAACCAGCGGGACCAGCTCATTTAAGCTTACGCTTGGTTCTGTGCCTGCTACAGCTTCAGCAAGCTTTTTGACCACGCCGGGGAGAAAGTACATTGCTGTTGCAGATGTGAAAAACGGCAACACCAGTAAGATTGCCATATCCATCAACGGCCTTGCTGGAGCGGCAGGAAACGAAGTAACATCGGCCTCTGCTTTTGCTCCGTCCGTTGTGCGGTTTGCGGCTACAGATTATTTCCACATCGTCACGATCACAGGCACGGGTGCGGCTGGTAATACGTTTAATATGGATAGTGTGCGCGTGTACGAGATCAGTGAGGCAGACTACGCAGCAGCCGCAAGCCTTACGCCAGCACAGGCCGCAGCTAAGTATCCTTATGTTGATAGTGTAATGCCTGTGCGAAATCCGTATGTGATACGGTACGGGGAAAATTTACTACCACCCGTCTATACATGGGTGAATAATAATGGATTGACGGATTCTAATGTTAAAATTTTGGACGATTATGGGTTTAGTATGACCACTACAACGGTTCAACAATGGAGGGCTGCCGCATCTGTGAAAGTCCT
The DNA here is from genome assembly GCF_002894905.1 of Paenibacillus sp. F4. NCBI lineage: Bacteria > Bacillati > Bacillota > Bacilli > Caryophanales > Paenibacillaceae > Paenibacillus > Paenibacillus sp. F4. The sequence goes on from NZ_POVS01000008.1 coordinate 181,526, forward strand.
TCCTAATACTACGTATACTCTATCTGCTACGCACAATGGGTTGCTAGGAGTATACGGTGTAGACCAAAAGGCGGTAATCACAGGCGGGGTTGCAGGGGGTAACGTGACTTTCAATTCTGGGAACAATACCGCCTTGGACATATCTCTTTCCAACAAAACGGACACCGCTGGAACGTTCACAGGAACAAGTTTTATGCTCAATATCGGCAGCACAGCCAAACCATTCAAACCGCGTGAAGACTCAATGTTAGCGTTGCAAACAGACCTGTACGCCGATCCAGTTACGGGAGCCAATGCGGATACAGTTTTTGAGCGTGACGGGCAATACTTCAAGTCCAAGAAGTGGCAAGGGCTCACGCTTGATGGTAATTTAGCGTGGATTTACTTCGAGTCAGGAACGGGCTACAAAGTCGTGAGGATTCCTGTTACTAATGGAGTGGTTGATAGTGAGAGGATAACAAAGTTTGATGGTAAGTTGGTTCAGCATGTTTTCCCGTTAAGCGGGCCGGATCAATCTCACCTTAGCCCTGAATCCGGCATTGTGGGCTTATCAATCTCTGTTGCAGACAGTGGATGGGCTGACAGCTACACGCCGACGTTAGACGACATCAAAGCGTACTTTTACGGGTACAAAGCCTATGATGCTAATACCATCACTCCTGCAAATGCTCAATCCATGACCACGGCGACATGGACAGGTACAGGTACTAAGTATTGGGTACAACGTGTCGGTGCAGCTAATTTCACACAATCCGTTCCGCAAACGTCCTACGTGGGGTATACGCCGTACCAACTTGTATACCGACTCGCAAAACCTACAGTTGATCCTGTCATTTCAGAAGGGCAGCTAACCTTTACCGAGGGCGATAATCAGGTTGAAGTGGGTACGGGGATTGTGCTGCGCGAAAGATCGGGTATCAATACTATGCCTGGTGTTTACGCCTATATAAATGCCGAGTTTCCTTTAAGGTACAAACCGAGGAATATCCTTTGTGTGTACAAGAATGGCAAAAAGGATTCACGATGGGAAGTTATTATTAGACCGGGTACAGACGTATTCGCACCCATAGGAATAGCATTTGCGCGGTTAGTTGAGGGACAATACGACCCCGCGGACATCTTTTCGACAACCTACCTTATGACAGACACATCGCCAGTCGTACCGTTCACAGGCTCCTATGCAGCCAACGAAAAAACGCTTTTAGCCGACTTGGTGGATGATGTACAACAAGTCAATGCGCGTTTGTCGGTAGTAGAGAACAAGAAGGCTGACAAAGATAATCCTGCATGGCTTACGCCTACGTTGCTTAATGGTTGGACTAATCATGACGTAACGTTGAGTCAGATATCTTACTTGAAAGATTCGGCAGGGTATGTCCACATAAAAGGTGTAGCTAAACCAGGAGCTATGAATACGAATGTTTTCCAGTTACCTGCGGGATATAGACCATCGCGTACAATCGTGGCAGGAGTGGCGGCGAATACAGACAGTGGACACGATGTTTTAGGGCGAATAAATATTGGAGCCAGTGGCAACGTTGCGATACTTGCTGTAGTTGGCATCACGATAACAAATACTGGTTGGGTTAGTTTGGACAGTTTGCCGCCGTTTCTGGCTGAACAATAAGGAGGTCTAACACATGAAAGTAGTACCAAAAGTAAATACAGATGGCTTCTATTTGGAAGATGAAGTAGTGGACGATGCCTTTTCCGGTGTCGTCCCTTTTTATGCCCAGCCGGATAACACCGATCAGAACGAGGATACTGAGCCGACAACGCCGGAACTTGTAGGATATACGGTTGGCGTACCGATTACAACGCCGGGTCTGTTCAAACCTCAATTTAACCTTGCCGCATGGAGGGCTTATGAGAGTGCCGTATACGAGGCACAGGAGGCGTATATTTCCGCAATGGGCGAATGGCAGGCTAAGGGCAGGGTAGCGGAGGAACAGCCTGTGTATGTTGCTCCTAAGCAGCCAGAGAAGCTATGGATTGAAGGGCTTACGCCAGAACAGATTGCAGAGCTGACCAAACCAGCTACGCCAAGCGAGGGAGACAAACTACGACAGCGGTTAAAGGACTTAGAATTGGTTATTACCGAACTTATGTTAGGCGAATGAGGGGAGGTGAACTGACATGGCTATGTCTATGCCGAGAGTCCGTATCTGTGCCAATGCCTGCATTACCCGGCTGGAGCGCGGAGAACCGGACGTTATTGTGATTTTGGATAGCTATCCTCTTAAAGAGGACGACCGCAATTTGGTGCTTGCAGAGATTTATTCCAAGCGTCCAGACCTTGCAGCCGATCCAGTACCTGAGCAACCGAAAGAACAAGTGTAACCAGCGCACCCAAAGGGATGCGCTATTTTTATGCCCCCGGAGTGGTCGGGGGCTTATTTATGTGAAAGGACGGGGACCAATGGAAGACAATTTAAGTGAGGTGAGCGCAGTTGTGGAAGAGACGACGAAGGCCCTAATGGGCATACAAATACAGCTTGCCCGGATGGAGAAGACTTTGGAGAGCGTACCAGCTATGGCGGCCACTTTGGAAGCTACGCGAGATTTGGCGCGGGAAGCAATGCAATCTTCCAAGTCGGCGCACCATAGGCTGGACAAGATTGAGGATGGTCAAAAGTGGTTATGGCGCACAATCAGTGGGTCAGCTATTGCTGTAGTGATCGGCGCAATTGTCACCGTACTTAAAATGGGAGGCGTATAAAATGGATTGGAATACTGTATGGTCGTTAATCGACCCTAAATTGTTAATCGTTGTGGCTGTTTGCTGGGTTATCGGTATCGGAATTAAGCGAACACCTAAAGTGCCGGACTGGAGCATCGTATATATCGTATCTGGTGTCGCTGTGCTGCTTACGGTATGGATGCAAGGATGGGGGCCACAGGCAGTTATCCAGGGTGTGCTGGCTGGTGCTTTTGCTGTCTACGGCAACCAACTGGTCAAACAGACCAAAAAGGGGGCTGACGAATAATGCGTAAAATATCGAAAGCTGGCATAGGCCTGATTAAATCATTTGAGGGATGCCGCTTAACAGCCTACAAGCCAGTGCAAACGGAAAAGTGGTGGACCATAGGTTGGGGCCATTATGGACAGGACGTTAAAGCAGGCATGACCATAACACAAGCTAAGGCCGATGCTATGTTGGTGGAGGATTTAGCCAAATACGAGGCGTATGTAAACAACCCGTCGTATGTCCCGGTAACGGACAAACTCACACAAAACCAGTTCGACGCACTCACAAGCTTCTGCTACAACTGCGGCGCGGGTAGTCTAAAGGCACTCTGTAAAGGTCGCACAGTGACGCAGATTGCCGCCAACATCACAAAGTACAATAAGTCCAGTGGCAGGGTACTGGCTGGGCTGGTGCGACGCAGAGAGGCAGAGCTAGCCTTGTATAACAAGCCAGATATTACAAAGGAGAAGGATGAAATTATGGAAAAAGCAAATGTAATCGTAAATGGTAAGACTATCGCTGACGTTAAGATGATTAACGGTACGACGTATGTTCCGCTACGGGCTGTGGGTGAGGCGTGGGGCGCTCAAGTAGACTGGAACAGTAAGACCAATACAGCAACAGTTAATAAGTAGAACAAAATGTCCCAGCTAACCTTAATTGGTCGGCTGGGACATTTTTTTATTCAAAGTAATTGCGGATACTTAACAACAGCGAAACAATACTTATTGCCCAGCCAGATAAGGATATGGTCCATAAGATTGCATCATACATAGAGTTACCTCCTATAGAGGGGCATATAGCCCCGCATTTTACAGACCCACAAACTCACGAGCCGTCTTCATGCATCTAACAGCCTTCTCCATTGGTGTACATCCGGTTTTTACTCTTTCCGCAAATTTAGCACGAAGCCAAATGATAAATTGTTCGTTATTCATGCCTTCCTACCTCCCACGTAAGGCCGCCGCCAGATTGTTTATATAAGTCCGTTATGTTATGATTGGGTATAGAAGGCGCTATGTAAGCCGCCCTCTACCAAGGAATCCTTAACGTTTGCGCCGCACGCGTCGTTTGGTTCCTTTTTTGTTTTTCTTGCTCTCTTTAAACACTTTGACCAAACCGATAATTGCAGTTATCAGGTTTGTGAGTGCTGTGGAGAGCAAGACCCAATCTATTGCTCTCAATTTATATCACCTCCTTACATATTCTATTTTACAGCATTTAAAATGCTTTGTAAATAGTTTTATTGAGTGTTGCAAAAATATTTTAAATGCTGTAAAATTCGCATAACAGGAGTGTGATTTTATGGCTGGAAGACCACCGAAAAAAGATAAGAAGATTAGAGAGGCTATCTATTTTGAGCCGGAATTGTTGGAATGGCTCCAAGAGAAGGCAGAGCAAGAGAAATGTACAGTAAGTGTGTTGGTAAATAGGATGACTGCACAAGCAAAAGAGCAGGAGGGATAAGGCCTCACTGCTCTTTTAAATAAAAAAAAGCCCTCGACATGAGGACTTGTGGTATAATCTGGATTGGACAACGGGTGGGGGTCACGGCGCAGCCTTCTGTAAAGGAGGTGATTGCCGCCATGACTGCACTTGGTACGCTTTATCTGCTCTTGAAAGTAACTGCAACGGTACTAAGCCTTTGGTTTAGTTCTCGCAAGTTTTTCCGATGGATCAGACGTAGACGTAACAAGCGCAAAACCCACCGCTAAAGGTTGGTCGCCTACGGTGGGTTTTGCTGTAATCACAGTAATATATGCGCGCCGCGAAGGCACACTTCGTTGTTCTAGGGGAGAGTTGCGTCTCCCTTATTTCTATTCTTATGTTATCATATCTATTCTATACAGGCAATGTAATTGCCTTTGTTGCCTATAGTCAAATATTAAAACCCCGGATTGCTCCGGGGCTTTTTTATTTGAGTTTATTTAAGCTCAAGTTTAACTGAGTATTCTTTTCTCTTTTGATCCATACCCAGTCCATCACCTTCAGTTACATACCATTTGATTTTAACCCATTTAATATCTGCGGCATGGCCGCGTTTCAGGAACCAAATTACATTTCCTTCTTTTATAACGCCTTCTTCAATTTCCCCGCCTATGTGGTCGGACAATACCATTTCGGGTTTTAATTGCTCACCAGTTGAAGTAACAATTTCGGCTTGGTCTGGGTAAGTGGTGTATAGGTTTTTGGTGGTATTTTCAATTTTAAATTTAACCCCAACAGCAGATGCAGTGAAATCGTTTGGGTTCTCTTTTTTAGGGGCGCGATCCGTTACTACTACTTTTTCAATACTAGATTTAACACCATTCCACGTGTCTGTCCATTTTGCATCGTTGTAATATGTCCAAATGTCGTCGGCCTTTTTCTCTGCTTCAGCAGGCGCAGCACCTTCTTTAGTAGCCGCTGGTTCAGCCTTTGGAGTGTCCTTAGCTGGCTGGCTTTCTACTTTGGCCTGTGTAGGAGTTTCATCCTTAATTGTAGTCTTATCAGCTCCACATCCTGCAAGCAAGACCACTGCCGCGATAGCTGCAACTGTGATACCTAATGTCCTTTTCAACTTTCTTCCCCCTATTTAACCAAAAATTTTATAGAATTAGTATATATGACCTAGGAATATTTTTCTAGTGCGAAAGTTTTAGATGTGGCATATAAAGACTCTTGTGCGGAACAAATGTTCGCTATATAATTTGTGCATAACAATACAGGAGGCGGATTCAATGGGAAAGAAACTTGAGGGTAATGGATTATGGGAGAGTTCACGGATTATCCTGCCGGAACATAAAGAGGGATACTTACGTTTAATGAAAGACCGTCAGCGGCGCGGTAAACCGGAGCTGGATGACCAAGAGGTGCAATTGATTGAACAGGCGCTAATAGACTCTTACAACTCACGCCAGCCTGTCAGCGTGACTGTATTTAGCCCGTTTGACGATGAGGTCATGACTGGTGTGATAACAGTAATCAACACGGCTAGACGCGAAGTAAAGCTATCTCGTGGGGAAGATGATTTTAGTTGGATTAAGCTAGAGGATATTGTTTCGACAAATTTTTAAAATCTCTTGCTTACGTCATGCGCCACTATATAATTAAGGTAGATTAATTAGATAGGCGGTGTGAGGTGTTAAGTAATTTGCTTTATATAATTATTGGGGTGTTTGATGCACTAGCTATTCTTTTGCTGCCTTTGGCATTGTATATGCTCCCCATAAAGGACTATAAGTATAAGATTATCCTTTTTGCTGTTGCTATATCTCTTGTATCCTTTTTGATGCGGATTGTACTAAACGTACCTAAGTTGGACTTACCTTTGCAGTATGCACTATTTTCAATGTTTTTTCGTTTAGGATTAAAAATAAAATTGCACTGGTCTGCTTTTATATTGGGAGTTGCCATAAGTGCCTATGCCACTATGCAAATGGCTATTTTTTATGTATATAAGTTTTTTGACATGATGCAGATTGGCGTATTAAAGGAAAACGCCAATCTGCAAGTGTTTTTGTTGCAAGGTACATCTATACTTATCACTTATCTTATAGCCGCACTTTTTAAGTTATATGGAACTGGGTTTTCCTTTATATCGGCGCCTCCCCATGATTTTATCTGGAGAGAAGACTATAGAACGAGAGAAAACAAAATGGTCTTAACAAGCACTCTGTTTTCGACAGTAACGATAAGTTTGGGAGTAATACTGTTATACTATTTAAATCCACTTGCAATACTGCTGGTGTCTGTATTCACTTTTGCCCTTTCTTATATCTTCTCCAAAAGGAGTGATGAGGAAGATGCTAGAAAAGCTCTCGAAGCGCATCGCAACCGCAATAAAAAAAGCTGATCCAGACGGACCCGGAAGTGTGGAGGTATTAACTTACTCCATAGGTATAAAACTTAATTGGTACTCGGGTCTAATACTAACGATCCTATTTGGTTGGATAGTGGGTGAAGTATTAAATTCCCTATTAGCATTCTTCTCATTTGTAGTTCTGCGGAAATTTTCGGGAGGGCTGCATTTCAAATCTCTAACAGTCTGTGCCATTTTTTCGGCTGCACTTTTCGCAGCAATTCCTTTGATACATTTGGGACATGATGGCACGTTACTTCTTACGGCCATATCGGCAGTAATTGTCCTTTGTATAGCCCCTCGCAAATCGGAGGACCTTAACCCTTCGGGGTTGGATCCGTATTTAAAATGGATTTCGTTAGTTATTGTATTTAGTAATTTTTTAATCCAATCCCCCGTAATTGCTTTATCTTTCACGGCACAGACCGTTCTCTTATTACCCTTGTGGAAGGGAGGTGAGCAACGATGAAAAAGGGAATCGCACGTTTTGTATCAAAAAGATTGGTACAAGATGCAGAAAAATCCTCTAAATGTGAAAAAACGCTTGTAGGCGCAATGCCAGTACCGCAAGAACTAAAACTAAAGAAATGATTTAAACCCAATGGACAACGACAACAGAGAGATTTTTGCACCGGAAGTTTTGCCAGATGGGCAATACGGAGAACGGTATTCGTTTTTTGAAAATGATTTAGTGTGTGTAGAACGATGGATACCGAAGTCAAATTATGAAATACCCTTTTTTATTACAATGGATGGAAACTTCACTGCTCCAACAACACACGGGGAATTCGCCGATGGATTCCCCAATTTCCTTAGTCTGGATACTGGTAATTTAGTGAATTTAAAAAATGTCTCCAGAGCGGAAATAGGCGACTATGGAGGTAAGGTTTTTTTCGGTGGAACAGACATGCATACCAGTGTTAACAAACTTAATTCAGTTATATTGGCTAAACTATTAGAAGCCGCAAAAAAACGTCCGGATGATCAGCGTTTTATTGTGGGCACAGTTAATTCTAGGTCAGGTCTTTTTCCTGCTAAAGATATTTGTTATCTGGATATGTGGGGCCCTAAAAAGAATTATCATGTGCCGCGTTTCCACCACTCAAACGGCTTCCATGTAGTCGCTCTAACCATCCGCAACTGCCAGGAGGCTTTTCCTTATTTATTTCCCGCCACTCCGGGCCACCTGATAAATGTATCCAAGGTAGCCGGATATGACGAACATAGTTTTGGCGCAATGGTAAAATTTGAAGGGACGGATTATACTTGCCCTATCTCCAATCCAAAACTTAAGGCTCTAAAAAAATATCTCAAAAACAAATAAACCCGGCCTATGGTCGGGTTTATTTAACATATTTTATTTTTGGTGTCAAGATCAATCTACCCTAGGATAGCGCAAATCGATTCGACATTAGACGACATTGTTTGCATATATGTCATGTTACGATGCTGATATAAAAGGTTAAGACGTTGTAAAAAATGGCATTTGTATTTATAATGAGAACATGCGTTTGCCTTTTAGGGATAAAGGAGGTACTTAAGAATCATTATTATGCAGGTAAATAAATAAAAAGCGGAGTGTGGGACATATGCAAAAACATATTATTGAGGTGCAGAAAGAATTGAGAGACGATGATATTGAAAAGTTCGTTTGTGCTATGCTAATTATTAGGTCTATTAAACCTCCAGTAAGTATTGAACTGATAATGCCGACGAAAAAAAAGCTGCTTGAAGTAAGCAGCTTATTCATGGGGCAATAATGGGGCAGATATTTAGAGTCTGTTTGATAATATAGACTAAGATATACATAGATAGAAAAAGCAATTTTGCTTAATCGCAGCCATTTGAGTAATCAAGAAGCCATATGAATATGTCGCAAATCAGCCTTCCAAGCTGATAGCGTGGGTTCGATTCCCATCACCCGCTTACTGTTTTAAGAAGTTCGGAACCCTTGTGACACAAGGTTTTTTGTTTTGTTTGGAGCTAGATAAATACATTATAGCTGGGGTGCCGACGGGGGTATCGCGGCTTTTTGCGTTCTTACGAACTATTTTTACATTGCTGCACAAAAATAAAATATAAAATATTTAGCTTAAATGCTATAAATAAACAGATAAAAAGAACTATTTACCAATTACTAAAAAATAAGTATAGTCGCATTGTCGGGATTTAACTTAAAAAGGGATGGTGTAGCTGCAATGAGGAAAATTTCTTTTCTGTTTTTAGCATTAACTTTGATGCTGTTTACTTTTTCAGCAAGTTCTACGTTCGCCGCTGCTGATTTTCCAAATACGTCGACGAATGGAATGACTGGTTTTGCCGGACAAGCTAAAAGTGAAAATGGAGCTACTAAGCCTGCCACAACGGGGGGAAAAGGCGGTCAGATCATCTATATCAATAATCTAAACGATTTGAAAAACCAGTTAGGGGATTCAACTCCTAAAATTCTGGTAATCGAAAAAAATATTTCTGCCTCCTCTAAAACCGTGGTCAACATTGGTTCCAACAAATCACTCATTGGTTCTTATGCTCAAAACAAGCTGGTTAACATTCATTTGAAAACAACGAATAATTCAGGAAATGTGATCTTTCAAAATTTAACTTTTGAGCACAGTGCCAACATTAATGGTAACGATGACATCCAACTTTATCTCACTGCAGGTACAAATTATTGGATTGATCATGTTACATTTGCAGGTCACAATTATAATGCGAATGGCTCGGATCTGGACAAACTTTTGTACATAGGTCAATCGGCTGATTATGTAACCATTAGTAACTCCAAATTTGCTAATCATAAATATGGTCTCATTTTGGGATACCCTGATGATGGTAATAAAAATTATGATGGCATGCCCCATATCACGATCGCCAATAATTACTTTGAAAACTTACTTGTACGTGGCCCAGGACTTATGAGATATGGATATTTCCATGTTAAAAATAATTATATTAATAATTTCCAGCTTGCTTACACCATTGCTACGAATGCAAGAATCTATTCTGAGTACAACTACTTTGGAAAAGGTAGTGAAAAGGGCGGTATTCTTGATGATAAAGCCAATGGCGAGTTTAAAGATGTGGGGAGTTTTCCCGCCATCAACAACCAAAAATCGCGTGTAACCAGCTGGAATCCAAGCAAAAACTATAGCTATCAGGTTCAGACTCCTGAATATACTAAAGAGTTTGTAACGAAATATGCAGGTTCGTCCAATACAACTTTGGTATTTGGAAAATAACGCGGGTTATTTGCAAATGTGTTGTGATCTGCTATACTGACTGCAAGTAAGTATCCCATGAAAAGGAAGGTAACCATACGTCCGATGAAGTAAGCACACTGATTTTCCCACTTAACTGCACAGTTACTGGCAGGCGGCTGTAAGCTGCAACGGGAGAAGTGTGTCTGAAAATGAATGTAGGGATGTATGCGTTTATTCCGAAACGGGATTTGGCTTATTCGTTTACGGTGTTATTTTTCATAAGCGTATGTTCTGAAACGATTCATAACAGTCATTCTATATTCCTTGTATGCAAGCCGCAGCCTTCTGCGGCTTTTTTTATTGCTTCCGGGATCAAAAAACCGGACTGGGAAAGGATGATCGGTATGAGAACGATTTTGCGTATTCGCAATGTAGTCAAGGATTGGAGCGGGACATCTTTATTTGAGAATGTGTCGTTGGATGTGATGGAAGGAGAACGGCTCGCACTGTTTGGAAGAAATGGAGCAGGTAAAACGACACTATTGCGAATATTGCTGGGGGATGAAGCGCCAACCTCTGGTCAAGTAGAGCATGATTTGCCACTGGAAGAGCGGGGCTGGCTGAAGCAGCAGGATACGGTGGCTTGGTCTCGAACCGCACTGGAGGCCGCACAGCAGGCCAGCCCTCGTCATTGGCGTCTCAAGCAAGCGTTGGGACAGCTGGAAGCTGACCTAGCCGATGCTGGGGAGGATATGGAGCATCATCTGGAGCGTTACGGCGAACTGATGGATGAATACGAACGCCTGCAAGGCTTTGCCTGGGAGTCTGAGGTGGAAAAGGCGCTCACTCGAATGGGAATGCCTGTTCAGACGTGGTCCATTGCTTATGGTGACCTTAGTGGCGGACAGAAGACGAGAGTGCGATTAGCCGGACTCATGGTCAGGCAGCCGAAGCTGCTGGTGCTGGATGAGCCGACCAATCATTTGGATGCCGAAAGCTTGCTTTGGCTGGAGCAGTGGCTGTCCACGTATCCGGGAACACTGCTGTTTGTATCGCATGACAGAGCCTTTTTGGATCGGGTGGCTACGAGTATAGTTGAGCTCACTTCGACAGGTATTGGGCGCTATAAAGGCGGCTATAAGGAATATAAAGCGCAAAAGGAGCGAGAACTGCGAGAGCAGGAAGCCAGCTATCGGAAGCAGGAGCTCGCGAAACAGGCGCTGGAGGAAACGATTCGAAATTACAGGGAATGGTTTCATCAGGCACATCGTGGCGCATCCAAGGTTGAGATGGCCGTCACGCAGAGCTTTTATAAGGCCAAAGCTAAAAAAAATATTTCCCGTTATCATGCGAAGGAGAAGGAACTGGAGCGACTGGAGGCCAATAGAGTAGAGCAACCGCGTGAGGCTGCGTCTTTGCACATGAAATTAAGTGACAGCGGGTTTCAGGCAAAATATTTGCTGCGTGCTGAGCAGGTTGACTTTAGCTACGACGACCGTATCATTGTGAAAAATCTAAATCTGATCGTTGCACGTGGAGACCGTCTGGCTGTTCGGGGACCCAATGGAATTGGTAAAACCACGCTGCTTCGGTTATTAACAGGTCAACTGGAGCCGCAGACAGGAAAAATCACAGCCAACCCACAGTTGAACATCGGATATTTTTCACAGGAGCTGGAGCAGCTCCCAGAGGATCAAACGTTGCTAGACAGTCTGCTTGCGCTCCCGACGATGACGCAAACAGAAGCGAGAACGGTGTTGGGCTGCTTTCTTTTTGCGAAAGAGGACGTGTTTAAAAAGATCGGGACACTCAGTATGGGAGAAAAATGCAGGGTAGCTTTTCTGCGTCTGTACTTTAGTGGAGCCAATCTGCTGGTGCTGGATGAACCGACGAATTATTTTGACATTGAAACCCGTGAAATTGTAGAGGATTCTTTGCGTAACTATGATGGAGCCCTGGTGCTCGTCTCACATGATCGGGAGCTGGTGAGGTGCACGGCAACTCGGTTACTTGATATGAAGCCGGGGGGCGGATATGAAATCTATGAGGGAACAGCCGACGAAAAGCAAGAAGATGAGCGGAGCCGTCAACGGGAGCCAGAAGACCAGGAGCGGCGTGAGGAACGGCTTCGATTACAATTGCGTCTTACAGAGTTGATGGGAATGACGGGCACGAATGACGAAAATGAGAAGTTGTTGAGCGAAATTAGGCGCATTCGTGCAAATCTGGAGCGGTTGGATGATCTCGATATCTAAAGGAATGAAACGTATGCCCTGCTTGCCAAAGCGCGGTAGTTTGCATATAATAATGAACAATAGTTCGAATTTTTGAAAATGTCTTGATGGAGAAGAGTAGACAGTGTCCGATTGAACAGGGAGGAAGCGCCGTAGGATTGAGAGCGTTTCTGCAAATACTGGGCTGTTGAAGTTCGCTCCGGAGCAGTTCCTTGAACCTCAGGCGCCATGTAAATGGCGAATGTGCAAGTAGGGGATACCGGTTCACGACCGTTACAACGTGCAGAGCGAGACGATGATGCACAGCATGAACAATCACCTGTAACTAGTTGCCGTAAGGCAGAACGCCGGGTGAGCTGAGCTTATTGTCTAACGAGGGTGGTACCACGGTCTTTTCGTCCCTTACCGGGAGAAAAGACCTTTTTTTGTTGTCTGAAAAGCTGGATATGAAGAAAGGGGACTGAACAGGCGATGAGCGAAACCATCCAAATGAAGGAACATTTGCTGGCCTTGAAGGAAGAAGCACTGGAAGTATTGGAGAAGGTGGCAACACCCAAGGAGCTGGCTGATTTACGGGTCAAATATTCGGGGAAAAAGGGCGCATTGACTGAAATCTTGCGCGGTATGGGCAAGCTGAGCGCGGAAGAGCGTCCGGTTGTTGGACAGGTAGCCAATGAGGTGCGCGAGGCGATTGAAGAAGTCGTTAACCGTAAGCAGGACGAGTTCACGAAAGCAGAAACGAATGAGCGTTTGCAAGCGGAAAAGATCGACGTTACGCTGCCTGGACGCGCGTTGCCGCAAGGTGGACTGCACCCGCTCAACAAAGTGATTGAGCAAATCGAGGATATTTTTACAGGTATGGGCTATCGAGTGGCTGAAGGTCCACAGGCAGAGACGGATTATTATAACTTCGAAGCATTGAACCTGCCTAAAAATCACCCAGCACGGGATATGCAGGATTCATTTTACCTGACCGAGGATCTGTTGATGCGTACCCATACGTCACCGGTTCAGATTCGTGCAATGGAAGCGATGAAGGGCGAAACGCCTATTAAGGTTATCTGTCCGGGTACGGTATTCCGACGTGATGATGACGATGCAACGCATTCTTTTCAATTCCACCAAATTGAAGGGCTTGTCATTGGAAAAGACATTCGTATGAGTGATTTGAAAGGAACCTTACTTCAATTTGCACGCGAAATGTTCGGAGAATCGACCGAAATCCGTTTACGTCCAAGCTTCTTTCCGTTCACAGAGCCGAGCGCTGAAGTAGACGTGACTTTTGTGAAGAAAAATGGCGAGCGTGTATGGATTGAAATTTTAGGCTGTGGTATGGTCCATCCGAAAGTGCTGGAGATGGGCGGTTTTGATCCCGAGGTGTACAGCGGCTTTGCATTCGGTATGGGTGTAGAGCGGATTGCTATATTGAAATACGGTATCGACGATATTCGCCATTTTTATAACAGTGACCTGTCGTTCCTGAAACAGTTTGCGCGTCAATAAACAACTATATCAAGGGAAGTGAACCCATATGAAAGTATCATTCGAGTGGCTGTCCGATTATGTATCGCTGGATCAGGTAAGCGCGGAGGATCTAGCAGAGAAAATCACCCGTTCGGGCATAGAAATTGATGAGGTCGAGCAGCGCAATCAAGGAATTACTGGTGTCGTTGTCGGCTATGTTAAAAGCAAGGAAAAGCATCCAGATGCTGATAAGCTGAATGTATGTATTGTCGATGCAGGTCAAGAGGAAGATCTGCAAATCGTGTGTGGTGCTAAAAACGTGGATGCAGGTCAAAAGGTTCCTGTTGCAGTTGTAGGTGCAAAGTTGCCGGGAGATTTCCACATTAAAAAGGCCAAGCTACGTGGTGTTGTATCCATGGGCATGATCTGCTCGGCCAAAGAACTAGGCATGAATGACAAGCTGCTTCCAAAGGAATTGCAAGAAGGTATTTTGGTGCTGCCTGAGGATGCTGAAATTGGTATGCCAATTACGAAGCTGTTGGCGCTGGATGATCAGGTGCTGGATTTTGATCTGACACCCAACCGTTCGGATTGCCTGAGCATGCACGGAGCAGCATATGAAGTGAGTGCGATTCTGGGACGTGACATTTCGCTGGCTGACCCGGCTAAGGATCTGGTGGAAATTAGCGATGCAGCGGCAGATCATCTGTCTGTGAAGGTAGATACTCCTGAACTGTGTACGCACTACGCGGCCCGTTATATCACAGGTGTAAAAGTAGGGGCTTCCCCGTTATGGATTCAAAACCGTCTGATGGCGGCAGGTGTTCGTCCGATCAACAACATCGTAGATATTACGAACTACGTCATGCTGGAATACGGTCAGCCATTGCATGCTTTTGATGCGGATAAGCTGGAAAATGGAAATATTGAAGTTCGACTCGCTCGTGCAGGCGAAACATTGATTACACTTGACGATCAGGAGCGTAAGCTGGAGCCGCATATGCTGCTGATTACAGACGGTGTGAAACCCATTGCATTGGCAGGCGTGATGGGTGGAGCCAACTCCGAGGTTACGGATGCGACGGTCAGCATTGCGCTGGAATCTGCGAAGTTTGACGGCGGTACAGTTCGCAAAACGTCTCGTCAACTTGGACTGCGTTCAGAAGCAAGTCTGCGTTTTGAAAAAGAGATTGATCCAGGAGCTGTTGTGCCTGCTGTGAATCGTGCAGCTGCGCTGATTCAGCGTTATGCGGGAGGCACTGTACACCAGGGCATCGTAGAATCAGCGTCTGCAAAAGCTGAAAATCGCATTATCAAGCTGTCGCTAGATAAAATAAACCGATATTTGGGAACCGAACTGTCGCTGCTTGAGGTGAAAACGATTTTCGGTAGACTTCATTTCGGATGTGGCGACGCAGAGCAAGGGGTACTGGAAGTTCAAGTTCCTACACGCCGTGGAGATATTACTATTGACGTGGACTTAATCGAAGAGGTAGCTCGTCTGTATGGTTACGACAATATCCCGACCACGCCGATTGAAGGTCCTACAACTCCGGGAGCTTTGACAGCATCGCAATCATTGCGCCGCTCCCTGCGCAGATTGCTGGCTCATGGTGGTTGGCAGGAGACGATCAGTTACTCTTTTGTACATCCGCAAAGTACGGGGTTATTTAATGCCCTGACAGAAGGTAGCCATCCGGTACGTTTGGCTATGCCTATGAGCGAAGATCGTAGTGTTTTGCGTACGAGTATCATTCCACAGATGCTGGATACAGCGGTGTACAACATGAATCGCAAGCAAGACAATCTGGCGATTTTTGAGATGGGAACGGTATTTTATACAGAGGAACAAACATTAACCCGTCAGCCGCAGGAAATTCAAGTGCTTAGTCTACTGCTGACTGGGGTACGCCGTGAAAAACAATGGAATATTGGTGCTGAAAAGGTTGATTTCTTTGATATTAAAGGCGCGCTTGAAACGGTGTTTGACTATTTCGGATTGAGTGCCAGCATTCGTTATGTGGCTGACCAACCACAAAGCTACCATCCGGGCCGTTCCGCTTCGGTATGGCTGGATGTGAATGGAAACTCTCAACGGATCGGTACCATTGGGCAGATTCATCCGGAGCTTCAACAATCTTATGGGCTGAACGATACGTATGTAGCAGAAATCGCGTTGCAACAGGTCGTTGAACACGCCAACTCTCATATTCAGTTCAGAGAGCTGGCTCGCTTCCCATCCGTGGAACGTGACATTGCCCTCGTGGTAAATAAAGACGTTGAGGCAGGTGAACTGCTTCGTGTTATTCACGCTGCAGGCGGAGAGCTGTTGCAGGATGCCCGAGTATTTGATGTATTTACAGGCAGTAAGCTTGGTGAAGATAAGAAGAGCGTAGCTATCTCTCTGACCTATCGTCATTGGGAACATACGTTGACGGATGAAGAGATCAATGCGGCCCATACTCCTGTCGTTACGTCTCTGGAACAAACTTTTGGAGCGGAATTGAGAAAGTAGCAGGAAATGCGGGAAGCCGTATCGAATCTTAGTGACAGAGGTTCGATACGGCTTTTTGGCCTATCATCATAGAAGCTCTCTTACTCTGATATTTACCCGCTGCGGGGAAGCCGGACTAATAAGGTTGAACGCTTCACGGAAGGCGGGTTACCATAGTACCGGACACACCTTAGAATCAACATACAGTAGTATTGAAGGAGGGCATAATTGTGACTACACCAGATCGTACTCGCGTCACTGTAGAGATCTACGGTACTTCTTATAAACTCGTCGGCAGCAATACCGATTATATGAAGCAGGTTGCCAATTACGTGGATGAGCGCATGCACAGCATTTCTCAAGCTCATTCGCGTCTGGATATGCCCCGAATTGCCGTGCTGGCTGCGGTTCATATGGCAGAAGAAGCTGTACAAATCCAGGAAATTCAGAGTCATATGAACCGCTTAGCAGCGGAACGAGCAGAGCTCCGAGGAGATCTGGCGCAACTCCAGACGGCTCTAGGGGAACAGCAGCAAAAAAATACAGATCTTCATCAATCTCTTGTTCAACTAAAGGAAGAAAAGGAAGCAACGCAGAAGAAGCTGATGGAAACCGAATCTGTATCAGCCAAAGAGATTGCCCAATTGAAGACAAAGCTGGAACAGCAGGAGAAAAAAGCGGCTGAACTTGAAAATGGACAAAAACAAGCTAAACGTGAATTGGAGGAGTCTCGTCAAGAAGCTTCTCGCAAGCTGAAAGAGCAGCAGGAGGCGGCTAATGCCCGTATCCGGCAAATAGAAGAGCAGATGAAGAAGGAAGTAGCTGAAGCGGCTAAACAGGCTGAAACCAAGCTGTCAGCTGCAGAGAAGACTCATCAGGAGCAAAAGCGTACAGAACTGGACAAGCTGCGATCTGCTTTGCAGCAAGAGCATAGTAAGAAAGTAAGCGAATGGCAGACCAAGTGCTCCGGGCTGAATGAGCAGCTGGAGCAGGAACGTAAACAGGCTGAATTGGCGTTGAATGAAGAAAAGCTCCAGCATCAGGAAGCG
The DNA here is from genome assembly GCF_002894905.1 of Paenibacillus sp. F4. Lineage (NCBI taxonomy): Bacteria > Bacillati > Bacillota > Bacilli > Caryophanales > Paenibacillaceae > Paenibacillus > Paenibacillus sp. F4. The sequence continues at coordinate 198,777 of NZ_POVS01000008.1, forward strand.
CAGAAACGAGCTGATGAAGCTGCACTGGAGCAGGAGATTCGGGTTGAGGAGCTTCAGGAACAATTAGAACAAGTACAGGCAGGCAGTACAGAGCTTGCTTCTCGTCTGGGAGAGGCTCAAGAACAAGCAAGAGTACTGAAGCAACAACAGTCCGAGCTGGAGTCTGTGCTGGAAACACAGCGACAGGCTGCGATAGAGCGAGAGCAGGCAGATACGCTTGTGCGTGAAGAACTGCAAAGCCGATATGATCAATTAGAAGCTGAAGCTAAGGCTACGCAGCAGCAGACGGCTAAGCTGGAGGAAGAACAGCGGCGGATGCAGAAGCTGCTGGAGCAAGCTCACGTATCTTCTCGCAAGCTGCAAAGTGAGTTGGCTACGCTAGCTGAAAGCGAGAAGTCATGGAAGAAACTTGCAGAAGAACGCCAGTTGGCAGTTGATGAGCTGGAGCTCTCCCTGCTGGAAGCACGTGAACAGAAGGAAGCGATACAGGAGCAATTACAGCACGCAACGGCTGAGCTCGAAGCTATTAATGATAAATTTGCTTCACAACAGCAACGGCTAGTTCAACTCGAAGCGAGAATCAAGGAGCTTTCACCTGAGCTGATTCGCGTTCAGGATGAGCTTGAGAAAGCGAAAGTCCGAGAGCAAGAGGGAGCTAAGGCGTATCAATCGCTTCAGGAGCAATATGGAAGCATGAAGAGCCGAGCTGGACAGCTGGAGCAGAATATTAAGCAGCTTCAACAGGAAGATCACGAACGGCGGAGTAAACTGGAACGTGCTGAGGAAGAATCTCTAGAGTGGCAACTTAAATACGATCAGTTGAAGGCAGAAGCGGAACGTCTGGAAGCTGAAGATGCTGCCCGTAAGGAAGAATTTGCATCTTGGGAACGGGAAATAGCCGTAACCGTTGAACAAAAGGAACAGCTTCAGGAGGAGACTCGTTTGGCGGTTGAAGCTGCAAAAACAGCGAAAGCTGAACAGCAGTCCATAGAGCAGGAACGAATGGCCTTGCAGTCTGAATTGGACGAAGTGGGTCAAAAATATGAAATGGCGGCGCATCAGCTTCGACTGTTACAAGTACAACAGGACGTAGATCGGGAAAATACGGAGAAGATTTCTACAGAATTACGTCAATTACAGGAAGAATACACTAAGCTTCAAACGGAGTACAATGAATGGATTGAACTTATCGAACAGGATCAGTAGATACGGATTAAAAATGTAAGGCAATCCCCGGCTGCTCATCGCCGGGGATTGTTTGCTTATTGTATCCACTCAGAAGTTATATGACAAAAAGCTGTCCTTTGGCAGACGAAATCTGCTTCGGGACAGTTTTGTCGGGAGTGTCTATTGAAATTATTTCCCGTCTTTGCGACCGGCTTCAAACGGTGTCGATACCGGAATAAACAGGTCGATAATCCCGATAACCAATGCAGCGAGCAATGCGCCCAGAACGGAAACACTGACATTGGTCACCACATATTGAGCGATCCAGATCACCAGAGCGCTCACAAGAAAACCTACGATACCGCGTCCAAATGGAGAAACACGTCGGCCGAACACTGCCTCGATGATATAACCAACCAAGGCAATGACAATGGCAAGAATCAGCGCGCTCCAAAAGCCGCCTACACTAAATCCGGGAACGATCCAGCTTACGACCATCAGCACCAGAGCGGCAACGATGAAACGTACAATGTGCCCGAGAATGCTCACGGAATAACCTCCTTTGTTTTTTGAATTTACAGGGTTAGACAAAGGTTAGTGTGTGGCATGAAGAGCTTTCTTATGTGTAAAACAGAGTTGGCAAATAGCGTAAGTTTGCTGCTTTCGGTATAATATATATATATGTGAAAGGAGTAGTGAAGTTGGACTCTAAAATTTTTAAAACCCTTGAATATCAAAAAATTCTAAATAAACTAAGTCACTATGCCCAAACGGCAACGGGACAACAGACAGCCCTTCGACTACAGCCCAGCGATGATTTGGAGTATATCAAGAAAATGCTGAAAGGCACGGATGAGGCCTATGCTGCTGATCGACTCAAAGGGGTGCCTTCATTTAACGGAGTAGTGGATATCACTCCGGCGGTGAAGCGTGCCCGTATTGGCGGAACGTTAAGCCCGCAGGAGTTGCTTGGCATTCGGACAACAGTTCAGGCCGCACGCCGTATACAGGTATACGTGGCAAGTTTGCATGAGGAAAATCCTGTCGAAACATTGCTGTATTGGAGTGAGCAGCTTTCGGAGCAGAGAGGTTTAGAAAACTCCATTAAAGGCTGTATTGATGAAAATGCAGAGGTGCTGGATTCTGCCAGCACAGAGCTTTCTCAAATCCGTCGGGAGCTGCGCTCGGGAGAAGTGCGTATTCGTGAAAAGCTGGATTCCATGATTCGTTCCTCAACTGTCTCCAAAATGCTTCAAGATCAGTTGATAACGATTCGTGGAGATCGGTTTGTGATCCCGGTTAAGGCCGAATACCGTTCTTATTTTGGCGGAATTGTTCATGATCAATCCGGGTCTGGTGCAACATTGTTTATCGAGCCTGAATCCATCGTAGCCATGAACAATAAGCTGAGGGAAACAAGGCTGAGAGAAGAGCGTGAAATTGAAGTCATTTTACAGAAGCTAACCGCACTTGTCGCAGAACAAGCAGATATGTTGTTGTATGATGTGGACATATTGGGCAATCTTGATTTTATTTTTGCAAAAGCGCGTCTCGCCCGTGAAATGAAGGCAACCTTGCCTTTAATGAATGACCGCGGGTACTTGAAGCTGAAAAAGGGCAGACATCCCCTAATTCCGTTGGAGCAGGTTGTTCCCATTGATGTGGAGCTGGGCAATTCATACACCTCCATTATCGTTACCGGACCGAACACAGGGGGGAAAACCGTTACTCTGAAAACCATCGGTCTGCTTAGTTTGATGGCGATGTCTGGACTGTTTGTACCTGTTGAGGATGAAAGCCAGCTGTGTGTATTTGATGCAATCTATGCCGATATTGGTGACGAGCAGAGCATTGAGCAAAACTTGAGTACATTTTCCAGTCACATGACCAATATCATTAGCATCCTGAAAAATATGACGCCAAAAAGTCTTGTATTGCTTGACGAAGTGGGGGCAGGAACGGATCCCGCGGAAGGCTCGGCTCTAGCTGTATCCATTTTGGAGCATATACATGCCATGGGTTGCCGTATGGTTGCCACGACTCACTATAGTGAATTGAAGGCGTATGCCTATGAGCGTAAAGGAATTATTAATGCAAGCATGGAGTTTGATGTCGCTACATTAAGCCCGACTTACCGCCTTCTGGTCGGTGTTCCCGGACGAAGTAATGCATTTGCTATTGCTGAACGATTGGGATTGCCAGGACGTATTTTAGACTATGCCCGTGGTGAGGTAACGGAAGAAGACCAGCGCGTCGAGCACATGATCGCGTCACTGGAGCAGAACCGTTTAACAGCTGAGCAAGAACGAGAAAAAGCGGAGCAGCTACGTAAGGAAATGGAAGCATTGCGTAGCCGTCATCAGACGGAGTTGGATAAGCTGGAGTCTCAACGGGACCGTATGCTGGAAAAAGCTGAGGACGAAGCAAGAGTTCTCGTGGATAAGGCTCGTAGTGAAGCAGAGAAAATCATTACTGATTTGCGTAAATTGGCTCAGGAAGAAGGGGCCTCGGTTAAGGAACATAAGCTGATTGCAGCTCGCAGAGAACTGGATGAGGCTGAACCGAAGCAACGCAAGAAAAGTACCGTCAAACGCCCGGCCGCTACACGTACTCGTTCTATCATGGCTGGTGATGAAGTATCCGTTCACAGTCTGAATAAAAAAGGCCACGTGGTTGAACTGTCCGGTACCAAGGAAGCTGTGGTTCAACTGGGGATCATGAAGATGAAAGTCAGTCTGGATGATCTGGAACTACTGCAACCTGCCCAAGCAACGACTCCAAGAGTTCAAAAACCAGTGACTGGCGTTAAGCGGACACGGGATGATAACGTACGAAGTGAACTTGATCTTCGGGGGGCGAATGTGGAGGAAGCCTTGATGGAAGTGGACCGATTCATGGATGAAGCGTTTCTGGCCAATCTAGGTCAGGTGCACATTATTCATGGCAAAGGTACGGGTGTCCTGAGAACCGGTATTCAGGAGTACCTCCGCAAGCATAAACATGTGAAAAGCTACCGTATCGGTAATTACAATGAAGGCGGCACAGGCGTAACAGTTGCTGAATTGGAATAGCAATGGGTTGCCGGCTTTGCCCGGGAACGCTTGGTAGAACGGGAGGGACGAAGTGAAGATGGCGATTGATGAATTGCTGTCACATCCGTTGGGGATGATGCTGGGTTATTTCTCGGTGGCCGTGCTGGAGCTAATTGTATTTTTGTCGTGTTTTGAGCTGGTGACCCGCTATAAATGCTGGGAAGAGATCAAGCGCGGCAATGTTTCGGTAGCCATGGCTACGGGAGGGAAAATGTTCGGTATTTGCAACGTACTCCGCTTTGCAATGGAAGCCAAATCCAGTGTGTATGATACGATGATTTGGTCGTTCGTTGGCTTTTTACTGCTACTTGCGGCGTACTTTCTTTTTGAGTTTCTGACACCGGTATTTTCTATCGATGAACAGATTAAAGAGGATAACCGTGCTGTCGGCTTGTTCTCCATGATTATTTCAATATCGTTATCTTATGTGATCGGTGCCAGTGTAACTTGACACATCCTGTATACTAGAGCTTGGTATACGCTTGGAACGGAAGGATGATAAAGCTTGGAAATGACTATTTGCCCATGGTGTAACATGGAAATTATTTGGGATGAAGAATTAGGGCCTGAGGAAGAGTGTCCTTATTGCCATAATGATCTGAAAGGGTACTCTGACATCACCGATGATGAAGATGAGTCTATTTCTCCACCTGTTCATAGACATGCCGTTGAGCATGGACATGAAGAGACGAAACATGATCATGTGGCTTCTGTAACCCCTGCGCCCCACTCACATGGAAAAGAAGACCTGAAGGGTTATCGTACATTGAGTATTCAGCTCGGTGATGATGAGGAGCAGGATATTTTATATGAGGCAGAGGATGAAATCGTAGTTGAAAAACCGGTTGATGCACCGTTGTTACAGGATAATGAGCTTCATAAGTTGCCTGTGCTGCATACTTTGCAAAAATTTGAAGAAAGCGGTGCGGATCTGATGGCTTATGAACAAGGCGCTGAACAAATACTCGACAGACAAGATGAGGTTCTTGAATGTTCCCAATGTGGAGAGTACATGCTGCATGCGGGTTCGCAAACCGTAACCAGAGAAGGCTTTGAACCGTCGATGTCTCCAGCGCTTGGCAAGCCTGTTCTGGATTTGCCGTTCGTCTTGAATGTTTATGTGTGTCCTAGCTGCTTCCATGTACAGCAGACACTGTCAGAGAATGACCGACTGCGGATGCTGGAGAAGCTCAGCGGTATTTCCAACAATTAAATAGCAATCCCCCGGATAGGCCCAAGTTCAATGCGGGCATCTTAAATCGAAGAAATCTTTGAACAACAAGCTGCTTGAAATAAGCTGATTGGTGATTTTTCGGTTAGGGGGAACTGCATTGAAATCAAACCTGAACGGACAATCCATTCTGCTATTAAGCTTGAATGGATTGTTTGTGTTTGCAGCAGCATTGTCAGGCACATTTCTTAACGTGTATTTGTGGAAAAGCAAGCAGGATTACGCGATGATCGGCTGGTTTAATGTCAGTCAACAAATTGCACTGGGAATTATGGTCTGGGTGGCTGGAAAGTGGGTCAAGGAACATAATAAAATGAATGCCCTGCGCGTGGGGACCGCATTATCCGGCCTATTTTATCTGATCGTGTTATATACGGGACCGCAGGCTGTGAACTACATATGGCCGCTCGGGATGTTGCTGGGTGCAGCATTAGGTTTATTCTGGCTGGCGTTTAATGTGATTTTTTTCGAAGTCACGGATCAGGCAAGTCGTGATCATTTTAACGGGTGGGTGGGTCTGCTGGGCTCGTTTTCCGGTATAGTGGGTCCTTGGCTGTCTGGTTGGATTATTGCCCGTATGGAGGATGACGCAGGTTACCGCGTGATATTCAGTATTTCCTTGGCCTTTTATGTCGTAGGAGTGGTGCTTAGTTTCTTTCTTCGCAAGCGCAAGCCGACAGGAAATTACAATTGGAAGGAGCCCAAGCAGCGATTGTCACAAAAAGGGAGTATGTGGCGTCCGTTGTCGTTATCGCTTGTTGCCCAGGGCATCCGTGAAGGGGTATTTGCCTTCCTGATTACGCTGCTCGTGTATGTAGCTACTCAACAGGAATGGAAGCTGGCGCAGTTTTCACTTATTACATCGGCGGTTTCATTTTTCAGCTTTTGGGCTGTCGGAAAATGGCTCAAGCCACACTATCGTTCGGCGGGTATGCTGTTGGGTGCCGTGTTGTTGGTGATCGCGCTTCTACCGTTATTGTGGCGTATGGAGTATAGCACACTACTGATTATGGGGATCGGCACCGCTTTATTTATGCCCTTGTATTTAATTCCCATGATTTCGGCGAGCTTTGATTTAATGGGTACGAGTAAAGGAGATGCCAATCAGAGAGTGGAACTGGTTGTACTGCGCGAACTATGCTTAATGGTAGGCCGATTGACCGGAACACTCATTTTCTTGGGTGTCCTAAGTATCAGCAAGGCTCCCACGGCGATGATCTGGTTGTTGATTGGACTGGCATTGATGCCAGTGCTCGGATGGTTTTTTATGCGAAGTGTGCTGAAAATGGAACAAAAGACAAAGCAGAGCAAGTCTCATTCCCACGCACAACGCTGGGACAAGCAAACCGAATAGTTTAAAATACATTTAAAAAAAACCTTCAGACCCGCTTATAGGGAAAGAAGGTTCTTTTTGTATTCCATATGTTAAACCATCGGTTCCGTTGTTTCGGGCGAGGGCTTGGTAGTACGGGTCAGAGAATAAAGCTCCATTTCAGGTCGGTGTGTGCCCGTCAGTTCATCAGCCAAAAGTTGTGCGGCCATCATACTCGTGACTGCTCCATTTCCCCCGTAACCTTCTAAAAAGTAGCAGTTGGGAAAACGCGGATGTGGACCAATATACGGCAAGCCGTCATGAGAGGAGCCGAATACAGCAGCCCATGCAAAGTCGATCTGAAATGATATACCCGGAAAAAATTCCTGTAATGTTTGTAGCAGCTTTTGCTGTTGGTGCAGCAGCCTGATTTCACGTTGATTGGCGTCCAGTACAGGTTCGTCTAAACCACCAATAATAATGCGTCCTTCCGGTGTGGAGCGCATGTATAGATAAGGACGAGCAGTTTCCCAGATGAGACACTGTTCATGCCACAAGGGTGTATCTCCGATTGGATTGGTGGCGATAGCATATGAGCTTTCTAGAACGGCTCCGCGGTCTGTTTTAATCTCTTGTGTTTCATAACCTGTTGCAAAAATAACTTTTTTCGCTCGGATAATCCCACCGCTGGTATGACAAACGACCTCATTTTCGTTAAATTCAAAATGCTTGGCTTCCGTGTGCTCATATAAGCGTACACCGAGACGGCTGGCAGATCGCAGCAGTCCTTGGGCAAACAAAAATGGATTAACCTCGGCATCTTCGCGTGTATATAAGGCTGCTGGTTTTCGGAAAGGAAATCGGGCAGCAATCTGTTGATCATCCCAGTATTCGACGGGAAATCCAAACCGGGTTAGCTGTTTGTACTCTTCCTGAAGTGTCTGCACATCCTCCGATGTACTTGCATAGTACAGGCTACTTCGGCGTGAAAAAGACGGATCAATTTCCAGCGTGGTAGACAGTTTTTCCAACTGATCCAGAGCATCTTTACACATACGGTAAAACAGTACACCGTTCATTTCACCAAACGTATTGATGAAGGAAGTTAAGGTCTTATCATTGCTATATTGCAGCAGCCCGGTATTGGCCGAAGAACTTCCATGTACTAGCTTGCGTTTGTCAATAACCACGGCGTCTACCTGTCGTTCTCCCAACAGTCGGGAGCAGATGGATCCACCCATCCCGCCACCGATGATCAATACATCACAATTTAAATCCTCTGCCAAAGGCGGGAAATTTAACATTTTCTCCAAGGTACTGGGCCAATATGTATTCCCGCATATCAATTCCATATAAATGCACTCCTCATAAGGTAATATGTAGTATTTCTTAGGTGTACATAGTATTTCGCCAAACGGACAAGATAACCAGCGTGCAACAAAACATTCAAGGAGGCACAGAAATTATGCAATCTACGAACATGCAACCCTTGTCAGGTAAAGAGCTGGAGTACATCGTGGACTCCATTTCCAATGAAGAACTACTACTCAAACAAAGTGCGGCGACAGCGGCTTCTATTCAGCACCCAGCCATCCAACAAGCCTGTTTGCAACTGGCAAGAACTCATGAGCACCACTTGAATCTGCTTTCTAATGCTCTTCAACAGCATCAGCAGCTTGCCCCAATGCAACCGCAGCAGTAATTTGGATTTACAATAAAGGAGGTTTGACAGAATGTATTCACAAAATAATATGTCATTTATGCCCGAAGAAGATTTGCTCTATACCATTCTTGCTGATATGAAACGTACAGTGCGCGAGTACACAACGGCGACGACAGAATCCAATTGTCCGTCTGTGCGTCAGATGTTCACCGACCTTACGAATGATACATTGCGTCTGCAAGGTGATTTGTATCATCTGATGAGCCAAAACAATATGTATGCCACTCCGACTAAAGCACTGCGCATCGATTTGGACAAACAGATTCAAGAAGCTCGCAAGACCCAACAAGAATGCCAACAGTTCATTCAGCAAAAGTCGGCATCTGCGGGAGTATATGGTCAATCTATGCACCAGCAAGGCCAGTCTACTCATCAAAACAACCCTTATTATATGTAAACGGGATTTTCCGTTTTTGAAGCAGATTCCCATAACAGCCGTCCATCTGCCGGGTTTACCGGAGTGGACGGTTTTTCTTTGCAGGTTTAAAGTGCGTATTGTATGATGTATAGTAATCTCTTTCGATGGAGGCCTATGTAGAATGACAGAGCTGAATGAATTGAAATTAAAAGTGCTGGAATTGTTAAAAGAAGATGCAAGAAGAACACCGACTCTATTGGCTACTATGCTGGGGGTTGACGAGCAGGATGTTCGAACCTCAATTAAAGAGCTCGAAGACCAACATGTGATCGTCAAATACGCCGCTGTAGTCAATTGGGACAAAGTCGACGACGAAAAGGTTACCGCTTTGATCGAAGTACAGATTACACCCGAGCGTGGAAGAGGCTTTGAAGGGATTGCTGAACGGATTTATTTGTATCCGCAAGTTAAATCGGTCTATCTCATGTCCGGAGCATACGATTTGCTGGTAGAGGTTGAAGGCCGCAATCTCCGTGAGGTCGCTAATTTTGTGTCGGAAAAACTGTCGCCTATTGATTCGGTCTTGTCTACCAAGACTAATTTTACGCTTAAAAAATACAAGCAGGACGGAATTATCTTTGAGGACCATCAGGAAGATAATCGTCTGATGATTTCGCCGTAAAGGAAGATCATGATGAATCTCAAAACAGAAGCATTTACCGACAGTAACAAAGCCATGAGTTCCTATTTGTCCCCGTTGGTGCGCGAGATCCCATCTTCGGGTATTCGTAAGTTTTTTGACTTGGTGGGTGGCAACAAGGATATTATTACCCTTGGTGTAGGCGAACCGGATTTTACAACCCCTTGGCATATGCGGGAAGCCTGTGTCTATTCATTGGAGCGAGGTTTTACCAGCTACACGTCTAATGCGGGAACGCCAGAACTGCGTGAAGCGATTAGTGATTATCTGAATGAGCAATTTGAAGTCCGTTATGATCCCAAAAATGAGATTATCGTAACCGTTGGGGGAAGCGAGGCGATTGATCTTGCTTTGCGTGCGTTAATTGTACCTGGCGACGAAATTCTCGTGCCCGAGCCGTGCTACATTTCATATTCTCCAATCACTTCGATTGGAGGCGGGATTCCAGTAGGTATTGAAACATTTGCTAAGGATGAATTCAAGCTGACGGCTGAGGCACTGGAGGCAAAAATTACACCTAAATCCAAGGTGTTGATTTTATGCTATCCGAGCAATCCGACTGGGGCTACGATGACTTATGAAGATTGGCTTCCGATTGCCGAAGTCGTGGAAAAACATGATTTGATCGTCATTTCTGATGAAATTTATGCTGAATTGAATTATGGAGAGAAGCATGTCAGTTTTGCCGCTATGCCTGGTATGATGGATCGTACGATTCTCGTCAGTGGTTTTTCCAAAGCCTTCGCCATGACAGGCTGGCGTATTGGATATACATGCGGGCATCCAGATCTGATTGCCGCTATGCTCAAAATCCATCAGTACACCGTAATGTGCGCGCCTTCTATGGGGCAAGTTGCGGCACTGGAAGGCTTGCGGAATGGTTTGGGTGAGAAAGATCGTATGGTAGAAGCCTATAATCAGCGTCGCCGCCTGATGGTTGAAGGGTTCCGGGAAATCGGCCTGGAGTGCCATGAGCCAAGAGGTGCTTTTTACGTTTTCCCTAGTATTCAAAGCACGGGACTCAGCTCAGATGAATTTGCACAGCGTCTTTTGGCAGAGGCTAAAGTTGCGGCTGTACCGGGTAATGTGTTCGGTTTGGGAGGCGAAGGCTATCTTCGTTGCTCATACGCGACTTCTGTTGCTCAGCTGACGGAGGCACTGGATCGGATTGGTCATTTTGTAGAAAAAGTAAGAAAAGAAGGTTAAAATTATTTTTTTATGGGTAATTCATAAAAAATAGTCTTTTATTTCTAAATTTCTATGCTATAATTTGAAATCGGAAGCAGGAAGTTCAATTTTTCAATTGTAGGAGGAATGCTCATGTCATATGTTGGATATAATTCGTCTAGTTCAATAGGATACGACATTTCCCTGGAAGATGAAATTTTGTTCCTGCGCAATGAGATGATGCGGACGTTTCAGGAAGAGCAGTCCTTCACCTCTGATCTTGTTATCCAGATCAGTTGCAAGCTCGATTTGAAAATCAATGAATATATGAAGCTGTATGGTACGGAATGCAAGGTTTAACCGTGTGAAGTCAGCCAAATGTAAGAAGAAGGCCGTCGGGCCTTCTTTTTTTGCGTTCACAACTTATGATATATTAATGGCATGGAAGAGGGGGCGTACATATGAGAGCAGGGCTAAAAAGGCTATCGCCATGGATCATCGGAATGCTTGCACTTGTATTATTGGCTGGATGTGGGGGACGGGACAAGGACAGCTTCTCCATTTTTATTATGGATAAAGGGGATGCTTCAGTCATCCGTGAAGAGCTGGCACAAAAGCTTAAGGATAAGCTGGGCGAACAGGCTCCGACTATTGAGATTTCAGTCAGTCCGCTGTATAACCAGCAGAAGCTGGTTGTAGAATATGCGGCCGGGGAGCATGATCTGTTTCTTTTGCCGGAAGAAGACATGAAGCTGTATGGACAGAATGGCTCGAATCTGCCGTTAGATGATGCTTTTGACAAGAAGACGTACGCTCGGGGCGTGTTCGAGGGCGGCGTATTTAAGAAGAAGGGGCAGGAGGAAGAAGGATCAGATGTAAGCAAGGAAACTCATTTGTTCGGAATTCCGGTGGAGCAGATGAAGATGTTTAAGGAGCTAAAATATAACTCCAAAACATTATTTGCTACCGTGCCGCCTCGTACAAGCAATAAGGAAGAAGCCATCAAGGTGCTGAAAGCACTTACGGAATGATAAAGGAGATAGAATAAAATGGGGATTTATACCAGAACAGGTGATGAAGGACAAACTTCTGTGATCGGCGGTCGAGTGTCCAAAGATGATGATCGTGTGGAGGCATACGGTACAATTGACGAGCTGAACAGCTTTGTAGGACAAGCGATTAGCTTTGCCGAAGGGGAAGAGTTTACGGATATTCGGACTCAATTGGAAGAAATACAGCAGGAGCTGTTTGATTGTGGTTCGGATTTGGCGTTTGTTAAAATTAGTGAAAGCAAATATAAGGTGAAAGACGAGCTGGCAGAGCGTCTGGAAGGCTGGATTGATGCATGTCAGGAGGAAAATCCGAAGGTGGAGCGTTTTATTATACCGGGTGGTAGCACATTATCCTCAACGCTTCATGTTTGCCGTACGGTTTGCCGACGCGCGGAACGCCGTGCTGTAACACTAGGTAAACATACGGACATTAATCCGGCGGTACGTCGGTATTTGAACCGCCTTTCTGATTATTTCTTTGCCGTTGCTCGTACAGCGAATGTCCGTCAGGGTGTGCCCGATGTCGAATATGTGCGCAGCAAAAAAGTGTTCCGCAAATAAGGAGGCAACCGGGAATTTGTGATGAGCTTGTATTATGAACCTATCGTATATACGATCCCTCCTGAGGAGGAGGGCATGCTGTTGAAGACTATTTTACAAAAACGTATGAACATTTCTCGAAAGTTAATATCCAAACTCAAGCTGACCGAGCAAGGTATTATGCTGAACGGGACACGTGTGTACATCAGCGTAAAGGTGAAGTCCGGGGATCGAGTAGAAATTCGTATGGAGCGCGAGCGTTCTGATGATATTTTACCTGAACCCATTCCTTTTGAGATATTGTTTGAGGATGAACATCTGTTAGTGGTGAACAAGGCGGCGGGCATGATTGTCCATCCGACTCACGGTCATTACACAGGAACACTGGCTAATGGGGTTGTGCATTATTGGCAGGCCAAGGGAGAGTTGTTCCGGTTTCGTCCTGTTCATCGTCTTGATCAGGAGACGACGGGTGTGCTGGTAGTAGCCAAAAATCCGTATGTACACCAGCATATTTCTGAGCAAATGATTGCGGGAACGGTGGATAAGCGCTATACAGCTCTGGTGCATGGACGGCCTGAGCTGCAGGAAGGAAAGGTAGACGGACCGATTGACCGCAACCCGGATGATCCGCATTTACGTATGGTGACCCCGGATGGTTATCCTGCCCTTACGCTGTATAAGCTGGAGGAAGTGTGGAACGGGGGAAGTCGCATTGGGCTAAAGTTGGAATCCGGGCGTACGCACCAAATTCGAGTGCATATGACTTATATCGGTTGTCCGTTGATCGGAGATAAAATGTATCGGATTACACCCGATGACGCTGCGCAACGTGAGCGATATGATCAGCTTGATGCCAAGATGCCTCGACAGGCTCTGCATGCCTCAGAGCTGTCCTTGGAGCATCCTGTAACCGGGGAGCGGCTGAAGTTCTATGCTCCGCTGCCTGAAGATATGGCTGAAATGCAGGAGCTATTAAGAGCGCAATATCATCCAGAATAAAATATAAATAAGCGATTGAAACCAAGTGGAGGTTATTCTAACGATGAGCCAACTGAAAGTATATCAGTATTCTAAATGCAGTACCTGCCGTAATGCAGTGAAATGGCTGCAAAACAAGGGACATGAGACGGAACTGATTCCTATTTTTGAACAACCGCCCGGCCCGGAGGAATTGGAAGATTTGATTAGTAAAAGCGGGCTGGAGCTGAAAAAGTTTTTCAATACGAGCGGCGAGGTGTACAAAGAGTTAAAGCTGAAAGATAAGCTTGGAGACATGAGCCGTGAAGAGCAAATCTCGCTTTTATCCTCGAATGGAAGATTAATTAAACGTCCGATTGTTACAGACGGGAACAAAGTAACGGTAGGTTTCAAAGAGGAAACTTTTGAGGGGACATGGGGAGCTTAGTAACGCCCAATTTCCCCTCACGATATGTTATACTGTGGGGGTTAAATATTATGATGAATGGGAGCAATACAATCTGTGACACAACGCAATGAACAATCCGTAATGCTGGTTGACGGCATGGCCCTACTATTTCGCGCTTATTATGCAACCGCCGCAAACGGTTATATCCGTCGTACAAAAGCTGGGGTGCCAACGAACGCCATATATGGTTTTATTCGATATTTTTGGGATGCAGTCCAAACGTTTAATCCTACACATGTCATTTGCTGCTGGGACATGGGCGGCACGACATTCCGTGGGGAACATTTTGCTGCGTATAAGGGAAACCGAGCCGACGCACCAGATGATTTGATTCCCCAATTTACATTAATTCGTGAAGTGACGGACAGCCTCGGCATTCCCAACATTGGAGCGGAAGGCTTTGAAGCCGATGATTGTATCGGTACGCTTGCACGCCATTATTCGCAAAATGAGGACATGGATGTAATGATTCTCTCGGGAGATCATGATTTACTTCAATTGGTGGATGAGCGGACACGGGTCATTATTATGAAAAAAGGGCACGGCAATTATATGGTATACACCCCGGAGACCCTGCTGACTGAAAAAGGGCTTAAGCCGCGCCAAGTGGTGGACCTTAAAGGTCTGATGGGGGATGCAAGCGATAATTATCCAGGAGTACGAGGTATTGGTGAGAAAACGGCACTCAAGCTGGTGCAGGAATACGACTCCATTGAAGGTATTCTGGAGAATTTGGATCAATTAACACCATCGGTCCGCAAAAAAATTGAGAGTGATTTGGATATGCTGCATCTTTCACGCAAACTTGCTGAAATTCACTGTGGTGTACCTGTAGCATGTGCTTTGGATAGCTGTCTGCTGACGCTGGATCACGTGCAAATTGTAGACAAGTTTGAGCAGCTTGAAATGAAAAGCTTGTGTACATTGATGGGTGTCGCAACCGGATCATAATGAAGCTGCTAGGCTTCGTATGTACAATTCAGGTAATGTAAGTTATATAGGGATGCTGACGCTTGATGCGTTAGTGTCCTTATTTGTATACCGTTATGTCAACGGAGTTACATAGTCATGTGAAGGATTATATACAATTGCGATAAGGGGATTGACCTCGGGCACATTTCAGGTGAATATAGTGAGAGAGAACCGGACTATGATTGAAAGGGGACAGCAGCAGCTATGACAGTATTGGGAGCAATTGAGGCAGGCGGTACCAAATTTGTATGTGGAATTGGCAACGAACGGGGGGAGGTACTGGAGCGTGCGAGCTTTCCAACGACCACCCCAACAGAAACTATGGAGAATGTCATCGCATTTTTTGAAGGCAAGGGCATTGAAGCGCTGGGTGTAGGCTCGTTCGGGCCGATTGATCCTATCGAAGGCAGTGATACATATGGCTATATTACAACAACGCCAAAGCCGCATTGGGGAAATTACAATCTGATGGGCAAACTTAAAGAGCATTTTGATGTGCCTATGGGGTTTGACACGGATGTGAATGGAGCAGCACTTGGTGAGTCTATTTGGGGTGCCGCCAAAGGATTGGACAACTGTCTGTATATTACGATAGGTACAGGCATCGGGGCGGGTGCTTTGGTTGGTGGAAAGCTGATACATGGATTATCCCACCCGGAAATGGGGCATATTCTGGTACGTCGTCACCCAGAAGATACTTATGAGGGGACATGTCCTTATCACGGAGATTGTTTGGAGGGACTGGCAGCAGGTCCTGCGCTCGAAAAAAGATGGAAGGTTAAAGGACATGAGCTTTCTGTTGACCACCCAGCCTGGGAAATGGAAGCGTACTATCTGGCACAGGCTTTAATGAGCTATGTATTAATCCTTTCACCGCAAAAAATTATTATGGGCGGGGGAGTGATGAAGCAAGACCAATTGTTCCCGCTCATTCGTACCAAGCTACAAGAACTTTTGAACGGATACGTACAGCATTCGAGTCTGACAACAGATATTGAGCAATATATCGTATCTCCGGGATTGGGTGACAATGCTGGATTGTGCGGTGCTCTGGCATTGGCAAAGGAAAAGCTGAATCATTAGAATTTATGGTTGACGGCGCTCCAAGGTACGGTTATCATATAGGCAACAGCATAGTACGGCTCAAAAAGGGAAGCACCTTTCTTGCGAATACGCAGGATGGGTGCTTTTTTTTGCGTTTTTGTGTTGTGCGGGACTGTAATTCAACGATATGAGGGAGGAAGAAATCATGGAGATTGTATTTTTAAATCGCTTGTCCAAACGGAATGAACAGGGCTATGAGGACTTTGCTCAGGTATGGATTGGGCAACATGAAGGGGGATGGAGTGCAGGCTGGAGCACAAACCATGTCCCGGATGAAAATATGGACGACCTTTGGTATGAGGGCAGCTTGTGGCAGGAATTACTGCATGTATACCGTCATGAGCTGGCGCTCAAGATGGCTGAGGGCTACAGGCCCTTAATCCATGGCGTTTTTCATGAGCAAGAAGGATCATCAGGACGTGGACAAACGCTGCAAAAGCTGTATTGCTATTGTGATTTGTTTCCACGTGATGATGTGTATGAGCAGTTGACGATGTGGAGACGGCAAAAGGCAGCAACTGAGCGAAAAGCACCTTATTTTATCGCTACGAATCGGCTACTTCGACTCATTAGCGTCTATCTTCCCCATACCGAAGAAGAATTGTTGGAGCTACCTGGTATGGGTCAGGGTAAGGTGTCGCAATATGGGACGGAGCTATTGGCTATTACGACACAAAATGACCGGACTACACCATTTCCGTTGAACTGGGTAACAGAGACGCTGGAAGAAGAAGTTTTTTTGTCATGGCTGTACAAACAAAAAGAGAACCAGTACAGGCAGGAGCTGAATAAATTCAGCCTGACTAGAACGATTATCGAAGGTATTTCTGACGGTCTTTCACTGGAGCATATCGGAATGAAGACAGGTTTGCATCGTAGAGAGATGATTGAAGCTATCGAGCATTTGGATAGGGATGGAATTGATATGGAGAAGCTGATCCGCAAGGAATTGGTGAATGTATCTGAGGAGGAGCAGGCAGCCATATGGTCTGCTTATGAAGAGTTGGGGGATACGCTGCTCAAGCCCATCATGCTGAAAGTGTATGGGGAAGAAAAAGCGACGGAAACAGGACTGGATCAAATTTATGAGCGTCTGCGTCTGATCCGTATACGATTTCGCCATCAGGAGGTACCCGACCGACATGTTGGATAATATAGAACCGATTGGATAAAGTTAAAGTATTAAAGTACATTCGGTTCCAACAAACTAAAAAAGCAGCAGCCAGTGGGACTGCCCCCTGTTTCTGAGACAGGGATCAAAACACCTTTCAAGTTCTAAGCAGCCAGTT
>NZ_POVS01000009.1:0-823678 GCF_002894905.1 Paenibacillus sp. F4
AACTGGCTGCTTAGAACTTGAAAGGTGTTTTGATCCCTGTCTCAGAAACAGGGGGCAGTCCCATGTGCTAGGCTGGTTTTATTTTTATACTCTAAGTTATTCTGTCCTATGTGCTGCTTTAGATATTGCGCTGTTCGTTCCGGTTGCGAGATCGGAAAATGATGAGCTGCCGGAATATTCAGCGTATGCAGGGCATGAAATGGCTCGGGCAACTTATAGATCTGATCCTTCACACCCCATAGAATCGAAACCTCCTCTTTATAAATTCTTTCGGATATCTCAGGGAGCGACTGGAAGCTATCGGACTTGGTTAGCATGGCTAGGGCTTGCGCAGTCGTCTTTCTTACGCGTGGGGAACGCATTTCTTCAAGAACATACGTGACGTATGCTGACGGGATATCGTCGATACTTTCAAAACAAGTCTGCGCAAGCAATTGCTTGCGTAAGACCGACTCGCTGAGTCTGCCTAGCATAATCTCCGTAATTCGTGCGCTCCGATATCTGCGC
The DNA here is from genome assembly GCF_002894905.1 of Paenibacillus sp. F4. Classification (NCBI taxonomy): domain Bacteria; kingdom Bacillati; phylum Bacillota; class Bacilli; order Caryophanales; family Paenibacillaceae; genus Paenibacillus; species Paenibacillus sp. F4. The sequence continues at coordinate 508 of NZ_POVS01000009.1, forward strand.
GGAGCAGTATGCAATACAGGTTGCAATAGGTGTAAGCCACTGATACGCTCAGGTACGCGTTCCCATGCCTTAGCAGCTAGTAGTCCGCCGAATGAATGACCTACAAGGCAGATTGGCGTTTTCAAAGCCTGAATAGCCTGCACTAACGATTCAATGTGGCCTTCTAGTACATCCTCCTTATGATGGTATGGGGAACGGCCAAAACCGGGAAGATCCACCAAGCAAACAGAGGATTCCGGAAATTGATTTGCCAGCGGTATCAAACAATCTGCCCCGCTGAAAGTACCGTGAACTAATACGATCGTTGGATTTCCATTCTTCACTCTTCGCTCCAGTGTAGCTAATGGCCCACGTCTGTTGCGGACATATCCATCTGTATCTATGGTGGAATGAGCAATCCTGAAATCAAGATCAGTAATAACAAATGGGAACACGCTTTTGTTCATCGCCTGTGACAACCCGTATTTACGTTGAATCTCTCGTGCTGCATCCAGTGGGTAGTCCACATCCACGATAAAATCGAGTGATTCCTTCGGAATACCTAACTTTTGGCCCAGAGGAGTACCCAGTATACTGGTTAGCCAAGCTGGCGAAATCGAACCGAGCGGTTTACGTACACGAAGCTCCTTCGCCATATTCGTTCCCAGCTCTATCATCGTTGGACTCTGTTGCCTGTCATCCATCAAGTAGTATGTTTCGCTGGCAGGATGTGATTCCTTAGTAAGAGCACTGATCAATTCGGCTGCATGATCTACATGGACCAAGGGGAGCCAATGAGATTTTCCGCCGGGGACAAGTCCCATAAGCTTGCGCGCTGTAGAACCTACGAGAATGCCCAGCCCACCAGTTTGGGGCGTATCCCCAGACTCTGAGTCACCAATGACAACGCTCAAATGGACAACCGAAAGCGGAAATCCTTCCTTGTGTGCTCCTTGACGGATACGCAAATCAGCCAAAAATTTCATCCGTTCATATGGAGGTGCCTGTTCTAAATGAGCGATGACCGGCTCGGGAGTAAGCCAGTTATGATCATTAAAAGGGCTTTTGTACCCAACCAAATGAATAAAATGTCGTAACCCTTTGCTCGCATGAATATATGTAGCCAACGTTATCATTTCTTCTGCCGCTTGTAGAAAAGCTGCTCTCGCATCCTCCTCTCCCAGCAGAATATCCATCGGACCTCCTGCATGAATTATCACATCTGCTGTCTCCACGAGTTGCCTGTCAGCAGGATTTAATCCTAGAGCAGGTATACTCAAATCGCCAATAACCGGTGTTAATTTCCCGATATGCCATGCTGTCTCCAAATCCATTTGCCTGCATATTTGTTCCCACTTTTGCTGCGAACGAACCAGGACGGTAATAGTGTGTTCCTCCTTGGAAAGTTGCCGTAACGTATGCATGCCGATAAATCCTGTGCCGCCCGTGATAAAGATATGTGCCATATACGAAACCTGCCTTTTTTAATTTTTAGTACTTCATAGTACTAATAAAGATTAAAAAAATCACTTTAGCAGAAGTGCTAAAGTAAATTTTAAATTTTCGAGTATGCTCGGGTCCTGGCTTGCATGCTGCAGAAAGAGCGCACCTTCAATGGCCGAGACGATGAATTGGGCCGTCGACCTCGCAGGAAGTTCAGCCTGAATCTCTAATCTTTCCCTTCCCTCGTTCAACAATATTTCTACGGTAGTGATTTGGCTTTGGAAGAACTGGCTTATTTTATTCCGAAACAAGGCGCTATCTTGAGGCATTTGCGTATAAAGAGTAATAAAGGGACAGCCTCCCAAACAATCTGTCTCTTGCTCTGTCAGCAATTGAAGAAGGATTTCAAAACGTTCCTGAACAGACTGATCCTTACGCGAAACAACTTCATAAATCATCTCATTATACGTTTTAATCAGTTGATCCAGAATGGCTGAAAGTAGCTCTTCTTTACTTTTAAAATAATAGTAAATGTTCGTTTTGGACACATTGCTCACAGCCACAATTTCATCCATACTTGTTGCATGATATCCTTGGGTAAGAAACAATGAGGTGGCAATACGCAGAACAACATCCCGATTCGTGATTTTATTTTTTTTCATCATATTTAGCACTATACGGTACTAAAAAAGACTTGTCAACCTTCGCTGGAACATGTCTGCTCCAAAACATTATTTTTCGGTCAGAACCCGGTCACCTCTGCTCGCAGGCTGAGAAATAACCAAAAATTCAACATCCTGATTCGTTTCATTAAACATTTGATGAGGCACCATAGGAGGAACCTCACACCCTTCCTGAGATCCTAATTGGATTCGTTCACCATCCACTTCAAGTACCGCTGTACCTGATAAAATAAAGAAAAATTGGCGCGCATGATGATGATAATGTCTGACCTCATGTGTATTTCCGGGCATCCGCTCATGAATAATGCTCAAATCATTATTTTTCACTAAGCGCCAACCATCACATTGATCTCCCCATATATAATGTTCGGCATTATTTTTACTAATTTTCATTATTGAACTCCTCCTTTTGCAATTACAGTTTTATTTTAAATATGAATTCATAGAGCTACAATCTTAATTATAAAAAGGCAGGACAAATGTAAAAAAGTCCGACTTAGTCAGACTTTTTTATATATCCGCCTCGATAATTTCCTCCAACTTTATCCAGCTAAAATCCTCTTCCCCACGGGATAGCTTCACTTCTCGCCGACTTGTGTTAATTACTGTGACCAGTCCACGCAGCTCCTCATCATCAAACGGATTGAACACTTTTAGCGTAATAGGCTTCCGTTCGTTATAGGATACGATGATGGCCTGTTCAATCTGCTGCATTTCCTGATCGTCCAGTGCTGGCTTGCCGCGCCTTCCTTGCTCCTTCATCAGTCTTAAATATGCCTCCCGATGCTCAGGCAAAATCATGCGCGAGCTTTCCCATATGCCATTTCCCTCAAGCTTTTTCCCCATCGTAAGCCCCTCCTATGCTGTTCTGGTTACCGGATGCCATGCCAATACATGATCTAATCGAAAAACACGTGGCTGGCCTGTCTGTAGACAGGTGGCTCGTATCAAGCCATTCTGCACACGATGCACCTCGATACGCCGATGAGACAGCTTGCCCTTCCGATCCAAATACACGATTTCCACGATCTGCCCCACGTATTTTTCCAACATGATCCTTCACTCCTTATCAGAACGTTTGTTTGTATTATATGCGAACATGCGTTTGATTATCAATGTAAAAAAATCCCCTGAGGGATTTGACTCTCTCAAGGGAATTAAAATTCATAGGTGGATAGCTTAATATCTTCTTTATTCAAATCTTTCAGCGGGTAGACAGGGCCATTCCAATAAGTCAGAATATCAAGCGGCTCATTAGTACCATGTTCTTTTAAAGAAAGAGATAATTCAAGTAATAAATGTGGAAGTTGATAAGAGCTTGTTAAAAACTGATATTCCTCTGGACTTTCACAGTCTTCTGCTCGATAGAACACAAAGTATCCCTCGGTATGATCTCCAATGAGTACAATATAGCGAGCAAGAAACATAATTTCGCCATTTGCAAAAGGAATGGAATGTGTCGAAGCAGAGATCAAATCAGTCTCTAGTCCCTCAATACGAAGGGTAAGTTCATTGTTAAGAGCATCCATTCTTTCTCTTTGTTCGCTGATGAGGTGTTCATAATTTACAGGGACAAGCCCTCCATTCTTGATCGTAGCGATCAGTTCGTCTATAAATACTTTTTGAGACAACACTCGATTGCTCATCCTATTCATCTCCATATTCGTAAAAATAAGCATGGAATTCTCGCTTTAACATGTTCAATATTTATGTATTAAAAATCTTGATTCATTAACTCCCCAGCATTTTTGTGACTGCATTCACGACCCTTTCCATCTCAAATGGTTTAACAATAAAGTCTTTTGCACCTGCCTGAAATGCTTTTATAATCGCTTCCTGCTGCCCCAAAGCAGAACACATCAAAATGTTGGCTTGGGGATCAAGCTCTACAATCTTTTTAACAGCCTCAAGTCCGTCCATCTTAGGCATATTAATATCCATGGTGATTAAATCGGGACGAAAGTGTGCGTATTTCAAAACAGCATCATATCCATTTTCTGCTTCCGCGATAACAGCGTGACCTAAATCCAAAAGAATATCCTTAAGCACAGAACGCATAAATAAAGAGTCATCCACTACTATAACTGTTGCCAAATTAACCTCTCCAATCCGTTGTCAAATGATATGCACGCCCAAACTTCAATATCGGTGAATAAACTGGTAATATTAATAGAAAGAATCTGTAAAAATAAAAACGCTACCAATGAATTATAAAAGAAATTTGAAACTAGCTACTACAGCATTAGTTTTCAAAAAAACGTTTCACAATGACGTAAATAATTTATGTAGTGTGAAGATTACAAAGTACTAGGTATCAACTGTATCTAGAGCACTAGCCAAAAAAGTACAATCTTCTTAGACAGACATAAAAAAAGACGCTGGTATCGTTCCCCAACGTCATTTTTTGTACTATTCGTTTAAAGTCTGCTTATTCATTCAGAGCTTTTTTCAAAGCCTCCAGATTATTTTTCATCACACCAAGGTAATCTAGGTTCTTCTGTTTGTCTTCGGCCGTCAGTCCTTCAAGCGGATTCAGCACATCCGTTTTCGAACCAATTTCAGTAGCTACAGTCTCAGCGACCTTCGGGTCAACCAAAGTTTCAAAGAAAATCGTCTTCACATTATTTTCTTTAGCAAATTTGATAATACCCGCCAGCTTGTCCGGTGTAGGCTCTTGCTCTGGAGATAATCCGGCAATGGGTACTTGGGTCAGACCATATTGCTTAGCCAAATAGCTAAAAGCAGCATGCTGTGTAATAAAGTCTTTACGTTTTACATCTTTCAGACCTGTTTTGAACTCGGTATCCAGCTCTTTCAGCTTGGTGATATAAGCATCAGCGTTTTTCTCATAATCAGCTTTGTTTGCCGGATCGGCTGCCACAAGTCCTGCTTCAATAGATTCTACTTCTTTTTGAGCTAAGACTGGATTAAGCCATACATGAGGGTCCAGCACATGATCGTGATCATGGCCTTCCTCTGCGTGTGCTTCTTCTCCTTCTTCCTCCTCAGCAGTGCCTTCCATCAGGTTCAACCCTTTGCTTGCTTCAACTACAACACGTTTATCATTGGACGCGCTGCTCAAAGCCTGTTCTGCCCAACCTTCGACGATACCGTTATAAACAAACACGTCAGCATCCTTAACCTGTGCCATATCTTTGGCGCTCGGTTCCCAGTCATGCGGCTCTGCACCAGCAGGAATCAACGCGGTTACGTTAGCATGGTCTCCAGCAACTTGCTTGGTAAATTCATACATTGGATAAAAAGTGGTGACTACATTCAGCTTTTTACCACTGTCTGCTGTTTGTGCCGCATTCGGCTCGGTTTGGGAAGCATTTGTAGCTGCATTATCGGATTTGGCTCCGCAACCAGATAAAATAAGTGCTAGTCCCGCAGACAATACAAATGATTTTTTGAACCATGTATTCATATTCATTACTCCTTTATTCGTTAGATTTTTTAGTTAATCTCACTGTAATTACACTCACTGGCCTGTCGCATTCTTCCGTCGGGAAGCCTGTTGCTTACCCAGCTTACGGACCAGCTTTTGAATACCAGCTCCTACAATCAGGAATAATAACAGCACCATGGCAATCGTCCCCCCTGGGGGTGTACTGAGTTCATACGATGCCGTTAAACCCATAAATACGCCGATTAATGCAGTGACCATAGATATCCAGATGGCTGCCGCGAAGCTCGGTGCAATTCGAATCGCCAGCGCTGCAGGGAGCACGATGAGTGAGGAGACGAGCAGCACACCGACAATTGGCATTGCAGCGGCTACAATCATCCCTGTTAAAATACTAAATGCAAATGAAATGGACTTGACAGGAAGACCATTGGTCTTCGCCGTTTCTTCATCAAAGGTAATCTGATACAAAGGACGCCGGAATACAAAAAAGAAAATACCTCCGATCACAGCCACTACAATCATCAACATCAGCTCTGTCTGATTGACCGCTACGACCGAGCCGAACAAATAAGCGGAAAACCCTTTGTTGATGCTCTGATTCAGATTCATTAAAATAACGGCCGTCGAGAGGCCACCTACCATAATAATAGCCACAGATATCTCACTATATGTTTTATAAGACCTGCGGACGTATTCAACGATAATCGCGCCGATTACGGCAACAATAAATCCGGTTATCGTCGGGTTAATGCCTAAATAGGCACCCGCTGCCACCCCTGCCAGCGATACATGCGATAGCATGTCCGCCATGAGAGCCTGACGCCGTAGCATCAGGTATACTCCAAGCACCGAGGCCAGCAGTGCAATTACCCCACCGGCACAAAATGCCCGCTGCATGAAGTCGTAGTGCAGCATTTCCATCCGCCATCTTCCTTCCTCTCAAGCTCAATAATTCGATCCAGATAATGTTGCACTTCCGATAGTCCATGGGTCACCATGACCACAGTTCTTCCATATTCCTTAACCTGCTGATTCATCAGATCGTAGAAATGATGGCGGCTTTCTTGATCCATTCCGGTCGTGGGCTCATCCAAAATGAGCAAATCCGATTCCTGAGCGAGCGCTCTCGCCACACAAATACGTTGCTTCTGTCCACCGGACAATTCGCCGATTTTACGGTGACGTAAGTCCCACATGCCTACTTGACGCAGCGCCTGCTCAGTCAGATCATGATCCTCAGACCGCATACGGCGTAACCAAGAGCCATGAGTATATCTTCCTGAACGGACAAATTCCAAAATCGTACTTGGAAATCCGCCATTGAAAGCAGCAATTTGTTGGGATACAAATCCGACAACGAGCTTTTTGCCTTCACCTGTACGATCAGACATAAACACCTTGCCCTTCCAAGGCTGAAGCAAGCCGAGCAACAGTTTGAGCATGGTTGATTTGGAAGCACCATTCGGTCCGGTAATAGCCACAAATTCTCCCGAAAAAATTTCAACATTGGCATCCACCAAGTTAGGAACATCTCCGTAGCCAAATGTGACCTGTTCCAATGAGGCCAATAACATGACGCAAATCTCCTTTTCCTTTAAAAAGCCTGGAGCCATCTGAGCGATCATCATTTGCGCAGATTCTCCAGGTCGTTTATGATCATTAAACCATCTACCGTAATTATTACGATTTGGTAATAAAAAAATAAGCGTTTGATAAACGTAACCTTTACGCATTAGCAAGTTTAACAGTTTAGGCAAGGTTCGTCAATGTTTTGGCAACTCTTTTGTTTGTTTACTTCACTTTGTCCGGGTACAAGCCTGCAGCCAAGGTTTTCAGCGCAATCGGAGCGCGCACGCCTTCAGCCGCTGCGGATAATGGCAGTACTATAAACCGTTTGTTTTTGATCGCTTCCACACCAGCCAGCGCAGGCTTGCTCAGGAGCAGCTTCTCTTTATCCGCCAGTGAAGTATCACCATAGTCGAGGATGACGATTACATCAGGGTTACGATTCACAACCTCTTCCCAGCTTACCTCGGTAAAACTTTTGTCGATATCATCAAAAATATTTTTCGCCTTCACACTTTCAATCAAAGACGTTAGGTAATTGTTGGCAGCCGTAAAGGGCTTGTCTTCTCCGCTGTCAAAGACAAACACCTTGGGTGGCTGTTCAACAGCACCAATTTGAGTCTGAATGGACTGCACTTGTTCACGAATGTCATTTACCAGCTTTTCCGCACGCTCCTCAACCCTGAAAATACGCCCAATATTTAGTATATCCTGATACACATCTTCTAACGTGGGACCCGGTTTATTTGAGGATTCCTGTACATAGGTCAGCACCCCTTGTTTGGCTAGCTCCTCACGGGAACCCAGATTTTTATCATTAAAGGCACTCTTCCAGCCCGCATAGGCAAAATCCGGTGCAGCGGCCATAAACACCTCTTTGGACGGATATTGTTCGGCCAGTACCGGGATTTTGTCATATTGAACCTTATATTTCGTCAAAATCTGATCATCCAAATACGCAGTTCCTACCATAGAGGATTCCAGTCCAAGAGCCAGCATAACCTCAGTCGCGTGCTGGTTCAGTGTAACCGCGCGTTTGGGCGCCTCGGGAAATGCCATTTTAACACCCATATTCTCAAGCTCTACCGACGTCTCCTTGGTTGCCGATTGCGATGCGGCAGGCTGCTGCCCGTTTGCCGATGGATCGCTTGTTTGAGCCGTGTTTCCTGCTGCGCAGGCTGATAACAACAGCATCATCGCCAAAGCGAGCATAACCAGCGGTAACGCGGGCTTGCTATATTTTTTCATATGTAACGTCTCCTCTTTTATTTGTAGTTTATCTTACCTCATCGTATCACCTTTTCTGTTAACGTCATGGATGGCCTCCTCTCCTGAGAGAATCCGGTAAAAAGGTAATATTCGGCTTCCCGGTTTTTGGATGAATGCAGATTTCTGTCTCCACCCCGAATACACTCCACAGCAGGTCTGGCTGAAGCACATCCTCCGTTATGCCAGAGGCTACCACTTTTCCTTCTTTTAATACATACATTCGATCACAATAAAATGCCGCCAAATTTAAATCATGTAGTGCAGCTAGCGTAGTTATCCGAAGTGTTTTGACCAAATCCAAAATTTGCAGCTGATACCGGATGTCCAGATGATTCGTCGGCTCATCCAAAATGAGAAATTTCGCCTGTCCCGCCAAAGCTCTGGCGATCAATACCCGTTGCTTTTCGCCGCCGGACAAGCTGACAAAGCCCTGATCCGCCTGAGCATTCATGCCTACCCGCTCCAGCGCCTGCTCGACCAGTTCATGATCGACGACAGTATCTGCATCCAGCAGCTTCTTATGCGGATGGCGACCCATCAGGACGATGTCCCGTACTGAAAAATCAAACGTTTGCGGCGCATCCTGACTCACCACTGCCATTTGTCGGGCCGTTTCTTTATACTTCATCCGCAGCATATCTTGGCCATCCAACGTAACCAAACCACTGTCAGGCTTTAGCACGCGATACATATTTTTGAGCAACGTCGATTTCCCGCTGCCATTCGGACCGATCAATCCGACCAGCTCCCCTGCTTTTACCTGGAGACAGATGCCGTCGATCAGCCGTTTATCGTGAATACTGAAGGTCACGCATTCGACTTCTATATTCATTTTTCGCCTCCAAACGAGTAGGAACTACGACGCAGCAGCCACACAAAAAAGGGTCCTCCGCACACAGCCGTTACAATACCAATCGGCAGCTCCTGTGGAGCCAGCACGAGCCGGGCACATACATCAGCCCACACGACAAAAATAGCTCCCGCCAACAGACTGACGGGCAGTACACGCCGATGATCTGATCCGACTATCAGCCTAACGATGTGCGGAATCATAAGCCCGACAAAGCCAATCGAGCCACTAACTGATACGACTGCCCCGGTTAAAAGAGACGCCACAACAACCAGTAATACGCGGAACGTCTGTACGTTCACACCTAGCGTTACTGCGGTTTCTTCACCCGTTAGCAAAGCATTCAGCGAACGGTATCGGGTCAGGAGCACAGCTGTTCCAACGGCTACAATGAGGCTTGGAATGAAAAGCGTGTCCCATTGAGCACCTGCCAAACTTCCCATCATCCAATACATCGCGTCACGAATGCCTTTTTCATTCGGGGCCATCGTAACGATAAAGCTAGTCACAGCCGACAGCATCATGGACACCGCCACTCCTGCCAGCAATAAGCGGGTCGTCGATATGCTCCCAGCCACACGGGCTAACGCGAACACCATAAGCATTGCAGTTAACGAGCCTATAAAAGCAGATAAAGGCAGCGCAAGTCGTCCTAAAAATCCGAAAGCTCCGAACACAATTACCAACGTGGCTGTCACCGAAGCCCCAGACGAGACTCCTAAAATATAGGGGTCCGCTAACGAATTACGAATTAATGCCTGTATAGTCGCCCCTGTAACAGCAAGTCCTGCTCCTACGACAACACCTAGCAGCACGCGTGGAAAGCGGATTTCCCAAACGATATATTGCTCAGGCTTGGTCCATGTCACGGGTATCCACTGGTCCAGCCAGGGAAGATGAGACAGTGCAATTCGCCATATCGTCCCCGGTGCGACAGCTACAGGACCGAGCATGACTGCGAGTGTGACCGAAAGCAACAACCCAGCAGTCAGCAGCAGAATTGTTGTAAATCCCCAAGTAGGCTTGCCAGCTAGGTGTGCGCGAGAATTATGTTGTGATGGATTAGGTCTTGATGGATTAAGGTTGCTCGTTCTCGAAGTCATGAACTACTACTCAATGGCTTTTCGGCCGCTTCCAGCTTTCTCAATCGTTCCTCAATCTCGGAAGCAGAGAAATTCTCGCCCATGATAACCGCAACATCGTTCACTGGCTTTTGCGGGCGGATCGGAATGATTTCCAGCTCCCGATAGGCAAACTGGAACATCATCTGACCCTCTGATTCCAGAAACCGCACAATTCCTTTGGCCCGGTAAATTTCAGCAGGCAAACTGCGGAACAACTGTTCAAACTCGGAGCGTGGTACAGGTTGTCCAAAGAAATGCGTGTGAACAACTACATGGTCGTAGGAATGATAATGCTCCCCATGTTCGTGGTCATGGTGATCATGAGACTGATGGTCTGTATGGTTATCATGATCATACGTGTGCAGATGATTTTCCGAATGAGGATGTTTACTCTCAATATCAACTGCGGATTCCTTATGCCGCGAAACGTCCATACGCTCCTCTCCTTGAGTGGAGAAAAAAATACCCGCGTCCACGTCACTTCGTTGCGTGCTCACAGTCAGAGCATATGGATTTAACTCTTTTACGAGGGCCTGTACCTTCTGTAACTCGCCCGCAGCCAATAAATCGGTCTTGTTAATAATCAGTTTGGAAGCGCACCGAAGCTGATCCTGCATCAAACGAAGCGACTTGCTTCTCTCGTTCCCCGAAGCAAAATCCAGAAATTGACGCGCGTCTATGACCGTGATAACGGATTGTAATATCATAGGAGAATAAATGGAGGCGTCTGTCACTGCATCTACAATCTCCATCGGGTTAGCCACTCCGGTACATTCTACAATAATCACATCCGGCTTATATTCCTCAGCAAGATTCATGAGCTCGACGCCCAAATCCCCGCGAATGGTACAGCATATACAGCCACTGAGCATTTCCTTCATGGGTGCTTGGCCATTCACCAAACTGCCGTCCAGATTAACATCACCCAACTCATTCATCAAAATGGCTGGCTTGAGGCCCTTCTCCTTGTAGTAAGCCAGCGCATGCTGAAGAAGAGTGGTTTTACCGCTACCCAAAAAACCGGATAAAACAACTATCGGTATCATATAACCCCTCCTTGTCTTTGCAACATTTAATATGGATCGTACCGTAAAAGTTTCCTTCTTGCAATCATTTATCGGAATTTAATCGTAATAATTACTAATAACAAACATAAATATATATGATCACTCTTTGAATTGTCAATATAGGAGGTGAGACAAGTACAATCCAGCGGGCATGATTGTCCCCCTACAGACATAGGATGTAGATAAGAACCCTTATTCCCAAGGAGACGTGGAATGAAAAACAGTACGCTGTTGAAGATGCTGCCTTTTATGATTCCGTTTGCCTTTCTCATCCCTGTACTTGTTACGCTATCTCCCCAGTGGCTTCGTTTGTTAGATATGGGCCAGCTGCAACCGTTAAAAACGGTATTTATGGGTATTTTTCTGGAAGCTGTTCCGTTTCTCCTTATCGGTGTGCTCGTCTCATCCCTTTTGCAATGGCTTGTACCGGAGACATGGATTCGCAAAATAGCGCCTGCGCATCCTGTACCGGGTGTCCTGCTGGCCTCCTTACTAGGTATGCTGTTTCCCATCTGTGAATGCGGCATGATCCCTGTCGTTCGCCAATTAATGCTCAAGGGAATGCCTGCCTATATGGGTATCACTTTTATTTTAAGCGGGCCCATTATCAATCCCGTGGTACTGGCTGCGACGATGATGGCTTTCCCTTCCCATCCCGAGGTCACTGCCGTTCGAATGGGTTTGGCTTTTGCCGTCTCCGCGATCATCGGGCTGATCGTGTATACCTTTGTGCGAGTGCATCCGCTCAAACGGTCGCTGCTCTCTTTTAACCAGCAAAAGCAGAACAATCAGACTCATCGGCATAGTCGCACATGGCGGGGCTTTTTTGTACATGCTGGTGACGAGTTTTTGGACATGAGTAAATATCTCATTATCGGCGCATTATTAACAGCCTGCATTCAAACCTTCATCCCACGTGATGAAATGCTTTCGTTAAGCGACGGAACGGTCGGATCGTACGCCTTTATGATGGGTTTTGCCTACATACTGTCGCTATGTTCCACCTCCGATGCCTTTGTAGCTACTGCTTTTTCACATACCTTTACACTGGGTCCGCTGGCAGCCTTTCTTGTACTCGGTCCGATGCTAGACTTCAAAGGCACGCTCATGCTGCTAAGCACCTTCCGCACCAAATTTGTCGCCATCCTGGGCTTGCTCATTGTTTCACTCGTCCTAGTGGGTTCTATAGCTGCTGAATGGTTATTGGGGAGGTGAATACAAACGTGAATTCAACCTTTAGCATCCGCTGGCAATATGGCATGCGCTCCTTGCTCCTGATTGGATTAGCTATGTACATTATCTCATTAAACCGTACAAATGCACTTCATTACTACTTGGCTCCCCATATGCAAAAGCTGCTCCTACTCTGTCCTGTACCACTCTTGTTCATCGCATTGGCGATGGCATGGCACGGAATCATCGGGGAGCGGGACGGTGAGGATGTATGTGATTGTGAGCATCCGTTGCCGCAAAGCTGGTTCAAAAAAACTCTCGTATATGGAATGCTGCTCATCCCGCTCCTGTTCGGTTCTCTACTGCCCAATCAGGCACTAGGTAGTGATATGGCCGCCAAAAAAGGCATGTCCTTCACGTATCCCAACCCGGATATCCGACGAAAAACAGATACACAGACCACGAAAGCATCCACCGCCTCCCTTTTATCAACTGCATCTTCCGTCCCAACTTCGTCCCCTCCAGAGGGAAAATGGAGTCAGGAAACGCTGGATAAGCTGTTCGTTCCGCCTGACAAGTACAATGTAGAATTCGCCGAGCTGGCGAAACGCCTGTATCAGCAACCTATCATACAGATCAAGCCTGAGATTTTTTCCGAAACTATTGGAGCCATTGAGTTATATAAACAAGCTTTTGAAGGAAAAAAAGTACAGGTGACTGGCTTTGTCTATAAAGACGACAACCTGCCGGGTAAAGGCCTATTTGCAGTAGGAAGATTCCTCGTCATGTGCTGTACTGCCGATGCCATGCCATTCGGGATCATCGTCCAATCCCAGAAGGCCCCGTCCTTTGACAAGGATACCTGGGTGACCATTGAAGGAACACTGCATGCCACACAAAAGGGCAACGTTCCGATACTTGAAATTCGATCCGAAAAAATAACCGCTGTCGAGCAGCCAGAATCCCCTTATGTCTATACCCAAGCAGACTCGGTAGCTACCTTTGATCGCTTGAACACAGCACACTAAACCCACCAAGGAGGAAAAATGATGAATAAAGTTCCTGTTATTTTAATCAGTGGTTTTCTTGGAAGCGGCAAAACAACACTACTTTTGCGCCTATTAGCCCATACTCGCCAAATCCCCCTTCGTGCTGCTGTTTTAATGAACGAAATGGGTGAATATGATGTAGACAGTGCTATTATTTCAGAGGAAATGCCTGACGTAACAGTAGAAGGATTGCTAGAAGGCTGCATTTGTTGCAGCAAAAGAAATGAGCTGGCAGGGGCTCTGCATACCCTGCTCAGCCAAAAGCCAGACCTGATCTTCATGGAAACCACCGGGGTAGCCAACCCCGAACAAGTACTGGAGGAGCTTCGCTCCCCCCTACTGGCAGATCGGCTTTATCTGGTTCACAGCATCAGTGTTGTGGATGCTGAGCTGTTCCATGAATACAATAGCCGCTTTACGGCTGATAAAGAACTGGTTCGCACCCTGCACGGACAACTGCGCACCGCAGACTTTATTGTGGTGAACAAGACGGATGCAGCAAGTAGCCGTGAAGTGACGAAGGTCGTCAAGAGCATCCGCAAGCTCAACGATACGGCCAAGTTGCAAACTACTGAATATAGCCGGATTGACCTTGAACCACTACTAGAGCCTGTTCTGGCCTCCGCATCCGTTGCCGCAAAACCTGTACAGACACTTCAACCAGCACCTGCACAAGTCCAGTCCACCGATGCAGGTGTACCGTCCGTTTCCATTCCCGTCAAAAGTATCGGAAACACCAGTAGTGTCTCCAGAAGTACGGCTTTCAAAGTTATTGCGGCACACAGTCATAACCACGATCCTAAGCAGCCTCATTCGTTCTCCCGTCTGGAGAGCTTAACGCTGCATCAATATTCTCCTCAGCCACTCGAAAAACAACGATTGGAAAACTTTTTGACCGGGTTAGGTTCCTCGTTGCTTCGTGCGAAAGGTTATTGCGTGCTTCCTCAGGAAGGTACAATGCTTTTGCAATTTTCAGGAAATCACTTGGAGTGGCAGCCTACTGCACTTCCTGTGAGTCAGGGGTATGTCACGCTCATTGGGGAGCAACTGGACAAAGCATCCATTGCCGACCAATGGGAACAGTGCTTCACTTCGCTATAAATAACAGGTCTGGATTAAGACAAAAAAACCTCCTGCAGATGCAGGAGGTTTTTTGAAAAGCGATGTTCACGGATTATTAGCATAATCCATAAACATAACGCTCGACTGTTTTTACTTAAGGTTATATTTTTTGTTAAAGCGATCCACACGGCCACCGATATCCACGTTTCTTTGTTTACCAGTGAAGAACGGGTGGGAAGCGGAGCTAGTATCTACACGGATAACTGGGTATGTGTTGCCATCTTCCCATTCCATCGTTTCTTGCGAATATTTAGTGGAAGCACTCAGGAAAGTAAATCCACAGCTAGGGTCCAAAAAGATAACTTTGTTCAATGTTGGATGAATATCTTTTTTCATTAGTTTCACCTAATCTTTCATGTAGTTTAGTTTCAAACTCAAACGTACTGGCGCAATACTCCATCAGTTGGCAAAAGGAACGGTTATGTCCCAGAAAAAAAGACGACAGATCATAACGGTTACGCTCAAGCTCGTAAACGACAAGCAAACGATGCCGCATATATCGCATCGCCCATTGCACGAACGCTCCGGATCTTTCGTCAGCCTTCATCGTTATATAAGCATATAGTGAATGGTCCTCCGGCTCGTCCCAAATGCTGACACCAGCACAGGAGAACTCGGTAGCCACGTGCTTTCGATTCAAAAGGCAAAGCGTGCCATGTAGCTCGGCATCTATCATACAGCCTTGAAAAAAAGCCGTTTTCTTAGGTGCAAGCTTTAACTTTGGACGCTCTGTCCACTGGACTAATTCAAGTTTTCGCCGGTTCCATAACGCTGGCTTTTGCAAACTTAACAGGCTTCGCTCAGGAAGCAGAATCATTCAGGTTGCTATACAGCAAGCCTCAAATTATCTAGTTTCACGATGGATCGTGTACTTTTTCAGACGCGGAGAGTATTTTTTCATTTCAAGACGGTCCGGATGATTTCTTTTGTTCTTGGTTGTTGTATAGTTGCGGTCACCGGATTCGGTGCATGCCAAGGTAACAATTACGCGCATTTCTCTTCCTCCTTAATTGGAATACATGGTATACAATTACAATAGTAATTTTTACGATTAGTTCTATTCTATAATTCATGCTCCGCTTTGTCAACCTTAGAGTCACGGTTTGTCGCTTCTTCTACCGTGTTCCAGCGATTACGGTACTGTGCAAGCTTCGGATGAAGTTCTAGTGGTTCGCTCGAAAGCACCAATCTGACGTTTCTAATCCATTCTCCGAACGATGCATAGGAAGCGCACAAATTTGCCATTTCAGGACTCATATACAAAAAAATTGGGGTCGTATACTTTTCCGCCAAAAAACGGATGGCTGCTTCAATCGGCGTATATTTTTTACGCTTACCTTCCCAGCTCTCAATCACAACAGCACTCAAAGCCTGCTCCCGCTGCCACTCTCCCAGCTCGTCCACCCGCTTGTAATACGAACGTACCGGCTGCTTCCACATTCTTCTGACGGTTTCTTCATGTAGCGGATACAACACCAGCTTTGTAAAAGATAATGCAGCCCCCGTTTCGGCAAAAAGCTCCAGCTCTCTGGCTGTAATCTGCTCGAACGTATCATAGTAGACCATGGTCCCTTTATGCGTCTCGATCGGAGGCTCATAACCATAGGGTACATATTGAAGGTTTCTTGTCATGCCGGACACTCCGTCCTTCCATAGATGAACTTTTCCTTCTATATTATACCCTTGTTTTGGCATGAGTTTACATCAAATGTTTATCCTTGCTCAACAGCAGGCGTATTACGGCGTGAACCTCTTCGGAATTGCAACGCATAAAGTCCCATCGTCACAAGCGCAATCAGTGCAAGCACCGTAAAAATATTGCTAAAATTGAACACCTGCACATTAGATACAACAGGATTCAAATGAAAGGACGACGAACTATCCAGCGTTTTGCCCAAAATACTTGTCGTGATCGCCCCGGCAATGAAATTCAGCAGAGATAGCAGCCCCATTCCAACACCAATCTGGTCTTTCGACAAGGTACGAGAAATCGTGTTGGACATGGCAATTTGCATGAAAGTCTGACCTACGTTTCCGAAAATAAGCAAAAATAAAATCAGATACGGAGAGGCACCCACAAACGTAGACAAGCTGATAAAACAGATAAACAAAAGCGATACAGCTGTATAGACGAGAAACGAATTTCCTTTGCTATCCGCCAAACGCCCTCCTCTTTTACCCAATAGAGCCGAAGCAATAGCAGCCGGAAACATAACCAGTCCAATTATTGCCGGCGTAAGCTGATTGAGACTGTTCAGAAACTGCGGTGCCAAGTACGGCAATCCAAAGCTAATCCCCGTCCCTAAAAAAGCGATAAGGAGCCCGTATGAATATTGCTTGTTACGGAACAGCTTCGGCTGGATGAATGGATCATGCGCAGTGTTAATACGCCATATAAACAGTGCAAATAACACCATACCGACCAGAAAAAACATCATATTGGTTTGCGAAATGGAAAGCAATAAGAAGGCTACTGTTCCACCCAGCAATAATCCACCAAGAAAATCGAACTTCTGATCCTCTCCACGCTGATCGTCCAAATATTTGCGGAAGAACGGCAATGCGATCAGTGGCAGCATAGAAATGACGAACAAAAAACGCCAGCTTGCAAAGCCTGTGATCAAACCGGAAATAATCGGAGCCAATGCAGTACCTAACGCCAAGCCGATTGCTGTGACGCCCAAAGCACGTCCTCTTTTTTCAGCCGAGAAATAACGGACTGGCACGATCATAGCAGTTGCCGGAATAACAGCAGCCCCTGCAGCCTGAAGCAAACGAGCTACAATGAGCATCCAAAATTGATTGGCCAACAGTCCAATAAGCGAACCCAGTGCAAAAAAGATAATTCCAAACGTCAGCAAATCCTTAAGACGATATTTATCTGCCAATTTGCCGTAGGTCACCGAGCCAACTGCATACACGATCATATAGCCAGTCAGTAACCAACTTACATCGGAAGCACTAATATGAAACTCCTCTCGAATCACAGGCATAACGACATTAAACATAAAAGCGTTCATCACTGAAAAAACAAGTGTGAAGGCCAACACACGCATAAGCTTATCCGCATTGGGATAAGTTTGTTCTTTTATCATTTGGTTGTCTCCCTCTCCTGTAAACCTCTTATCTACGATCATATTTCACTGTTTTTGATACCCCTATCCGGGCAAATTCTCTATATATCCGCTCACACGCGGGCGTCCTCAGGGTGGTAGTCGCGGAGAATTTTTTTAAGCAGGCCGCGCAGCGTCTCCGATTCTCCGACAGATAACGTTTCACCTACCGAGCTTTTAATTGCCTCAATAGTACGTTCAGCTACTTTGTGAATCTCTAAGCCTTCCTCAGTCAAATAGATTTGCTTCATTCGTGCATCTTCCGGGTGACTTTTGCGTACTGCCCAGTTTTTCTTAACGATCCCGTTAACCAGGCTGGTAACGCTTGATTTATCAATAAGCAATAGCTTTTCTAAATCCGTATTGGTGACTCCAGGCGAAATCGCCAGTATATAGAGCGTCTGCGATTGTGGGGAGGTGAGTCCCAAAGGGCGCAGTGCTGTTTCAATTTCGCGCCGGACGGTAGTGAAAATCCATTTAATTAAATACATCGTGCTCTCTTCCTCCCAAGGAAGACAAACGGGATACACCTCGCTTCCCATCTCACTACGAACCTCCATATCTAATTGTAATAGTTTGAATTCCAACTAATTTTAATCAGCTGCCTACTTGGTGTCAATACTTTCGTAAAATGATGTTTTACTAGATAAGGTGAATTTCAAATTACGAATTCATCCTCTATGGAAATATAGGCATAATAAAAGACGAGTCCTTGAAGGAAACCCGTCTTTTACTTCATTCATCATTCATTTCTGTTTTATAGTTGCTTAGTCCGCAGTTTTCACTTGAACTAGCGGATATTCTTCTCCATCAACGGTAACCGTACTAGCATCATTCAGCTCTAGCCGTTGCCAAATGGTCAACAACGTACGATAAGGATACTTCTTCAGATCATACTCCGATGGTGGGTCAGTGTCTGTGTTTGTGTTTGTTCCACTGCGACTACCACTACCTTCAGTAGAAATCTCCGAAGTCGAGCCTCCGTCCGTATTGTCTGTCACTGCTCCAGACTGATCGCCGCTTTTTCCACTGGATGTACCACCACGAGCTGTGGAACCAATGTCCGTGGATTGTCCATCTGCTGTTGTGCTTTTTGTAGTGGCGTTCCCAGTGTTTACGTCCCCAGATGGATCATTGTTCGCTTTACTGGCTGCTTCCTTGTCGTTCTGTTCAGCAAGCGTAAAATTTTCGTATAAGTGCTCCTGTTGATCCGCCCCAACAATGACGAGCTTCTTCGGCTTAAATTCTGCCTGCTCTGTCGATGTCTGAAACGCAAACAACAGCTTGACCATTTTCGTAGTGGACTTGGTATTAGGCACATGTGTCACTATCGCCGTAGGCTCCTCTTTTACGGGCACTGTAGGCTCTACAGGCTGTTGTACAGGCTTCGGAGCAGCAACAGGCGCAGGTGTGTCACCAGATCCGATCACCCCGGTTGCTTTCAGGCCGCCGAACGTACCTGCAATGACAATCAGCACGATCCCGGAAATCACCCCACCTTTACGAAAACGACGAAGTGTTTTGACCAACGGCGTGTCCGTCTCCCGCTTTGCTGCCAAATAGAAATTTTTAAAAGAAGGCTTTGCAGGTTCAAAATATTGACGCCACAGCGTTTTTTTATGCAGTCCCTCTCGTCCTTCCTTTTGGAAGAATAGAAGTAGCGCACGTCGATACGCCGGTTCGAAACCGCCACGTGGAGTAGCAAACTCAGGGTGTTCCTCTGACCATCGGATAAAGCGGTACATCGTATCGTTATCCTTCGCCCATTTGCGGATCGAACTGACCAGGCGAGCGAAGTCCAATATTCCCTCTCCCGGCCCGTCAGAACGATAGAAAGCAGGCAACAGACGGGCAAAATGGCCTTCCGCAAGCTGCTGGGGCAGCCAGCCATAAGCCCAATCCTGTACCTTTTCTACTTCGCCCGGCTCCAGGCCGTCCAGCACCGACGGTTCCGGTTCCTCCGTATTAAACCAATCGTAAGCCGCAATCAATCGCACTGCTTGTCCCTTGAGAGGAGCAGGCAGCTTTCCAACCCACTGCACCAAATCGGGTCGTGCGAAAAAGGGAATCTGTACGACCTGATCGGGTGATATTTCTTTTAGCTCTACTTCGGTAAGTAAATACTGATCCGACGCTTCCTGCAAACGCTCTGTCAATCCAGATTGCTCCAGCGGGGACAGTTTGCCTACAGCAGAGCTGCTGTCCCATTGACGCAAGCGTTGGTGAATGGCAACCACAGCCTCTACTGGTTTTCTTTCGGCACGCAGTCTGCCCATCAGTGCAGATTCTGCCAAAAGCTGAAAATCGGCATTCGCCGACACTTCGATATACCGACTGCCCCATTCGTACACAACAGCCAGCAGCCCCTTAGCATCCGGTGTTCTTTTCATCTGACTGTCCATGTAGGGAATGAACAGCATTTTTGTAAGTGCCGGATTACCCAACACTTTCGTGAAATATGCCTTGCCTAATGATGGATTCTCTTCAATCGTATGATAAATATACGTGACTGCTTCCGTATTTCTGGCAGTATAAGCATTGTTTAGCGAACGGATTAAATATTCCACCAACCGATTTTCGCTGCTGCGTGCATGAACTTTATAATAGTCCTTGAAACTATCGACTAGACCTACATCTGGAATATATCCATCCTTCACCCGATCAAATTCATGATCAAAAAACGATAGAAACAGATCATTCAGCCTCATTTTACGTGGCAGCGCATCGGGTGGCGATAAATAATCAGTCAAGCTTCGTAGCACAGCGATTCGCTGTTCGTTGTATAATGCCCGCTCTCCCTGCTCAATTCTGTACAACGTAATGAGCTCATGATAGCTGGATGGCGTCAAATCACGCCCGGCCTCCATACCTGTCAGCATTTGCTCGGCAAATTTGAAGAAATCGTCCGGCGTCTCACCATTCAGCAACGTACGGACAATCCAGTCAAAATACGGCTGTCTCACCTGCTCTTTATCCACATTAAGTATTCGACTATGGTTAGACAGGTCAAATACAAAGTCCTTTTCCACATTCCGATCACCGGGACGCAAACTAAAAGGCTCAACGAACATCAAGTGAATGCCTTTTCTGCTGTTCGGTTCCTGTGCATATGTAAGAAATCCGAGTCTATTGCGAAATGCATAAGGCAATGCCGCATACAGCACACCCAGCAGCTGCTTGGCTGAAGATCCGACCGCTTCTACAGGAACATTCAGCGCTACATATACCTTTTTGCGACCTGCAGCGGACATCATGACTGCGTATAAAAGCTGTTTGAACACTTCTTCGCTCAGCTGCAATTGAGCCAGCACTGTAGACGGGTCAACAGCTGGAAATACACTTCCACCCGGTAGACGCTCCAATTCCGGCAAATCCGTTCCCTGCTCAATATCATAGGTATCAACAAAGGATGTGTTCAGCCACTGCTTATAGTCAGACGGAGATTCACCATGTCCGGCTGGAATCACATAGTTGTGCGTGAAAAAGGCGCTCCGCAGCCCAGTAAAATCCGCGGCCTTATAAATACTGCGGCCAAGCACTACATCCCCGGACTCCGTCCGTACCAGATGCATGGCTTCCGGATAGACGCTTTCCTGCTTCTCGCCACGTGCCGTCAAAGCAGCAGGCGCATCATATACACATAAGGGATGCAGCACCTTTTTAATAAAAGAAGCATCCAATCCTTTGGAATTAGCCACTGTATCGAAGCCTTCCGTAGAACGGAAAATACCACGCCGTTCCCGTGTGTACATCTGCTGTTGTATCAAATGAGAGGTAGAATAACTCACTCTGATTCTCTCCCCTCAATGTACTTCAACTTGTAGAGCAGCCAAATGAATGGCTCATCCACACGGATCGGACTAACCAACCCTTGCAGCTTTTGCTCCACCGGATTGCTACCCAGGGCGGAAACCGCGAAATAGGCCGTATCTGTAAAATATACATCCATCGTGCCCTTGAACGGCTTATCCACCTTTTCGATGAAGCGTCGAACTTCGCCATCAATGTTTGCGAACTCATCCAAATCCATATATTTGCGATGCTCCATCGGATTAAAAATATTGCTGTTCGTCTTGATGTACGTGCCTTCTTCATCTGCCAACGCAGAAAGCATATCACTTTTGGTCAGGACGACAGCGGTCGGAATGTCCGTTTTCCCTTTTTCCTGATATGCGATAAAATCACCGAACATCGTAAGTACGACATCACGCGGTTCATCATATTGCGAGACCCATTCACCTGGCTTATCGCCAAGGTTAATTTTAATACGTTCCCGAATCGAGCGGATTTGCAGTGGATCGACCATAAAGAGAATACCTGCCGAATTCTTAATATGCTGTCCATGCAGTCCCAGATAGTCCTGATCTACCATTCCCTCACCGGCGACATCAAAAAATACCAGCGTCAGTGGCGGCTTTTCCTCATCCTTAAATACGAACTGGAAGATAAAAGGCTCCTGCATCTTTTCTTTTTGTGTCGATGTAAGCAGATCCCCTCGTTCAAATAGGGGTTCCTCATACATGGTGCGGAACTTTCGGCTGATCTCTGCATTAAGCGGCATGCATGCCGCGTCAAAATGATCGGCCGTAACATGCTGCAGCGTGTGAATCAGGGAGGTCATATAAACAGATTTCCCCGCCTGCGAAGCCCCAATAATCGAAATGATGTTACTCGGCACCTTACCTGCGGTCACGGGTAACTCGTTATGACAGTGCGGGCACAGTCGATGACGCGTCAGCTCGCCATAACGGTCTGTCAGTCCTGTTAGTACATGATCAGAATACAATCGATGTTCCTCAGGAACATCATGGGGATGCAAAATCGCCTCCATATCATGCACACTGTCCAAGCCAAAACGCTCCCGATATTTGTTCAACAGCTCATCTTCACCCAAAGCGTAATCCTCGTCATCTTCACGGTGATGAGAAGCACGGAATACCACTTCCTCCGGGGAAAATTTGCTAAAGCAATAAGGGCACACAATATCATAAAATAACGGCCTTGGCGCTGCCTGTGGCTTTCTTCTGAATAAATTGCTAAGAAAACTCATCGGTTGCGGCCTCCTTTCATTCAGGGACTAATTCATATACCGTGCCATATTTCTGGCCGTCCGTAAAAAACAGCCGCACATATTCATCTCCCCCCACTTCAACAGCGGGTAAAACATTCCGTCCCGCGGCAAAAGGTGCCGTGAACGGATACAAAGTTCCATCGTCCCGGTCTGACGGATAGCCCCCGCGCTTCTTCACGTAGCAAAGCGCCTCCTGCGGGACAGGAACTTCAGCTGTCACCTGAATCTGGACGGTTTTGCGGCTGCGAAACCAGCTTTTTTTATGGTGAACAGCATATCTGATTTTAGCCCTACCCGTGCTCAACTCCAGTTGGTTGGCTCCGTCTTGCTGACGGATCACGTAAGTGTCTCCATCCTCCCGAACAGCCGGATACACGGTATACCGTACACGTCCAATGCCTTCAATTCGGTCACGATAGCTGCCAGCAGCCTTATATTCCTCGCGTGTAAAAAGTTTTAGGCTTGAAAAAGGTGGTAAAACTTCGGCTTCATTCTGCCCATTCATACCTGCATCGGCTGATTGTTTCGCAATATATACCACCGCTGCCCCTTCAGGCCACTGCCAGCGTAACACAACCCGGTTGTCGTCAATTTTGTGGCTCAGCTCCGAAATAACAGGATCACCGGGCTGTGCTTCCCTATACTGCATAAGTTCCAGCCTCCCGTTCTAAAATCCACTGCTGCGTCGATTGCGCGTCGGGGCTTCCGGCGCCCCTCTCCGGCGTCCTGACGGCGCACCCTGACTTCCTCCACCGGAAGATCGGCGAGTATTTTCCGCAATCGGCAGAACAAGCGAAAAGACAGCAATAAGGGCCGCCAGTACGAGCGCTGCCACCAAACGAATCATCAAGTCGCCTATAGGCGATCCAGATAATCCCTTTTCCAGAATAAAACCAGCGAGCAAGCCTGCCGGGACTCCTCCAATCGCAAAATTCCGCGCAAGAAAACGGTTATCGAACATCAGCCCAAGAGCCAATCCCAATAGAGCGCCGATAATGACCAGAGCCGTTACGCGATAAATGGCAAAATACAGACTGTCGGCATACTCACCTGTCCGCTCCGTTACCAGTGTGCGATCACCGATTTTGTTATATATTTTACCAAACGCTTGAGTAAGTCCCTGGGCATTAGCTACATTAGAATAAGTTCCGCCTGTCAGGTCAGCAATATTTTGCAATAAGGCTATACCATCCGACTCTGCCAGTTTCAGCCCGATCGTATTAATCGGAATCTGGCGGGCGATATAAGGAGCCAATGCTGTCTGGGTATCCAGCTCGCTAAAGCCGTCAGAGAGCATAATAACGAGAGAACCTTTTTCTGCATTGCCTTGGGTTTCAATCTCCTTGATCGTCTCATCCAAAGCAAGTCCGATCTCTGTACCGCCTGACATTATAGTCTGCATACTATCGATTTTGGAATAAACCGCTTGCTTCTCTGCATCTGTGCGAATTGGAGTAAACGGCTGAACCAACTGGGCAGTAGAATCAAATGAAACAATGGCTACCCGCTTGTCTCCATCCATTTGGCCAATCAGACTCTTGGCAGCCGTTAGGCGTTCATTATCAGGATCTGTTTGCTGCATACTCCCGGAATTATCAATCACAAGCACGAGGTCCTGTACGCTCTTGCGCCCTTCAGGGTTAACCTGATAGCCCAACTCCAATAGCAGACCTGCGACGAATAACATCACCAGCGTTGCAGGCACCAGTAACTTCCAGGATAACCCGGAGTAGCGCTGCCGCCATGAATGCCCATTTAACTGTGGCGAAATTAGTTCGCCGATCAGACAACCTAGGCCAATACACAGTGCCATGATGCCAAAATACAGCCCGATCACGACGATATGCGGCCAGTGCCCTATCAATTTGTGAAGAATAAGCTCTCCCAAGATGAAGCCTACTACAGCGCCCAGCAAGCCGAACAGCAATAGGAGAACGTTAAATTTTCGCTGCTTCATAAGAATCATTGCTTCCTTCCATCATTAAAGTAGGATGAATATGTGGCTACCGCAATTCCGGCAACCGGTCCACGTCGATTCCGTGAAACACGAAACCATTCGCAGTATATGTCTCATAATACGTTTTGCCGTTGCGGTAAACCATCAGATCCTCCAGATGGAAGCCGCCCATCAAATGCAGCTTTTCCACCCCGCTGCTGCGACGCTCATGTACAAAACCCAGCTTGTAAATACGCGAAGTAATGTCCACATCCATAGCGTAAGGAAGAAATTCACCTTCGTAGTCACCAAAGAAGTACTTTTCTTCATACCGATGCTCATGGGTATAGTCGAGCAAACGTACGTTAATTCCGCCATGTTCCTCCAACGTTTGATACAGTTTTTTAAACAACTCATCCTTCGGAACGACCAGCCGATTTTCATATGCAGCAGCTACATTGGCACGCCGCAATAATTCTTCTTCGAAGGTCTGATTAAACGGCTGGGAACTGAGAATCAAGGTGCGACAGGTCTGCGTAAGTCGATCCACCAATGCGGATAGACCCCCGTCCAGCAATCCGGATACAGGCCCCATATGCCGGGTATCAAAGAATATAGATTTTCCCCGCTTGCTTTCCAGCTCACGCATGACATCCTCCGTCACACGCTCGTAATACTCGAACAGGTTTTGACCTGTGTAACTATCGGCCTGCCGAATACTGTCCGTTGCAGCTTGATGCAGTTCACGCTCCAGGCTGGAAAGCTGTACTGTAATATGCTTCGCCTGTGCATGCCATTTTTCTAGTGCCAGTTCATAGCGGCGAAGCAGCTCCAAATCGGCTTGAATTCGCAGCATGTGCAGCTTGTGCCCGTAAACCGTCTCGGTCAGGTAACGAATCAAGCTGCGCACATTATGCTTATCCATGAGTGGCAGTCGTTGAAAAGGCTGGTCCTCCACCCGCCCGCTATACAGGGTGTCTAGTTCAGCGGTACTAATCTGCAAGTCATTGGACGTATCCCGAATCAGCCCCCGAATAGCCGTAAGCACATTCCCAGTTTTATTTTCATCCGTCCAGTCTGTCAACTCGAATAAGCCGATTTCAGGATATTCCTTAGCAGCTGCATTCACAGCCGACTGCAGACCTGATTCCGCCTGAAAATTTCCCAACCGTTTGTGCACAATTCGTTCACAATTATCACGGAAAAAGGCTTCGCAGCCCTGACCAAACAAGGCTTCCTCCGCCTCACGTAATGTCATTCGCTTCAACGAGCCGTAGCTGACTCCGCTGGTCATCAGTGCGCTCATGTCCGTGATCGCTTCATTACCAGGAACGAGATCATTTCGCGTGCGACCACGCTCAGCAGCATCTAAACCAAAATAATTCAGCTTATCGCGTATGTCCCACTCCTGCTCTGTTCTCATACGCTCTAACAGCTTCACATAAAAGTGATACAGCACCGTAAGTGCGATTGACTGGTTAGGGCGGTTGACTCGGGAAAATCCAGCCGACACATAACCCTGCCGCCCGGATTCCGTCATGATGTTGTTTTTAAACGATGTATTGTTGTATCCCCCATCCTGTGACCGATAGGAATCTCCTGCCTGATAGCGGTTTTTAAGAAGCTGAATGTGGCAAATGATGTCACAGCTTTCTCGCAGGCTATTCGGCACCGTTACGCCGCGTTCGTTCTTGTCGGACAGCACATAGACGAGATCGAACAACGGTGATGGAGCATGGGTTACTGGAATAGTCAATTTGTCCTCGGTCATATGAAGCGGTGCCGTAAACGCATACTCTGGACTCTGGATATAGTCCAGCTCCCGCATGAAAGCAACGGACGTTGCACTACTGTAGCCGAATTGGACAGCCTGATCGCTTTCATTCACCAACACATACAGATCCATTTGTACCGATTTAAAAGACTGTGCAAAAATATACTCCGCCAACAGCGTAATTTCAGGGATTAATACGTTCATGGGGTCATCCGCTGTCGTCAAGATCGACAAATGGACACGCTCGAACGAAGAATACAACCGACCGTAATCTGCCAGGTGTCCACTAGCCCGGCGCAACGCAGTGTTAAGCTCAATTAGCTGCGATTCATGTGTATAAAAAGCCTGGTGCAAGTCACGGCGTATCGTTTGGTGTCCACTTTCCTCCGGTACCGCTATCGTATGAACAATAGCATCCACCGAACGATCTACAGCCGCATGTTCTTCCTGCGAGCGGATCTGAATATACGTTACTCCCGTGCTGTTATCCCACTTGGTCCGGTTGATATCTGCAATTGTATTCATCACCGGGTTCATGCGATCACCGATAAAAAGAAACACGGACGGGAAATGGATGCTACTGCGTCCATCTCCGCTTCCGATTAATTGGTCCTCTGCGGCTGCATAGTCAGCCGCATAACGTAACAGCTGCTCTCTCATACTTTATTTCAACTTTCTGCGGATGTCGTTTAATTTTCCAGCCATTTGAGCATAAAATGCATATAGTTCCGCTCCGTTAGCCAGCTCCACCTTTTCATATTCCAATTGATTGCGGGCCTCTGTGTAAGTTGCAGCCAGTTCATCCAGCTTCGACAGCAGTGGTGTAATATCCTCCGATGAAGTCAATACAGCATCACGGCGATCCGCCTTGCGCATTAGAGCTGCGAATTTCTTTTCATCCAAACTACGGAAGTTTGTAAACACTTCAAACTCCACATAATTACGGCTCTTCATGACATTGGCAAAAGGCTCCCAAGCCTCTTCTTCTTCGTCACGATCATAGACGTACAAAGCACCTTTTTTCGTAATCGTATCCGTATAGAGTGCCTGAATGAACTGATCCAGCCATTTTTCTTCATCCTGATATTTGCCCAGCAAAGCTTCCAGTTCAGCTGCTTTCGCTTCAATTTGTGTATATTTCGCCAGTTCTTCACGAACCACGTGTGTTAACTCTGGTGAACGGATCAGGTTTTCCTTCGCCATCTCTTCATTGATGCTGCCAAAGATGTCCTTGCTTCCTGCCTGCTCCAGCCCTTCAGCCAGCAGACGTTTCAACTCAGACCATGCTCTTTTCACCTCACCCAAATTCGGCTTGGATTCCTGCAAGCGCATATCGTAGCCTGCCAGCAGCGCATTCAGATCTAGCGCATGTGAACGGATTACAGTGAAGCGGCTGCTCGTATTCTGATCGACATCCTTTTCCCGAATCACGCCAAGTGACTTGGCACGGTCAAAATCATTACGAATGCGGGCATTGTAAGCTTGCACACGCGAATTGACGTAAGTTTCGCCCCATGACTTTTCAGGAATCGGCGACGGCAGATTAGTCCAGTTGTTCTGACCTGTTTGCACCAGATGGCGGCCAATACCTTCGCGGTCAAGAATCGTTTTTTCATAGCTTTCTTCATACACTTTGAGCGGCGTATATACAAACAGAGGAACACCATTACGCGTATTGAGCCAGAAAATCCGGTTACGAACTTCACTCTCTTTAATAGTAAAGTGTGATTTGCCAATTGCATTATTTTGATAATTGCGAACGCCTTTCAGGATATTAGGCGACTGTACAGGTACTGAAACGAATCCCCATGACGGGAAGTATAAGT
The DNA here is from genome assembly GCF_002894905.1 of Paenibacillus sp. F4. NCBI lineage: Bacteria > Bacillati > Bacillota > Bacilli > Caryophanales > Paenibacillaceae > Paenibacillus > Paenibacillus sp. F4. Next base: position 28,962 of record NZ_POVS01000009.1, read on the forward strand.
TGCCAGAGCTATTGCTCAGATGAAACACAGGTACAGCTTCCTCATCCAGTTTGCTCGCAATGTAGCGCTCCACAAATTTTTCAATGGCTTCATCTTGCCCGTATTTCATGACGAGGAAATCCTCCATGGAACGGGTAATGAGATCACCGAACTTATCAGTCAAGAAATTGGAGATTGAGCTGATGATGTCCATATCCTGATCCTTCACCCATTGATCTGAATTTTCCAGCAATTCTTGGGCAAAATCACGAATCAAATCATCACCGTTGCGGTTATCCAGCAGCTTGGTCACAACTTCAGAAATATCCGGTACACTTACCAGATTCCAATAGTACGTTTTGTTACCTTTGTGATCGGACTGTTCCTCGCCGTTAATCAGCAGATCGCCATTCTTCTCGAAAATTGCGCTCAATGCGTTCAAAATTTCAGTAAATACATTATAAATCCGGCTATTTTCCTTGTTCAACAAGTCATACAGGTCTTCATAAAATTCAATGAGCTGCTCTGTACGTTCCACATCAGCCCGCAGCCAATATTCATTAATTTTCGCTTCAATGTACGCATTTTTCTTTTTATCCTTGGACACAAACGCGCTCTTGGCATCGCCCAGCTTTTCGTTCGCCTGCTCACGCGCCCATTCAATGTCCGTTGGAATACGGTGCAGTGATTCCCGCAACGTTTCAACATATGAAAGCAGCATTTTCAGCAAGCTAAATCCTTTTTCAGTATAAATCATGCGGGATACATAAAACGGCCCTTGCTCAGGATGGAGAAACATCCGGCGAATTTGATCCGTAAACTGTCCTGTAATTTCACCAGGAAGCTGCTTCTTCGCTTTGATATACTCTTCGCGGGCACGCGTCAGGAACGTTTGCTCCAGCTCGGTGTCCATATTGACAACTTGCATTTTAACGACATTGCTATAACTTAACCGTTCACTGTTTTCAAAGCCCGGAAGCGGCTCAGGTACACGGGATTCAAAGTTTTTGATCATGCTATCCAGATCCACGCCCAGCTTGCGGGCAAACTTCTCTACATCCTCTTGATTTGGCGATTGCTCGAACATTTTGGACATTTTGCCAAACATTCGATAGGCCAAATATGTCGTCATTTCCTCCATAGGCAGTACCGCCGAGGAAGCCCCGATAATATTGTAATCGTAGTTTGCCGGATACGCCTTATTCATTTGTGCGATGTTGGTACGGATATTGCTGATATAGTCATGAATGGCGAACTCTTCGCCCGACTGTTTTTCCTCACTCGCCATAAAGTTAGTGATGTTCTCAGCGGTGACATTCATGCAGTAATCATAAGCATTTTCCAACAGCTTGCCTTCCGTATTCGTGGCTGAAATGAGGTGGCACAGATTAAACGGCGGAAGCGGCGAGTTCACGGTCAAAATGTTGCCGTACTGCTGCTTAAAACGTTCACCACGGCTGTCTACATTCATCCAATAGTCCAGTTCTTTCAGTGCAGCATAGCCGTTCTTTTTAATATATTCACGGGTATGCTCGCTCAGGCTTTTGTTCGCCAAATTAATATCTGGTGTAAACAGATAACCTAATGTATTTACACGGTCTACACCTGCAGAGCCATAGTCACGCTCAATAATTCCTCGGACGATATATGAGATATCGAGGAAGGTACCGCTTCCTGTACCGCCGGACAAACCGGACAGCAGGAACACCATAAGCTTCTTATTGGTGCCTTCAGACAAGGTTTTGATTTTTTTGTCAATGCTTTGTACGACTTGATTGATTTTGGTGAACAATAGCAATCGTCCAGCCTGACGTACCCCTGCCGCCCCGTTCATACCATCGGTAATGCTCAGTTCTGGAGACAGCCAATCGGTAATGTACGGCTCTAGAATGCTGCGGTTTTGCAGCAATCCGCCGATTTCCGCATTGGACAGCAATACAAACTCATTGATGGGGTCCAAACCAATCCCCTTGTATTTTTTGTTGCGGTCTTGTTCATTCGTTTCAAATGCGAGAAATTCCACATTGTCCGGTTTATCGCTCTTTTTCTTGGAAATCGGATCTGCTGGAAGCTTGAATCTACGGTTAATTTGATATTTCAAGCGGAGAAGGGCATCAATCCCCGTGCCTCCGAGTCCGATAATTAAAATAGGATTATCAATAGTATCAACTCTGATCTTATCGCTTACGATCCCTCCGCCGAGTGATACGTCTAATTGTTGGATATGCTCTCTAACTACTGGTTTCATAGATATGACCTCCTAAGGGTTCGTTTAGCTGTTTACTGAAATAAACTCCAGTAAAATGGTTTTGTCCACACTGGCTAACGGGATGGTCAGACGATCACCGTTTTTGAGTTCAAGACCGTTGCCTGTGTCTACAGCCCGCCCGGATTTTTCAATCGTAATCTCGGGGGTACTGCGCACAATGATACGATCCTGATTAGCTGGTGTGAACACGACCTTGTCGGTTCCAGCAAATTCCGGTGCCAGTTGCAGCAACTGGTGCAGATTAAATTTGCCCCGGAAGGTGTTCAGCTTCTTGTATTGCGGATACGTTTTTTCGCCAGTGTTCTCATCCCGGATTTCCAGTACGATTTGACCGACAAAGCCACGGTTGGCCTTTTTGACAGCCTTCCAGATGAAATATGCGGCAACCAGCAGAACGAGCAGTCCCAGCCCTAAAAGAATGAGTGGCAGTAGCTTGGACTTTTCAGCAGGTTTTGTTGGCTGCGTCGTGCCTGTATTCGTACCGCTCGTCGCCCCTGCTTTAGCACTGATAGTTACAGGCTGTGTTTCACGGTAGAAGCTCTTCTCCTCTGCTCTAACGGTTAGTTCGTAGTCATGCTCATCTGGAATCGTATAGGAACCGGTAAAAGAATCCCCTGCATTGGTTAACGGCACCTCATTCGTTGTACCGGAATCCAGATCCTTGACCTTCAGAACAGCATTCATATTTGCATACAATTCCTGATCCTGAAGCTGCTGGCTATTGCTCGTCAGGTAGGAACGGATTTGAACCGCATCGCCTTTTTTGTATGATTTGGCGGACGGTGCGTCCATTTTCAGCTCCAAATCATAGTTAAACACCAGATTAATATCAATCTGATCCTGCTGGACTCCCTTGACTTGGAGCTTCCAGTCACCAGCCACAGGCTTAAGCAGTTTAATCAGCGAGTAGCTTTTGGACTTGGACAGCAGCACATCACTCGAAGGAATCGGCTTGGTGTTACCCGACGGGTCTATCAGTCTCGCATCCACCGGTTTCGAGGACATGATCGAAATGTTAGCCTCCAGCACACTATCGTTCGGTACGGTTACCGTTACGTCCTGATAGTCGCCGTTTGCCGTAATGGACTGCAAAGGCACCACTTTCAACTTCAAATTGCTGGCGAAAATTTCACTCAAAATGTTCGGCAGGTCATCCGCTGAGCTTGTAATAAAGGACTTGCCACCCGTTTGCTGCGCTATGTCGGCGAGCTTGTTTTTATTCAGCTTTCCATCTGCATTCAAACCGATGGTGTAGATTGGAACGCCGTTATTTTTAGCCTCGGCTACAGCCTGTGCCATATCCTGATCAGATTGGCTTTCGGTTCTGCCTGTCGTCTTATTAAAATCGTTGTTACCGTCGGCCAGCATGACGATCATAGGCGCATGTCCAGCTGTTTTACCATCTTGCAAAATGCGGATCGCTTCCTTGACACCCACGGAGGTGTCAGTATACGCCCCCCGGTTCAGTCCGTCAATAAACGTCTTCAGTTCCTGCTTATCCGCTTCGGATGTAATATTAAGCAAGGCTTTCTCGCGCTGTACGACATCCGTATACGCTACAATCCCGACCTTGTCATTTTGCGTCGACAGCATATCAATGAACATTTTCATGGCTTCATTGCCAATTTTCCCAGGATCACTGGTGTTCATCGAATTACTTACATCGACGACCAGCACCGCATCCACCTTAGAAGCAGAGGGTGAAGCGGCATTTGCCATCTGTGGCTGCCATGCCAAAATCGAGGTCATGATCATTGTACATATGATTCCGATGACCAAAAACCATTTTCTGTCTCTACTAAACATCGCTTGTACCCCTTTGCCGGTTAATTCTCATTCTAAATTACAGTTGTACTCCCCTACTATTAAATTATAATGAGTTTTACATGAGCGCCAGCTGAAAATACTGCCCGAATGGTCTGAACCCAACCAAAAAGCCTGTTATACCGCGAGATTTTACCAATATCCTGCAGTAATGATATAATTATACCCCAACAAGGGCAATCGGGCACCAGCCTTCTCCTTTATACGACAAAAATGACAGTAGCGAAACCCGCCCATGTAAAATATTGAAGTAAAAATCCAAATAGAAAGAGGAAGTACACTATGATCTCATACGGATGTCTGGCGATTATGTTTCTTTTTGTCGCCATCAAATCACTAATTTACTATATACATAAAAAACGCGCCCCGTCGATTACACAAATCGACACCGAGCTTCTGGCACTGCTGAACCGGAGAAGTGAGCGCAATGAATAGTTCCAAACAAGCTGTACAATTTCGCCCATTTACCCGCACAGAGCACGCCTTCCAAAAGCTAAGAGTCTGCAAACGTTGTGGGCAATTTACCGCCCTTTGGGAAGAAAAGTGCACATCATGTGGTCGGGATACACTAGTTCCTGTAGAGCAATATGCCAGACTCAGAGCCAAACGTTATTTTCGTAAAGACCTTGCTGTCAGTGTCATATTGCTGGCCGCTACTGTCTTTTTCGGCCACTCGCCGCAACAAATGCTTTTGTGCGGTATCGTCGGTGCGCTTCTTCTGCTGCCCTTGGTGCTTCTACAGCAGGGTATTTATCCTTATGAACAGCGTAGGCAGCTTATACGTCTGTTCAGAGGTCGTATAGGGCAGATCCAGGAAGGACTAAACGTTAATCATAAAAACGCGGTTGCCCTGCGGCAGCTCAGTGAGCGTGTCTCCTATGAAATGCTGCGTGAGATGGCTGTACTCATTCACAATGATCGGATAAGACTCCAGCAGGTCGCCCTGCTGCAATCTTTTGTTCTCCGCAAAGACATGGAATTAACGCTTGATCCTCTCCTGATCAAGAGCTTCGAGCCGCTTATGGTCAGATATATCGGAGAGATTGCCAGACTCAATCGTGAGCTGATCAAGGACCGGACATTCCGATACGTGGTCTTTTATGAGCGACGTATTCTGGAATTGGCAGGGGGCGAGGATATTCTCGTCCGCGTAGCCAGTGCAGCTGTCCGCAAAAAGCGCTACGTAGTCACCCATGCCGCTTTCATTTCCAGATATGTGCGCAAGCTGCCAAAGGAACGAGTCCAGCGTTTATATCATATCATTCAAGAGAATCCGTTAGAACCCTTTGGAGATTTGGCCGATGAAGTAAAGATCATATACCTGATGGAGCAGTATAAAAGCTAAGCTGCCACAATGCCCTTCTTTATATGACGTCATCCCGATCATAAATCACTGCAATGAACCAGCAAAAAACCGTCAGGATCGCCAACGTGCCTCCAGACGGTTTTTTTTAATTATAGATTATTATAACATTATTATCTTTTTTTATTGGCCTTGCAGTTTTTGCTGCGCATGTCTAATGGAAGTAAAGTTAAAAGCACGCACTCCCTTGCTATCATACACAATAATCTCTTTATTCAAATACGGGTGTAGGCCATTAAAGTATCCTGGCATAATCAGTCTGCGCATAAATAGGTTTTTACCCAGCATACGGGGTGAATTGGTCGCTACGACAAGCATTTGCTGGGTTGCAGACCATGGGCTAGGTTGAATATATGACAGACAATACTCGCCTGCCGTAAAATCGTCGCCCAATGTATACCCTTCCTCCGTACATGTAATTTGCAGATCAGCTTGGTGCTTCTGAAGCAGCTCATGTCTGGACAAGCCCGAAGTGATACAAATTACGTTGCTATCAGCCAGTGCTTCCTCCGTAATGTCATTGGAAGACACCACGGGATAATGAACACCGATATACGGATTCCAAGTCGCTGTTCGGGGGCTAGCCAAGGCGTTCGCTGTCCGTTTCACCGCCTGCTCTTCCTCAGGTGTAGCATAGCTGGATGGAAGGACAATGTGAAGACGATCCATATAAATGTCAAGCACACCCATACCATGGCTCAAAACGTTTCTTCCCACGCTTTTCGAATCCACCATTTTCTTTTTGGCATCCGATTCTTTTGTAAAGCATCCATTGCTTTCTTCCTCCCGCTCGGCAATCAAACGGTATTCAGGTGAGGGGCGTTTATGTGACTGTGTTTTAACAAAGCGAAAGCGGCTGTATTCCCGCAAATCCAACACGAAAATACGGGCTCCGATACGAACCTGGGCCAGTTCCAAGGGCATGACCTCTTGAGAAAGATGAACGATAAATTCTTCGGCGTGAACAGCCTCGATATCCAACTCACCTGTGGCACTCATTTCACCGTACAACTCAGCATACTCCTCATTTTCATCCATTCGCGTCAGTTCCAGCCAGTAAGCCCGGTTATGTCTGCCCCGTTCCGTCCGATAGGCAATACGCTGAGGTACGACATCTCTTTTCCATTGCAAAAGCCAACCCAGTACGCCGTCCAGAAGTCTCAGCTCATGCGTGTCCCAGTGATTAGAATGACGTTCTACGACACCTTTAAAATGATCAGATGGAAGCGTTGTTACAGGGGCTGTATATGCTTGTGCAAATAAGTAATCCTGATCTCCGCATACATTCAATATTGGCATATTCAACAGATTTATCAGATGCTTGGGATGTGGTGCTCCAGAGATAACCGCAATAGCCGCAAAACGAGAAGGATAAGCCTGTGCCATCGCCCAGGCCGCATATGCTCCGTTCGAATAACCCGTCAGATAAACCCGATCTTCGTCCACTCGATACGCTTGCAGTATGACATCCAGCCCTTCCAAAAAAGCAGCTTCTCCAATATAACTGCCCAACGTTACACCACGGCACGAAAAAGTAACGAATATAGCTTCCTCTTCCCAGCCTTGTCCAAAACCTCGATTCTGAAAATCCGGCAAACCCAGCTCATATCGCTTGCCTGGCATCAGGACGATCAGAGGATACTGTCGGTCAGTCGAATAGTTTCTGGGAAGCTGAATGGTATAGCGTTGCAAACTATTGTCCAAACGGGAGACAAAGAATCCTTCCCCAATTCCGTCATTAGACAAAAAAATGTGTTCTTCCTGAAGTAAGGATGGGGGCTGTGACTGTTCGGTATGTCCATTTGTGAAGATCTGTTTTAATAGCTTGATATATTCACGCACAACCCGGTAATCCCAGATTTCAAAAGGATCTTCCGGCAAATCTGTTAACCTTCTTAATTCCTCAAGCAGGCCCTCTATTTGTATTTTCTGCGCAGAAGGAAGAATATCTATAGCGCAGGCTTGGATGTACTGGTCATACTCTTCCTGCAAGTCCTCCACGACGACTGACAAAGGCCGCACAAGTACCGAATACACAAAATGATGCTCCACAGCCTCATGATCCCGATATGTAACGGTGAAGTGCAGCATTCCCGTATTTTCGGCCTTTTCCTCATCCCAGTCATAGCTTTGCTCCTGCTCCCAATGTGCAGGAAAGCGATCCAGCTCCATGCCCTCATCATTCGTTACCTCGACCCATAACGTTTGATCTAAGGGAAGATCTATCCGATCCTTACGTAGTAAATAAAATAAGATCGGGCTGTCTTCACCCTCCCTGCCAGCACTTTTCTCAACCTCTAACCAAGCCATATGAAAACGTATATTACGCTCTACAAATTCACGATGCAGTTCTGTCACATCTGGTTCGTCGCATACCTGATTTCCACTGATACGAATAGAGCGGGCCTCCTCGGGAATAAACGCAGCAATGATAACTACCGTGTGATCGCCTTCCTCCAGATACAAGCGAAAAGGACCGGATTCCGCATATACCAGTGTGCCATCTATCCAAATTTGTCCCGTTCCTTCAAAGGGTCTGAAAATCACTTCCTGTGCAGCCATACAACGAAGATTTGAAACCAGCAAAAGCCTTTCTTGTTCGGCCAAAGGCGAAAAAACACCTAGATTCAGTTCGGCAGTCCGAGGGTCTAGCTCGGTCAATAATCGGCACGCTGCCTTTCCTCCGGCTGAAAGCTCTACTCCTTCTTCATCACAAGCCTTTTCCAAATTCCAATCCTCATGGGCAAAATAACTTGACCATTCCCTGCCCACACCGCAATTTTCCGGGAGCATGACCGGACCGACTGCATAAGCAGACCTTAGACGTACCGGATGATCCGACAGCACAGTTGTTGCTTTTTCCAGATGTGTGAACCTCATAACATTCCCCCTCCAGGTTTTTGTTTCCTCAGAGACGTAGTCGCGGTTATATTCCGTTTAACATTCAATTGAACTATATAAAACTATTCGTTATTACCTCTACGTACTCCTCTGTACTTCTCAAAAAAGTAGCTATGATAAAAACAAAAAAACGAAGAAAGCAGAGTGCTTCACTTCGTTATTAAAAATTTTTATATCTAAAAACTATTTAATGCTGCCATGATTGTTGCTAACAATACTAGGGTATAGTATGTTTAGGGTGAAATTACTATTTTAAAAATGTGCATAACTTGCCTGAATTTGCTTTTCCAACTTAATGCGTTCTAACTTCAGCTCCCAAATCTGTTCGCTCCACGAGTTTCGATCCGCTGCATTATTACTATTCCGTAAGAGATCAAACAACCTCAGCAATTGATCGTTAATCTGATCAAAATGCCGCCATAGGGTATTAATCTCAGAATCTTTAGTCTCCTTGCCATTCTCCAGCAATTGATGCCGCAGGGCTTCTTTAAGTTCCTGTTGCCACTCTATATCGTTCAATTGTTTCGCATAATTAAGAAGATCCAGATAGTCATCTACCTGCAGGTAACTGCGTGTTTTTATCTGTTTCATAGGGTCTCTCTCCTTATGGCTCAATCTATTACCGAGTATTATACTCGGTTATTAAGGAAAAGCAATACTTTCTTTATAATATACAAAAAAGAGGTAGCCTCAGCTACCTCTCTTGATCATTACGATTATTTTCTTACAATGCTGCCTGCAAGTCTTCGATCAAATCTTCCAGGTCTTCAATCCCAACCGAAATCCGCACCAAACCTTCGGTAATACCTAGCTCTGCACGACGTTCTACCGGAATAGAGGCGTGCGTCATACGTGCCGGAACGCTAATCAGACTTTCAACCGCTCCCAAGCTTTCAGCCAGTGTAAAATATTTCACCTTTTTCAGAAGTGCAACCGCGTTAGCGTCGCTACCTACATCAAAGGAAATGATGCCGCCGAAGCCTTCGGCCTGGGTTTTGGACAGTTCGTGCTGCGCATGGCTTTCCAGTCCAGGATAGTACACTTTGCTAACCTTCGGATGTTTTTCCAAAAATGCTGCAATTTCTTTCGCATTTTGCTCAATCGCTTCCATACGTAGACCCAATGTTTTAATACCGCGGATCAATAACCAAGAATCCTGCGGGCCGAGAATAGCACCAATGGCGTTTTGCAGAAAATGAAGTTGTTCTCCCAGCTCGTCGCTGTTCACAACAGCCAGACCGGCTACAACATCGCTGTGGCCGCCCAAATACTTGGTAGCAGAGTGAATGACGATATCAGCCCCAAGTGTAATTGGCGTCTGCCAATAAGGGGTAGCAAATGTGTTGTCGACGATCAGTAAAAGATCATGTTTTTTTACAAGCTCCGAAACAGCGCGGATATCAGTAACCTTCAAAAGCGGGTTCGTTGGCGTTTCGACATACAATGCCTTCGTATTCGGACGAATTGCTTTGGAGATGGCTTCCAGGTCAGTCGTATCCACAAATGTGGACTCAATTCCGATACGGCTGAGGACTTTGCTTACAATACGGTAGGTGCCTCCGTATACATCATCGGTCAGCAAAATATGATCCCCTGCATTAAACAGTGAAAATACCGCATGAATTGCTGCCATACCCGAACCGAAAGCAAAACCACGCTTTCCTTCCTCCAGATCCTTGATCAGCTCCTCCAGAGCAAACCGGGTCGGATTGCCTGTACGCGAATATTCGTATCCCTTATGGACGCCAATTTCCTCTTGCTCATAAGTGCTTACCTGATAAATAGGAACGTTAACCGCGCCTGTATGGGGATCGGTAGGAAGCCCGCCGTGAATCAGTTTTGTTTTGCGTTTCATTTTATATCCCGCCTTCATATATTTTTTTGCTCAGATAACGTTCGCTGCTATCCGGGAAAATGGTAACAATATGTGCGCCATCCGGTGCATTTTCGGCTTCCAGTAAAGCGGCATGTAAAGCAGACCCTGAAGAACTGCCAACGAGAAGACCTTCACGTGCAGCCAGTTCCTTGACACGGTCAAAAGCATCGACATCGCTAATGGTGTGAATGGCATTAAAATATCCTTTATCCACAAATTCAGGAATTAATTCCATGCCAATTCCTTCCGTTTTATGTGGACCTGACTCGCCGCCATTCAAAATGGACCCTTCCGGCTCCACGATGACCGTTTTAAGGGCTGCATTTTGTTCCTTAAGATAACGCGAGGTTCCCATAAACGTTCCCCCCGAGCCTGCACCTGCCACAAATACGTCCACTTTGCCGTCCAGATCGTTCCATATCTCAGGTCCCATTGTCGTATAATATGCCTCGGGATTATCCGGATTACTGAATTGCCGCGGCAAGTATGCATCTTTTATTTCAGCAGCCAATTCTTTTGTTTTTTCGATAGCTCCTTTCATCCCCTCACTTGTCGGGGTATGAACGATGCGTGCTCCCAATGCCTTCATCAGGTCCTGCTTCTCTTGGCTGAACTTCTCAGGCACAGCAAAAATAACCGAGATATTATAATGAAGCGCCGCCATCGCAAGACCAATACCTGCGTTGCCTGCTGTTGCTTCAATTAATGTACCACCTGGCTTCAGCTGACCTGTTTTTAATGCTTTTTCAATTAGAGCCTTACCCACCCGATCCTTAACGCTGCCGCCGGGATTCATAAACTCCAGCTTCGCAAACAAGCGAATTCCTCTCGGTAGAGAATAGCTGTTCAGCTCCACTAATGGCGTACGTCCGATGAGTTCAAGGGTATTTTGATATACATTCATAATTTCAAGCTCCTTTTAATGGCGAATCCAAAATAAACCAATGGTCAAAAATTAACGCCTATTGTCGGAGAAGTTCGCTATCATCTCCGAGAAAACACAGTAATACAGTAAGTATTGATGCAATAAGATTTTATGTGTATTTGAAGCTTTTGTCAAATGGACCAGTCACAATACCCACACCCCCTGCCTGCTTGCTCGATATGATAGAGAAGATGTCACAAAATATCCCCGTGCAACATAAGGAGGAGTTCATATATGGGAAAGCAATTTCTGAAGATAGCTGCCGTATATTTTGCCCTCAGTGTGCTGCTTAGTGTAATTATTGGTTTGTCGGGTGATCACAGCCTGTCCAATGTTCAGTCTCATATCCATTTGTTGGGTTGGATGGCTCTTGGAATTATAGGTCTGATCTATGTGACCTTTCCTGCACTTTCAGTTACTATTCTGGCACATATCCATTTTTGGATGCATAATATCGGTCTGCCTGTGTTGATATTGGCGATTATAGGTGAAAATTACAAGGTTCCAGAGGCTGGAGTGTGGATCGTCATAGGGTGGGTGTTACTCGCGGGGGGGACTATGCTGTTTATGGTGAATGTGTGGGATAGACTGCGCTAGAGCAAATAAGTTCTCTTCATTGGTCATAAAAAAAGGAGCCTGATCATGTCAGGACTCCTTGATATCTTCATTATATGTTAGCTATATACCAGCTTTGCTAGCTAAGTGTTCTATACGGTTACTTCACTGTTTCATCCTGTACATGTTCTTTACAGAAGTTCTCAACAGCTTGCAGCTCATCATCTTCAAGTTCAAGATCAATGTAACGATTCGTTACTTTTTCAATTAATTCATACTTTAGCAGTCCCGTCTTTTCTTCGTCTACTAAATAAAGACAACGAATATACAGTCCGTTTTCAGTGTATAGCTCGTCGTCCTCCTCTACCTCTACATCAATGATAAATTCATAACGCTGTCCAGTCAAAATACCAAAAGCATCTTTAATCTGATCTACTGTGTACGTTGTAAAGTTCAACATGTTTTTATTCCCCCCGGGTTTCCTTCAAATACGGTGCATTCTACGCCCGCAGGCAGTAGTTGTTCAACTTGTGTACGTACTTCTTGACGACTCAAATCCTGGCCCATGATGGATATCCAGCCCCGATCATTACGCGTGCGAATTAAACGCCCTATGCCTTGTCTGAGTCTAAGTGCCATGTGAGGCATATCTATCTGAATAAACGGATCTGCTGCATCCTTACGCAGAGCCGTAAAAACCGGATCATTCGGAGGAAATGGCAGTGACCAGATAATGACGTGCGACAGAGAAGGTCCAGGAATATCCAATCCTTCCCATAATGTAACAGCGCACAACACACTTTCCTCATCATTCTGAAAAGCTGAGATCAGATGGCTGATTTCAGCCGAACCTTCGTACAGAAAACGATAGGCAGACGCCTCCGGGTAAGCAACGAGACCCGTCTGGAATGCAGCCAGTTCCTCCTGTGAAGGAAACAGGATAAGCGCTCTTCCCTGTGATTTCTCCAGCAGTGCCAGCGCTCTCGGGATTGGATCATGCCCCGCTTGCAACGGGTACAGTGCAGCTTGCATCTGATCGCTGTAGTCATAAGGTGAAGCAACAGAAAACGTTAGCGGATTTTCAATACCGAGACTCTGCGCCATATAGTCAAAAGAGCTTTCTACGGAAAGCGTAGCTGAAGAGAATACGATTGGTATATGCTGCGCAAATACTCGTTCTTTAAGAATCTCTTTTACCATCTTCGGCATAACCACAAGCGTTAATCCATCCTGATCCTCCATCACCCACGAAATGAGAAGTTCAGGCCGCTTAAACAAAGCCAATGCGGTTTGAATCATTTCCAAATGTTCTTCCACAATTTTGACTTGATACTCATCCAAAGAGAATAGCCCGCTTTCAAATACAAGCTCTTCCTCAATCGTGCCGATCAATTCACCAAAGCGGTTTACCTCTCGAATCAGCGACTCATTCAGGATGAACTCTTTGCGATTAGAACCCTGTACAGGCTGACTGTTCTTATCAAGCGCAGCGAACAAAGCCTCACTTTGGGAGATCGCATCTTCGATCGTCATTGCCAAAGATTCCCGTACTTCTCCCTCCAGCAATCGGGTAATTATAGACTCAAACTGAGCGTGCTTAAGCTTGTAGGTAAGCGCATTTTGTGCCGCTGTCTCCAGCAAATGCCCTTCGTCAAAGACGACAGAGCTGTGCTCCGGCAGCAACGGCAGCTGACCCTCACGCTTTCTCGCTTCGTAGGTCCATACATGCTCCATATAAAAGTCATGAGAGCAGATGACCAGATCTGCCGCTTTGCGGTAATGATCACGAGACAACGTCTGACCGCAACGATGCCGCTGATGGCAAACGAGACAGTCTTGAAATACATCCCATCCGAGTCTGCTCCACTGTCCATCTGTTAGCTCAGGATATTCCTTTCGGTTCCCATAAGGAGTGAAGGACTGTAACGTATCTGGAAAATGAACAAAATCCGGCAGATCCTGATAAATATCACGGAAAACATCTGCATCCTCGTCCAGTCCGCTTCGCACCTCATCCAGCTTATTCAGGCAAATATACTGATCCGGCGACTTCCCCAATCTGGCATCAATCGTCAGCCTCAAATGCTGTGCCAGCTTGGCGATATCCCCTTCCGGCTTTACCAATTGTTCAATTAACGACTCATCCGCACATGCGATAATCGCCGGTTTTCTCATGTATCGGGCATATGCAATAGCGTACAGCAGGTATACCAGTGTTTTACCAGTGCCCACACCCGCTTCTGCAAAAATGGTCTTTTTTTCCTTATAGGCACGCTCTAGCTGGAATGCCATATAAATTTGTTCATCCCGAACCTCAAAGCCGACCTCAGGCAAAACTTCATAAAATACATCCGCAATCCAGTCACTTGCCTGCTCAATAAACGGCTTGGACGGATCAAAGGCAAAAGGGTAAGTAGTCAATCGGGCTGTGCCTCCAATTCGTTCATAATGTGCATCCTTTCATTATAACGCAAAACAAGCTAAAAAGAACATGAAAACTGTAAGAACAGCTTACATTTTTTATTTCGCTATAAGAATCCCTTTAAAATAAAGGGACATACTTTCGTCTGAGTGAGACGCTACGTGTAGCATTTGATCCTACAATCGCTGTTGCCCCGGGATTCTCAGATTTTCATAAACCTTTTAAAGGTTAGAATCCCATGGCAAAGGCGAACGCTTCGCTTCTCCAGATTCAAATCCTCCACTACGCTGCCATTACCGTTGTATCGTTATTTTATAAATGAAAAATGCCTTGCTTTCCTTACAAAAAAAGTAAACCATCATAACAAAATGAAAAAACAAATAACCACCTAATGTATTGCAAGCATTAGCTGGTTTCTTGTTAATTGAAGAATATGCATTAAACAGAAGCTTTGGTGATCTCCTCTGATACTTACAAAAAAGACAATTGCTGCTCATGTCGTCGCAACTCTTTTTTATTCACAACCAAGGTGTTGGTACAAAGATCGTGGAGCCCCTGTTTTTTGGCAGTAAAAGCAACCACAATATAAATAATATGAACAATTACAAAAGAAATAGCTTTAATCCAATAACGCCCTGAGGCGTGTAAAAATCCAAGGCGTTTTCCTTCCTTGTCCACGACAACTAAAGAGAACACAAGCTTACCCGGTGTAGCCTGTACTTTCGATGATTCCCATAAACCACAATACAGCCATGGTAGCACGAGCCAAAAAATCAGCGGCATCCAAATTAAAAACTCTAATATGAAGCCAGTCTCCTCTATGCCCAGTAGGTCTGGAGTAATAGAAAGCATACTCCCTACTAAAAGGACTATGGCAGTAAGGATGATCAGATCAATCAAAAACGCTGCTGTTCTTATCCAAAATCCTCCGTATATTCTTTTTGTACTATCGCTTGTTGCTGTCATGATATGTATAACTCCTTTTGCAAATGAGATTTAAAATCCAGTTTATTCCTTTACCCAAGAAGATATCATACGGTTACCCACCTATATTGTCAATTTAAGAGTAAATGCTCTTAAACAAGTAAAAGGACCTATTTCCATGCATCAAAATGAAAATTTTCATAGGAGTTAAGAGTCTATATACAATGATTTTTCTCTGATTGAGTACAAATTAAGCGCAGCTACAATCTTTTAGCCCCTATAAGTAGTACTTTGGCATCGAAATAAATTCAGCCTTTTCATACATAAAAAACAGCGTATATGTAATAAAATTACACACACGCTGTCTCACAATTCATTCCGTAAATCTGACAAACGATAGGACGATTAAAAATGAGTTCGTTCTTGCACGCTTATACACTATATTTTTTTGCATTCAACACTAAACAAACCTTCTTCACCGCGCAGCTTTGCCAATGCCTCGACAAAGAAATAATCGCCATAGATAATGGGAACGTTGATGTGTTTTTGCTCAGGATAATGTACGGTCCCGTTCATCAGCAATCCCTCATGCTCCTCACCCCACGCTGTACACGTATGATGCAAGCCCTCGAGGATAGATTCTGCAGCTTCTGTAAAATGCTCCGCACGTGTCGAATATTTTGCCAGCTCCAGCAAACCACTGGCCGCAATTGCCGCAGCCGATGAATCCCATGCCCCGCGGTGCTCTTCTTCTGCTCTAAAATCCCACACAGGCAGGCAAGCATCACCCAACTGGGATAGGAAAAAATCAGCCGTGTTCTCGGCCACCTTCAAGTAACGCGAATCGCGCGTGTACCCATACGAAAGCGTAAAACCATACAAAGCCCAAGCCGTGCCACGTGCCCAGGCAGAACCAGGAGCAAATCCCTGTCCGCCATGCTCGGCGACCTTTTTTCCAATCTCCGGATCGAATTCGACCACATGTGTGATAGAACCGTCTGAACGGACAAATTCACGTGCTACGGTATCTGCATGCTGCACAGCGAGAGCGGCAAAACGCGGATCTCCGCTTTCCTCCGAAGCCCAATAAAGCAAGGGTAGATTCATCATACTGTCTATAATCGCAACGCCCCGTGTATCCATGTCCTTCGAGGGGAAGTTCCACGCGCGAATAAAACGGCCATTCACGTTAAAACGGGCAGCCAGCAGATTGGCAGCCAACAGCCCACGTCTTCTGGACTCTAAATCTCCGGTCAGCCGATAGGCGGCCACACCGCTGAGCAGCCAAATAAAGCCAAGATCATGGTCTACAGCTTCGCTATTATAGAGTATTTTTTCCAAACGACCCTCGCACCGCTGTGCAATCCCGGCAGCCACACTGTCAGGACGCGCCCGATTGGCTAGCCATAGCAGCCCCGGATAAAAGCCTGCTGTCCACCACGCTTCTTCACGATTATCATAACGTCCACCCTCAGCAACATGTGGAAAAGCGTCCCCCAATCTTGCCGCCAAGGCAAGCGTCTTATCCAAAGCCAGCTCCCACGATTGCTCCAGCCACGCTTCTGCTTTCGTCATTTCTTTTTCCTCTCCTTTTTCCACATGTTAAACCATATTTATGGCTCCAACTCTATTTATTCAGGTAACCGAATGATAAAGGAAATGCGGTTGCCTTCACATTCCAGACGCGCTCCCTTAAGTAAACCATTCCGACAGGCCACGGAAGCTAATTCTTCCGGCCATACCACGTTCGTTCCTACCGTCGTCGGGATGACTTCGAGGCTTGCACCTGCGTATTCTACTCGGATGCTTTCCGTTTCTTTCCCAGCTGACATGACATGATGAATAACGCTGCGCTCCCGACCGTCATACGCCATTAAGGGAATAAGTGCCCCTACATTCTGAATATTGCCTTGAAGCTCATACGCCACTTCAATTTTTCCGGGTACCTGACGATAATGCGTTCGGATTTCCCTCACTCCCGGGAACGGGCCTTCCCACAGGAGTGTAAAATCCGTTGCTCCGTCAGACGCTGAGCTTTGTTCCATCTGTACGGTTCCTCCACCATCCTGCGGGTCAATCCCTCCATCCCGGTCGAACTCCAGCGTACCGGGAATGCCTTCCGACAAGCTGTGCCACTTTCCGTCCTCCGTTTGCCAGGCCGGGGTATAGCTTAGCGGGAAAATATCTCCCTCCGCGAAGCCTGTAAAGCCGCGGTCTGCATGACCTGCTGAGGACGGACCGATCAGCGACGGCAGCGCAGACTGCTGAATACGCACGATGCCCGGAACATTGTACGGATCGTTGACCGATGTTTGCACAAGCATTTGCTGCCCCTCTACGGCTGCAATGACAGTCTGGAACCAGCCATCCGTTGCCAACACCCGGCTGCCGATCTCCGCCGGGATGAAGGTTGGAGAAATGTGATCCATCTCCTCCCCATATAGAAGGGTGTGGGCCAGCACAGCCGCCGTCCACAGACTGTAGCAGGTATGATTCGAGTACACCTCAAAGCCATGCCGTGCCTCGGACGAATAATGGTTGCGGACGATATGCAGCTTGCCTTCATCCGTCTGCCAGCGGCTAATCGCTTGCCAGCATAGATCTGCTGCCCGTCGGAACGCACCTGCGAGCCCATGCTCTCCTGCTGTAATAGCCTGCTGAGCATGTGTTGTAAAGACAAAGGCCGCCGCCGCTTCGTTCCACTGATGCTGGGCGCTTCTTCCACGCGGCGGAATTTCCCCGTGCGGGGATAGCGCCAGTAATGTGCTGAGCGCCCCCCTGCGAAGGTGGTCACGCAGTTCGAGTGCGCAGCTGCCATCATATCCGTTCTCCAGCATCACGCCCAGATGAAAACGTGTAACGATATCGTAGGCAAATGGGCTATTGGGCCGATCCAACGGACCATCCTGATACAGGCCCAACCCGGTAAAACGAGGCAAATGGTAGCTGCGGATATACGTCTCCATCCATTCCGAATCGGCTGCAATTCCTTCCGTTGCACGCAAAAACTCGCCGGAAATCATAATCGCATTCCAGTTGATCATCCGATTCGGATTTTTCATTTTGCTCATCGTAAAAATGTAGGTCTGCTCCGGCTGAATTCTGCTCAGTTGCTGCTTCCATGCCATGGCTTGTTCTGGCAGCAGATTTTTAAGGAGCCGATACGCTCCCATCATCATAATTGGAAAAAAGTCTGGGTGGTGATCTGGCGCTTTTTCCTCCACTACACAAGCTATGCTATGCGTCAAGGCCGCAGCAGCAGATTCCAGTAAATCATGCCGGCCTTCTTTGACCAACACCGCCGCAGCCAACGCATAGGAGGGGGTGGAGTAGTACCGTTCACTTTCAGAATGGGGGTCAATGATAGCTCCGGTATCATCCTGATGCAGGGCATATGCGCGAACCAACTTTTCCAGCACGGCCAGCTTATGTTGGTGAGTCCATCCGTCATTCACTCGATTTGGCGCGCTTTCCACCTGTTCTATAAATCTCTCCAGCTCCGTTTGCCAAGGGTACACGCTGCCTGTCTGCAGCTTATTCATCCTGTCTGCCTCCCATTCAAAATGAAAATTAATGTATGGTAAAAAACAGATTGCAATCTACGCTTGCAGAACCGTTCCATTGATTGGAGTCCAGTTGCAGCGATGTTTTATAAAACACAAAGGGAGCTCCGTCATGATCTATGTGCTTCACAGCCTCCAACCCCGCCCGTAGCACGCTGGCATCATAATCTAACCTGACCCCTGCGTTCGCTCCCTTCCATTCCACGAAGCCTGCTCCCAGATTAGGCTGAATACGACTGATGAAAAGCTCCTCCACATCCCATGACTTCATGCTCACGCCAGACGTCTCAAACTCAAAATGATCGGTGACGGCAAGCCTTGCTTCCTCGTTTCCCTCCAGCACATTCCATGTAAAGGAGCGGGTGAAGACTGCCAATTCTTCTACGGGATAAGCAGATGTCAAATCAAGCTTAAGCCTTGTGCCCGTCTGTACCTCCTCTTGCTCATCCAAAGCAATATTCAGCACAGCCGCCTTTGCCTGTGCGCCCGATTGCTGCATAGTCCCATTGATGACAGGCACGGAATGACCGCCGGAGGAGATATTGATAATCGACTCTCGTCCCGATGAAAAATAGGCTTTCGTGTACAAGCCTGCTCCCAGATCACACAATATATTTTCGCCACCGCCATGAAGGATGAAATGTCCAAGATCGTTATGATTGTGCGGTTCATTGTTATGCCCAGCCTTCGCTGAAAATGCAAGCATGACACCTGGTTCACCCTTTTGGCTTCCGGGTCCACTATGGCTGGAACTGCGGCTGCGGCACATCAGCCAACCGAGTTGCGGCAAATAATTGGTAACGGTCTCACCGCTCCCGAATGCCAGAGGATTCGTCCAGACCAAGTTGCGCAATACATGAGCCCAGCGGCGACAGGGGTCTTCCAACAGACCAGGTACGCGGAAAGGGAGTGTAGATGGTCGTTCTTGCAATGAATTCAAATGAGAGATGAGTCCGGAAGGCAATCGTTCCGTTTCACTACTGTCCGAATAATTAGCGAAAATTCCATTCGACAGATGAACCCGCTCTGCAAAGGCTGCGATTTGCCTAACCTTTTCCGAGTTCAGAATATCCACAGCTCCCTCGGTAAACTCACGCAGCATATCGGCAAAATAAGTGAAATAACCAAAGCCGTATACCCAGTAACCTACGCCTTCGGGACATCCCCCGTCCTCTCTGTAGCCTGCCAAAAAACAATCCAGCGCGCCCAGCATACTCTCGATGGCTACCGCTCTGGGAAAGTCGTCTTCTACCAGCAGCAATGCTGCAATTCCGCAACCGGAAGCACATACTGCCGACCAATTATGATCTGCGGTTTCCCATCCAAAATGACGAGGCTTCCAAAAAACGGGTTCCAGCACACGACGTTCGATCTCTTCGTGCACCTGAGCGACCACATGGCTAGCCAGTTGTTCTCCTAGCAGCAATAAAATTTCAACCAGCGTTTGTGCTGTTTCGGACGCGAATAAATCCACCTGCTGCCAAGGCGGTGTTACTGTGTCCTCTTCATTGACATGTGCAGGAAGCGCCCATGTGTACTCGCTGCATATGTCCAGCAGACCGCTTTCCACCTCTTTCATCTTTCGAGGCTCCGGCTTGACAACAGCTTCCAGCACTATAGCAACCAGTCGTCCACGCCGTTCAAAGTACACATCCTCATACGGCTTGCGCTCTCCTGTATTAGCAAATTCCCGAAACAGAAACAACGGCAGTTCAGGCCATGATGTTTCCCGATTATCTTTACAGACACGCTCAATATCCATCCAAAGTTCGGCGTATATCGGCTCAGAGACAGTCGTCCGCAGCCTTTTTGTCCAATTACTCCTTAACCGTTGCCTTGCTGAATCCTGCATGCCGCCAGCCAGCGCCTTAACGAGCCGTGAAGCAGGCCAAGCCTCCCTCAGAAGACTCATTTGCATTTCCTCCTCATGAGAAGCATTTGTTTCACCTTCTTTTTTTGTTAACGCTTTCATTGTATCTAACAATCATCCTAAATTCAAAGGGGTAGTAAAACAATGGAGAAAAATAAAAGAACCTCCTTGCCCCGTTGCCGTGGTCATGGAAGTTCTTGTTTTACACTATTGCCAATCCCCGTCCAGATTCGCTTTGATCATTTTTTCTAAACTGTGGGGTTCTCTTGTTTCCACTTTCTAATCCCGTCATCTTCCAGAATACCCAATGCTGCATCTGAGATATTAGGATCACGTAGCAAAGCGTCCTCGACTCTAAATTTAATATCGTCAGCATCTGCCAGCGTCATGCCCGGTGTAAGCTCAATCAACCCTTCCACGTGATAGTAGCGTCCCTCCTGCAAAATACGCATTTGATAAATATCCGTTACATGTGTATCTGCGAGAATAATGGAAGCCACACGTTCTTCGATATCAGGAGGAGCAGATACACCGATCAAACCTACCATGTTGTCGTAACCGACCCGGAAAGCAACACCGACCATCAGACAACCGATGAGTATACTCGAAATGCCGTCCAGCAGTTTAAAATCTGTCAGCGATGTGACCACCACTGCTAGCAGAGCAAGTACTCCACCCGTTGTTGCTACCAAATCTTCATAAAACACCAGACGGGTTGGCGGTGCAGCACGCCCCACATGGCGGAACGCAGTGGTGAAAATGCTTAGCCCCTTCGCTTCTACTCTGGATTCATGCAGCACTTCTTTCATCGCTTTGCTCCATACAAATCCGTCCACCACTAGTGACAAAATCAGCACTACTACATTAATCCAAAATCCATGTGTAGATTCAGCCGGATGCTGCAGCAAATGAATGCCTTCCAATGCGGTTTCATAGGCCATAATCGTTACGACAATAACGGCAACCATACAAAACAGGTTAATCACTCGTCCAAAGCCAGTAGGAAAGCGTTTTGTCGGTTTTTTCTCTGCCAGTACACTGCCCGCAAATACAAACATTTGATTCACTGCATCCGCAATGGAATGCATCATCGTAGCAAACATAGAGCCGCTGCCCGTCAAGGCAAAAGCAATCCCCTTAATCAGAGCAATGCCGGTATTACCTAACGCCGCCGAGCCAGAGGATTTGTTTCCTTTTTTGACCATACTCCAAAAGGAGTCCTCTCTCTGTTTCACTTCCATATTGTAGCTCCTCCTGAGGTATACATAATCTGATATATAATCGTTTGTTATGTATTATTTTTAACCCGTCCATATTCTACCTAACCATCTGAGGAGAATCAATACAAACGATAATATTTTCCATGGAAAAGGAATGCCCCATGTCCCCCTACGACATGAAGCATTCCCGTTACAACCTTCTATCAGACATACCCTCAGGTTAACAACACAGATAATCTCCATGCGCTGACGATCGACATAAGTGCCTGTTTACCAGCTTGATTTCGTAATTCCTGGAATTTGGCCTTTATGTGCCAACTCGCGAAATGCGATACGAGACAGCTTGAATTTGCGCAAGTATCCTCTGGGTCTGCCTGTCAGCTCGCAACGGCTTTTCAGGCGGGTTGAAGATGAGTCACGCGGAAGCTTTTGCAAAGCTTCGTAGTCCCCTTTTGCTTTCAATTCACGTCTCAGATCCGCATATTTAGCTACAATTTCCTGGCGTTTCTTCTCTTTTACGACTTTTGACTTCTTGGCCATGTAAAGCTCCTCCTTGTGATATATGCCAATCATGAAGGTTCACCATCACTACCACGAGATTGATGAACACGGATATGGACTTGATTTCACATTAAATAGTAATCATTACGATTATTATTTAATATAACGTTACTCCAGGTGTGTTGTCAACCAAGCGGTTTGAATCACAACATTAAAAAGCCGTTGAAACAGTAGCCCCCTTCACTCTTGCGATCGGTCTGCCGTTTCAACGGCTTTAAAATTTGTTGACTAGCTCTGTTCATTCAGCCAAATGGCAAGCTACCCAGTGATCTAGACGAGCCTCACGATAGAGTGGAATTTCTTTAGAGCAACGATCGATTGCAAAGGGGCAGCGAGTGTGGAACTTGCAGCCCGAAGGCGGATTAACCGGACTAGGAATATCCCCCTTGAGCAAAATTCGTTCTCTTTTCAGCTTCGGCACCGGAATAGGTACAGCCGACAGCAACGCCTTCGTATACGGATGCAACGGATTCCCGAATAGCTCGTCACGCGAAGCCGTTTCGACCATGGAGCCTAGATACATTACGCCAATACGGGAACACAAATGTTCCACCACGCTCAAATCATGCGAGATGAACAAGTATGTCAGACCCCGTTCGGCCTGCAATTTGGCGAATAGGTTAATAATCTGCGCCTGTATGGACACATCCAGCGCTGATACCGGCTCATCAGCGATAATTAGATCCGGCTGAAGCGCCAGCGCTCGGGCAATGCCGATCCGTTGGCGTTGACCTCCCGAAAATTCATGGGGAAAACGGTCGATATGATACTCTGACAATCCACATAGCTTGAGCACGTCCAGCACAATCTGCCGGACCTCCTCCTTCGTTGCTATACCGTGATCCAGTAACGCCTCACCAATGGCATCACCAATCCGTACACGCGGATTCAGCGAGCTGTACGGGTCTTGAAAGATCAGCTGAATTTTGGGACGAAGTTCCTGCATCCCTTTGGCAGACAGGCTGTGCAGATCTACCCCTTTGTATTTTACGGTACCGTCCGTTTTATCCGTCAATCTAACAATCGTGCGGCCCACCGTGCTTTTACCGCTCCCCGATTCCCCTACCAATCCAAAGGTTTCACCCTGACGGATCGTAAAGCTAATATCGTCTACCGCCCGCACATGTCCTGAAGTACGGTTCATAAATCCGGACTTCACCGGAAAGTACGTTTTTAAGCGGTCTATTTCCAACAACGGCTCAGCCATGAACAACCGCCTCCTCATATAACCAGCAGGATGCTTTCTGCTGAGCTGAAACTTCTTTTAATGTAGGCTCTTTTATACGGCAAATGTCCATGCAATGCCCACAGCGGTCGTGAAAATAACAGGAAGTCGTCAGCTCCAGCGGATTAGGTACCTGCCCGGGAATGGAATACAGTTCCTCTTGGCGCTGATTAAGCACCGGTTTGGATTTTAGTAACCCTTGTGTATAAGGATGCTTGGGATGATTAAACAGCTGTACCACTTCGCCTTCCTCGACGATCTTGCCTGCATACATCACAATGACGTAATCAGCCATTTCGGCGACAACACCCAGATCATGGGTGATTAGCATGAGCGACATATTAGATTGGGCTTTAAATTCACGCAGCATATCCAGGATTTGCGCCTGAATCGTTACATCCAGCGCGGTGGTTGGCTCATCCGCGATAAGCAGCTTGGGACCACAAGAAACAGCAATGGCAATCATAATTCGCTGCAGCATCCCCCCGCTCAGCTCATGCGGATAGCTTTTTAAAATCTGCTCCGGCCGGGATATACCGACCTGTTCGATCAGCTCCAGTGCTCGCTTACGAGCTTCCTTACGGCCCATTTTCAAATGCTCAATCAGTGGTTCGGATAGCTGTTCACCAATGGTCATGACTGGATTCAATGAAGACATCGGCTCCTGAAAGATCATGGAGATTTCATGACCGCGAATCGTGCGCATCTCATTTCTACTAAGCTCTAGCAGATCGGTTTCCTCAAAGCGGATGCTTCCGCCTGCCACTTTACCACCAGGACTCTGGATGAGACCCATGATCGACATCGCGGTAATACTTTTGCCGCATCCCGATTCACCGACAATGCATACCGTTTCCCCCGGCTTCACACGGAAGCTGATATCATCCACCGCTTTAACCGTTCCTTCTTCTGTATAAAAATGAGTGCTTAAATGTTCAATGGAAAGTAAATTGTCCATGGTGTATGATCACCTACCTCTTATGTTTCGGGTCAAGTACATCCCTCAGCCCGTCACCAAAAATATTAATAGCGATGACTGTAGCAAAAATAGACAGTCCTGGCGGTATCCACAACCACGGTCGTTGCTGAAAATCCAGCACATTGTTAGCGGCATCAATCATATTGCCCCAAGTTGGTGTCGTGGGCAGCACGCCAAGGCCAAAGAAGCTGAGTACAGATTCACTCAAGATAGCTCCGCCAATATTCAATGTAGCGATAACGATCAACAACGGTAAAATATTCGGCAGCAGATGCTTGAACAGTTTTCGACGATTCGAGAGTCCCAGTACCGTCGCGGCTTGCATAAATTCACGTTCCCGCAAACTAAGCATCTGGCCCCTCACCATTCGTGCAATCCCCGGCCAGTTAACCAGACTAAGCATCAGCATGACAATATACATCCGTTGATCGGGTGGAACCTTCCAGTCAGATAGCAGCGCGCCCATAATAAATAGCAGGGGCAAACTGGGAATCGTCAGCAGCAAATCAGCAACGCGCATAATAATCTGATCCGCAATCCCGCGAAAATATGCGGATATGACCCCCAGCGTAGCCCCCAAAAAGACTGACAATACCATTGAAGCCAAACCCACGGTAAGAGAAATTTGACCTGCCTGCATCACACGTGTCAGCACATCCCGTCCCAGCTTGTCTGTTCCTAACCAGTGATGGATATTTGGCGCCTTGTTCATCATTAATATATTTGTTTTATTATCGGAATAAGGAGAAAATAACGGACCGATAAAACAGAGCAAAAACATAAATACCACGACGAGCAGACCAGCCATAGCAAGCTTGTTTTTGAACAGCTGCCGGAGCGCTTGCTGCCACATTGAAGATTTAACAGTTGTTCGCAGTCTGCCGTTGCTCTTGCTCAAATTACTGCTCACGGATGACATTCCTTAGCCCCCTTCTTACACTTTCACACGCGGGTCCGCGATGCGATACAAAATATCGGACAACAGTGTCCCGATAACGCTCAATATGGCAATCAGCATCGTAAAGCCCATAAGTAGCGGATAATCCCGGAGCGAAAAGGATTGCATGTACAACTGACCGATTCCTGGCCAATTAAAAATCTTTTCAATAATCAGGGACCCGCCAAACAGCGCAGGTAATTCGAAGCCAACGAGCGTAATGGCAGGCAGCAATGCATTTCTCAATGCGTGCGTAAAAAGTACCTTTCTTTCCTTTAAGCCCTTTGCACGGGCCGTGCGTATATAATCCTGCTGGATCACGTCGATCATATTGCTACGGAAGTAGCGAGTCAACGACCCCAGTCCCAGCAGCGTCATAACGATCACTGGCAAGGTCATATGCTGGAGAACCTCCTTCACATACTCCATACCTGTAGCGTTACTGCCCGTATTGAGCATGCCACCGGGTGGCAACCACTTCAGGTCAACCGCTGCGATTTTAATCAGATACAACCCAATAAAAAAAGAGGGCACAGACATGGCAGCGAAAATCACCACCATTACCAAAGTATCAAACCATGAATACTGCTTATAAGCAGCAACCACACCGATAATGACCGCGATAAACCAGGTCAGGAAGGTCGATACAACGGCCAGCAAAAACGAGTTCCAGATATACTCATTAAATAAGGTCAGCACCGGCTTCTGCTGAGCAAGCGAATAACCAAAATTGCCGTGCAGCGCATTGCCTAGCCAATTTCCATAGCGTTCAAGAATAGGCTTATTCAGGCCGTAAATTTCCCTCAGCTCCGCTTTTCTCTCCGGCGACAGCTTCAGATTGCCGCTAATGAAATCTCCCGGTGTCATGGCATACAGGAAAAAAATCATCATCGAAGCAGCCAACAAAATAATAACCATATACGTCAGTCTTTTCGTTAAAAACGAGCTCATGACAGACTCCTTTCAATTCAAGGTCAGGCTACTCATTACGTTTCCCCCATTTGGGAGGCCCCTTGATCCGAACCTGATGTTCTTCACAAGGGGCCCGCAAATGTGGCTTATTTAAGGGACCATTCGAACAGATTACCAGACAAGCCAATGAACGGACTGACCTTTACATGTTCCATCCGACCATTGTAGGCATACACCGTCTTCTTATAGTTGGTAAAAATAACGGGCAGTTCATCGTTTAGCAGCACATATAATTCTTGATATATTTTCTTGCGTTCTTCCATATTCGTCGTAGACAAGCCTTTTTCATATAGCTCTTTTACCTTTGGATTGTTATATCCCTTGACTTCTCCATTGACGAATTGCTCGATTCCATCTGATGGATCTGTCAGCATGCCTGTCGAGAAGGCGGCAAGATCATAATCTTTACCTTCTACTTTGGCGACCATTGCATTAAAGTCTGCAAAGATTTCCGGCTGTAGGTCAACGCCAATCGCTTTGTAGTTTTCAGCCGCAAGCGCAATAAAGGTGTCTGTTTCTGGACGTTTAGAGGTCAGCAGGTGAATGGTCAGCTTCTGTCCGTTTTTCTCACGGATACCGTCACTACCTTCTACCCAGCCCGCTTCATCCAGCAGCTTTTTCGCTTGCTCCGGGTCGTAGTTGTATGGATTGATTCCATCGGTCGTGTAAGACCAGAATATTGGGGAAGCTGGAATATTTGCGACCGCCCCTGCTCCCTGAGCTGCGTCGACATAAATGCTTTTCCGATCCAGTCCATAGGTCAATGCTTGACGAACCTTTTTATCCTTAAGCTTTTCATTTTCAAGATTTACTTGTAAATATCCGTAAGTGCTAGGGGTATACGGCAAAATGTTTAAAAAGCCAAGCCCTTTTAGTTTATCGATATTTTCCTGAGTTGCGGTGAATTGAGCAAAATCGGTATCGCCTGTTTCTATGAATTGCCAAGCGTCGCCTTCTGCTGTTTTGTAAATGAAATGCTGTGTTTTCGGTTTGCCTTTGAAAAAGTAATCATTCGCCTCTAGACGAACTTCTTGCCCCGGAATGAATTTTTCTAACTTATAAGCCCCATTCCCCAGAGGACTACTATGTAGATTCTTAAAATAATCCAGCTCTCCGAACTTATAATCCTTGCCGTAGTAGGCTTTGGACAGTACATACTCACCCAGAATCGGCAAAGCAAGCGCGTTTGGTTTTTCCAACGTCGCAGAAATGGTCTGCTCATCAATCACCTTGATTCCTGCAATTTGTTTTGCCTTGCCTTCCGTATAGTCTTTGCCGCCTTTAATGTTCAGCTTTCGGATTTGGCTGTCACCAGGATAGGCTTTGTCATAGATCAACGTCCAGGTAAAAGCGATATCCTCAGCTGTCAAAGGAGAGCCATCACTGAATTTTGTACCGGGAACCAGATGAAACGTATACGTTAGATTATCCTTGGAAATATCCCAGCTCTTAGCCAGATTGGGCAGCGGAAGCCCCTTCTCATCTACCGTGACCAGCGGAGTCCACAACTGCGAAATCACGTTGCCGTCATAGCCGCTTTGGTTAAAATACGGAGTAAACACCCCAGCTGGGTCAGTCAGACCAACAATAATCGTGTCGCTTCTCTTTTTGGACACTTCCGGCAATTTGGATAAATCAGAAGCTTGTACCAGACTTGTTAATGGCTGCGCTGTAGCGACTGTCTGTGCGGCATCACTATTTTGCGAAGTAGCATCGCTAGCGCTATCTGATCCACCACTAGAGCAAGCTGCTAATAAGGTAGAACTTGCCAGAAGTAGACTGCTGAGTAGAATGATTCCCTTTTTCAAAATAATCCCCCCGATTTAATTTAGTAAATTCCGATCGAACAAGTTGTAATTAATAAGATAAATCTCATTATAGGAATCTATTCCGGTTCTGTAAAGAGAGAACTCCATTTTTTATGTAAAAAAATAGACGTCAACTCATCTGGATTCCCAATGATCGACGTCTATTTATTTAAAGTGTTAAAGTCTAACTGGTGCGTACAGCCTAATTTCGCTCCATAAAGCCCAGGATGCTCCGATGCATTTCATCTACTGCCGAAAGCCGTGCGCTATATCCGAGTAATGTTTCGCCATCAAAATGTGCATGGATGAAGCCAGAGGCCCGGAGCTTAAAAATATGGTCGTGCGTGATTCCCTTGGACAGCTTGAGATGACGGACAATCTCAATAAAGGTTCGTGGAGACTGGCTTTGATACAAATATTTTAAAATCTTAAGCCTGCTCTTCTCCCCCAAACTTCGGATCATTCGATATTCCTGTGGGGATAAAAAATCGTCCTCCTGAACATAAATACCTGCCGAATAATGACACAGCAGGAGCGATCCAAATCGATAAATGATATTAATCGGCTGAAAATGGTATTGAGGCACCAGCAACACGCGCGTCAGTCCTTCGGAAGGCTCGAACCGGAAGCCATTAGTGGTACGATCCACCCATTCCATAGAGCTATATATGCCCTTCTCCTTATTTCTTCGTTCAGTTTCCTGTTCCAGACCGCTTAGAATACTTATATCCACATGGCGAAAATACTCCTCGTCCCAGCCAGATAGCAGTTGCAAAGCAAGTTTGCGAAGCTTCTCCATGTCGTCAGGCAGCGGTATCCCATAGGCTGATGCCTGTTCGTTTAATTCCTGTACAGTCCGGTTCTCCAGACGGTCTACGACCTCTTCAACGTTCCCCTGATCAGAAAGCATACAGACGAGTCCATAAATGACCTTCCAATCTGCATTGATTTCCATGGACTCCAGCAATTCGGACAAACCTGGGGACAGCGTTCCACGCACTTGCTCCGCCCACCCGGCTGATAAATCGGTCTTCTTGTAAGCCTTGCGGCAAATAAAGGTGTGTAAGCTGCTGAGCAGCTCAAACACCGGTCCATATGCTACATGTACATCGTAAGGAGCATTCACGTCGTGACTCATCGCTTTCTGTCCTCTTTTCTTTCATGTCTGATGTCCATTATACATACTATCGTACACCCGTTCATTCTTAGTGAGCCATTCATACGAGAATTTAGCAAAAGACAGATACAAATATGAAGGATACAAGCGTCATAATCAAGGCGCAAAAAAAGCCTGATCTCATCAGACACTAACTGTTCAGCTATGAATTAGAAAAGGTTGTCTCCCACAAATATTGTAGGAGACAACCTCTGGACAAATAGTATGATGTTTAATGTTTGTTAGCTGCTACTTTCCACTCTAATATCCCTGTGGATGCTGAACCTTTGGATACCATTTCAATTCTTAATTTCGCTGTTTTTACAGGCGTAAAAGTAGTCGTATTATATTGATCTACCGCGGTGCCCAGCCCTTTGGCCTGCTTGACATTAGACCAGCCCTGACCATTCCAGTACTTAATCTTGTAAGACTTAGGAACATCAATGCCAGCGCCATCTTTGAACCAATATACATCGGTTTGGGATATCGTATATTCTTGATCAAAATCATATTGGACCCATTGTGTACCTGTCTCAGGCCAGTTACCGTACACGGCATGACTTCTATCGTTGGAATCGGCAGGTTCAAATCCATCGTTTAGCGCGCTTACATTTTCCCAAGATGAAGTATAAGAGCTGCTAGCCGTTGCCGCAGGTGCAATGTTCACGATTTCATCAGGGTCTGTTTCAATTGGACCATCGTCGTCTTTAGTCGTGGTTGGAAAACGAGCCGTATCCTTTTTGAGCTGACTCCAGGTATACCGCAGCATCCAAACATCCCAGTCCGTGATATGATCGGAATTGCCGGCCCACATAATGGTGTTCGTTGGGAATCCACCTGGTGGACGCTCATGTTCTTCATAAAAATCGTTTAATCCAAATCCGTGACCAATTTCATGTTCAGTAATCTCAATCTCATCAGCGTTCACCGTACTCAGAACGTATTCATCATTCATACGCTGTCCCCAGTCGCCGCCGGCTCCCCCGCCAAAATTTTCTGTGGCCCAGAGATACATATCAAAGCGTTTATCCAATCCACCTGGATACGAATAGTTTGGGTCCGAAAAATGCTCAAATCGGGATATTTCATTAGGCGCAACTGGAAGCGCAGCAGGAATTTCCGGTTTTTCAGAAGCTAGTGTATCTGTAATGGTATCCGTATAAATGACCTCGTCAGGCTGCTTGTTCAGGAGCAGTGAAGGATCGGCAACAGCCCAGCCTACCACTTTTACTTTAATATTCTTATAGGGCCAACCGTCATATCCTTGAAGATGATCTGTCCAATGGTTCATCTGCCGATCTATCATTTTAGCAATATCCTGGCGTTGCTTCAGTGTGACGGGCTTAGAGGATTGCCAGCGTATAACATAATTAAGAGTCCCTTTTCCCGCAAAAATTTGATCAAAAATCGTATTTTTACGAGCCGTCGAGCCTTCGGTCAACATTCTATTCTTCCAAACCCATTCCACTGAGGATTTGAGATAAGCTGGCATATCAGCTAACGTCGAATCACCCGTTGCCGCAACCACAGAATCCCCGTTTAGATGAGAATCCGCTGATACAAAACTAGCGTTTCCCATCAGTAATGAACTAGCAATGACTACTGAAAAAGAAGCCATCATCATTCCTTTTCTGTTCAACATGTATGTACCTCCATATCCATTTGTATTATTGCAATAGTTTTCTTGAAACGACTATCTCTATCACCTCTCTTTTCGTGTTTGCGAACTAATCTAGGAGATCAAGAGTACACTATCAAATCTCCTTGTCGTTTTTTGTAAATAATCACAAATCATATTATCACTGGATTATTGCATCGTCAATATTTTCCTTAATGATTTAAATTAGTCATTTTAATCGTATATTGGAACATATACTTGATCTTTGCATGCACAAAACTGGTATTTTATAAAATGAAAAAACCGTTTATTCACTAAATCAATTCCACCACCGAATTTGATTTTGGAACAAACGGCTCTATTTATAAGCTTTTTCACACTACTCTAGCATTTTTTAGCGGTTAGGAAAACGAGAGGTATCCTTCTTAACCTGGCTCCAGGTATAACGCAACATCCAGGTATCCCACTCTATTATTTTGGGAGAATTTCCGGCCCACATAATAGTTGGCACAGGAAACCCACCGGGTGGACGCTCATGTTCTTCATAGAAGTCAGGCAAGCCGGAATCCATGCCCCATCTCGTGCTCTGTAATCTGGATTTCATCCGAATTCAAGGTGTTCAGGATATAATCATCAGGCATACGTTGCCCCAATCCCCGCCGGCTCCGCCTTGAAAATTGGACGTTCCTCATAAGTACATATCAAACCGCTTGTCCAGGCCACCCGGGTAAGAATAGTTAGGGTCCATAAAATGTTCAAATCTCGATAGTGCGTTAGGAGCAACCGGAAGTTTAGCTGGAATATTCGGGTCTGTTTTACTTAAGTTATCCGTAATGGTAACCGTGTAAACGATTTCATTAGATAGTTTGTTAAGAATCTGTGATGGATTCGCAACGGCCCAGCCTACTATTTTTACTGTAATATTGTTATAAGGCCAGCCATCATACCCTTTCAACTGCTTATTCCAATTATTGATTTGGCGACTCAGCATGGAAGCCATATCTTTACGCTGCTGAAGAGTGATATTTTTAGAGGATTGCCAACGCACTACATAATTTAGCGTTCCTTTTCCCGCATCAATTTGATCAAAAATCAAATTTTTACGGTTGGTTGAGCTACCTTTTATTTTTACGAGATCTAAAAGGACAACGCCTACTCTCTTATTACACCCACTCTCGTTTTTGAATAAAATTACAATTTTATACTATCATTGGAATGATATAGCGTCAAACAAAAATATCCCCTCTCCAAGGAGGGGATAAGTATCCATAGACTAGGCTCACGCTCCTACTCTATGGATATCAATGCCGACTCAGCCAGTGAAGCCAGTAGCTTCGCTGTTCCGGGCAACGCGCGTTCGTCCAGATCAAAGGCAGGATGATGCCATTCCTGGCTTCCCGCAGTACCGACAAAGACAAACACACCGGGGATGTTCTTCTGATAAAACCCAAAATCCTCGCTCGCCGAGGACGGTATGGGGCGAACGACTTCCAGACCGGCCGCTTCGGCCACCTCCTCCGCGATGGCGGCCAACTTACCGTCATTCAGCACAGGTGGCGGACCCTCGATCCAGCGGATGGATGCTTTCGTGCCGAAAGCATCCGCAACACCTTTTACGACCTGCTCGAAGCGCTCAGTCACCTGGGCGCGAACGTTCTCGTCAAATGTGCGAATGGTTCCGTCCAAATGGGCACGGTCAGGAATGATGTTCCAGGCGTTGCCACTGTGCAGCTTCGTGACGCTAATGACCGCGCTATCCAGCGGATTAACGCTCCGACTCACAATGGATTGCAGCGCCGTAATGATATGTGACGATACCACGATGGGGTCAATCCCTGCATGCGGCACTGCCGCATGTGTGCTCAGACCCTCCACCTCGATGTAAAAACCATCCGCCGCTGCCATTAGCGGACCTTCTTTGATGCCGACCGTGCCTACGGGCAGGTCCGGCTTGTTATGTAGGCCAAATATGGCCTGCACCCCTGCCAACGCACCGCTGTCCAGCACTTGGGCAGCGCCTTTGGCCTTTTCCTCAGCTGGCTGGAACACCAGCCGAACCGTGCCTTTCAGCTCCTGCTCCCGCTGCTTCAACAATACGGCTGCTCCTAACAGGGATGCGGTATGAAAATCATGCCCACAGGCATGCATTTTGCCGGGGTGCACCGAAGCATAAGGCAATCCCGTCTCCTCCTGAATGGGCAACGCATCAATGTCTGCACGAAGCGCAACAGTTGGCCCTTCCTGCTGTCCGCCGATTTCCGCAACTAATCCGGTACGCAGCGGCACATCCAGAATGGTTATGTTCTGTTCTTCCAGCAGACGGCGGATAAAGGCGGTAGTTTCAACCTCCTCGTTAGATAGCTCGGGATTTCGATGGAGATGGCGGCGAATGTCCATCAACTTCTGCTCCAAAACCTGCTCCTTCGTCCCGGTTGATCCACTCATCCCTATTCCTCCTTCGTGAACCCAAAATAGTTACAATTCTCTCAGACCAACAACATCTAGGACTGCACAGGCAATCCGGCAAAAGCTTCATGCAACAACTCGAACGAGCGCACACGCTTGTGTATATCTCTTATTCCTGTCGTAACGATCAGCTCATCGGCCTGATACTTCGCTTGAATTTCCGTCAGCACAGCATAGATTTCGTCTTTATTCCCTTTGTTAATTTGCGCTTGTGTAGCTTCAATTGTATATTCTTCACCCGATTGCTTGCCAAACTCTTCTGCACTTTCCAGCGTGCCCACCGTAGCCGTCTTGCCACTGGCCAGATGAATTTTGTACAGCTTGTGCTCACCTGCTAACTCCGCAGCTTCCTCGGAAGTGTCCGCTACGATGACTGAAAGCGCAAAAAGAGCTTTCGGCTCACGTCCATAACTATAATCGAAAGACTCCCGATACGTACGGAATGATTGTAATGCAACCTGCTCATTACTATTGATAAATTGCGAGAAAACGTAGGGCAACCCCAAACGCGCAGCAATTCTAGCACTGTCTGTACTTGTACCCAAAACGTAAATATCCGCTGGTGTTTCTGGAATCGGATTCGCCTGTAACCCGGCTAACGGTCCTTCTTCAGACGGAATATTATGAATATAGCGACTTACTTCATCAATTTTTTCTTCGAGAGAAGGCGCGTCATGAACGTTTCGTTGTAACGCCTGTGTGGATTTCGGCAACCCGCCCGGCGCGCGTCCGATTCCCAAATCTACGCGACCCGGTGCAAGAGAGGACAGCACATTAAAGTTTTCAGCTACTTTATAAGGGCTGTAATGCTGAAGCATCACTCCACCAGAACCGACTTTAATACGCTCAGTACGTGCCAGCAAATGGGAAATGAGTACCTCTGGCGAAGAGCCCGCAACCTGCTCGGAATCGTGATGCTCTGATACCCAGAAGCGCGTAAACCCCAATTCCTCTACACGCTGTGCTAGCTTAATCGTATTACGAAGGGCCTGCGCTGCTGTTTCCCCCTCGTGTATAGGGCTTTGATCCAATACTCCGATTTTAATACTCATGTCTCCCTCTCCCGTCTAAATTGAATAGTTATATTCCGGTGTAATCCGCTTCAGGAATTGTTTGGTACGTTCCTCTTTGGGGTGGTTAAAAATGTCGTCCGGTGTACCTTCCTCGATAATATGACCGCCATCCATAAATACCACATGATTTGAAACATCGCGCGCAAAGCCCATTTCATGTGTAACGACAATCATTGTAATGCCTTCCTTCGCAATCTTGCGGATCACCGACAGCACCTCACCCACCAATTCAGGGTCCAGCGCCGAAGTCGGCTCATCGAACAAAATCACTTCCGGGTTCAGCGCCAAAGCACGCGCTATGCCAACACGCTGCTGCTGCCCGCCGGATAGCTGGCTTGGATAATGATTCAGCTTTTCACCCAGACCGACCTTTTCCAGCACTTCGATGCTGATTTTTTTCGCTTCCTCCTGCTTGACCTTGCGGACAACGACAAGTCCCTCCATGACATTTTCCAGTGCTGTTTTATGCTTGAACAAATTGTATTGCTGGAAAACCATAGCCGTCTTTTGACGTAGAGCCAAAACATCCTTCTTCGCAGGTCGCTTGCAGTTCACTGTAAAATCGCCAATGCTGACTTCCCCATCATTTGGCTTTTCCAGATAATTAATGCAGCGTAGCAGAGTCGTTTTTCCTGAACCGCTCGGGCCTAAAATAACGACGACCTCGCCTTTGTTCACGGTCAAATCAATGCCTTTGAGCACTTCATGTTTGCCGAACGACTTCGTAATATTTTGCAGACGGATCATGATGCTCGACCTCCATTAAACACATTGATTTTTTTCTCCACCAAGCCGGATATTCGCTCAATTAATACCGTCAAGCCCCAAAATAGCAGTGCAGCCGCGATATATACCTCTAAATATTTCCAGTTGGTAGATGCCAGAATTTCAGCCTGTGCCTGGATTTCTGTGACCGAAACCGTGAAGGCCAAGGTAGAGCCATGAAGCATCCCAATAACGGAATTCGTCAGGTTTGGCAAACTCACCACGAACGCCTGCGGAAATACAATGCGTCTCAGCACCTGCCACGTCGTCATACCGACGGCATAAGCCGCCTCGATTTGTCCCTTGTTGACCGATTGAATTCCAGAACGGACGACCTCAGACATATACGCGCCACTAGTAATGGAGAACGAAATGAGTGCAAATACCATATAAGGAACATCCTTGGAATGCAGCGGCCAGCCGAAATGCTTCGCTCCCGTATCAATCAACAAAGGCAAACTGAAATAAATAAGCAGCAAATGCATCAGCATCGGTGTGCCACGGATAAAGGTAACGTAACCGTGAGAAATCTGGGACAACAAAGGAACCTTATAGATTCGCGCCAGCGCCGTTATAATACCGATGACCAACCCTGCCAGCACGGAAACCACCGTAATAATTAAGGTGTTGGGCAACGCGGAGAACAACCCTAAAAAGGCAGTATATATAAATCCAAAATCCAGACTCATATGCCTTTACCTCCTTTACTAAGACGGGGACTTCTCAGGTAACGCACCACAAAACTTTTTCGTTTTTCGGGTTCTTTATGCACTGCGTCCCGATGCTCATGCCGGAGAAGCGTATTTTCCAGTACCTTGAACAATTTTTGTAAAATCAGACTGATCACCAGATAGATAAGGGATAACGCGATATAGGTTTCAACAAAATGCTGGGTAGCCGACCCTAATGTCTGTGATTTCCCTGTCATCTCCATCGCCCCGATCGTAAATGCCAGCGAGGTATCCTTCAGATTGCCAATCACCAGATTGGAAAATACAGGAACCACGACAGCCAGCGCTTGCGGCATAATGATACGTGTAAAGGTCTGATAGCCTGACATGCCGACGGACTGTGCAGCCTCAATTTGTCCCCGATCTACAGCCTCTACTCCTGACCTGATAATTTCGGAAATAAAGGCTCCACTATTAAGCGCGTAGGTTGCTACGGCAAACCACAGTACATCCCATCTGGAGGAATTGATATCCACCAGCTTCAGTAGCTCTGGCAGGCCGTAATACACCAGAAACAATTGGATTAGAATAGGTGTTCCGCGAAAAAAGGAAACATACACTTGAGAAACACGTTTGAGAAATGGAATGTTATACATGCGAGGCAGCGCAACCAACAGACCAATGATAAGCCCCAATACAAGCGAGCTTGCCACAATAAATAAGGTGATGTGTAAGTAAGACAGCATTTTCGGGATAAAGCTAAAAACATAGTCAATATTGAACTCTCTGCTCATATGCCTGCCTCCTTTCTATACATCAGCGGTCAGAATACATAGAGTACCCTGACCGCTGAAATGTCCAAGTCTATCCTTACTTCTTACTGCTGCTACCTTCTTTTTTCACATCTTCCAGAGACTTAGTGAAATCCTCTCCAAGCCATTTAATGCTCAGCTTCGACAGCGTACCGTCGTCCTTCACTTCCTGAATGGCTTTGTCCAGGTCATCCGCCAATCCTTGCTCATTTTTGTTCAGTACATACAGCACATCCGATTGAGTCAAAGGATCACCAACGGTTTTCAGAGCTACTTCTCCTTTTTCATCGGTGTTAAAACGGTTCGCAAAGTCTGTCGTAACGGTAGCATCTATACGGCCGCTCGTAATTTGTTGCACCGTATCATTGGCTGCACCACTCGTATAAACGATATTCAGGGCTTCTCCGTGGGTTTTGTTATACTCTTTCAGCACATACGCCGCATTACTGGTTGGGCTGGTGAGTACCTTTTTCCCTTTCAAATCATCAATTGAATGAATGGTATTGTTATCCTTCGCTACAGCGACTCTGTTCAGAAAAATGCTATACGGATTTTTGTTGAACAGATACTTGGCCTCGCGCTCCGGGTTTTTTTCCATTTGATGCGATACCAGATCAATCTTGCCGGCATCGAGACTTAGCAGCAAATTTCCAAAGTCCATCGTTTTGAATTCAAATTCGTATTGAGGCAGGCGCTTGTCCAGCTCCTTAATCAGCTCCACATCGAAGCCTGTTAAATTTCCGTTTTCGTCAATAAAGCATACATTTTTGAATTGAGTACCTGTACCTACGATAATTTTCTTCACGTCTCCGCTTGAACCTGACGCGCTAGACGCGTTATCTGAGGAACCGCAGCCTGCCAGCACCAGGATGATTGCCATAACAGACAATATTGCAAACCACTTTTTCATATGAATCCCCCTCATCTCTTTGTATATCAGCAGTTTGCGACATACATGGTAGCTACAACATCCAATAATTAATAATTCCTATAAGTTTAATCGGTTTTAGGATGTGATTAATTTAACACCTGGAAACCTATACGTCAATCCATCAAGCCATAGAACTTTTCTATAACAAAACAGCACCCCGGAAACCTTCTGTCAGTGCATCTGCAAAATCCGAGGTCACTGCACAGTCTTCTTTGGTCGCTATTATGCTAATCTGCATCGACACCCCAGCTACCTCTGGAACATGGATACGGAACAGTTTCTGATCTTTCACTTCACGGTTCACACAGACATCCGGCAAAAAGGCAATACCCGCTTCTTCCAATACCAGCTTTTTGGCCGTGACCACATTGTCTACCTGAAAAGCAATGTCCGGTGGCTGCTCCAGTGATTCAAAAGCGCGATGAATTCTCATCCAATCTAGTGATCCGCATTCGAAAAACACCAGTGTTTCACGTTGAATATCCTGTATGCTGGCCTTTCCTGTCTTCATAAACGGATGGCCGTCGTATACATACAGGGAAATCGGATCTTCATAAAAAGCAAGCGTACGGATAGCCGGATGCATCACTTTACGGACAAAACTAATGTCTACCTCACGGTTTAACAGTTTATGTACCAGTTGATCCGTCGTAGCCGTCACAATTTTGTAGTTAACCTCTGGATAACGGGCACGAAGTTGCTTTAATATTTCAGGAATGATGTAGTTCGACACCGATATCGTGCAGCCAATTCGAATTTGCTGAGGGGCTTTCTTACGCTGTTGGAGCTTTTGCTTCCCTTTTTGCAGCACCTGAAGCATCTGCTCCGCATAAGGAAGAAACTTTCGTCCATCCTCCGTCAGAACCGTTTGCTTGCTTTGGCGGTCGAACAACTTGCATTCTAGCTCGCGCTCTAGCGTCTGAATCCGGGCTGTAACAGAGGGCTGGGACAAGAACAAGGCTTCTGCAGCCTTATTAAAGCTCCCATAATGATTCACGTATACAAAGGCTTCCATATTCTCGATATTCATACGCAAGTCCCCCAGTAAGTTTTATATACATTTATCCAATAAGTTAACTTGGTTTTTTTGTATCATAAAACTCACTGAACGACCTGTCAATGGAAATATTGAAAATATCTATAACTTTAATAGCTCATTTAGTTCTTTAACAGAGCGTTCTAACCGTGCAACCAATTCTTCGGACAACCCGTATGCTCCATCTGGCAGACGTTCAATCCACTGATCCACTGCATACACCCCGCCAAGAATATGTCTTCCGCCCAGTGCATTAATAACCGGCTTCAAGGCATAGTCAATGACCAGCAGGTGAGCCAGTGTACCTCCGATAAATAAAGGCAAGACAGGTTTCCCTCTTAGCCCCTCCTGCGGAACCAAATCCAGGAATATTTTCAATAGTCCTGAATAGGACGCCTTATAGACTGGAGAAGCCACAATAACGGCATCCGCTGCTGCAATCAATGCAAGTGATGCTGTGACGTCGGGGCTGTTAAAGTTAGCTGTGACCAGATCCTCCGCTGGCAAGTCGACCACATTCAGTAATGTGACCTCCGCTCCAGCCTGCTGCAACTGCTCCGTTGTATAGTTAATCAAGCCGTATAAACGGGATTGTGTAGACGGACTGCCTGATAGGATGACAACCTTGGACATATTTTTTCCTCCTTCTGTTATGCGTCAACCTTCACTTTGGATCTGGCTGCTGTATAGCGGTTCTCAGGAATAGGCACGCCCAGGTTTTCACGCAGTGTGCTAAATTCATAATCCTGACGGTAAATACCGCGTTCCTGCAAAATAGGCACAACCAGATTTACGAAGTCATGCAGACCCGATGGCACATCAGAACCAATAATGAATCCGTCTGCCCCTTTTCTTTCGAACCACTCCTGCACTCGATCCGCTACCTGCTCAGCGGTTCCGATAAAAGAGGTTCTCGGTGTAGCTGAACGCAGCGCAACCTCGCGTAAGGTCAAATTTTGTTCCTTGGCTACTCGTTTGATTTTATCTGTACCGCTGCGGAACGCATTGCTGCCAATACCATCAAGCTCAGGGAATGGCTCATCCAGCGGATATTGTGAGAAATCATGATGATCGAAGAAACGTCCCAAATATTTTAACGCAGCCTCAATCGTCACCAGATTAGTGATCTCTTCATACTTACGTTCCGCTTCCTCCGTCGTGCTGCCAATAATCGGCGAAATGCCCGGCAAAATGACAATATCCTCTTCGGATCTACCATAACGTACCGCACGTTCTTTTACATCACGATAAAACTGCTGCGCTTCCTCTAACGTTTCATGTCCTGTAAATACAGCATCCGCTTCCTTGGCGGCCAGGTTTTTGCCATCCTCCGAGGAACCTGCCTGGAAAATAACCGGCTGTCCCTGCTTGGATCGCCCAATGTTTAGCGGACCTTGCACAGAGAAAAACTCACCTTTATGGTTCAGTGTATGCAGCTTTTCAGGATCAAAGAATACGCCGGCTTCCTTATCACGAACGAACGCATCCTCTTCCCACGAGTCCCACAGTCCTTTGGTAACCTGTAAATATTCCTCTGCAATTTTATAGCGCTGCGGATGCGACGGGTGCTCGCCTTTGCTAAAGTTAAGGGCAGAGCCTTCGAGCGGGGAAGTTACCACATTCCAGCCTGCACGACCTCCGCTAATATGATCAATGGAAGAAAACTGGCGTGCTACCGTGAACGGTTCGCTATAGGAAGTCGACAGTGTGCCGACCAGTCCGATATGCTTCGTCACCCCAGCCAAAGCGGACAAAATCGTAATTGGTTCAAAACGGTTCAGAAAGTGCGGAATGGATTTTTCGTTAATGAACAGGCCATCTGCGATAAATACGAGGTCAAACTTTCCTTCCTCTGCCTTTTGCGCCTGCGTTTTATAAAATTCAAAGTTAACACTCGCATCCGCAGGTACTTCAGGGTGACGCCAAGTCGTCATGCTTCCCCCAACACCGTGAATAATCGCACCAAATTTAATTTGTCTATTCTTAGCCATAACCCTTCCACCTCTCTTGAAAATAATGATTTCCCGTCGGCTTATACCACTTGATTGTAACTTTCCAACACTTTACCCAACTCTTCCAGATCCGGGTTGAGCAGTGCTTCATATTTATTATCGCCGCCTACCTCGACGACAGGGACATAACGAATACCATATTTGGTCTCCAGCACGTCACGCAGCGCATCATTTCCGTCCACTTGGATATTTTCATACGGCTGATTTTGGGATTCCAGGTACGATTTGATCTCTCCACAAAAATGACAGCCGGTTTTACTCCACAATACAACTTTAGGTTTGGACGACATATACATACCTCCGTGAGCTTAATGTTTATAATCCCGATGAATTAAATAAGAATTATATTTATAATGTATCCTGCCGCCCCTTTTCCGTCAATCGCTTGTGTAATAGACATTGCTAATTCAACGATAGAAAATTTTAATTTTATATCGTAATTAATCGGTTTATTGGGAGCTTGGTTATTTAAAATTAGATGAATTGGAGTTTAAATGGACCTTGGCGCGGACATCCTTGGAATAGTAGCGCCCTTGTGGCGAAATGAAATGAGGTTGGACAAATGCAGGAATGGGCCTTGGTAGCTTTACGTACGTTATTAGCTATCGTTATTCTTTTTGTGATTACCAAGATTCTTGGAAAACGTCAGGTATCGCAGCTTTCCTTGTTCGAATATATAACTGGCATCACCATCGGTAACTTGGCGGCTTCAATTCCTTTAGAACGTGAATCCTCTTGGTATTTGGGTACTGTCTCGTTAGCCGTATGGGTACTGACAACACTTGGCATTGAATATTTGCAAATTAAAAGCAAGAAAGTCAGAGATTTATCAGATGGAATGACAACAATCCTGATCAAAGACGGCAAAATTTTAGAGGATAATCTGAGAAAGGAACGGCTTACCCTGGATGAACTCATGGAGCAGCTACGAAGCAAGAATGTATTCAAAGTATCTGATGTAGAATTTGCTCTCATGGAAACCAGTGGCGAAGTCAATGTGCTGTTAACCAAAGACAAGCAGCCTGTAACGCTTAAGGATCTGAATATACAGCAATTACCGGAGAAGGAACCCACAGCAGTCATTATGGATGGGCAACTTATGGAGCAACAAATGGCATATATGGGGATTACTCAACAATGGCTGGATGCCAAGCTAAAGGAAAAGAGCCTAACGGTCAAAGATGTGTTTTTCGCGCAGGTGGACCCGCAAGGAGAACTATACATTGACCAATATAGTGATAATGTACAGCTAAGCAAGGTACAAGATTCGAATCAAGCCGTGCTGACTTTGCTGGAACAATGCACAACGGAGTTGCAAAAACTCGCATCTGGTTCCAGTGAGCAACAAAGAAAACAGCTATATGAGCAATGCTCACAAAGCTTGAAAGAAGCTATACAGGAGATGCAGCCGGTAAATACATCTAAGTCCTGAGCACATACGCATATGCCATAAGAGTATAAGCATGGGAACTAAAAGGAGCGTCCTTCAGCCACTTATGGCTTTGAAGACGCTCCTTTTTAACTTACTGTGCCGGTGTACATTTCACAGTTGCTGCTGCCTTTCATTACTTTCTGGCGCAGCGGCAGCATAACTGTAAATACCGTTCCTTCTCCCACCTTGCTGGATACAGAGATAGAGCCGGTATGCATTTCTGTTATTTTATAGGCAATGGAAAGTCCCAAGCCGCTGCCTCCTGCAGTTCGGGTCCGTGACTGGTCTGCTTTATAAAATCGTTCAAAAATGCGCTGCTGATCCTGTTCGTTGATGCCCTGTCCCGTATCCGCAATGCAGATAACCGCCTGATCGCCGTTACTTGAAAGAGAAACAGATATGCTTCCACCCTGTGGTGTAAATTTAATGGCATTGTGAAGAAGATTCACCCAAACCTGGCCCATCAGATCCTCGTCTGCGTTGACCTCAACTATATCCACCTCAACAATCATATCGATTTTTTTAGCCTCCCATTGCGGTTCGCAGGCGAGAATAAGCAAAATCAGCTGCTTGTCCAGCCGATAAAGGGACGGACGAAATGGAT
Source organism: Paenibacillus sp. F4 (assembly GCF_002894905.1). NCBI lineage: Bacteria > Bacillati > Bacillota > Bacilli > Caryophanales > Paenibacillaceae > Paenibacillus > Paenibacillus sp. F4. The sequence continues at coordinate 71,711 of NZ_POVS01000009.1, forward strand.
GCCGCTCCGAATCCAGAATCGCCAGCTTCATGAGATTATCGCTTAGCTTGGATATTGAACCTATTTACACTGTAAAAAAATAATCTCGTTCTACCTTGCTCACTCTTAAACCAAATGTTTTATACCACTCGGATTTCCCTTTTTCCTGCGCTACCTTGTGCAGCTCGTTATGTTTCCAATTTTTTATAGCGTCCAGAGACTCCCAATAAGAAACTGTAATGCCTACTCCATTGTGGTCACGAACACTTTCCACACCTAGAAAACCAGGCTGTTGGGCAGCCAGTTCCACCATTTTGTCTCCCATCACTCCGTATCCGCCATCTCCTTCCGTACGTTCAGAAGTAAAGATAGCCGCATAATAGGGCGGTCGAGGAGTTTTAGCAATTGAGTTCATATGACATGTTCCTCCTAAAACAAAATTAAATAACCTTTCTTTAATTTGATTATAATCATAAATATTAAATAAAAAAAATGAATATATCTGATATGATGCATGAATATATTTCATAAAAAATAGGAGTGAACACGAATTTGTTTAAATATAAGATTTTTCTTTGCGTAGTTGAAATGGGAAGTTTCACAAAGGCCGGGGAAGTTTTAAATCTTACACAATCAGCAATCAGCCATGCGATCTCTGGATTGGAACATGAACTAGGGTTGACTCTTCTGATCCGAGGTCGTTCAGGCATCCGATTGACCAATAACGGGGAAAGATTAATGAAGCGATTTAGAGAGATTGTACAAATGGATGAAAAGCTCTACCAAGAGGTAGCTTTAATTAAAGGATTGGAAATCGGAACCGTAAAGATCGGCACATTTTCAAGCGTCTCTATTCATTGGCTGCCCCGTATTCTAAAAAAATTCAATGAGCAGTTTCCTCTTATTGAAGTAAAACTGCTCGATGGGAACTACCATGAAATTGAGAGCTGGATAGTCAGTGGGGAAGCTGATTTCGGCTTTGTGAACCTACCCACATTAGACACATTAGAGGCGTTGCCATTAAAAGAAGAAAGCATGCTTTGTCTACTTCCTTCCGATCATATTCTTGGAAAGCAAGCCTCAATTCGAGTAGAACAGCTCAGAGATGAGCCTTTTATTATGCCTGTTGCAGGCTGTGACACGGATGTAAGAAATATTTTTTCACAGCATAATATGTCACCCAAAATCAAATATGAATTAGAAGATGACCATGCGATTATGGCTATGGTGCAGAATGGCCTAGGCGTGAGTATTCTTCCTGAAATGATCCTGTCTCACATTCCTTACGACATCTCTATTCGACCTTTGGACGAAAGGCATTTCCGTACTATCGGTATCGCTACCGTTTCCTTAAAAAATGTTTCTCCAGCAGCCAAAAAATGTATGGACTTTATTACTGAATGGATCAACTAGCTTCATCATGTCGGCCAAGGAAGCGGATTCTCAAAACTGGACCAGTCCATATCCATTTCGTTATCGTTCAGCAGACATTCATCTAGCTCTTCTTCCAAGTCCGGTCGATTCATTCCAATACCTATCATGACGATTTCGTTCATGCGGTCGCCCCATTGTTCATCCCAATGGTCCAGAGCCTCAGGGTCAGCTGCAACGATCTCCTGCCGTTCTTCTTCAGATAACGCAGCAAGCCAGCTTCCCGCAGGGCCAAATTGAATAGATGGTCCTGCCTGGCTAATACTCGCTGCCCAATCCTGCGGGGTTGCAATCCAGGCCAAACCTTTGGCGCGAACGACCTCCTCCGGCCAGTAGCTCATAAATTCAGCCAATCTCGCAGGATGAAATGGTCTTCTACGGCGATATACAAAGGAATTGATCCCATATTCGTCTGTTTCCGGTGTATGGCTTTCAAGCTCCAGCTCCCGAATCCATCCAGCGGATTGACTAGCTTTGTCAAAATTGAACAGCCCTGTATTCAAAATGTCCGAAGGAGCGACCTTTCCCTTAGAAGTTCGAATGATTCGGGCTTCAGGCTGTAATCTCCGCAGCACACCCTCCAGCTTGTCTAGCTCCACAGGCTGAACCAGATCGCACTTATTCAAAATCAATACATCACAAGTTTCAATCTGGTCAATCAACAAGTCCGAGATATCACGCGTGTCGTCTTCACCAGTAGCCTGCCTACGATCCAGTAGCGTTTCTCCTGATTCAAAATCATGCCAGAAACGGTTCGCATCAACTACGGTCACCATGCAATCCAGTTTTGCCAGCGAAGCCAAATCAATGCCAGTTCCTTCATCGGCGTACGTAAAGGTTTGAGCGATTGGCACGGGCTCACTGATGCCTGTAGACTCGATTAAAATATAATCAAACTCGCCTTGCTCCGTCAGCTTCTTGACCTCCAGTAATAAATCTTCACGCAATGTGCAGCAAATACAACCATTAGACAACTGGACCAGTTTTTCTTCTGTTCTGGACAAGCCGCCCTCTTTTTTAACCAGCTCAGCATCTATATTCACTTCACTCATGTCATTGACGATGACTGCCACTTTCATTCCGTCTCGATTGTTTAATACATGATTCAAAATCGTTGTTTTTCCTGCACCCAAATATCCGCTCAACACTGTTACCGGTATTGGTTTCTTATTCATCGCTGCTACGCTCCCTTGAATATTAGCTTTTCATTCTTTTAAATCGTAATAATTACTATTAACATCAACTTTCAGTAATATACAGCATCCCTTTTACCTTGTCAACTGTAAAGAAACTCTTGAAATGAATAATCTATCCATTAGGTAATCGTAAAATGATGGAACTCTGTGCGGGACGATTGGATGCCTATCAACGTGTGCTCGGGATGACATTAGCCAGCTTCCCCTTCTGGTTATTGCTTTCTGTATATGGAGTTTTCAGCGTGGGAATGCCAAGTAAGGAACAGACGGTACAGTCCGCCTTGGTGGCTGTGTTTTCAGGGGTGATCTACTCAGAAAATAATATCTAAAAAAATAGATCCCGTTTAGCACATATTTATTCTTGCCATGGTCGTTCAAGTGTGGATCAGGCACCAGAAAAAAAGCAGCAGATCAAGAGGAAGCTCCTGATCTGCTGCTTTTTGCCGATTATTTCTCACAAAGAATAATGCTTTATTGCGAGTACGAAGTATTATTACCAAGCGTAGGCTTCTGGCGCAGGTTTTCCCGGACCAGGGAAAATCTCATTCAGCTTGGCAAGCACATCTTCGCTCAATTTGACCTCAGGTACCCGTAGAGCATCCTCTAACTGTTCTAAGGTCCGTGGTCCGATAATTGGAGCCGTTACGGCCGGATGGGACAGTACCCAAGCCAGTGCAATCACGTCTTCCTTTTCACCCAGCTCGCGGGACAATGCTGCAAATTGCTCCAGCTTCGCACGATTCTGCTCCACCTTTTCCTTGGCGCGTGCGCTGCGAGAACCAGTACCTGCTAACGCATTCCGTCCCAGCAGTCCGCCCGCCAGCGGGCTCCATGGAATCACACCCAGACCCAACTCCTGAGCTGCTGGTAATACTTCAAGCTCGGCGGAACGTTCGTTCAGGTTGTACAAATGCTGCTCCGATACAAGCCCTAGAAAACGCCGTGCCTTCGCTTCTGCCTGCGCCACCGCAATATGCCAGCCTGCAAAATTACTAGAACCGATATAATCAACTTGTCCCCGATCCACCACGGACTCGAATACGCCCCACAGTTCATCCCATGACACATTTCGGTCAATATGATGCATTTGATATAGCTCTACATGGTCGGTTTGAAGACGTTTCAGCGACGCATCCAAATGACGGCGAATTTTGTAAGCAGACAAGCCTGATCCTGCGTTGGGTCCGTCATGTTCATTTTTCATGTCTCCGTATACCTTAGTCGCCAACACGACCTTCTCGCGTCTTCCGCCGCCCTGCTGGAACCAACGTCCGATAATTTCCTCTGTCCAGCCTTTACGGTCATGGCCATAAACATTAGCCGTATCAAAAAAGTTAATGCCCGCATCCAGCGCGACATCCATAATTTTAAACGCATCCTTTTCTTCGGTTTCCGGTCCGAAATTCATCGTCCCCAGACATAACCGACTAACCTTTAAGCCTGACTTTCCTAAGTATGAATACTCCATACTGCCTCCCGCCTTTACCTAAGGATTTTAAAATTCCGCAAAATTACATGCCAAAAAAGACCATACTCCGTTTATTCACCAGAACAAACCACATTGAAACACCCCCAAATGCAATTTAAAGGTTGGATAGCGCATGCAAAAAAGCCCCGCGCACCGCCGAAGCAGCAAGCGCGAGGCATCTCCTACCATACTACCTACTCCATATGAAAAAATAGTGACTTTACGGCGGTTGCCAGCGGAGCGGAGGATTTGAATCTGGAGAAGCGGAGCGCTCGCCTTTGCTATGGGATTCTTACCTTGTCATGTCCTAATCCAATGCAAAGAATCCCGTGGCAACAGCGATCGTAAGATCAAATCCTTCGCGGAGCAGCTCACTTCAACCACCGTAACTCATTCTTTTTTTTACAATCAAGGAATCAATTTCGTTTCTTTTGCTCGCTCGGCCATTTTTTTCGTATGCTTGCTGAGCGGCTTCTTAAACACCAATCCAAACAGGAAGCAAACACCGATAAATACAAACAGCATCACCACATCCCGTGTCACCGTTGAAGGCAACATCCCTCCTACTGTCTCTCGTAACAGACTAACCGCATAGGTGAATGGTACAAACGGATTCAGCGCCTGAAAGAACGGTGTACTCGTCGCAATCGGGAATGTCCCTCCTGAACTGGAGAATTGAAGTACCAACAGGATGACCGCCAGTCCCTTGCCGATATTGCCGAACACAGAAACTAGTGTATAGGTCATCGCTGTAAACACCAGACTGATCAGCATAGAGGACAGTACGAAGGCTACTTTGGCATCCACATACGCCCCGAGCAGGAACAAGTCACCGAGAGATACGCTCAGCGCCTGAAAAATACCAATCGTGGAGAATGTCATAAGCCGTCCGAAATACACTTGGTAGCTTTTAAATTGTCCTTCCGGGTCATCCACATCCACCCTGAACATCGAGACCAGTAGCATCGCACCCACCCAAATCGACAATGTAGTGTAAAAAGGTGACATCGCCGAACCATAGTTGGGGATTGGGTATATCCGTTCCTGCTTCAACGATACCGGACTGCCGAGAAAATCACTTTCCTTTTTCACATCCCCCTTGAGCAATGCAATAGCGCGTCCGAGTGCATTTTCGCCCTTAAGCTTGCGAATTGTGTCTGCAGCCTGGCGTATGGAATCCTCGGCAGCTGGAAGATCGGTCCTTACAAAATTGGCTACTTGGTGTACCGCTTTTTCTGCTTCAGGGAATTTATTTTCAATTAAATCAGCCATTTTGACAAACTGTTGTTCCGCTTTGGGCAAATCATTACGCACAAAATCTGCTGCCTGATGAATTTTATTTTTAACCGCCGGCAAATCGTTATTTACGAAGTCTGCCGCTTTGTTCACAGCATTCGTAAACTCGCCCATACGTCCCTGAATCGTCGTCGCCGCTTCATGCAGTTTTTGACGGTATTGTGGCAGATCCTGCTGGAGACGTGTTAGCTCTTGCTGACCGAATTCTGCTGCAGCCTGTGCGTCATTTAATAGCTTTTCAATATTCGGTAGCTGCTCTTGAGCTGTAGTCAGCACATTGGCAGAATTGCGGGCAACGGATTTGATCTGATCCAGCGCCTTTTGAATGGCGGGTGCATACTCCGTATCATAATTGCCCAAAATGCTGTCAATTCCGCTACTGATTTCTCCTGCAAGGCGATCAGTGTCATCCAGCAGATTTTGCGCAGGCTTTTCACCGCGCTGGATGGCATCCCCGATACTAGTTACTGTGCTATTCAGACGACGGAAACGATCCTCCACCCCGCTTACACGGGAAATAAGTGAATCCAGAGGTTGACTTGGCAAGTATCCGTTCACACGGTTCAGCAATTGAGAAATATGATCCAGCACCCCCACGGCAGTTGTCAGCCTACCGCTGACACGATTCACCGCAGCTTGTGCTGCTTTAGGATCAAAATCCACACCACGAATGATGTCTGTAATCTGAGAAACTTCGCTCGCGATTTGTTGTACCAGCTGTAAGTCTTCTTTAACTACTGTACCAATCGAATCAAGCGCGCCCTCGTTTTTGTCCAGAAATTCAAGTAAACCGGTTGTAAAGCCCTTGCCTGTGTCCGCTATTTTCTGTACTTCTGGCAGTGCTTTCTGAGCAGCATTAATGACCTTAAGGGCCGTTTGCGTGTCCTCTAAAGCGGTAGCCAGTGCGCTTTCTACCTTGCTGAAATTTTGATCCAGTTCAACAATTCGATCACCGGCCTTTTGAATATCAGGTAGTCTTTTTTGGATATCCAAAATAACAGTGGCTACCTTGTCCAGCTCAGGCATGTTTTTGTCAATTTTGAGCACCAGGTCACCGGCACGGTTAATTTCAGGAATTTTCTCCTTCAATGCAATGATCTTTTGTCCCTGTGCCTTTATCTTCGGCAAATTTTGCTCCAGTTCCAATGCCTGTTTGCCCAACCTTTCGATATCCGGCAATCGATTATTCAGCTCCAACACCCGGTTCTCAATGTTACGAATCGTCGGGAGCTCCTCCTCCAACTTGACTCCGGCTTCCTTCAACTTCGTCAATACAGCCTGGCTGGCAGTTTCAATAAAGTTTTGGCTAATCTGGTTCGTCAGAGAGGTTGCCCCCGAAGATGTAATTTTCGGAGCTACTGCATTAATTTTTTCATTTACGGCGTAATCAATTTCCGGCTTTTGCGGATTTTCCGTCAGCACACTCGTAATTTTCTCTGAAAAATCTTTTGGGATCAGCAGGCTGGCATAATAATCACCATCCAACACACCTTTTCGTGCTTCCGCTTCATTAACAAAAGTCCAACCCAGCTTCTTGTTATTTTGAAGGTTATGCAAAACCTCATCGCCGATATTAATCTTTTTACCATTCACTTCTGCACCCTGGTCTTGGCTAGTTACTGCAATTTTAATCCCGGATGTATTCGCATACGGATCCCACATCGCTTTCAAATTCACCCATGCATAGACGGAAGGCAAAAGAATGATGCCAATAACTAATAAAGTCCCGGTCGATACTTTGAATACATTTCTCCAGTCTGTTAAGTAGATTTGCCATATCTTCCGCAACTTCATCACTCCTTGTATGTACATTAACCTGTCGTCCATTGTTGTATGCACACGTATTGTAAACGATTCGAGCGAATGAAGCCAATTCTGTTACAAAATATGTCAAAAGCGTATGCCTCTTATAGAGATCATACGCTTTTTACTAAAATCAATCTGCTTAATTTCGAACTCCATTCGCGGGCATAGCCTCTAGGGAATAAAATGCTCCTTTTTTATTGATTTTTCCCACAACAGTAACCCCGCCTTTTTGGGAGAACGTATACTCGTTATCCTTAATTTTTACGGTATATCCTTTTATGTTAATTCCAAAAAGGGATTGCACTTTCGACTTCACTGCTGAAAGCGCCTGAGTTTGGCTGAGCTTTGGCTTAGCGAATGCTTTGACAAAATCCTTTTCCCCCGTCCAATCCATGCCAAGCTCGTTTTTTACGGCCCACACTTTACCGGTTTTCACGCCAATCAGCACGTTGTTTAACTCATTATCGTCCCGGATATTCCAAACGGTATCATTGCCTTCATGCTGACGAAACACATATTCAAACGGATTGCTCGAAGGAATACCAAGTGTTTTGAGCGAACGATTCGCTTTGTTGGTCAGTGCAGCTTTAACGTCTTTGAGCGAATACATTATGCTGGCCGTTATTTTATTTCCTTGATCAAGATCAATGTAGAGACTTTGGTCATGTCCCCACAGTACCCAATAATTTTTGAGTTCTCCTTCATCATTCGGGGAATATACACGCCAGACGGCCTTCGTTTTAAACACACCATCACGATCAAATGTTTTCAGGAACGATGCAACCCTACTGCGTAGATTATTGTCCATAACTTTGTTGAGATCAGCCGCATCATAAATAATGCTGGTGGATTGCACGATTCCCTTTTTGGAATCGTAATTTTGGATGAAATCAGCAGTAGCTGTCCCGCTCAAAGTACCGTTTACCGTCCAAGCGTCAAAAGCAGTATCAGCGCTTGTAAACTCTATTGTTTGTTTCCCCGCTAATGTGTTCAGCACATCTGTTAAACGCTTAGTGGCGGTTGGGTCCAAGTTAACAGAAGTTTGTGCGTTTTGAGCTATGGCAACGGCGGGCTGCTGTGCCCATGCAACTGGAGCCGTTCCCAAAAGTATGGATATTACCGCAACTGATGTAGTGACAGAACTCCATTTTTTCATGGGTCAATTCCTCCTGACATCTCAATTGAGACGGATATGAATGGGGACATGTATCCTTAGACGTAACACCAAAATAAAAGTTTCTTGCCCCCAACCCAAAGAAGCCCTTCGAACCTGATAAATAGGCTCGAAGAGCTTCCTTCTTATGCATCGTTATCCATTCTTCAGCAGTCTGGCCGCCGAAAATGCTGCGCCATGACGCAACTTCCGCTTTTCCAACCGTTTGTGAAGCGAACGATTATACAGAACCTGAATGACAAAATACGAGATAATGCCCAGCACCACGCCGAAAATCGACATGCCGATCAGGATGTGCAAGCCTCCGTGCAGCAAGTCTCTGAATACAGACCAGTTGCCGTGAAACAGCTCCATAAAAGAATGCTCGTGAAGTCGTCCGCCCCTGACATGTACCGGATAATGAGATGGATAAATCCAAGCTCCCACTTGCTTGGCGAATGGCATCAATACAATTGGCAAAAAGGTCAGCTTACCTACGACGTTACCCACAATGGCCGCAGGCAGCGAGCCACCGGACAGACGAACAATCGGATAAAAAACAAGATATACCAGAGAAGCCGTGGAAATCACGATCATCTCCAGCGCAAAGCCAATGGCGAAGCCCAAAGAGATCTTTTTAACTCCACCAGGGGCGCGCAACAGCTTGATGAAATTCAGCCGAATCGCACGCCATATATTTTGAAACATATTATATTTCTTCTTCGATTTATAAGGTTTGAGCCTTTTCGGATTGAGCTTTATCAATAGGAGGACTCCTTCAACAGTACAATTCAAGTTCAGGAATGAGTCAATACAGCTCCCATCCTTACTTATGTCTATACTGTCATTATAACCCTCAGCGTTCGAAAAGCAATGTTATTCCGCCTGTTTCGCCGTTTTAGGACAGAATTCGCTTGTTGACATCGTTTTGGAGAGGTACAATGTCCCAAATCTCAGCCGCGTACTGCTGAATCGTACAATCACTAGAAAATTTCCCGGAATGGGCCATATTCACAATAGCTCGCCGAGTCCACTCCGAGGGATTCCGATACACCTGTTCAATATGAACCTGTGTATCCACATAGGCTGCGAAGTCCTTGAGCACAAAGTATTCATCATTATGATCAATCAGGGATTGATAAATGGCCTCAAATTCCCGTTCATGCCGCGTAAAAGGAGCATCGTTCACAAGTTGATCCAACACTTCACGCAGTCTTTCGTCACTGTTGGCTGTTTTGCGCGCCGAATACTGGCCGTCCCGGTAATATGCCTCGATCTGATCCACCTTCAATCCAAAAATGAACATGTTGGCATCTCCTACCATTTCATGCATTTCAACATTGGCTCCGTCCAATGTACCTATTGTGAGCGCACCGTTCATCATAAATTTCATATTCCCTGTGCCTGAGGCTTCCTTGCCTGCCGTGGAAATCTGCTCACTGACATCCGCAGCAGGAATAATCAGCTCCGCTAGCGAGACCGAATAATTTTCAAGGAAAACGACTTTCAGCTTGTCCTTGACATCTACATCCCGATTGATTGTTTCCGCCACGTTGTTAATAAGCTTGATCGTCTGTTTGGCGAGAAAATAACCGGGAGCGGCTTTGGCTCCAAAAATAAACGTGCGTGGCGTCACATCCAGGCCAGGATTACTTTTAAGCTGGCTGTATAGGTGCATCACATGCAAAATGTTGAGCAGCTGTCGCTTATAACCATGCAACCGTTTGACCTGTACATCAAAAATGGAGGACGTATCCAGTCGCACGCCCTGTTTCGCAAAAACATGCTCAGCGAGCCTGACTTTATTATTTCGCTTAATCGCCTGTATCCGTTCTTTGAACGACTCGTCCCCACTGTAACGAAGCAGGTCGATGAGCTCCCTTGGACGGGTCCTCCAGCGTGTGCCGATGGTCTCATCGTACAAGCTTGCCAGCTCCGGGTTGGCGTGTATTAGCCAGCGGCGATGGGCAATCCCGTTTGTTTTATTGTTAAAACGGTCAGGGTACAGCTCGTGAAACGACTTCATCTCTCGTTCCTTTAATATTTGCGTATGCAGCGCAGCTACCCCATTAACGCTGTAGCTGCCGACGATTGCCAAGTGAGCCATACGGATTTGTTCACCGTGAATAATCGCCATTTCACCAATTTTGATGTCCTGACCCGGGTAACGCTCCAGTAGCATAGCGCAATAACGTTTGTTAATTTCTTCAATGATTAAGGAAATACGAGGAAGTAGCTCCCGTACCATATTGACAGGCCATTGTTCCAGCGCCTCACTTAATATCGTATGATTCGTATAAGAAACGGTTCGCGTCGTAATATCCCATGCATCGTCCCAACCCAAGCCCTTCAAGTCTATCAGAATACGCATCAGTTCCGGTATAACCAGCGTCGGATGTGTATCGTTAATGTGCAGTGCTATTTTATCGGGCAACTGGCTATAAGGTAAACGGAGCTTCTCGAACGTACGCAAAATACTTTGCAATCCGGCCGAGCACAGGAAATACTGCTGCTTCAAGCGAAGCAGCTTGCCCTCATAATTGGAGTCATCCGGATATAGAAATGCTGAGATGGATTCCACCGATCGATTGTAGTCGAGAAAGCGGTAATAACCGCCCTCGCCTCGAATCGGTCCTCGAACGGGATCAAGCGCTGATTCCGCACTCCAAATCCGCAGCGTATTCACCTGCGCATGACCATAGCCCACCAGCGGAATATCGTAAGGGACAGCCCAGACTGTTTCGGCATCCTGTGTCTCGAATACAAGACGTCCCTCCTGTTCACGGGTTTCCACTCTTCCCCAAAAATGAACCTCGACCTTTTTGTCAGGACGGCGTTCCTCCCAGACATTCCCTTTCTGTAGCCAGTAATCCGGCAGTTCAACCTGATTGCCGTCCACAATACGCTGTTCAAACAGACCATATTTATATCGGATACCACAACCATGTCCTGCATAGCCAAGGGATGCCAGCGAGTCCATGAAGCAAGCCGCCAGACGGCCAAGACCACCATTGCCTAGCCCCGCGTCCGCCTCCTGTTCTTCAATTTCCTCCAGATCCCAGCCCAGTTCACCCAATGCCTGCCGAACCATATCGAGTACGCCCAAATTCAGCAGATTACTGCCCAATAGACGACCTATCAAAAATTCCAGTGAAAAATAATAAATCTGCTTCTCTTGTCCCTCTTTGTAGGCTTGGTTCGTTTCTGCCCAATTCTTGCCGACTTGTTCACGAATCATGCCACCCAAAACCTTATATACGTCTTCCGACTGAGCCTCCTGCATCGGTTTGCCCAGCCTTCCGACCAGTTGCTCTCGAAAAGCCTGCTTAAAAGCTTCTTTATTGCTGAACAAAGTTGTACCTCCTGTTATTTCCGTTTTAATGACTAAGTATATCCTTTAAATTACGCTATTCTTGGCAATGACATAGGGCACTCTAATGTCGCCAATCAGAGTTCGATCTGGTGAAAGCTGTACATCTTTATCTAAAACCACATTCTCCACAACTGCCCCTTTACGGATGACACATTTTTGCATAATAATCGAGTTGCTTACCCGCGCACCCTCCTCCACCCGCACTCCACGGAAAAGAATACTGTTCTCGACCTTGCCCCCAATGGTGCAGCCATTGGCAACAAGTGAATGATCCACCTCGGCGCTGTGCGTATAGCGGGTCGGGGCTTCATACTTGATTTTGGTATGCACCGGTTGATTCTGAAACAGTGCTTGATACTGCTGCTGATCCAGCAGCCTCATGCTATTTTTATAGTAGCTCTCGATAGAATTAATGACTGCATGATAACCTTCATAACGATACGCATAAATGCGTAGCCCACTTGGGTTTTTCTGGATGGCATCGCGAAAGAAATGATTATCCTGATGGGCAATGCAATGCTTCACCTGATCCAGATACAGGCTTTTGTCCATCACGAACATTTCCAGATAAATATTATGATGATCCTGCTCCTGATGAATACCAGTCACTCGTCCGTTCTCATCAATCTCCAGGCGTGCACAAGGAGCATGCTCAGATTCGAGCTGGTCTATGGGTTTATATACGAGGGTAACATCTGCATTTTTCTCCCGATGATAACGGTATACATCCTCGATATCAACCTTATTGACATGCTGAGTTCCTGCGTGAACAATGGTTTGCCCCGATGAGCGATGGAAAAAGTCCAAATTGTTGTGCACATGCTGCAAATCCCCACGTGATGCATCCGTCGGATCATTCCAGTCCGGTGGCAAAATAAACAACCCGCCCCGTCTGCGGTCTAAATCCCAAGGTCGACCTTCACCCAGATGATCCAGCAGCGAACGGTATTTGCGGCGGATAAACAGTGCAATATCATGCACCCCTGCATGCATCATGTTGGATAAGGTAAAATCAATGAGCCGATATCGACTGGCAAAGGGTACTGCGGCCCCGCACCGGAAATAGGTTAACTCCTTCAACTGATCCAGTTCGTGATCCAGGTTGATAACTCCAATGAGTCGGCTCATAGCAGACACCGTCCTTATCCGGGTTAAATTCGTGCATGAAGCTGGCTTTCCTGATCGAACAAAATAATCTCATCAGAACTATCTTCAGGTCCGATAAACGCGTTGTCTTCAATAACGATGTTCTCATTCACGATAGCCCGGTGGATACGTACATTGCGCCCAATTTTTACGTTTGGCATGATGACAGAATCGGTAATAACGCTCCCTTCACCTACTTCGACCCCATAAAATAGTACAGAATGCCTTACTTCTCCATCCACCATGCAGCCTTCATTTACAATACTGTTTTTGAGAGTCGCCCGTTGGGTTATATACTGGGCCGGTTGATTGGGACTGCGGGTATAGATGCGCCAGAAAGGATCGTTCAGATCCAAAGGCGGATCCTGAACCAGAAGATCCATGTTGGACTCCCATAAGCTCTGAATGGTACCTACATCCTTCCAGTACCCGGCAAACGGGTACGCATACAGCGACCGGCCATGCTGAAGCAGCAATGGAATGATATCCTTGCCAAAATCATGTGAGGATTCAGAATCGCTTGCGCTTTCCAGTAAATAGCGACGCAACACCTCCCATTTGAACAAATAAATGCCCATGGAGGCCAATGTACTTTTCGGCTGTTCAGGCTTCTCCTCAAAGTCATATATTTTCAGATCATCATCGGCGTTCAGTATCCCAAATCGTTGGGCTTCCTGAATCGTGACATTGATGACAGAAATGGTGCAGTCTGCTTCCTTCTCCTTGTGGTAGTGGAGCATTCGACTGTAGTCCATTTTATAAATGTGATCCCCTGACAGAATGAGTACATGCTCCGGGTCATACTGATCCAAGAAATGCAGGTTTCGATAAATTGCATCCGCCGTGCCTCTGTACCAGTTGTTTCCATTTTCTTTCTCGTGCGGTGGTAAAACAAAAACTCCTCCATCCAGGCGATCCAAATCCCAGTCGCTCCCAACGCCGATATAGGAATGAAGCACCAACGGCTCGTATTGGGTCAATACGCCTACGGTGTCTATACCAGAATGAGTGCAATTGCTGAGAGGGAAATCAATAATGCGGTAAGTTCCTCCAAAAAATACTGCCGGTTTGGCTAGTGTACGGGTAAGTCCTTTGAGTCTTTTGCCTTGTCCGCCGGCGAGCAGCATGGCAACCACTTCCTTCTTTCTCATAACAAAGACCTCCCTGTCATGTGCGTCTGAAGCCATTGTGGCGGGATATTTAATAATATCCATTAAACATGAAAAGACAGTCGTAATCGTTTCATTGGCGAAGGAACGGGTAAGATGTGATGGAGAAGGGTAAAATCATAGTTATGCGGAACGAGTGCAAGGAATCACTAAATCGTAAAATCCCGTTCATCTTTTCACATTTTGGATACTTTTAAAGCAATCGTGTATGACAACATGATCATAAGGAGGCGTTATTCATGAAGAATAAAAAATGGGTGGTAGCAGCATTGGGAATGGGTGTTACGTATCTGATGAAAAATAAAGGGGCACGCGATAAGGTATTGAATAAGGTACAGACTATTGTCAATCGTGCGAAAACATCTGCAAAATCGTAAAATGTTAAAGCTAGAAAAAGCGAGCCTCTCTGAATTATGGTTCAGGGAGGCTTTGCTCTGACTTTTTTCTGCGTCTACGAACAAAATATTGTTCGAGGCTGTATCCGTAGACGGTCAGGCATTCTCCTTATGTTCTTCTACTTCCATGATATGTTCAACGGTAAAGGTTCGATGCGTCCATTCGGAAGAACGGTAAGCCTCTAGGAGACCAAATGTACGAATTTTCTCCTTGTCCACCTGCTTAAAGGTATGAGTAATCCCTACCTTGCCCCTGAAAGGAAAAAAGGAAAGACCTACAGTCTGATCCGATAGCCACTCGGCCCAAACTCGCCCGCTTTCATGTCGAACAGCCGGGAAGCTTAAACCTTCAGCAAACCATTCATAATCTGCTGTAGGCGTACCCGGCTCTCGGCTGCACAAAAACAGACTCAATTCGTCGCAAAACAACATTCTCCGTACATCCGTCCGCACTTGATGGTCGAAGGTTACGCCACATGCCAGCTCCTGTTTGAGCCTCTGCCGACGCTGTTCCTCCGCCTCCTGATAAGCATGCGTAATCTGCTTGTCCTGAGCGTTTTGATGCTCGGTCCGTCCGACTAGCTCCTTGTACATCAAGCTACACAGCAATGCCGCATACGTATTTCCTTGTTCGACTTCATCAATCCCAAGACGATAAAAAACAAAACGTGGACTGAGCGGAAAATCAATAAATGTATAAGGTGCAGACACATGATCATTCCAGAAAGGAGCAGCGTCTAACTGTATCCAACCCCGATCATGCTCCCTTGCTGCATATACAAAATCCTGCTTGTGACGTCTATTCTTGAAGGCACTCTCTTCCCATTGTGAAGCCAACTCACCCGAAATATGGGCATGGTCATGCTGCGTCGTCATGATATAAGCTTGGTCCGTTTCATAAATAACCATATGCTCTCCCCTTCCGTTCGGCGATTCGTGTGATTGTGTACAAACTCTCTGATCGAAGGCCATGGTTATGCTTACGTTTATTATATCAGGATAAGGGTAAAAAGGCAGGCAAGTTTTCCGCCTCTTTATAACTAATTACCCTTTTGATTCTGCACTCGAAACTGCTGTGGGGTTATCCCCTCCAGCTCACGAAACACTTTGTTAAAATGCTTTGCATTGTCAAAACCCACGTTAGCCGCAATTTCATAAATCTTGCCCCCTTGACACTCCAGCAGCTTTTTGGCTTCTGCAATGCGCAGCCTTTTTACATATTGAACAAAGCTAAGGCCTGTATAGGCTTTGAAAGCCTGACTAAAATACGTATAATTCAAGGATACTGAATTGGATACTACTGCCATATTTAAATCCTCGCTGTAATGAGCATGGATGTATTGGATAGCACGTGTCATGCTACCGTTTCTATCGGCGATAACACTCGCGCCAGCCAGTCTATCTTTCTCTACGCTGACAACACTATCGTCTATGAGGTGGTTTCTCTGCTTCAATTCCTCATTCAAAACTGCCAGCGCACCGAACAGTTCCTCCCTTACGATCGGCTTGAGCAAATACTCCCGTGCCCCGCAGCGAATCGCTTCGCGCGCATACTGGAACTCGTCATATCCACTGAGAATGATCACCAAAGGTCTGCGTTCCGGCTCCAGCTCGCGAATATGCTGCATCAGCATAATGCCATCCATAACAGGCATACGGATATCCGTTATCACCAACTCGGGCAAAAACTGCTTTACATGCTGCCAGGCTTCCCTTCCGTCCTTGACCACTACACATTCATAGAGACCGGAAAATTCCCGTTCGATCATGGCTTGAAGTCCCATTCGAATATTTTTCTCGTCATCCGCAATCAACAGCTTGGTCGTCATGGTCCGCCCCCCTCATCATGTAACGTCTAGGCAAAATTAGGGTCACTGTCGTCGATTGTCCGGGGATGCTGTCCAGTCTTATGCCATACTCTTCGCCATACTGCATACTTAAACGGCGATGCACATTATACAAACCGATTCCCCCATTCATCCCTGGCTCGTGGGAATCCATATCCGTTCGCGATAGACCAGCCATGATGGCGTTTCTTCTTTCTTCAGATATCCCAACTCCGTTATCCTGTATACGCAATTCTATGATATCCTGCTTAGAGCAGGCTTCAATCGTGATGCTGAATGGGCTTTGCAATGTACTCCAACCGTGCTTGATAGCATTTTCGACTACAGGCTGCAGCGACATTTTCAGCATCTCCAGTTCCATAAACGCCGACGATAGATGAATTTCCAATCCAATTTGGTTATCGTGGCGAATGTTCATGATGGCCACATAATGCTGGATATGGCGGATTTCATCCCGCAACGCAACACACGACCCGGACCATTGGAGATTATAACGCATCATCGAGCCAAGGGAGGTAAGGGCATCCGACAGCGGATACTGTCGTTCTATCTCCGCCATCATTTTTAAATTTTCCAATGTATTATAGAGAAAATGGGAATCAATCTGATGCTTGAGCGCTAGCAGTTCAGCCTCCTGAGCAGCGGCCTGCTTGTGTACTGCCTCGGCAATGAGTCCGTTAATCCGACTCAGCAGACTACGAAAATATAGAGCCAGCTCAGCCACTTCTCCCTGCCCATATACTGGAATTCTAAGCTGAAAGTCACCCTCCTGCTCTACTTTTTTCATGGATTCACGCAGTGTATGTAGCTGCTTGAGAATGAAGGCATGCAGGGTATAAGAAATGACGGACATAAACAAAATCAGCATACAAATAATGAGTAGCATGGCATTGCGTTTCTGACGGAGATCACCCAGCGGACCGTCCAGCGCCACCACATTTAGCAAATAGGCGTCCAACCCTTCTATATAACGGTACATACCGAGATAAGGCTTATTCTCATAGGAAAAATCAAAAACACCACCCGGTCCCTTAACACGGGACTGAAACAGATGGTGCACATGGGACAGAGGGATCGAAAGTGAATCTGATTGAGAGGAAGCTGTAGCTATATTGGTAGAAGACATTGGTTTGTCAGCGTTCCGTGAGCTGGAATCGTCGCCGTCCAGAATGAACATTTGCCATGCGCGATCACGTTGTGGGATTCCAAATACTCGAGGTGAAAATAGCTCCAGCCTCATATTTGTTTCTACCAACCCTGCGTGTCTTCCTCCGGTAGACTGAATTTCACGCAGCAGTGCCATATACTGCACTTTCTCACTTTCCTGCCGGGATAGCCCCAGAAGTAAGCTTTTGGGCCCCTTGTACATTTCCCACCATATTTTCCCTTGTCGGAGTTGGGCCGTTTTCAGCCAGGAAGCCTTAGGCAATCGTGATTCATTAAAAATCATCGGCCATATTTCATGCGCCTGGGGATTATTCGTATACAGTCGAATGTTCTCTACATTGGGATTACTGTACAGCAAGTGCTGTAAATTTGGAAACACATTCAAGTTGAATTGGACTAGCTCATCGCTGCTTATTTCACGTTCCTCGGTCAGATAACGAAGTACGTTGCGATCTGAGATCGCAAGCTGTGCGGTCCGCTCCATAATTTCCATATTGCTGTGAATATGGGCCAGCTCTGTATCCAACACATACTGATTTTGTACGGTGATGTCTTGCATGGTATTCTCGTACAGTTGGTGAAAGGTATATAGCGAGAATAATACCACCGGGATTAAAATGACTCCGATATACGCGACAATGAGCTTAACTTGAAGGGAGCAACCGCCAAGCCGATCGGCCGTACCCTTCACCCACTGCCATATCGTGCGGCGCAGCAGGCTCTTCATCTGTGAACGTGCACGGCCTGGCATGAAATCACATCCTTAGGGGTTCAATAGATTAAGTTATTGAATTGAATCATTTGGTGAACTGCTCAATTTTCTTAAGGTTTTCTTCATAGGCTTTTTGCTGATAGGCCATAACTTTGTCATATCCTGCTTTTCTGCGATCTTCCAAAAAGCGAGCAAACAGCTGGTCGAATTCCTCATCTGAGGAAGCCAGCAGTAGCTTCGGCAATGTCTTGCCCCAAATTTTATCTATCTGGCCTGACGCAATGCCCTCTGCCGAAGTTCCGGTCGGTTTGATGTTGTCGTATTGGGAGAAACCTTTCGTCTTGCCTTTCGTCCAATCCTCTGGCTGCTTATACGGCTCGACGCTGGGCGGCGCCCACTGCAAATTCATATTCGTATCCATCAGCATCCAGAAGGTGAAGGAGGCGCCATATTTTTTATCAAAAGCAGAACGATCCTTATTCAGCAGCTCCTGCACCTCCGGCTTGAAAGCTGGCTTACCGTTCACCATGTCCCACAGCTTGCCTTGCTCCCCCAGATACAGGTCACGATTTCCTTCCTCGCTAATCAGATAAGTCAGAAATTCAATAGCCCGCTCCTTGTCTTTGACATCCTTCGAAATAAGCGTCACCGTCCAACCGGAAATACCCGGCCCGGCCAGCGTCGGCGGGTCCAGCTTACTGTTCGAAGGTCCATCCACCGCGATATAGACGGAGTTCGGGTCCTTCGCATATAACATTACCTGTTGCGTGGCAAAGTCGGAACGCTGATATAACATGGCAAAATATCGGCCCTGTGCCACCTTTTCCTCCATTTGCGGACGTTTGTCGATAAATACGTCCTTGGCGATCAGGCCCTGCTCATTTGCTTGACGGAATGTTTTGAGCCAGCGAATATACTCTTCGTCCGAACGACGATCGTATAGCTTGCCGTCCTTTTCATGAGGAATGGCTAGGAAATTGAGTAAATAGTCTTCAAAAGAATAATTTCCGTTATCTGTAAATTCATGAAATCCTATCGGGATAAGAGGCTGACCGTTCACCTCCGGAAATTTCTCTTTCACTTTTTGAAGCGCTTTCAAAAATCCTTCCGGTGTTCTCATATCCGGCTTGCCGATCGCTTCGTACATATCCTTCCGAACCATAAACGTCTGGTTGGAAACAAAATTTTGGCCGTATTTTTGATAATCCTGTGGCGAAGAAGAAGCATTAGGATACCCGTATACATTCCCGTCCGTTTGGCGATACCAGGACATTTTCGCCGGATCAGCTATTTTAATCAGATACGGATCGTATTTCTCGGCCAGCTTGTTGAGCGGAAGCACCATCTTGCCCTCAATCATTTTTTTGACCGCGTCCTCTCCCCAACCCAGCGTGACAAAATCAGGCAGCTTGCCGGAGGCCAGCATGGTGTTGAGCTTTTCATTTTCATTTCCTGCGGGTACGATAAAATTGACGCTGACCCCGGTCTTTTGCGTAACATACTTCGAGGTCATATCCGTCCCCCACTTGTTCGGGAACCAGGAAAAGTTCAAATACCAGTCAAACGTAATCGGCTCCATATCCGCCTTCCATCCCGGTGCATCTGCCGTAGCCTTGGTCTTCTCGTCCTGTAATTCCGTGACAGTACCGCCTCCACCGGACGTACATGCCGCGAGCAAACCCACCAGCAGAACAGAAGCCAACAGCCCCTTCTGCCATTTGCGAATGTTCATTATAAATCTCCCCCTTGGATGATGTGCTATCCCTTAATCGAGCCGATCATCAGACCCTTGACGAAATATTTTTGCAGAAAAGGATATACCAGTACAATGGGCAGCGTCGTCACAACCATCGTCGCCAGCTTGATCGATTGCGAAGTGACGGACTGGGCAACGACCCCCGGTGCAGCAGCCATCATCTGATTAGAGCTGGATTGAGCAACAACCCGGTACAAATACGTTTGAATCGGCTGAAGATCCGTATTATTAATATAGATCATTCCAGTAAAATAATCGTTCCACTGGTATACTCCATGAAACAACGCAATCGTCGCTACTACCGGCATAGAAACAGGAAGCACGATCCGGCAAAAGATACCGAAATCGTTCGCACCGTCTATTTTCGCCGCCTCTTCCAATGCATCCGGCAGTTCTCGGAAAAAAGCCATAAAAATAATGAGGTCAAAAAAGCTGAACATCGCAGGAATGATGTACACCCAAAAGCTGTCCAGCAGTCCGAGATCACGAATCAGCAAGTACGTTGGAATCAATCCCCCACCGAAAAACAGGGTAATGGTGCCAATCAGCATATACAGCTTGCGGCCGATCAGCTCCCTACGGGAATATGCATATGCAATCATGGCGGTAAAAAACACATGAACAATCGTGCCGATTAGCGTCTTGGCAATAGTCACCCCCATCGCGGTCATAATACCGTTGTTGGCAAACACAGCCTGATAGCTGCCCAGACTGAAGACCCTCGGCCACCAGTAAATGCCGCCCCGCATAGCGTCTGCTCCTTCGTTAAAGGAGTTCACCAGCACATACCACACCGGATACAACGTCACAAAACAAATGATCAGCATGAAGACGTTGTTCACGAAATCGAATATCGCTTCGCCTGCTGTTCTGCGTTGCAATAGCTGCATGCAGCCGTCCTCCTTCAAAATAGGGATGTATTATTCACCCGCTTGGTCACCGAATTGGCAATTAGCAGCAAAATGAGAGCAAGAACCGATTTCAGCAAACCCACCGCAGTAGAATACGAGAAGCGGCCCTGCTGAATACCCACCTGATATACATAAATATCAACTACATTACTTGCACTTTCATTCAGCGAGTTGCGCAGGACGAGAATTTGATCAAAGTTGGAGTTTAATATGCCGCTGACCGCCAAAATAAATAAAATGGATATTGTCCCCTTGATAGCGGGTAGTGTGACGTACCACATTTTCTGAAACCGTCCGGCTCCGTCAATGGTGGCCGCTTCGTACATGTCCGTAGATACGCCCGCCATGGCTGCCAAATAGATAATGGCTGACCACCCAAGCTCCTTCCAAATATCCGAGCTAACGACGATAGCCCAAAAATAGCTCGGCTCTGCCAAATAACTGATTGGCTGGTCAATCCACCCCCAGGCCAGCAACAGTTGATTGATCATCCCGGTATCTGCCAGCCACGTCGTTAAGATCCCGCCAAGAATGACCCAAGATAAAAAGTGAGGAAGGTACGAAATGGTCTGAATAGATTTTTTGAACCGTGTAGATCGTATTTCATTTAGGAACAGAGCAAATACAATAGGCAACGGGAACCCGATCGCCAGCTTAAGCAAGCTGATGCCCAGTGTGTTTTTGACAATGTACCAAAAGTTATCATCCTCCAAAAAGGCCCGAAAATGCTCTAATCCCGCCCAAGGCGCGCTTGATAGGGTACCAATGATGTCAAAATGTTTGAAAGCAATCAATATCCCGTACATCGGAATGTAATGAAAAATAATCATCCAAACCACCCCAAGCAGCGCCATAGTCTGCAAATGTCTTTGTTGAACCCATTTGCGCGCTAGTGATGCTCCTCTACGCGATCGAATCGGCGGCTGTGGCTGCGGATTCTTCCATCCTGTACTCATACGAAGACCTCCCTTCTTTGTAATGTAAGCACTTACATTTATTATTTTAGAGGCTTTTACTTCGAATGAGTAGTACTGGATTTTTTGATTTTGGTATCTAAAGTTCAGGTGGGGATCTGACTATACGCACAAGTTTTCTTCCAGCCTTTGGATTTTTACATCTATTAATTTACGAAAAAGACTATCAGATGGTACGATAAGACTATATGTGATTCCAATCATTACCTATATACCTAGATCAGGAGGATTAAGAATGGAAGAATTGGTTCGTTCGATTCAGAAACAGGTTCGAATTAAAAGGGTTGCCTGCTGGGCGGGGCTCATCATGTTTGGCCTGTGTACTTTAGTTGGCATTGCAGCTCAGGAATGGCTTATGACGCTCTTGGCGCTCGCGATGACAATTTTATCCGTCTATGGATTAACCATGATGCGTGGCATGACAAAGTTTACTAAAGAGTATCAACCAGGAAAGGGCTACGGTTATTATCGCCGTACGGTACAACAAAAGCTGCGCTATCTAACTTGGGGACAGTGGTTAGTAGGCGGCCTTATTGTCCTGATGTTCTTTATATTTAACGTCCGACTTAGCGCTTTTCTCATAGCTATCTTGGGTATCCTGACTATTCAGTTCAGTATCAAAAAACGTATTAAAAATCATCAGGAACCCGATGTCACTGAGCTGGAGGAGTTTGTACGGATGGGGATTGTTTCTCCGCATGAGCAGACTATTGGGGTATATAAAGATTTTCTACACCTGAGTCATACATTTCGGGGTAACCAAATTGTTATCGTTACAGACAAACGCCTGATTTCTGTATTTGTGGAGGAACAGGGGCGTGCGGTGAAGACAGAAATGTTACTCTCGGGTATAAACAAAATACGCGCCATCGGTACGGGTTTTCAGGGGCAAGGTTTATTGCTGTCTGTAAGCAACCGTGACCATAACGAGCTTCACATTCATATGGTCGGGAAAAGCATTTTCTTTTCTCCAGAGCAATTCATTGGTTCCTTGCTACGGGCACTGGATGCAGCGTTAAAA
Source organism: Paenibacillus sp. F4 (assembly GCF_002894905.1). Classification (NCBI taxonomy): domain Bacteria; kingdom Bacillati; phylum Bacillota; class Bacilli; order Caryophanales; family Paenibacillaceae; genus Paenibacillus; species Paenibacillus sp. F4. The sequence continues at coordinate 94,511 of NZ_POVS01000009.1, forward strand.
AGCAGATCATACAGTACGGAAGAACCATTCCCCGTTCACCAACAGACAAGAATTTCATTGCATCCATCAGAACAAGGTTTGCTGCATAAACCTACAATAGCTTAAATATTTTTGGGACATGTGCCACGTTATATATACGCTATGATCGGTCTTCATAATACACCAAATAGCAAGTGAGCCCTGATCTTAATGAGCTTACTTGCTATTTGGTGTACTTCTACTTTACTTCTGCCTTCTTAATGATTGGCTCCATGATAAAACACCGTGATGAGGTCATGACTTGTAACAAACACTAGCAAGCTAAACAGACTGAGCGACAGAGGGCGTAAAATCAATTTTTTCATCCTTTAACACTCCTTTTAAAATAGTTATATATTGGTCTTGCTGTGTTGCTGTAGCTTGGGATCTGAAAACTTCAAATATAGCGGTACATTTCCTAAACTCATGCTCATGTTCCATACCCAGAGTATCGGACAGCATGAGAGATTGCAGGATATAGCCCAACGCAACCGTAAACTGTTGTTGCTTGATATAATAAAGAGCCAGTTGATAGCAGAAGCGAAAATAATAAGATACATTCACAGGCTCTTCAAAATATTTAAAACCTTCAATTTGTTCGGCAAATGATTTAAGCACAGCCTCTAAAGGATAGTCGTATCTCGACGCTCCCTCAACGATGGAAAGAAGCCCCGGTAACAGCTCTTCCGGATTGTTACGAAGAAATTGGATGTATTCCTGCAACACTTCGGCATGACCTGTCAAAATATCAAGAGCATACAAATTAGCTCTGGCAGCATAGCGGTAATATTCGACCTCTGCTTCCCCATATTGATCAAGACCATTAAACCAGCCCAATTCTGCATATTTTTCGATGCAATCGCGAGCGGCCTCATACTTGCCCTGTTTTTGGAAGGCCATGCCTTTCATGAGATGACTGTAGCCGTAGTAGTAGACTAGCGGCCGTTTGGTATGTATGGGTTGTATAGGTTTCTTGCGCGCTTTGTAGAGCTGCAATTCCTGATACTTTTGGTTGACCTGGCTATACAGCCGATCGCATAAAACAATCATATTGGCACCATCCGCAAATGAAAAAGACAGCTTAATCATGTTAACAAGTGTGTCTAGATCTGTGATGTCGGAGTGAACAAGATCATCCACCGTTCCCGCCTCCTTGTCCGACTTTTTATATTCACCAAACAAAAGTAAGATCTAAATCCTAACTAAAAATAACTTAATTACGTATTTATTACGTAATTAAGTTATATCATAAAATCAAACATATGACAAGTGCATTATGATAATATATTCCAGTTTTTAAAATAGCGATGAAAGTGGAGCGTTCACTTGTTCAATTCCATGTGAAGCAAAGGAAATGCCCTACCTGATCCATCCAGTGCAGATCGCCCCGTTTGTACAAAGCCGTAATGTCTGTAGAAAGCATACGCTTTCTCGTTCTGCTCATTCACGTCCACTTTGAGATGCTTCCCTTTTATTTTTTCAGCATGCTGGATGAGTCGGCTGCCTATGCCCTGCCCATGCCGTTCAGGGTCCACAAACAGCATCTCTATTTTCAATCCGTCCAGCCCGATAAAACCTGTTGGTTCTTGACTTGTATTCCATTCCATCCAAACTTCAAGTTCTCTTAAAACACCATTGCCTACGATATGATGATAAAATTGAATGTCCTCTTCCGACAAAAATGTGTGCGTCCGGCGTACAGCCCGCTGCCAAATATCAACGAGTTGATCATGATTTTCTTCCCGATAAGCAACAATTTCATTTTGCACTTGTACTACCCCCTTCATTTAAAAATCGATATTGCATGTTTTGCAGTAAGTCTAACATGCCTTTTTAGAAGCATACAAACACAAAAAGGGAAGCGGAATAATTCCGCCTCCCTTACACTACAGCCTTTTACAACGTAACACCGTTTTTAAAAATAGCGAGCTCTCTGAAATTGTTTTTCTCATTATTCACCCAGGTTCCGCTGGCTACATCGACGATGTAATCGACAAAGTTGCGGAGCGCATCTTCCATACTGACATCCTCCACAAGTGAACCGGCGTTATAGTCGATCCAATGAGGTTTAGCCTTATACAACGGCGAGTTGGTTGAGACCTTCATCGTCGGAACAAAGGAGCCAAACGGCGTACCGCGTCCGGTTGTGAAAATGACGAGCTGGCAGCCCGCTGCGGCGAGAGCTGAAGATGCCACTAGATCGTTGCCCGGCGCGCTGAGCAGATTGAGTCCCTTGGTCTTGAGACGTTCCCCGTACTGAATGACATCAGTGACCGTGGAAGACCCGGATTTTTGCGTACAGCCCAGTGATTTATCCTCCAGTGTCGTGATGCCCCCTGCTTTATTGCCCGGTGACGGATTTTCGTATACTGGCTGCTTGTAATCCAGAAAATATTGTTTGAAATCGTTAATCAGATGTACAATCTTATTAAATACTTGCTCATCGGCAGCGCGCTCCATTAAAATCGTCTCCGCCCCGAACATTTCAGGTACTTCTGTCAATACCGTTGTTCCACCTTGCGCGGCCATATAATCCGACAATCGTCCGAGTAGTGGGTTGGCAGTAATACCCGATAAACCATCAGAACCACCGCATTTCAAGCCGATGTTCAGCTCAGACAAAGGTACAGGTTCCCGTCGATCTTCTTGCACGGCCGCAAAAATTTCGTGGAGCAGCCTTACCCCTTCCTCTACTTCATCCGACACATCCTGGGAAAGCAAAAACTTTACCCGCTCCGAATCATATTCCCCGATGGCTTCCTTAAATTCTTTCATTTCATTGTTCTCACAGCCCAAACCCAGTACAAGTACGCCACCTGCGTTCGCATGTTTCACGGCATCGATCAAAATCGTGCGTGTATGTGCATGATCGTCACCCAACTGAGAACAACCATAGTTATGCTTGAGCACAAGTGCATTTTCAAAAGGTGAAATATCTCCCGCTTCCTGCTTGAAACGATTTAAAATAAGTTCAGCGATCCCGTTCACACAGCCGACCGTCGGCACAATCCACAACTCATTGCGAATCCCCACACGACCGTCCTTTCGCCGAAAACCTTGAAACGTACGGCTCTCCTGTTCATATAAATGAGGAGCTGGCTTAGGCTTATAAGTGTACTCCTCCACGCCTGTCAGGTTCGTCTTCGTATTATGCGTATGCACATGCTGACCTGCCTGAATGGGCTGAATGGCATGACCGATGGGATATCCGTATTTCAGAACATGCCCACCTTCAGCTATATCCTGCAAGGCAATTTTATGCCCACGTGCTACATCCTCGGCAAGCTCCACCCGTTGTTCTTCTTGTGCTCCCCACGCCAGTGTCTCTCCCTGCTTGTAATCACGCAAGGCGACAGCCACGTTATCTTGATCATGAATTTGAATGAATTCCAGCATTCCGGTCTCCTCCTTGCTTATGCTCTGGGCACGCTGTTCCCGGTTAGAGAATCGAGCGTCTCCTTCATTCCTCTGCTTGTAATTTCATACACGTGCTGTGCCGTTTGTTCAGCCAGCCCTTCGATCTGGTTCAGGTCTTGACCCCACCATGTCTGCCGGCCAAGTACCAGCGCAGTCAATTGCTTCGCCCCGGCGAGAGTACCGTCATATCGACTCCACAGTTCACCAAACGTACCCAACACTTCAGCTTCGTCTGCCAACACAATCGACTCGCCATTTCTGTCACCCCGGTAAAATACGAGCAAGGACGCCAGTGAAAATACGATTTTGACAGGCAGCGCCTTACGTTGTGCCACATACTGGAGCAAAGATGGCAAATTCCGTGTCTTGAACTTAGACACCGAATTCAACGCAATACTCATGACATAATGACTTACATATGGATTACGGAATCGTTCAATAACATCGTCGGCATATACATTCAAATCACCCTCTGGCGAGTCCAACGTCGGAATAATTTCTTCTCGAATCAGCGACTGGATAAAGTTTCCCATAATATCATGCTCGACCGCCTGCCCCACCGTGTCCAGGCCATATAAATAAGCTACAGGTGTAAGCGCCGTATGTGCTCCATTCAAAATGCGTACTTTCCGTGTACGGTATGGCGCCATATCGTCGACAATCAGTACATTTAATCCGGCCAAATGAGCAGGTAATTCTTCTTTAAGCCACTGTGGCCCTTCAATAACCCATAAATGATACTGTTCGCCCACAACAACCAAATCGTCCTTGTAACCCAATTCTGATTGAATTTCATGAATCCGGTCTTTGGGATAACCAGGTACAATCCGATCGACCAAACTGTTGCAGAACGTATTCGATTCCTCCAACCATGCAATAAACTCAGCCCCAAGCTTCCATTGGTCCGCATATTTCAGTACGATTTCCTTGAGAGCGTCTCCATTACGGTCGATGAGCTCGCACGGAATGATCACCAGTCCCTTGCTCGGATCGCCCCCGAAAAATTGAAAGCGCTTGTACAGAAAGGCGGCCAGTTTGCCTGGGAAGCTCTTTTGCGGACGATCTTCTAGCTGATCCTCTGGGGCATAAGCGATCCCCGCTTCCGTCGTGTTTGACACGACAAAACGCAGTTCCGGCTTTCGGGATAATGCTTCATACTCCAAAAAGTCCGAACCGTACGGATTAATCCCACGAGTGACGCACTCCACAACGGTATGCTCCTTCATGGCCTTCCCATCCTTAATCCCTTCAAGAATAACCGTATACAGGCCATCCTGCTCGTTAAGCTTCTCCACGAGGCCTCCTGGCTGCGGTTGTACAATCACAACTCCCGTATTCCATTCTGCCAGCTTATTCATTTTGTCAAATTGCCAGTCTACAAAAGCACGCAGGAAGTTCCCTTCCCCGAATTGCAGCACCCTCTCGGGATGTGGTTCATTAACGATAAAGCATTTTCTGTTTAATTGGTCTAATTCATCTACTTGTTTCATCCGGAGTAACCTCCCACAATTACCATAATGATTTCATCGTTATTTTATCACAATGCACACGTTAACAAAATAGTTTTATCAACATTTTTAGTTTAAAAAAATAATAATGACAATAATATGAACACGTTAACATATACGTTTATATAAAAATCTGCAAGTATATCGTCCTTTTTCTGTTGTTTCGCACCTGATCTAAGACGGTTAAGGCTAACTATCACCCTATCCCGAGACCTTGTTCTTATATACATTTCAGAAGAATAGACGCAAGAAAGCACGGGCAGGATAACACTACTTACTAGGCAGGAGGAACATCTATGAAGACAATCGCAGATACTATTGTACAAGTTTTGGTCAATGCAGGGGTCAAGCGGATTTATGGCATTGTTGGAGATTCTCTAAATAATATGGTTGATTCCATTTGCAGCAACGGTCAAATCGAATGGATTCATGTAAGGCATGAAGAAGTGGCTGCCTTTGCAGCTGGAGCAGATGCTGACCTTAGTGGCAGCATTGCTGTATGTGCTGGAAGCAGTGGTCCCGGAAATTTACATCTGATTAATGGTTTATATGATTGCCACCGCAATCGGGTGCCTGTACTGGCTATTGCCGCTCATATTCCAAGCGACGAAATTGGAAGTGAATATTTTCAAGCTACCCATCCTGAGCATCTTTTCGGAGAATGCAGTCACTTCTGTGAGGTTATTACGACACCGCGACAAATTCCCAGAACGGTGACCATGGCCATTCAACAGGCAATTTCACGTTCAGGTGTATCCGTCATTGTTCTTCCCGGAGATGTAGCAGCTTTGGAGGCGGAAAAGGTACCCGTGCCTGAACATGTCTACCATCCCACTGCACCTGTAGTGCATCCGTCCGCTTCCGAAATCTCCCGACTGGCTGAATATTTGAATAAAGGCAAACGAATTACGTTACTATGCGGCGCCGGCTGTGCACAATCTCATGAATTGCTCATGCAGCTATGCGACAAGTTAAAATCCCCCATGGTATCCGCTCTGCGAGGCAAAGAATATCTGGAGTATGACAACCCTTATTATGCTGGATTGACGGGACTGATCGGGTATTCTTCCGGGTACCATGCGATGATGGATTGTGACGTCCTGCTTATGCTCGGAACAGACTTCCCTTACAGACAATTTTACCCTGAAGATGCGATTGTCCTACAGGTAGATATAGAGCCAGCCCATCTCGGCAGACGTACTCCGTTGACGTATGGTTTATGCGGGGATGTAAAAGCCACATTGGAAATGCTGCTACCGCATTTAACGTCAGAGCATGATTCCAAGCATCTAGAGAAAACCGTCTCCCACTATACCAAGGTACGCCAGGAGTTGGATGACCTTGCCGTCGGTAAACCAGGTCGTACGCCGATCCATCCGCAATATCTCGCCAAGGTCATCAGTGACGCCGCGCAGGAAAATGCTATTTTCACTTGTGATGTCGGTACTCCCACTGTATGGGCCGCGCGTTATTTGCAGATGAACGGTCAGCGTCGGCTTCTCGGCTCGTTCAACCATGGCACGATGGCAAATGCCTTGCCGCAGGCGATCGGAGCGCAGGCCACTGAGCCTGACCGACAAGTGATTGCCCTTTCAGGCGATGGAGGACTCACGATGCTGATGGGCGACCTGCTCACCCTGAAACAGCATCAGCTGCCTATTAAAGTCATTGTTTTCAATAATGGCGCTCTCGGTTTTGTCGAGCTGGAAATGAAAGCGGCCGGATTCCTGGAAAACGGCACTGAACTGGTGAATCCTGATTTTGGTGCTGTAGCGCAAGCCATGGGACTCAAGGGCATCCGGGTTGAAGATCCGACCATGCTGGAGGATGCCATTCAGCAAGCATTGGCTCATGATGGCCCTGTTGTGGTAGACGTGGTGGTGAACCGTCAAGAGCTATCCATGCCACCCAAAATTAATCTTAAACAAGCAGAAGGATTTACTCTGTGGATGATGAAAGCGATGCTGAACGGACGCGGTGACGAGATTGTTGAACTGGCTAAGACCAATCTCTTTCGTTAAATACAGATGAAGCAGAACGCATTTCAACCTAAAATGGGCAGAAACCATATATCTAGCATGGTTTCTGCCCATTTGTCCTGCCTGTTAATCAAACAAAACTCAGCGTGGTCTGTCTGCCGTTGATTTCCGCTTCATGAGCGCGGTCTCCATAAATATAAGCTCACCCTCATTGGACGGTGACTGAATTCGTTCCAGAATGCAGGCGGCTCCGCGCTCACTTATCTGCTCAATCGGTCTTTTGACCGTTGTTAATGGTGGAGTCGTATACATTGAGAATCCGATATCATCAAAACCAATGACAGAGATATCCTCTGGTACCTTCAAGCCGTTTTCGAATACCGCATTCATTGCCCCAATAGCCATATCATCATTAGAGCAAAATACCGCTGTCGGTGGCTCCTGCAAGGAAAGCAGTTGCTTCATTGCCTGGCTTCCGCTTTCAGTATCATAATGACCTTGCACGATATATTCATGTCGAATCGGCTTACCACTATCAATTAATGCATTCATGAAACCTTCACGGCGTTGCTGGGTAGACTTAAAGCCTTCTACCCCTTCGATGATCGCAATACGTTCATGCCCGCTTTCAATGAGAAAGGAGACTGCTTCATAGGAGCCTTCCTTATCATTTGAAATCACATTTACAATCCCCGCCCCGGACACCTGCCGATTCAGTACAACAAGCGGAATACCTTGACCGAGCACATGATAAATAAAAGGGTTGTCTGCCTCGCTCTGGCTCATCAGAATGATACCATCAAAACGCTTGCGGTGAATGGCCGAAAAATCGGCGTAATCGTCAATCCCTCGCACAAACAGATTGTAATCCACCCCGATGACATGATTAACTCCACGGATGGTATCCGCAAAAAAGCTGGAGCTGGTGCCTTCTGAAATACTGGTGAAAAACAGGCCAATCGTATGCGAGCGCTGGAGAACCAGGCTTTTGGCATTAAAATTTGGAATGTAATTGAGTTGCTCTGCCAACTCCATAATTTTGCGTTTCGTATCTTCTTTAATCAGCGGGCTATTATTGAGCGCCCGGGAGACGGTTGTATGGGAAACATTAGCCAATTTGGCAATGTCTTTAATGGTAGCTGCCATATACGTATCCTTTCCTTAGTGAGGCTCTAAAAAAATTATATACCCACCATACCACAGGAGCCGCCCGGAAAAGAAGACTTTCACAAATTATACGCGGTTATCCGCATGTCGACGCTGTAACTCTTGAACCATTTCTGCATGTCTGCTGTCCGTCAGCTTATACATTTTACCGATGACCAGCATGGCCAAAGCCAGGGCAACAGCCGGATAGAGACAAAGTAATGCCTTGATCCCAAGCAGCGTTCCAGAGGACTGAACCACATTCGGAACATACCCGATGAGCGCTAGTCCAATACCCGATAGAAAGCCAGACAAGGATTGAGCCAGCTTACGTGAAAAGTTAAATAACGAGTAAGTAATCCCTTCTTTACGCTCCCCGGATGACCATTCGCCATAATCAATGATATCGGACACGAATGCCCAGGTGACCCCATTAGGAATACTAATACCAATGAACGAAATACTGGCCAGGATTGTGAAAATGTATACATTTGAAGGCATAAAAAAGTTAATAGAGTCGGCAATGACACTAACCAGCATCCCCAGTATGGCTGTTTTTCGTTTACCGAAGCGCCGTACCAGCTTGGGCAGGAACAACACACCCAGTAGCGACGAACCGATAATAATAAAATTCATATAAGCCATTAATTCTACATGCCCCAAGTTATATTCGGCAAAATAGATCAGCAGTGCGGACTTAATATTGTACGCGGATATGGTGAAAATCGTCATCAAAACGAGTACCAGTAAAGGCTTGTTATTCGTAAAGGTATGCACGATAACGCCTATAGATAGCTTCTCTTTTGGCCCGGACTGGCTAACAATGCGTTCTTTCGTTCCTCGGTAACATATGATGAAAGCGATCACACCAATGAGTGACATAATCCCCATCACAACCGGATAGCCAACATGATGGTTAGGAAACAGTAAAATAAGTGGCATGACAACGACACTGGTGACGAATAATGCGCCCAGCGATCCCGCCTGACGGAAAGATGACAATGAGGCACGCTGATGAGTATCCTGCGTAATGGCGGCGCCCAGCGAGCCGTATGGAATGTTTACAATAGAGTAGCCGATCCCCCAGATCATATAGGACGCATAGGCGTAAATGAGTTTGCCTGTGGGTGAAATATTCGGCGAAATAAAGGTAAGGATCGTAAGAATTGCAAGGATAACGCTTCCAACGATAAGAAAAGGTCTAAATTTTCCACGTGTACCGATATGTTTGCGGTAATCAACAAAGGACCCGACAATGGGATCACAGACGGCGGCAAACAGCTTGCTGACCAAGAAAATACCTGCGGCGGCTCCTGCAGAAACCCCAGCTACATCTGTAAAAAATTTCAGCAAATACAACTGCCCCAAATCAAACATGAATCCGTTTCCAAAGTCACCCATACCATACGAAATCTTTTCTTTCAGGCTAATAAGCTCGCCTGTCTTGTTGTCAGGTTGGACGCTCTCCTGCACGATAGGCACTCCCATACCTACACACTCCTCTATGTTTGTAATTATTTTCACATATTTAGTTGATAACTATTTTGTTTTCAATTGCTCTTACCCGGAGTTTGAAACAAGCCCCTGGCAAGAGCCCTTTTTTATGAAGTTAGTGAGTTCTCACCTTAGGCAGCAGCTTCACTTACTATGAACAACCGTTGGGAAATTAAAATATTGCTCAGCGTTATTGTAGCAAATGTTTTGTACCATTGCTCCGAGCAATTCTAGATCCTCAGGCGCCTTACCCTCCTGAACCCACGTTCCAATTAAGTCACAGAGTATACGACGGAAATATTCATGGCGTGTGTAGGACAGGAAGCTGCGGGAATCCGTCAGCATACCAATAAAGCGGGACAGCACCCCGTAGTTAGCCAGCAGCTTCATCTGCTCCTGCATACCTTCGATATGGTCGTTATACCACCATGCCGTGCCAAACTGGATTTTCCCCACATTTCCACCGGATTGGAAGCAGCCCGCGAGACTTGCCAGTACTGGATAGTCAACCGAATTAAGCGAATACAAAATGGTTCTCGGTAATCCTCCTGCCAGCTCCTGTGCGTCCAGCAATGCCGCCAATGGACGAGCGATGGAGCCATCATTTACGGCATCGTAGCCTGTATCCGGTCCCAAATGACGGAACATAGCCGTGTTGTTGTTACGCAGCGCGTGAATGTGGTATTGCATAGCCCAGCCATGTTCTGCATACTGTTTGCCAAGGAAAACCAGAACATACGATTTATATTTCGCCTCCTCTAAAGGAGTCACATGGCCTTCCTCCAGCGCCTTGCTGAATATGGCTGCCGCTTCCTCCAGTGTCGTTTCTTCATAGACTACAGTATCCAGCGCATGATCAGATACCCGGCCTCCGGCAGCATGGAAATGGCGCACCCGGCTCGCCAGCGCATTCAAAAATCCTTCCAGGCCAGAAACATCCAGTCCGCTGACTTCACCCAACCGAGCCACCCAAGGCTGGAAAGTTTCACGATTAATTTCCAAAGCTTTGTCGGGGCGGAAGCTTGGTAGCACTGCCACTGGGAAATCGGTCAGCTTGCTGATTTGTTTGTGGTATTCGAGATGGTCTGTCGGATCATCCGTGGTGCACACCACAGTTACTTTCGAGTTCACAATCAGATCACGTGCGCCAAAGCCCTTTCCCTGCAGCTTTTGGTTTACCTTTTCCCAAATCACTGGTGCGTTCTGTTCATTCAGCAGCTCATAGACACCAAAAAAGCGTTGAAGCTCCAAATGCGTCCAATGGTACAGCGGATTGCCGATTAGTGTAGGTACGGTTTTGGCCCAAGCCAAAAACTTGTCATAATCTTCACCATCACCCGTAATCAGGCGTTCCTCAACCCCATTGGCCCGCATCAGTCTCCACTTGTAATGATCTCCGTACAACCAGGCTTCCGTAATATTTTTGAACGCTTTATTTTCATAAATTTCTTGTGGACTTAAATGGCAATGATAGTCGATAATCGGCATATCCTTGGCGTACTGATGGTACAAGATTTCAGCCGTTGGATTGCTCAACAAAAAGTTTTCGTCTAAAAACGCTTTAGTCATTACTCTCTCATCCCTTCTATAATCGTGTTTCCTAATAAATTGTTAACGTTAACAAAAACGTTCGTACTCTACTTGTTTTTCAACAATAACATTCTCCACTACATAGCAGGCCTCGTGATTACACAAGATGATATTGCTCTAATACGATACCTGTACATCATTTCAGGCTGGATTACTTCACCTTAAATTTAATGTTTACGTTAACAACAATTACATTGTAACCGCTATCCTTTGTAGAGGAAAGTGATTTTTATCATGTGAGCGGATAAAAATGATCTGCCTCCATTTGGGACAGATCTGTTCTATACCTTCTCGATGACCGACACCACAAGAAAATTCCACAATTTTAATTTTCCGTGATAGATCAAACTTTGAAAACGTTTTATATATTTTTCTCTTTTTTTCTGAAAATTTCTTTCTTGAAAATACCAGTTATTGTATTATAATTGCAATATACATCCATTGATTTACATTAAAAGTATTTCATTAGTTATTTCACAGAGAAGAAGAAGAGGTGGTAGCATTGAGTACAAAAGTGCAAGCTGTTCAAACTAAAACTATATCCGATACAAAAGGAGCCGACCTTGTTGTCGATTGCTTGATCAAGCAAGGGGTTACCCATATTTTTGGCATTCCAGGTGCCAAGATCGATTCTGTTTTTGATGTTCTTCAAGATCGGGGGCCCGAATTGATCGTATGTCGTCATGAACAAAATGCCGCCTTTATGGCAGCGGCAGTCGGTCGATTAACCGGTAAACCGGGCGTATGCATTGTTACCTCAGGTCCAGGCGCATCTAACTTGGCGACAGGACTTGTCACCGCTAATGCAGAAAGTGATCCTGTCGTCGCCATTGCGGGTGCAGTCCCAAGATCCGAACGCTTGAAACGCACGCACCAATCTATGGATAACGCCGGACTATTCGAGCCCATCACCAAATACAGTGTAGAAGTAGAACATCCTGATAATGTACCGGAAGCAATTGCTAATGCATTTCGAATTGCGACCTCAGCCCAGCCTGGAGCAACATTCGTCAGCCTGCCGCAGGACGTGTTGACTTCGTCATCTGAAGTAACAGTCATTGAGAAGGTTTCTCTTCCCCAACTCGGAACCGCACCCGCCGGACTCATCAAACAAGTCGCAGAGCAAATCAAAAAAGCCAAGCTGCCCGTACTTCTTCTCGGCATGAAAGCCAGCACGCCTGAAGCCACCGCAGCTATCCGTGCTCTAATCCGAGATACAGATCTGCCTGTTGTCGAAACCTTCCAGGCCGCTGGAGCCATCTCCCGTGAACTAGAAGACCACTATTTTGGAAGAGTGGGTCTGTTCCACAATCAACCGGGTGATATGCTTCTTGGAGCCGCAGATTTGGTACTGACGATTGGCTATGATCCTATCGAATACGATCCAAAAAACTGGAACATTCCGGCAAACCGAACACTCATTCATCTGGATGACCATCAAGCCGATATTGATCATGATTATCAACCGGACTACGAGCTAATCGGAAATATAGCCCTGATTGTGGGTAGCCTTGCAGAAGAATTACCTACCTTAAAGCTACCTAAATCCTCCTGCGACCAATTGAATCGTCTGCGTCATGATCTAAACGAGCAAGCGGCTGTTCCCGCACACAAGCATGATTTTCTGATTCATCCATTGCAATTTATTCGTACACTGCGCAGCCTGATTGATGATAACGTCACAGTCACCTGTGATGTCGGTTCACACTATATTTGGATGGCACGATATTTCCGTTCGTATGAACCGCGGCGCCTTCTATTCAGCAACGGAATGCAGACGCTAGGCGTAGCGCTGCCTTGGGGGATTGCTGCCACACTCGTCAATCCCGGTCACAAAGTCGTTTCTATTTCTGGAGACGGAGGATTTCTTTTTTCATCCATGGAGCTCGAAACCGCCGTACGTCTTAACTCACCGTTGGTGCATATCGTATGGAGAGATGGTTCCTATGACATGGTCGCTTTTCAACAACAGATTAAATACGGAAGAACGTCTGGTGTAAAATTTGGAGATGTTGATGTAGTGAAATATGCTGAAAGCTTCGGCGCCACTGGATTACGCGTGCACTCTCCTGAAGAACTAGAAAGTGTATTACAGCAGGCACTTCATACCGATGGTCCTGTGGTCGTCGATATTCCGATTGATTATCAGGATAACATCCAGTTGGGACGTAAACTGCTGCCTAACCAATTAAACTAACCTAACCATGTCTCAGTCGTGACGGCTTTATGACAATTATGGAGTATAACGTTTTTTTTATGATTTTTTTGAGTTATTCATGTTATTTACTGAAATTTTACGTTTATTATTGAAAAAGAAAGAAAATAAATGCATACAATTATAAAAGGAAGTGTATTGCCATGACCGTTGCGCAATTGGAAACCAAGCAAGAAGCTGATCATGATATTTACCAAACATCCACTATGCTTGCTCTATTAGATGGTCTTTATGACGGAGTTGTTGCCTTTGAGGAGTTGCAAAAGCACGGGGATTTCGGAATTGGTACCTTTGATCAACTGAATGGCGAGATGATCGCGTTCGATGGTGAATTTTATCACTTGCTTCCAGACGGTACGGCCCATCGCGTAAAACCGGAAGAAACTACACCTTTTTCCACCGTCACCTTTTTCCAGGAAGATTTCACATATACTATTGACCGTCCTATGCATCGTGAAGAGCTGGAAGCTCTGCTGTTAACGTTGTTTCCAAGCCGTAATCTGTTCTATGCCTTCCGTATGGATGGCACTTTTCATGAAGTAAAGACACGGACCGTGCCTCACCAAGTTAAACCATACAAACCTTTTATCGAAGCGACCAAGTCACAGCCTACCTTCACTTTTAATGAGGCTTCCGGCGTGATTACAGGTTTTTGGACACCTGCCTATGCTCAAGGTATTGGGGTAGCCGGATTTCATCTGCATTTTATTAACGATGAACGCACTGGTGGCGGGCATGTCTTTGATTTTATCGTCGAAAAGTGTACCATCCGCATTTGTCAAAAATCCAATCTGCACCTGGTCCTGCCCGATACGCCAGATTACTTGAAGGCCAACCTGTCCAGAGAAAACCTGGAAAAAGAAATCGCCGTTACTGAAGGTGCGCAGTAATCACAGTTATATAACTCTTCAAGTTACGGACCCTATAGCTAAACAATAAACAGCAAAAGATCACAGTCAGGGAAGAGAATTACTGCTCTCTGACTGTGATCTTTTTATGTACGAGCATATATATACGTTACTGCTTATGCTCTCACTCCGGTTCACCTATGCCTCGATCTGATCCAGTTTATCTGCATAATATTGAATAGCACGTGAGTACTCCTGTGTAGATAAATCCGAGGTCGTCTCAGCCACCTCCATTAGCAGCTCCTGCATGGCTTTCCCGTATTCCCCCAGATTGTATAACACCATCGCGTAAAATACCCGAAACGGTCTGTAATCCGGAAATTCGTTCATTCCTGTGTCCAACCACGCTTTCGCCTTGGCGTAATCTCCCAATACACGATATGTACTGCTTAATCCCAGGATGGCTCCTTTCCTTGATTCTGCGGATAACGCCATACCTAGGCTTTTTTCATAATAGGCAACCGCTTCCCTCTCTAAGCCCAATGAATCATGTGTCCAAGCTGTCTGATACCACAATTCTGCATCATTTTGCTGCTGTTCTAATACCTTTAAAAGAAGCTTACGTGCTTTCTCTGCTTGCCCTGTTCGTCTAAGCTCGTCAGCTTGCGCCATGATATCGTTCATATTCATCCTCCACTTCTGACTCATGCCTATCTTTGAGGTATATGTTACCCGACATTTGAATGCAATGTAAATGGAGTTTTTCCTAAGATTTGAAATCCAAAAAAACGACCCTCCCTTTAGGAGAGCCGCTATATATCCGAAGTTGAAGTTACGGTTTATTTAACCTTCAATGATCCTGTAGTTAGTATTCCAGCTACACGTTGTGCGTCGAAAATACGGGAGAGCTCCTCCACTGCCGTCAAGTACAGTAGACCGTTGCCCTCCAGCTTAGGAGAATTGCCGAGTGGAATCGTGCGTTTGATGAGTTGTGCGTATAATTCCGGTTCGGTGAGATCACGCTCGAAGCTCACATTCGCCAGCTGCTTAATCAACGCCAATGCACCTGCTACGTGCGGAGTAGCCATCGAAGTTCCGCTAAAGGTCGCATATTTGCCGCCCGGAACGGTGGACAAAATATCTTCTCCCGGTGCAACCAAATCCACCTCATTATTTGAATTACTGAATTCTGAGGCGTGCCTATCAAAGTTGATAGCACCTACACTAATCACTTCATTATAGCAGCCGGGGTAGCCGAGCTCGTCCGTTCTGTCGTCACCGTCTCCCTCATTTCCAGCTGCACAGATGACTAAGATTTGGCTAGCCACAGCCTTTTTTACTGCTTCATGGAGCTCTGGCACATCCTCAGGACCGCCAAGTGACATCGATATGATATCTGCCTTTTGCTCAATCGCATAATAGATGCCTTGAATAATCCAGTCATATTGACCGGAGCCCTGCTTGTTTAGCACTTTGATGATGAGTAGGTCTGCCTCTGGAGCAACACCCACGACACCATCCGCATTTTCTGCTGCCGCAATAGTTCCTGCCACATGCGTACCATGACCGTTGTAATCCTTGAAAATTTCCGGATCACCTTGATCATCATCCGTAAAATTACGGCCGCCAATAATGCGCGCCTTCAAATCAGGATGGTCCGAATCACAGCCCGTGTCCAGCACCGCCACCTTCACGCCTCGGCCTCGAGTCTGGTTCCATACCGCAGGAGCCTGAATCAGCTCTACACCTCGCGGTATTTCATTCACTTGTTGCTCCTGCTTGATCACTTGGTAAGGAATGATATGCACTTTACGTTCCATCCTATTCCCTCCTTCATGGATTCAATCGGAAACCATCCGTCTTTGAAACTTTGAAACTTTGAAAACCTCTACTACATTCGAGGTTACTATATTCTAGCAATTTTTGAAAAGTTTGAACATCCCCATTTTGCTTATTTTTGTAAAAAAAAACAGACATCCCCCAATTCGCTTGGAGAATGTCTGTTGTAGAATCTCTTTCAGCCTTAGACTGATTCCGCCTGAAGTTCAGCCTTAGATAACAGCGATTTGTGCTGCCATTTCCGCCCCTTCCAGCGTAAATAGTGAAAAATGCCTCGTACCCACTCATCGCAGGCATGTGCAATCCACACACCCAGCACACCATATCCCATATGAATGCCCAGCACATATGCTAGCGGGATTTTAATCCCCCACATCGAAATAATGGCCATCATTAACGGGAACTGAACATCTCCCGCTGCTCGCAAGGAGTTAATGACAACATGATTAAACACACGGCCCGGCTCCAGCAATATACAGAAGAGCAAAATCGCCGCCCCTAATTGAATGATCGCCGGCTCATCTGTAAAGATCGCCATCACTTCATATCGGAAAAAGGAAACTACTACGATCACAGCAATCGTAATGACCAAAGACCATTTAAGGCTCCGTAAAAGTTGATGATAGGCTTTTTCCTTGTCTCCTGCTCCAATTAGGCGGGCAACAATAATTTCCGTCCCCTCACCTACAGCCATTCCAAATACCATAAAAAAGTACACAATTGTATTCGTATAAAAATGGGTTGCGATCGCCGTTGTACCCATAAAGCTGACAAACCGGGTCACCATCATTTGGCTAAGTTGATAAGACAACCATTCCAGCCCGGCAGGAATACCAATCTTCAGGATGGCTACCAGCTTACTCCATTGAAGCTGTACATAATACCGGATGCGAATCGGCGCACTCACACGCTTGTACAGCAGTAGAAAAATCCAGACACATGCTACAGCACGGCTAATAACCGTTGAAATCGCTGCACCCGCCACTCCCATCTGCGGCAGACCAAACCAGCCATAAATGAGCAGCGCATTCCCCACGATATGCAATATATTCATACCAATGCCCACAATCATCGTGTCTTTAGTAAAACCATGCGATCGAATAACCGGACCTGCGGTTAGCATAAGCGCTTCCAGAAACAGCGAACCCCCTGCCAGCATCATATAAATCTCTGCATTTTCCTTGATCGTCGGGGTAATATGGTAAAAGGATAGCAAAAAATCCCGGCTCACAATAAACATCAAACTCAGCGCCAGACCAAACACCAGATTAAAGGTTAGTGCCGAAGCCGTAACACGGCTTGCATCCACATGCTTTTGCGCCCCCAATAGCTGAGCAATGATCACACCTACTCCAAGACCAAGCAGATTGAAAAGTATAATCGTAAATTCAATCAACTGCCTTGATACACCCACAGCCGATACAACCTCATCAGAAACATGGCTTAGCATGAACGTATCCACGCTACCCATCAAAATGTGAAACAACATTTCTATAAAGATCGGCCAAGTGATTGCAAAAACCGTCATCGTTTTAACGACTTGTGCTTGCTTGGAACCGTTTTCCTGAGAAAGTGACATCCTTCCGTATTCCTCCTAAATGCGACACAATTATTACTTAATACCTTCACGTCAATTAATCAATCATAAAAAGTCATATGCTTTTTATCTTTTTTATAATATTCCAAGCGGTCCTGCAATTGTCCTGTGTGGAATTCAAACTTATGTCCGTCTGGATCTGTAAAATAGACCGATCTTTTATCCTGTTCATTCCGCTCTCGTCCGGGCAAAATGGTAACATTAAAAGTTCTCAGCTTGTTGAGCATACTCTCAAAATCAGCTTCCGCTATCGAAAATGCAATATGCGTATAGGAATGATGAATTTCATTTCTCGGGATATCCTCTTCCACATTGAGAGCCAACCACATTCCCAAACAATCCAGATAAGCCAGCTTACGTCCTTTAACGAGCAGTTTTCCATCTAGTATATTCTGATAGAAATGTATAGACTTCTCCAAATCAGACACCGAAAAGCAAATATGATTCCACCCTTGTATGCTCATGTTCCCTATTCCTTTCAGCGAACCCTGTCTAGCCAATAGGTCCACGCTTCTGTATATTGATCTAGATCTCCCGGATGATGCCGAATGCAGGTAGCAATACGAAAGTATAATCCTTGTAGTACCTCCCTGTTCAGCTCGTATTCCCCTGTCATCTCCGGCCCAAGCTTCTCTAAGGCAGGCAAAATAGTATCGACGGTCAGCCTATCCGGTGAAGAACAAAAGGCGTATATCAGATCATACAGAGGTTCTCCCACCACTGGATCAGGGTCAATAATACCCGTCAATGTGCCGTTTTCGGTAAACACAAAATTATGTACTCCACAGTCACCATGAAGCAAATATTTAATATTCCGTTGCGGCAATCCAGCCACAAGGGTATGAACGAACCAATGATTCTCTCGGGGTAAAACGTCTTGTATGATCTTTCCAGATTCCTTCGTTCCGTGCAGCAGAAAATCTCTCCATTCCACAAACGGGTGGTCCGGATAACCATAATGACGTTCCTCACGAAAAGGCTTGTAGTGCGAGATCACCTCCGTCGCCAGACGAAGCAACAAATCGCTTTTGTTCCTTCCATAATACTGGGTGAGTCCTGATCTGAACGTGTATACCAAATAACGGTGCAATGGATCTACATAAACCAAACGTGATAGTTTCTCAATCTGTACATAGGTATGTAAGAACTCCGCCTCGGCTTCTACGACAGCGGGATCATTTTGCTTAATCACGTATCGCGGCTCAGTTCCGTCCATGACAACAACCACTTTGCTCGAAGTTCCGCCGGTCAACGGTTTGAGATTTCGCATATGGCTTTCAAGCACGCCCGTTTCGTGAAGCTCATTCAGGATCAGTTGAACATCCATCTTACGCCTCCCTCCATGCGTCTGATCGACAATGCGGCTGGCGATTTGGATATTTCATTCAGATCTCACACGTTCGCCAGCCGCTCTTCTTTTAAAAATAAATCTTTTCATGCTCCGCATAGATTTCAAGCGCCCGCTCCATCTTATGCACATAGGCCTCATCCTGACTAGAACATAGAAATGTAATGTGTCCCTCCTGTGATGGACCGGATTTTGGCGAAGGCTCCAGCAAATTACGCTCAGACAACACCTGTTTCAACCGTCTAACTGTTCCTTGGCTCCCGTCAATTAACTGAATATGAGAAGGCAGTAGTTCCCTTAGAATTTCCTTATAAAAAGGATAATGAGTACATCCCAATACCACCGTACCATATATGTCGAGATTGAACGAAGACAGCTTCCGGTTAAAATATTCGGACATTTCTGCCCGGTCAAAATTCAACTGTTCACAATAATGTACTAACTCCGGCAGAGGTAGTGAGTCCACGCTCCCATGATCGTCAACCCTGGATACCAGCGCTGCATAACAGGATTGTTTCAAGGTCAATGGTGTGGCTAACACCAGAACTCTTTTACCATTGGATCGGTTCATCTCGACCGCTGGCTTCACAGCTGGCTCCATACCAATAATCGGAATAGGATATTCCTTCCTTAGCTCCGCAACTGCGATACTTGTAGCCGTATTGCAGGCAATTACCAATGCCTTAACATCTTCTTTAAGGATCGTTTCTACTGAAGCCTTGACATAACCAAGCACCTCTTGGGGAGTTTTCGTCCCGTAAGGCACATGAAGGGTATCCGCCATGTATACAAAATTTTCGTTTGGCAAACGTCTTAGTGCCTCGGACAATACTGTAATTCCACCCAATCCTGAATCAAAAAAACCTATCTTCAAGCTACTCACCTTTTTTCGTTCAACTATTGTGCCATATCTTGCTGGCACCATGTTCATTTTCTTCTTCGCCTACTCAAACCATTCTCTTCATTAGACTTTACATTTAAATTTTACCGCAAAACTGATATTTTGCAAAAGAAACACTTAAAATTTACAGTGTAAAAAATAAAGTAGCTTTTCAAAGTAAATTTAATATAAAAGTGTTGACAGATATTATCTTTATATTGTAATATTACGTGGTAACTTACTAACTTAACTTACTTATTCAACTTACTTAGGGGGAAATAAATCATGTCTAAAGTATTATTTGTCAAAGCTAATGATCGTACAGCTGAAGAATCTGCAACAGTTAAATTGTATAACGCCTTCGTAGAAAGCTACAAGTCTTCCCACCCAACTGATGAAATCACTGAGCTGGACCTGTTCTCCGTCGAGCTTCCTTATTTGAACGCTAACATGATCAACGGCACGTTCAAATCCGCTAGAGGCATGGAGCTGAACGCAGAAGAAGCTCGCCTGGCAAACATCGCTAATGGCTACCTGGATCAATTCCTGGCAGCAGACAAAGTCGTATTTGCTTTCCCGCTCTGGAACATGACGATTCCAGCTGTACTGCATACGTACATTGACTACCTGAACCAAGCTGGTAAAACATTCAAATACACTGCTGAAGGTCCAGTTGGTCTCGTAACTGAAACTAAAGTAGCCCTGTTGAATGCAAGAGGCGGCGTTTATTCCGAAGGACCAGCTGCTGCAGCTGAAATGTCTTTGAACTACATGAACAACATCTTATCCTTCTTCGGAGTAAAGGACATCGTGAAAGTTGTTCTGGAAGGACATAACCAAGCTCCAGATCAAGCACAAGAAATCGTTGCTTCTGCTGTACAACGTGCAGTAGACACAGCAAAATCGTTCTAATCATATATTATGAAGAGAAGAGGATATCCGCGCCCTATATGGGCTGGATATCCTCTTTTTTTGTTATAAAGTATAAAAAAACACGTACTCCCCTGATCTATAATCAAGTGAAAGCACGTGCTTGTGAAATGAGATTACTACTATTTTAAGGAATGAATTGCTGCACGATTTTTACAACTTTACCCTCACGAAGCGTAACATGGTATGGAAATTGACTGAGGTCCAGAACGTCCTTTTTAGCAAAATCTTTCTCAAACTGTGCCAGAGGAATCGATTCGTTCCATTGCACGTCTGTATCTTCTATGTTACCCGTGTGATCATAAATCTGCACCTCTACCGAAGCATCTGGTGCAACCTGATACACGTCATTTTGCACGGAATTGTTTACGATGTAGTAGCCGTCTGGAGCTCCATCCAATCCTGTATTTCCTTCATGCTCCAATAATGCTTTATCAGCTGCCGCGCCTTCATACCATTCAATCGGGTCTGCCGACAAATAAATTTGTCCGTCACGAATCTCCATTTGGTTTATATATACGGTCTCCTGATTTTCAGCAGCTGCTACAGGCGTGTAGCCTTGCGCTGTTGCCCCAGCCGTCGTAATCAGCATCATCATTAAAGCCAATACGGTCCATTTCGAAGCTAGTTTCATCATGTCTGATCTCTCCTTGCCGTTTGGGTATGTACACGGTGTCTGTAAGCTTCATTACCCTTGTGTACTTATCATAAACGTTGCACGGTTAAAAAGTGTATCAGATACATAAAAAAGAAGTTACGATTTTTTAAGACTTGGTCTTAAAACTTGATAACATGTCCTAGCTATCTTAACAACCCGACCTGACGTGCCTGTTCTTCGGTGAGAATAAACTCTTCATTTTGCCATACTTCGTCCTCTTTGGTTACAGCAAACATCCCCATGATCTCTGTCCATATTCCTTTGTCGACGGCTTCCTGTTGTGTAATGATAATTTTCATTTTGTTTCCTCCTCCTGTAAAATATGTGCAATCCAAGGCTGTCGATTTGTGTATCCCACTTCGCGATCAGATGGTTTCTCCGATCGCTGTTGGAACCTGATTTTTTGAATTATATTTTAAATGGTTAAATTCAGGTTCCAAAGGCGAACGCTATCGCTTCTCCGAAATCCATCTGCCCGCTTCGTTACTCAGCTTATCCTTGCCATTCTCATTTTTCATGAGTTCACTTCTAAAAAGCCAACGACCTAAACTGATACTTAGGCCGAATATAATACTTTTATTTAAAGCCTCTAACCCTTATATGGAACTCACAATGCTTGTCCTAGATTTGCATTATCGGAGTGCTTGAGGGGTTCTTGTCCCGCTTATAACATATGTACCCTTTTCCTACCGAGATTATTCGTATCTTATTTGTACCATAAAATTTTATATTATTTTTGTAGGTAGTGATTTCTTTTGAAATAACTAAGCCCTAAAATAAAAACGGCTGTAGGTTATTCTACGAGCCGTTTTTACTAAAAAATTTTATATGCTTGGTTAATCTGTCAGTACCATCAACATATAACGTATTCGTTTATTGTTTCTGCATAAAAAAATGGTCGCCAAAAGCACTAAAGCAGCGGAGAGGACGGAATCGTTCTGAAGAAGCGGAGCGTTCGGAAGAATGATCCGTCCTCGTAGCGACCATTATCCGCATCACTATCACTTAACCACTCCGCATGATATAAACGTAACGCTCCTTTTACACAGAAAAGTAAAAAGGCTGTACGCATACTGGCTTGGATACGGTTACTTGTTGCCCGGTGTAGGTCAAGCGTCCACTCGCCTTGTCCACTTTGAACGTAACAATGTTGTTGGTATCGCGGTTGGCCACGAGCATATGATCACCATTTGGAGTCAAAGCAAAATGGCGTGGATGCTCTCCTTCAGCAGATACATGCTCGACCAAGCTCAACTTGCCAGTTGCTCCGTCTACAGCGTATACCACAATGCTGTCATGCCCACGGTTGGAACCGTACAGATAAGCTCCATCCCCCGAAATCGCAATTTCAGCAGTTGTGTTTTCACCTGTAAAGTCAGACGGCAATGTCGGTACGCTCTCAAGCTCAGTGAGCTTGCCAGCCTCTGCATCATATGCAAAAGAAGTAATGGAAGAATCCACTTCGTTAATCACAAAAGCGAATTTACCATTCGGGTGGAACGTCAAATGACGTGGACCTGCACCTGCATGGGTTTTTGTTTCACCATGAAGCACCAGTTGTCCTTTGCTGTCATCAATGGTGTAAACGCGGATCAGATCCAGACCGAGATCTTGTACGAACAGGAAGCGGCCGTCCGGACTAAAGAAACTGGAATGTGGATGTGGACGGTCCTGACGTTCAGGGTGCGCTCCTTTGCCCTCATGCTGTTTAACATCCAGCAACTCACCGATACGTCCGTCCTCAGTCAGAGACACCAGTCCCACCATACCACCGTGGTAGCTGACTACAATAAGGTAACGATCAGATGGATCACGCTGAATGTGGCAAGTTGTTGCACCCACGTTTTCCGCACGATTCAGCAATGTAAATGTTCCTTTAACTGGGTCAATTTCGAAAGCAGAGGCTTCGCCTACTTTCACTCCTGCAGCAGAAGTCGTCTCTCCAATGGAATACAGCTTCCGATTTTTGACGTCCACATTCAGGAATGTAGGATTTTTCAAGCCGGAGAACTCATCCTGTAGTGTAAGTGCTCCTGTCTGTTCATTAAAAGTGTACGAATAAACTCCGTTACCTTCCAATTCGGCGTAAGAGCCTGCGAATACGAGCAATTTTTGTTGTGCTGTCATGGTTGTGTCCTCCTTGGATTAAAAAAATGATGGGCAATTGGAATGATTGCTCCTGTTACAAATATCGCTTTAAGAGGCGCGCTCCACCACGGGCTCTGTGGACAACGCCACATTTCCCGCTACGGCACGCGAGATCATGCATGAGGTTTCTGCCTGCTCTGCCAGTCGCAATGCTTGTTCGATCTGCGATTCTGTCGCATCGGCGGCCAATTGAACCTGCGGACGATGCACAATTCGGCGATATGTAAAAATATTGTTCGTTACATCGACAATCCCTTCGGATTCCAGCGCCAGTGATGCCACCGGGAGACTCGCGCGCTCCATCATCGCCGCCAAAGTAATCAAATAGCAGGTAGCGGCGGCACCGAGCAGCATTTCATCTGGATTGGTGCCCACACCAGGGCCTCCCATTTCAGCCGGGATCGAAATTGCAGTCCGCAACTGTCCAGCCTCAATACGGCCGTCGCTGTTGCGCCCCCCGTTCCAGTCTGCCTTGAGCAGAAAGGTATGCTCCATTTCAGGTCACTCCTCTCTCTTATATTATGAATCTTTACACAGGTGAATGTAAAGGTTAGTCAATCTCCTGATTTTTGGTTTCCGTACCCAGCAACCATACAGCCGCTGCACCGATCAAGATAGCTACGAAGAAAATCACAAAGATAGATGGTAACGCTACGCCCTGTCCTACGAGTATACCGACCGCAAACGGCCCGATAACGCCTCCAATACGGCCAAACGCAGCCGCCATACCCACACCAGTTGAACGTACAGCTGTCGGGTACAATTCCGGAGTATAGGCGTACATGGCTCCCCATGCACCAAGATTAAAAAAGGACAAGCAGATACCAGCAGCTAGCAGCATTCCCGCCGTTTCCGAGGTGCCAAACCAAATGGCGGACACTGCTGTGAGCAGCAGGTAGATGATCAGTACGAATTTGCGCCCCAGCTTTTCAATCAGATAGGCGGCGGTAAAGTAACCTGGTAGTTGCGCAAGCGTCATGATCAGCACATACTCAAAGCTTTTAACCAGTTCGAAACCTTTCATAAACATAATGCTCGGTAGCCACAGGAACATGCCGTAGTATGAAAATACAACTGTGAACCATAAAATCCACAGCATCAGCGTAGACTTGCGATGGGGTCCCGACCAAATCGAAGCCAATCGTGCACGCAGCGGAAGTTTAACGCTTTGCTGCTTATAACGCGGTGAATCCTCAATAGCTCTGCGCAGATAAAGAGCGTACAGCGCAGGTACTGCGCCGAGAATAAATGCCATTTGCCAACCATACTTTGGAATAACAAAATAAGCAATAAGAGCCGAAAGGATCCAGCCTGCCGCCCAGAAGCTTTCCAGCAGCACAACCGCTCTTCCTCGTTCTTTCACAGGCACTGATTCTGACACCAGCGTCGAAGCAACAGGCAATTCCCCACCCAAGCCTGCACCAGCAATAAAACGCAGCACCAGCAGCATTCCGAGACCTGTCGCCAAAGCGGATAAGCCACTGGCAATAGAAAAGATCAACAATGTCCACACTAATATGGCACGTCTGCCGTAACGATCAGCCAAAATCCCCGCCAAAGCGGCCCCGAACACCATTCCTATCGAATTCATTGCAGTCAGCAGTCCAATTTGCTCAGATCCCAGATGCCACTCCTTTGCCAACGCTGCGACTATAAATGAAAGCAGCCCCACATCCATAGCATCAAACAACCAGCTGAGCCCTGCGCTAAACAGCAATTTTCTTTTTTTGGCTGGTGGTAATGAAGTTAATTCACTCATGATTTGCTCTCCCTTAAAAATATATCGTATGTAGACGTATATTCAGGTGTCTTGTCACCTGTAGCCTAGCATCTATTGTACCGTAAGCTTCCTTAATCTGCGAGCTTTTTAACACAGAAAAAAACGGAAGATTGCCTACGGCAATTCTCCCGCCTTCTGGAACCTGCCACTTACCGGTTTTGGACCAGACCGATGATCGTCACCATGAGCACCAGCAGCTGGATGAGTGTATCGTTACTCATTCCAATCGCCTCCATCCCATATGAGATACTCCTTCGGCCGTTTCCCCTCTCCCCGGATCATGACGCTTGTTCCCCAATACATACCTATGCAGGCGGCGGGAAGCTTATGATCAATAATGGATGAAAATCTCCATACGTTTAAGGTTTAATCCAGGACCACTGCAAATCCATTTCCTGAATACATTCACGGTTATCATGTTCATCATTGGCCACCAGTGGTGTCACTGGATAGATGCTCATGTCGCCTTGCTCATACGTGCGTAGTAGAGGCAACAGCTCATCTATGTTCTGGACAGACGGGTCCAGCCATGAATCTATATGATCAGCTTCCAAAATAGCTGGCATACGGGTATCGAATTCACGTATATCCGTATTGGCATGAACTGTCATCATCGTACAGGTACGTAAAGGCTCCTTACGACTATCCTGCCAGACTTCATATAGCCCCGCGACCGCAAACATCTTCTGTTCCGGCAATACCACCCGTACAGCACACATGCGTTTACCTAATTTTCGCCAGTAATAAAATCCATTGCATGGAATGATACAGCGCCGGGTTTCCGCCATCTTGCGATAACTCGGATTTACCCGAACCGTATTCAAGTCTGCATTGACACAATCCTTGCCCCAGTAGGGAATAAATCCCCAGCGAAATTCATCAAGTACCCGTTCTCCATCCTGATACAGCACAATTGGAACATGCTGAGTGGGACTCATGTTATAGCGTGTTTTGTAATAATACATCACCCGTTGTATACCAAAGTGATCCCTTACCTCATCCAAATCAGCCGATAACGAAAACCTTTTGCACATTTGCTATTCATCCTTCCGCCTTTTTCACCTATTGTGCGGATATACAAGGAAAAATATGCATATGCTGGTTTTGCAAAAATCCAATAAACGACAAAACATATAGCAATATCCCCGCAGTTGTGAAGCTACGGGGATAGATACTAACTTATATTGTTATTACTTCTTTTCTACCGCGTGACCGCCAAATTCATTGCGCAGCGCAGCAACCACTTTCCCGTTGAACGTGTCTGCATCAAGAGAACGATAGCGCATCAGCAGGGACAAAGCAATGACTGGAGTTGCAGCTTGAATGTCCAGTGCTTCCTCTACCGTCCATTTTCCTTCACCAGAAGAGTGCATAACCCCACGAATTTCGTCCAGGTTTGCATCTTTGGAAAATGCACGTTCAGTCAAGCCCATCAGCCAAGAGCGAATAACAGAACCGTTGTTCCACACACGCGCTACTTGTTCATAATCAAAGTCAAAGCTGCTTTTTTCTAGCACTTCAAATCCTTCACCAATGGAAGCCATCATGCCGTATTCCACACCGTTATGAACCATTTTCAGAAAATGTCCGCTTCCGGATTTACCTGCATACAGATATCCATTTTCCACTGCTGTGTCGCGGAAAATAGGCTCAACAACCGCCCAAGCTTCCGGATCGCCACCGATCATGTAACAAGCGCCATTGCGTGCGCCTTCCATCCCGCCTGATGTTCCAGCATCCATGAAACTGATACCATATTCTTTTAGACGGGCATGACGAGCAATAGACTCTTTATAATGAGAATTACCACCTTCAATAATGATGTCCCCTTTGGACAACATCGGTTGAAGCTGATCCAGCACAGAATCCACAATTTGGTGAGGAACCATAATCCACAATACTCTAGGGGATTGAGTTGTCTGTACAAGCTCTTCCAATGTAGAAGCACCTTTAGCTCCATAATCCTTCATTTCTTGAATTGCGGCCGCATTGACGTCGTAAGCGACAAGTTCATGCTTATGATCGATCAAATTTCTTCCGAGATTCAAGCCCATTTTTCCCAAACCAATTAATCCTACTTGCATAGTAAAGGCCTCCTGCCGTAGCAAACATATTTTGTATATACTTTCTTATAAGTGTTAAGAACGAACGACTGCTTTCTCAGAGCTTTCGGACTTTTCGTCCAACCACCATGTAAAGCCTTGCTCCTCTAACAATTGATCTGAAGCTTCTGGACCGTAAGAGCCTGCTGCATACGTGTGAAGTGAAACCTCACCACGAGCAAAAGCTTCCAGTACAGGTTGAACCCACACCCATGAAAGCTCAACTTCGTTCCAATGAGCAAAAAAGGTGGAATCGCCGCGTAGCGCATCAAAGATGAGGCGCTCATAGGCTTCTGGTACATCCTTGGCCTCGGAATGATAATTCATCAGAACCGTCTCCAGTTGACCATTGTTCAGCGGGTCTCTACTGTTCAGACGCAGCGTTACCTTTTCATCCGGGTTAACATGGATGATCAGCAAGTTCGGGTCAGTCGGTTGCCCTTGAGCGGCATAAGGATCTGTGCTGTCCTTTTTGAATTCCACGACGATACGAGTAGATTTTTCTTTCATACGTTTGCCGGTACGAATATAGAACGGCACACCCGACCATTGTTCGTTGTCAATCCATAGGCGAGCTGAAATGAAAGTGTCATTTTGCGAATCAGGTCCGATATCCGGCTCTTCTTTATAGGAAGGAACTGCTTTTCCGTTGATCTCACCGTTGGTATATTGGCCTCTAACCACGTTGGAAGCAATATCGGAAGGATCAAGCGCACGAAGCGCGTCCATCACCTTGCTTTTTTCGTTACGCACCTGGTCAGCCGTGACATGTCCCGGCTTGTTCATAGCCGTCATCATCAACACCTGCAGCATGTGATTTTGTACCATATCACGAATAGCGCCGGAGTGATCGTAGTATCCCGCTCGCTCCTCCACCCCTACAGTCTCGGAAGCGGTAATTTGCACATTGGCGATGTATTGATTGTTCCATATTCCTTGGAGCAATGGATTAGCAAATTTTAAGGCTTCCAGGTTTTGCACCATGGGTTTACCTAAGTAATGGTCAATACGATAAATCTCATCCTCAGCAAATGTTCTGCTTAGGCGATCATTCAACTCACGTGCGGATTCCAAATCATGTCCAAATGGTTTTTCGATAATGAGCCGTTTCCAACCCTTTGTTTCAGCTAAACCACTCTCCCGAATATTGAGGGCAATCACATCAAAAAATTCCGGTGCCACCGATAAGTAAAACATGCGGTTCCCCGGAATTCCCAAGTCATTTTCACGTTGCTCAGCAAGCTGTAGCAGCTTTTTATAATCTTCCGGGTGGTTGACGTTCAATGCGCTGTAACGGAAAGCACTTAAGAACTGATCCATCTGTGCACGGTCATCATTCACGTGTCTGGAAAAATCCTTAATGGATTGCTCTACATTACTTTGAAATTGCTCGTCCGCCACTTCACGACGCCCCATCCCAATTACAGAAAAGGAAGCCGGAATTTTACCTTCTACAAACAAATTATACAAGGCAGGGTAAATTTTGCGTTTAGCCAAATCCCCTGTCGCTCCAAATAAGACAAATGTCATTGAATCCATGAAATATTCCTTCTTCCCATTATAAAGATGAGGTTATTAAAAGTTACCTGAGGAATTAACGTAACCCATAATACACCCAAAATAAGGGGCAAGTCAATCAAATTTTAGCGAAATCGTGAACATTCGATATATCCTGTAATGATAACGTTTTCTGTGGTATGATTGACGAAAGGAAAGAGAAAAAACTGTTAAATATGTCACAGTTGATACAAAG
The DNA here is from genome assembly GCF_002894905.1 of Paenibacillus sp. F4. Lineage (NCBI taxonomy): Bacteria > Bacillati > Bacillota > Bacilli > Caryophanales > Paenibacillaceae > Paenibacillus > Paenibacillus sp. F4. Next base: position 123,761 of record NZ_POVS01000009.1, read on the forward strand.
CGTTATAGTTACTATTGGTATACAGAGTTACTTTTAGTATACTGTTTAAAACAACAATGAAATTGAGGGGATTCAGATGAGCGACGACAGGCAGCCTAAGCTTTTGTGCGGTAAGGTGGAACAGTCCTTTCAGATCATCAGCAAAAAATGGACCGCTCTCATCATTCATACTTTGATGGAACATCCCAAACGATTTAGTGAAATTCACGTCTCCATACCTGATCTTAGCAAACGCATGCTGAACGAACGCATCAAGGAACTAGAGCTTTCCGGCCTGATCCTTCGCAATGTCATCACAGAGCGGCCTGTGCGTACTGAGTATTCGCTGACACGCAAGGGTAAAGAGCTAGGTGATGCATTGAATGGTGTGGAGAGCTGGGCCGAGAGATGGCTTTAACCGCTAACAGGAGGTCATCACACAGGGTCTCCTGTTATTGTGTTACCCCATGTGGATCATAATACAAACTATAGTACGAAAATAATGGGACAACCGCTTAGCAGCTCATGATTTCAGAATGAGCCAAGGAAGGATGAAAACGATGGCATTTGGCATTACCCGGCAGGAACTTATGGCCTGGAAAAGAGAAGTCAGTCGTGGTGAAATTGCTTTTCTGACACATTACTGGCTGGATGATCGCTTTCCAGGCATTACAACCGTCACCAAGGTGGGATGTTCTAATTTGGACAAGCTGCGTTTATGGTGCAACCATAACGGATTGGACCCCCAATATATTCATCAGCGTCAGCCCTATCCGCATTTTGATCTTATCGGCAACAAACAGACGGAAATTTTACGTAAGTACGGCATGAGCGATCAATTAAAACGTTTCGAACTTCAACTCCCAACGAGTACACGCCCATCGTTCTAAACCGCAGCTCTCAGAGCTGCGGTACTTTTGTTTTCATACCAGTTAATACCTTGTGTATCCAAATAGCTGACATAGCTCCTTCTCCCATCGCCACAGTCGCTTGCTCGGCATGAGCACCTAAGTCCCCGGCTACCCATACATTTTCCACATTTGTCATTTTGCTGCGAGGATGAGTTTCAATATGCTTATTATGCAGCAGATGTACACCCAGTTGCTCTGCTAGCTCTGAATGAACATGATTGCTGCCAAAGGCTAAAAAGCCCCGCTCTGCTCGAACCACTTGTCCATCAGCCAGCCGCACTCCTTCAAAACAGCCCGGTTCTCCGGTTATAATCTCAGAAATGGCTGCTTCCTTATAGCCAATCCCTTTTTCCCGCAGCTTCACAATCAGCTCGTCCGGCACCTCTGAACGCTCATGATTGACATAAACAAGTTGATCGGTGCGCGCTGATAAAGTCAGAGCCATGGAAGCTCCTGCTTTGCCTGCCCCCATAACGACCGTGCTGCGATCCTGAACCTCATAACCGTCACAATCCGGGCATACATATACACTGTTGCCCAAGCAGGCTTGTAACCCATCCAGCTTTGGAAAACGGTCCGTTAGCCCTGTCGCCAACAGCAGCGTTTTTGACGAATACACGGATCCACCTTCCACTTGAATGTCAAAAAGCTCATCTCTTTTGGCGGCTTTTACCGCCTTCCCTTCAACAAATTCAGTACCTAGTTTCGTGGCTTCACTACGTCCAAGCCGGCGCAGCTCTTCACCAGAAATTCCGTCAGGAAAGCCCAAAATATTATGATACTGGTGGCACAGCGTAGATCGACCATAGCCCGAATCTATCACTAGAACCCGATGACTGCTGTATCTCCCCAATTGAATCGCTGCTTGCAATCCGGCAATTCCCCCACCAACAATAATGCAATCATAGTTCATCACTTTTCCTCCTTTGAATAGGTGCTACCCTAGACATCTGCATAAAACCGCAATAACACCTATGTAAACTTCTCATCCAATTTTAAACATAATATCACCCACTAACGGATGAATTAACCCCAGTGTCCGTATATATCAAAAGCTTACATACCTTAAAAATGGAATGACAAAAAGCACTGTGGATACCCACAGTGCTCTAATCAGGCTGAACCTGAAACGTCATTTTATCGTAAAAATTATTTAAATGTTTTTACGCGTTCCTCAACAGGCTGGAATTCTTTTTCACCTGGTTGGAATGTCGGTTTACCAAATGGCATTTCAGCAATCAGTTTCCAATGCTCAGGAATGTTCCATTCGTTTTTCACTTTTTCATCAATTAATGGGTTGTAATGCTGAAGGGATGCCCCCAGTCCTTCTTGCTCCAGAGCTGTCCATACAACCAATTGCAGCATACCATTAGATTGGTTGGACCAGATCGGGAAATTGTCCGCATAGGCTTCAAATTGTTGTTGCAGACCAGCCACCACGTTATTGTCTTCAAAGAACAAGACTGTTCCGTATCCGCTGCGGAAGCCGTTCATTTTCTCGGCAGTAGACTTGAATTGCTCCTCATTGCCTACAACCTCACGCAAAATATCTTCTGTAATATTCCATAGTTTGTCATGATGCTCTCCAAGCAGCACTACAGCACGTGAAGTTTGGGAGTTGAAAGAGGTAGGTGTGTACTTAACAGCTTCCTCTACAATCTCTTGAATCCGTTGGTCAGAAATGACTTGTTCTTTGCTAATACCATAATAGGAGCGTCTGTCTTTCAGAGCTGTGAAGAAGTCTTTAGCCATTTTGTTACCTCCTGAGAAAAATTAATTACTTTTCGTTACTTAATATACATTACACATATCTTAAAGTCAAGAGATTTCTTTTTAAATATTACCAGTTAGTTGATGATTATACGCCACTATTGTATTTTTTCTCACTGGAAGAGGTGTGCTTGGTTGCATCCTTGTCTCTCTCTTCCTGTCTTTCCATCTTCAAATCCTCTACAGGAATGGCGTCTACCGTCTGCTCGATCTCAAAACGGTCGAACAAGCTTTCCTGCTCTGTCGGATACTGCTCTGCATGATCTCGATTGATCGACTGTTTCTGATGTTTAGACTCCGTTCTTCCTTTCCCCTTCTGTCCTTTCTGCTCATTCTGATCGTGCAGGTTATCTTCAAATGGGGTCATTTGGCTTCCCTCCCTATCGGATTGGTGTCCACAGTATACTTTTACCTTTCACATCGGGGATTAAACGCAAAAAAGAGAAAATCTCCGCAAAGATTTTCTCTACTCATGTACTTATAGATGGTTGATTGGATTATTCCGAGCTGGATTGACCTGTACACTCATGAAAAAGATGAGGTTCCAGCTTCTCTCCCGTTACGAGCTTCTGCACCAGTTGAGTCCCCGAGTCGGGGGTCATTTGACCATACCAGTCCCCTTGAGGATATACGATTACAACCGCAGCATCATGACAACGCCCATTACAGCGAGTTCTAGTCGTGTGAATATATGCTTCTGCATTTTGTTTACGAATTTCATCCCGAATTGCCTGTGTAACTTCTTCACCCTCATGTCGCATACATGTGCCTCCATTGCAGATCAACACATGATGCTTCATCGGTTCTAATTCAAAAATAGCCATAGCTTCCCCTTTAATCAACAGTTGTTGGTTTTAAATCAATGTTTATCTGGATAAAGAACAAGCTGTGCTTCCATCTGATCAGCCTCAATCGTCAGCACGATAAATGAATATTCGTCTTCGCCGCGTTTGTCCGTCGGAGACCCCGGATTAAGGACAAGCTGACCGTCAATCGTTTTGACCACCGGAATATGCGAATGTCCATAAATCAGACAATCCAGCGTCTCTCCCTTAAACGTATTCAATGCGATATTTTCTGTCGTTCCTCGCCAGCCGTGACCGTGAACCATACCGATCCGCTTGCCTTGGGCTTCAACGATTCGCTGATAGCCTAAACGCTCTACGATGTCCATTCCATCATTGTTTCCGGCAATGCCTTGCACAGGCGCAAATTCAGCTAGACGTTCATATACAAACCAATCCGTCCAATCTCCGGCATGAAGAATGAGGTCACTGCCTTTTAACTCCTGTACAAGCCGACTAGGTAACGTTTTGCTTCTATGCGGCATATGAGTGTCTGAAAGTACGATGATTTTCATATCAATTTCTCCTTACCAGCGTCTTTACATAGATGAACTTTGTTGCCCCAGGCGCTGCTGAAGTGCCTGCTCCAGATCTCGCAGCGTAACAGTCTCGAAAAACGCCTGTATTTTCTGCTCTGCCACGGTATATAAACCATCCAACAATGCGTCTATGTTCCTACCTACCTCACAATTATGATTGCTATCGGTATGGATGGCGAACAACGGACCTTCATCCTTGGTCGCCTCATAGATCATTTTCAGATTGATGTTTGAACTGGACATGCTTAGACGAAAGCCGCGTGCTCCAGGCGACGAATCAACCAAACCCGCTTGCTTGAGTCGGCTCATAATCCTTCTCACAACTACCGGGTTTGTGTTGATGCTGGAAGCAATAAGTGACGATGTCATTCGCTCCGGTGCCCCTTCAGCCAGAAGAAGCAGACAATGGATACTAACGGAAAAATGGGTACTCATGTTAACCACCTTTATGTGTGTGCCTCATTAAATGTTTGGTAAAATGCATGTTTCCATCATACCACAATAGAGGCACCAACACAGTGCTTACTGCACCTTACTCCGGAAAATAGTCATTTTCAGGACGTACTCGCACTTTTAATTGGCGTACACTATATTCCAACTGCTTAACGATATCCTCCAGTTGACGACGGTCAAGTCCATTAAGGTCGGCGGCAGGCTTAGGTGCATTTTTCAAATCACGTATGGTTGCCTGCTGCTCCTGCCACTTGTCCATCAGGTCGGCTATATTCGCATAAAAGCGTTCGTAATCCTTGATCACTTCATCCAGAAAGGCATCCACCTCGTCCGGATCATAGCCGCGCATTTTATTCTTAAACTGTTTCTCATGAATGGAGAGCGCGTCCAGCTGAATGCCCAGTTGCTTAAACAACTGCTTTTGCTTATCCAGACGACGCTTCATATGTTCATCCATCGGTTATTCCCTCCTTAACACACTATTCTTTTTATATCACATTCTAGGCTGGGAATAAAAGTCTCTGCTGATTGCCCGGCCCTAGGAACGGGTATAAAAGAGCATACGTGTCACTTATACAGACCACGAAGGGGAGAGATGATCATGAACCACTTGAACGATTCGCAGCTTGCAGAGCTGAAACATATGTTGTTGGAGCAGAAAAAGGATTTAGAAAAGCATTTTGAACAAAACGGTCAGGAAAACACTCCATTGGGAGAAACTCTGACAGATTCCACAGGTGAGCTCTCGTCCTATGATAACCACCCCGCAGATATAGGGACAGAAACCTTTGAACGGTCCCGTGATCTGGCGATTAATGATTCGCTGCAAGACGAGCTGGAGCAAGTCAATGCAGCCCTTCAACGGATGAAGGATGGGACGTACGGAATATGTGTGGAAAGCGGGGAAGAAATTCCTTTCGAACGGTTGCAAGCCATTCCATATACAGCCTATACCGTCGAGCACACGCCAACTCGAGAATTATCGAATGACCGCCCGGTAGAGGAACAGGTCATGACTCCACCACCCAAAGGTGCGGGTGAGGTTCGCCAACGAAATGCAGGACGATTTGACGATGCGGGCGCATGGGACGCCGTAGAAAAATACGGTACATCGAACTCGCCTGCAACTGCCGCCAAGCGTGATGTCACCGATTATGATGAAAATATGTAATGCTATACGCTTATGTATTCGTTCATCTAAAAAAGCAGCTTGTCCTTTGGACAGGCTGCTTTTTTATGCCTTACGGGAATACGGTGATCCCGTTTATCCAATTTCTATCCGTTTTCGACTGCGAGCTGACTCAATACAAGCGTCGATCACCTTCATATTGCTCACCGCATCTTCTGGCTCATACGGCAACGGGACACCATCAAGCACCGCTTTAGCAAAAGCATCCGCTTGCAGTTCAAAGGAATTAAAACCTTTCAGACGTTCCTCACGCGTAACCGAACCGACGTGGACGAAAATTTGCGGTACCACAGACGTTCTTTCCCAACCGAACATTTTGGGCATTGCAATCGTACCCTTGCTACCGAGAATTTCCATGTTGGAACGGTTGGCTGCCCACATGCCACAATCGAAAGTAAGGTTGACTCCACCCGGAAATTCCAGCAAGCCGGAAGCCATCATATCGACGTTGTCATGCTCCGGGGAAAATAAGGCATGTACCGTCACTGCCTCCGGCTCCCGGTCCAAATACATACGAGCGGCTGATATCGGATAGACGCCCACATCATATAGCGAGCCGCCGCCCATGTTTTTATTAAAGCGCACATTATCTGCCTGATCGGTATTGTTAAACGTAAACGTGCAATGGATGCCGCGAATGTCACCAATTTCCCCACTATTGATAATTTCCTTAATTCTTCGATGTTTGGGATGATAGCGATACATAAAAGCCTCTGCAAAGATCACTCCTGCACGTTGACATGCTTCAATCATGCGGCTTGTCCCAGCCGAGCTAAGAGAAGATGGTTTTTCACACAAAACGTGCTTCCCAGCGTCCGCTGCCCGAATGGTCCACTCTTCATGCAGATGGTTTGGCAACGGAATGTACACCGCTCCGATTTCGGGATCAGCCAACAGTTCATCATAGCTTCCATAACTTTTTGGAATATCGAACTCCCGGGCGGCCTCAGCGGCTTTATCCGCATTACGACTAGCAATCCCAAGCACTTCTCCGCGTTCAGATTGCTGAATCGCAGGAATTACAGCGATTTGGGCGATCTCCGCAGTGCCTAAAATTCCCCATTTCAGCTTTCTACCCATCATTCTCATCCTTTCGTGGTTAGGAATAGTTGTCTTGTTCCGCTTTATGCAGCATACCTAAGCAACGGTCCAAATCAGCTTTGACCTGCTTCTTGTACAATCGTGCTTTCTCCTCCCCATCATCTGTAAAGTGATAGAGTACAATCTCCTGAAAATCCACGCGCGGGTCTGTTCCTTTCAATCGCTTGGTACGGTAAAAAACGCCTTCCTGTACCAGCTCATGCAGCGCCCGGTAAACCTCGCTCTGAGGCGGAACATATCCAAAGCCACTAAACTCATCCTTCATCGATTCGAGCATCTGATATCCATAACCGCGATGCCTCTCCACCATTGTGATCAGATAAATTTTGATAAAAGCCCGCTGGGATATCATAAACGCCATTTCACAGCCTCCTCCACACCTTATTCGTGCACCTTATCTTCCATTATAAACCACTCTGCGTCCATACACTATTTCCTTTGATGAGATAAGAGTTTATGAGAACTCTCCATCCCTTGTGACCTGTTTTAAGATGGTGAGAGATATAGAATGAGGCGATATAGAGTAGTGTGCGAAGCGCTGAGAAATGATTTTATTGTTTTTGTTATTATGAATTTTTCATATGTTGAAATAATGTAACTAAAGCTAAAAAAATAGAGTTACAGATTACGAAGACTGGATTAATTGTTTTAAGGCCTCCGTATCGTTACTTGTCAAAATAGGAATATATTCTGTTATTTTTTGGATGTCCCAGTCCCACCATTTCAGGGTTTGGAGCATAGCTATAGTTTCCTCATCAAACCGATAACGAATTAACTTCGCGGGATTTCCTCCTACAATGGAATATGGCAGAACATCTTTAGTCACCACGGCATTTGACGCAATGATCGCGCCATCACCAATTTGAACTCCGGGCATAATGGTAGCATTGTAACCAATCCAAACATCATTTCCAACCACAGTGTCCCCTTTGTAGCCCCCACTTAAATTGGGTAAACCAACTTCCCAATCTCCGCCAAACGCTCCAAAAGGAAAAGTGGTAAACGCATTTGTATTATGATTAGCGCCATTCATAATAAATTTGGCTTTGGAAGCAATCGCGCAAAACTTACCAATCTTTAATTTGTCCCCTATAAAATCAAAATGATAAAGGACATTTTTCTCAAAATCCAAAGGGTTATCATCATCGTCATAATAGGTATAATCCCCGATTTCGATATATGGATTAACCACTACATTGTTCAAAAAACACAGACTTCTAATATTTTTCATCGGAAAAACGCTTCTTGTATCTGGACCACTCATTTTGCGACCCTCCCATATGGATGTTCCTTCACCTTACTAGTAAAGGAACATCCAGTCTATCAGTATGTATACTATTAAACAAATGTAGATAGAAAAGTATCCCTTGGCCTTATTTCTTGGCTTTGGGATACTCATGTGAACATATGTGATTGGGTTATCAAATCAGGCTTGCTTTTGTAAGGCTGGCGGACCTCCAGTCGGGCGAGGACGAACCCGAAGCCCCACGATCCATTTGCCCAGAGGCAAACGTGCCAGCAGCCATGTTCCGGCAACGGAAAAGATCATACAGAGAACGAATGAAGCCAGCGTACGAAGAACGTGACTCCAGTCTGCAAACAACCTCTCGTCAAAATAATAGGTCACACGTAGCATAAAGGCATGCATGAGATACGCTCCATAGGACAACGTTCCAATGGCCGTCAGCATACTCGCCGCACGTCCCCCCTTATGAGCAATCCACGTCGCTACCCGATAAGCTACAAAAATAGACGCAACGCAATATACAGCCATGACCGGACGCAGCAGAGACAAATAGTTAAAGGAAAGAACTGAACCTCGCGGCGTCTGGAACTGACCGATCATCTCATACAGTAAGTAGCCTGTAATTACGATAAACAACGGCCAGTATATCATCTGTGCTTTGGTTACCCAAGCATTCCAACGCTTGACGTTCATCCCGGCTGCCGCTCCTAGCACAAAATAAAAGAAAAAATAGATCACATTCCGGTCAGCATACAGGGTAAACCAAGAGGTAATGACCGGAAGCTGGAGCTTATCCATCGCTTGGTATACGGGTCCAACGGCGAACATGAGCAAAATATATAGCACGCCGAATCCAGCCAATGCAGCGGGTCGCCATTTTGACGGCAGTAACGCAGACAAACGGCGAACGGCATAACGAAACACGGGAAATAACACATAACATTGAATAATCATAACGATGTACCATAGATGATAGCTGCTTTTCCCGTTCAACAACTTCTGGAAAAAATCCAGCGGGTGAATATATCCACCACTTTGGGCAAGCTGATTTCCCAATTCGTATAAAAGAGACCATATGATATAAGGAACGATAATGTCCATGAATCTTTTACGTAAAAACGTTCCGTATTTTAAGGCTCCATCATAATTGTAAAATAGCACCATTCCAGTGATAAATACAAACACAGGAACTGCAAATTTGGAACACAGCAGTAAAAGTGTCATCAATACCCCGTCCTGGATGCGCGCCCCCTGCGCAACCGCATAGTGTGCGACGGAATGCTGAAGAACAACGGCCGCAAAAGCCAGCCCTCTCAGCAAAGCGACTTCGGAAATTCTCTCTTTTTGACTCATGTCACTCTCCTGTTACATCTAGCAATTTATAAATCCAGGATTTTTGCAAAATCCTCAATCTATTATAACGACAATTCTGTAAAAATATATAGAAGGATAAACGTGCCAACGGCATGCAAAGCATCATTTATCTCAGTTTTATTCGTTGAGTAACATATGTAAAAGCAGCAGTCCTCCCTCTCGGGGAGAGTGCTGCTGCTGTAGAAACAACCTATATACAAAGGAGATAGGAAAGCCTGCTGTACATCACTTTCTTAACTAGCCGTGAGGTGTTTACAGGTTCCTTCTAGTATCTGTGTACACATCTGTACGCGGCGTGTCTGCCACCGTATCATCATATGTTCTATAACGATCCGCATTCAGCGAACGGTTGGTGCGGAAAATATCATAAACATCCCTGTGATGGTCAGCGGAATCCACCAGCACTAAAATCTTGCCCTGATCGACGTATGTCTCGTATTGACGTGCATCATCCTCTGGAATGCCCAGCCCAACCAGTCCACCGACCAAGCCACCTGCTCCCGCTCCGACAGCTGCTCCGGTAAGAGTAGCCGCGATAGGTCCAGCGGCAAGGATAGGTCCGATACCCGGAATAGCCAAGGCCCCGATGCCTGCCAGCAAGCCAGCGACACCGCCTACAACTCCACCTGTAGCCGCACCTGTCGCTACACCCTCCGGTGCTTTGGTGCCTGTCTCTTCACTAATCGTCCTCAGCTCGTCACGGTCACGGGTGATCACAGAAATCTCACTGCTTGGAATTCCTTTGCTCTGCAATTGTCCAATCGCACGAGACGCTTCCTGTTCTGTATCAAAAACACCGACAATTTTCTTTTCATTATAATCGTTTAAGTTATTAGCCATGATAGTTACCTCCCAATATTTTAGTGTCGAGTGGTTCGTTTTTCATTACCCCGCTATTATGACGTTTAAACGATTTTACAAAAATTCAAAAAGTCGATTAGCATAAAACAGCTTCTATTTAACGCTTTGGCTTTGCTCTGTTGGTCGCCACAGCTTCCAGTGGATCATCTGGCCAATAATGCTTGGGATATCTGCCTTTCAGGTCCTTTTTGACTTCATAATAAGCCTCGCTCCAGAAGCTGGACAAGTCGGACGTCACTTGGACAGGTCGCTGGGCAGGTGACAGTAAATGCAATACAATGGGTACGCGTCCGCGTCCAATACGAGGCGTATCCCTCATACCGAACAACTCTTGTAGTCGTACGGCCAGCGCTGGTGCCTCAGGATTCGAATAATCGACAGGAATGCGGGAACCGCTGGGTACGCGGATATGCGTCGGCGCTTCCTGATCAAGTTGCTGCCGCTGTTCCCAATCCAGCCTGTCAAGCAGCAATGCAGCACTATCCAGCCGTTGCAAATCGGATACATTTTTGGCTCCTAGAGCAAAAGGCAACAGCCACGATTCCAGTGAATCCAGCAATGCCGATTCCGTGCAGTCGGGCCAGTCCTCAGGCGCCGAGAAGTGCATAAAAATCAAACGAGCCTGCAACTGGAGGGTTTGCCGATTCCATGACAGCAGCTTGAGCCCGCGTTCACGGACACCCTGCATCAAGGCGGTAGCAACCTCCTCTGCCGGAGGTCGCTCATAGGACGTTTCCTTTAAGACGAGTGAGCCCAGCCGCAGTACCTTGCGGGCTCTCACTGCTGAGACGGAGCTATCCCAGTATACGTTGGCTTGTTCCAGCAACAAATCGCTGCAATGCTGGATCAGCTCTTGCAGTTCAACTGGTGCAGCCAGCTGAATGGCGCCATCTGCTCCCTCGTCGTCCACTTCGGCGGCGACAAGATAGGTCGAACGCGACATCCACTCCACTTGTCGGAGTCGCGCGCCCCGACCGCCGCTAAGCAAAAAGCGGCCGTCCCCTCGGCCCTGCGCGATCCGATCCGGATACGCAAAGGCCAACAGCAGCCCGCAAGCCGCGGAGCCGTCAGGCTCGTCCTGCGCTGCGGCTGCTGTCNNGCGGCTGCTGTCGGCAGCGAGGCTAGCAGCTGCCGGCTCTCCTGCACGATACGGCGAATCACCGTATCGTCTGCTGCCCGCAGCAGGCTGTGCGTGCTGCGGGCATGGGTCGCCTCGCGCAGGGCATCCAGCCGCGGGCGCAAATCCGTTCCGCCATGGACGCGGAACGGGTCACGCTCTTGCAGCAGCGCAGCCAGACGGCTGGCAGTTGGTGCCAGGCCGAGGGCCGCTGCGCGCAACAGCATGTGCCCGAGGCGCGGGTGCGTGCCCAAGGCGGACACCTCGCGCCCATGCGCGGTGATGCCGCCTGTAGTGCCATCGGCTGCTTCATCTAGGCAGCCGAGCTGGCGCAGCAGACCTGTGGCCTGGCGGTACGCGGCCTCAGGCGGGGCATCCAACCAGGCCAGCTCGGCGGGCTCGCGTACGCCCCAGGCCGCCAACTCCAGCGCGAGCGGGGCCAGATCCGCCGCCGCGATTTCCGGGCGGCTGGCATCGGGGAGCGCGGCTTGCTCCTGCGCGCTCCACAGCCGGTAGCATACGCCCGGCTGGAGGCGGCCCGCCCGTCCGCGCCGCTGATCGGCGGAGGCCTTGGACACCTTGACGGTGGTCAAACGGCTCATACCGGTCCGCGCGGAAAATACAGACTCCCGCGACAGTCCGCTGTCGATCACCACCGTAATCCCGGCTATGGTCAAGCTAGACTCGGCAATCGAGGTGGCCAATACCACTTTTCGACTGCCCGAAGCCGACGGGCGTATTGCCTCATCCTGCTGCTCCAGCTTCATGCTCCCGTACAGCGGAATTACCTTGACATGTGCTGGTAAATGCTTTGAAGCCAATTCTCGTTCCGTTCTGTGAATTTCTCTAGCCCCTGGTAAAAACACCAGCAGATCGCCATCATGAGCATGAAGTGCCTTTTCTACCGTCTCAGCCGTAAAGGACTCTAATGAGGTTGACGAAGGTTTGGACATATGAAAGGTTTCTACCGGAAATACAGTGCCTGGACATTCCAGCAATGGCGCATCCCCTAATAGTCTGCATACAGGCTCTGCCTCCAGGGTGGCAGACATGATCAATATCTTCAAATCCGGTCGCAGCAACGCCTGGCTTTGCAGGGCAAGTGCCAATCCCAAATCTGCAGGCAGGCTACGTTCATGAAACTCATCAAAAATAATCAGGCCGACTCCCTCCAACGCCTGATCATGTTGCAACATCCGGGTCAGTACGCCCTCCGTAACCACTTCAATCCGCGTGTATGGCCCTACTTTTGTATCCATACGAACCCGGTAACCCACGGTCTTCCCGGTGGGCTCTCCGAGCGCTTTTGCCATTTGCGCTGCTGCTGCACGCGCTGCCAAACGCCTCGGCTCCAGCATAATCATCTTTTGCCCTGCCAGCCACGGCTCATGCAGTAGCTCCAGAGGTGTTACCGTCGTTTTCCCCGCTCCCGGCTGGGCAATCAGTACCGCCGCCGACTGGGATTGCAGTGTATGTTTAAGCTCGGGGATCACTTGTATAATAGGCAGTTGTTTATCTGTCAATGAAATCTCTCCAATGATACGCTTGATGCGTAGAATCTAAGTTTTAATTCCTTTATTATTGTGAATTTTTCATTACCTGTAATTATTGAATACTGAATAAAAAATGTTAAGCTGCACTCTGGGACTTCTCTTTGATCTGTAGTGCATAATTCTTCTAAATCTATTATACAGATATTTAAATTTCCCGTCTGGCCATCGCGGCTATGTAAGTTTCCTGTGTTAGCTCCTGTACCTGTCGGGATGCACTCGCGGTAAGTTCGTTTTATAATATGGTTGATATGGATTGCTGAAGGACGGAATATAGAATCGAGGTCACTTTCGTATGGAATTACAGGCCCAACCCATCAGAGGGCGATTTGCCCCAACACCATCGGGATGGATACACTTAGGAAACGCTCGTACTGCCTTATTATCCTGGCTGCACGTTCGTTCCCTGGACGGAACCTATATTTTGCGCATGGAAGATATTGATATGACGCGAGCTCGCAGCCAGTTGGCGCAAGGGATTATGGGAGACTTGCGCTGGATCGGGCTGAATTGGGACGAAGGACCCGACGTAGGCGGTCCCTACGGTTCCTACACTCAAAGCCAACGGCTGGAACGCTACCAGTCTGCATTGGAGAAACTACAGAGGCAAGATTTACTGTATCCTTGTTTTTGCAGTCGGGCCGACATTCTGGCCGCCGCCCATGCTCCACATGGACTGTCTGGTGAAGGGCCTGCGTATTCGGGGGCATGTCGTAACCTTAGCTCTCAAGATGTCGTAGCCAAAGCACAACATAAACTCCCTTCACTTCGCTTTAAAGTGCCGCAACATCCAGATGCCGTTATTTCGTTTCATGATCAGGTAGCAGGTCATGTGGCCTTTGGTGCGGCTGAGGGGGGCGATTTTATCGTCAAACGAGCCGACGGCATGTTTTCCTATCAGCTGGCTGTCGTTGTCGATGATGCGGATATGCATATGACCGACGTACTACGCGGGTATGATCTTCTCGATTCGACTCCCCGTCAGCTATTGCTGTACCAAGCTTTGGGGTTGCAGCCGCCACGTTTCGCACACGTTCCCCTTGTCCTAGGCCCTGATGGGCGAAGGCTGGCCAAACGACATGGTGGCGTAGCACTCCGAGCTATGCGCCGACAAGGTGTCACACCGGAAGCAGTCATTGGCTGGCTCGCCTATTTTTCCGGGCTGCTGGATTCACCTGAGCCTGTGAAGGCTGTGGATTTAATCGATGACTTTCATTTGGACAAACTGCCCAAAGAACCTGTCATCCTGACGAAACAATGCCTCACGAGATTATCTGCACTGCAACGGTAATGAGGTAAAGCACTGAGATTAAAGTGTACGGGCAGGGGCATCCGCCCTTTGCTCCTCTCGCTTCTATTCCTCCAATCGCTTACGCATAGCGGACTCATATTCATAAAATACAGACGACGTATTCAGCCCTCTTTCCTCCAGCAGCATACGGAGACGTAGTGATTTTTCAGTCAGCCTGCGACTGATCCGCTGTTGCTCTCCTGCCTCATGACAAGCGTGAAGCAAATCACGTAGCTGGACACATTCCTTTTGTAACTGAAGTTCTTCCGGTAAAATGCCTGCATTCTTCAACAGCTTGTACGACATCCGCAGCTCCTCTGGAACATGTGACAGATCCTCGATCACCAGTGGCTTGCCCTCTCCCGGTAAATGATCAAATTCACCTTTAGCCATCGCCTCGGCAATCTTCTGCTCTGCCATTCTGGAGAACATCCCCATCGCCCCTTTCCATTCCTTGTATTAAACATCCTATGTACAATCTATATTAAAGAAACCTGGAGTCCTTTGCCACTGTAGCTTACATATCATTAGGATATCCTGTTTCCATAAAAGAGAGAGGGGTTATTCTTCGATCCCAAGCAATTGACATACTTGTACTCGATATTTTTTGGCCTTACGTGTTCCATGAATGAGATTAGACAAGCGGCTAGCAGGAATATGATAGGTATCACAAAATGTTCTCTGATCCATTTGCCTCTCGACTAGCTTTTCTTTGATTTTCCAGCCAAAAGGGGTTACAGGATTTCGTTTGTTCAACAACGTTACCACCTCTTCATAGTATAGGATTTAGGATTTAGAATTTTGATTGGGGTTTGGAGATTGGAGATTGGAGTTCGTCTTCTTCATTCAAAAGCGCGTCATGCACACACTTTAGCTAAGATTTCATTTTGCAGGTTTGGTATTGATTCAATAGTTCATCCAGTTTCATGGATTGTTCAATCACTTTGGGATGCGTTAAAAATCCGTATTTCTTCTGGACTTGGTACAGTCTTTTTCTGGCCCGTTCGACACGAAGTAAAGTCACACCTGGATTCATCAGCATGATTCCCCCTTCTGTGATATCCTAATACAAAACGTAAACTTTTGGATTTTTTGATAATTTACTCGACAAAAAAAGTGCTTCTGGAGCATTCCAGAGGCACTTTTTGACGTTTTATGTTTATTTAAAATCCCAACAGACTCCCACAAGCTGAACTTAAAATCCAAATATATTTTATTTATTCAGCTTGGAATCAACACTGAGAAATGATTGATTACTTCTAATAATAAAATAATCTTTCTTTTCGCCCTTCTCTAACTAAACTCTCATACTTTGTACACAGTCTAAAGTCTGCAAATTGTTTGAACTGCTCAAATAATCTTATACAGCTAATGAAAAAGGCTTCTTTGTTAATGACTAATGATTTAGATAAAACGTCTAGTAAATTTTTAAATCCATATGAATAATTACCTTTATTTAAGTAGTATTTAGCCAGTTCATATTTAAAACGCGTTAATTGTTCTGGAACCACTTGATGAGTGTACATATCAGCAGATGGTTGCTGTTGGGTGATCGAATCTATCTCCGCTTCGAACTGCTTAAGTACTTCATCCACATCAACTTGATATCGGTTAGCCGCCATCATAATATTTAATAGTTTTGTAACCATTACTTTTTCAGAAGCATCTGACGATGCAGCAATATATTCAACATAATTGTTTAGTACACTTATATCTCCAGATAATAGTTTATAGGTGTAGATATTACCTTCTGCCCAATCTTGAAATAGTTTCATCCAATGCAGAGTTTCCTCGTCCGTCTCTTTGACCCAATCTAAATTAGCGTAGGCGTATGTATATTCTAATGCCTGCTCATAATCTCCTTTGGCCTCATATACACTGGCACACAGTAAATCAGAATAGGTAATGTACACAAACAATGGACGGCTCAGCCTCTTTTCAATTTCCGCAGGCTTTCGTTTTTTCTGCTGATGCTCTAATGTATATTGGATTTCCGCTTTATCTCTCATTTTTCGAGCGGTCACATCAAGCCGATCCCATAAACGCAAAGAACGATACACATTCGCCAAATCTTTTAGCGCATCAAGTTGGTCTATTTCATCCAGACGTTCCACGAAGGGTTCAAATAGCGTTGCTGCCTTGAGATTACGGCTTTGGTCGTCTCCAACTTGAATCGAGAATATACGATATTGGCAGGTGGCCAAGCGTTCAGAATGCTGATATTTCTCCACTTCTGCGACATTCTCATAGAGAGGCAGCGCAGCAGCATGTCGTCCCTGTTCAAATAATGCTTCTGCAACATCAAATAGCCTAGTCGCATACAGCGGATTATCCATGATATGTCCAACCATTCGACGAATTGCATCCAGCTTGTCCAGCTCCGCACAACGATACAATAATGGCTCGATTCGCCTAAAATTCGGAGAAAGGTCAATGATGTAATTTTCTATGTATAGATCGTAAAAATAGCCTTCTGGCAAATCCATAGCCGCAGTAATTCGGTCTAGCTGCTGTACGGAAACAGGACGATGCTGACTAAGCGTTCTTTGATGAACCCCTGAATATTGGGCAAATTGACTCAACGTCATATCATTTTGTTTTAGATAATCCTCAAACTCCGCTGAAATCGTAGGTGTATGCTTCAAGTCATAACCACCCTTCACATAAAAATTCCATTATTTTAAAAATCACCCTTTATTCTTCTCCATAATTAACCATCTGTCAATATATTATGCAACTAATGTTTATAACGAAAATTCAGCATAACTTACACACAAGGGAAGATTGTGAAAACGAATAGCAAAAGTAAAATTGGATTGCCGAAATAAAAGGTTTCACAGAGTTGACATGACTATTTCATTTCTCCATATTCTTACTATTAGTAAATGATATAGAGTTCCCAGGTAGAAACTCTGTTGAACCTTTTAATCAAATGAAAAATTCCCCGATTTTGATGTAATCAAGGGATACATAGGTTCATTTCTCTCGCTTTGATAATGCCATATTGATTATTTCTCCACTCACAATTCCTGTCAGAATTGCATAGATTCCCATAGCACTCATCTGATATCCCAAAGCGTAAAATACCCCTATAACTATTGCGTAGTTCAATAGAATCGTTGCATAACGCTTTAGAAACTTACTAATGGAAATCCTCATAAGCAACTCCCACCTTATTTTATACTTCAACATAGTAAATGTTAGTTCATTATTGTATAAAAGTAAGGGGCAATTTGTCGAATAATCCGTTAAAAAGAAATTTGCACCTATTCACTGCTGGGCAGGCCACGAAACAAGACTTCTTTTTTCATATCATTCACGCACTCACATGGAGTGCGACAGCGAAAATGCAGTAATTCATACCCTAATGATATCAGTTCCACACATTCTCGCAAAAAACGATGCCAAAAAGGCTTGGATCAACCATTGCCCTTTTCTGAAGGCAACCGATTCAATTGTTTTTCGACATTTTTCGAGGTGCGAAGGACCCGGGATTTTTATGTGAGCTTCACATTCGCACCTTACAGAATCAGCGGACTTTCCATATCGTAAGCTTCTTTGGCCCCTATATGATCCACTTTCTTTTTGTAGTTATCTTCTAAGTTGTAGAAGCGCAAGCTGTCTTCTGTTTTGTCTATCAACTCTTCGAGTTCGTACTTTAAATGTCGAATTGGGTAAAATCCGAAATACATTCACATAGGGATAAATAATCCTATCCTGTTTCATTGTGCCATGCCTTCATTACGATTTTTCCTTGTAACATCGTTCATCATGGCAGCCTCGTTTTCTTTTTTTGTAAAATCTTTTATTTAATCATTTTTCTTATTAATCAATGTAAGGATAAAACGGCCGGCATATACTTCTCGAAGTTCTTCCATCACATCCAATGCCAATGAGGCTCACTCTGAACAACCTCTATGCAGAAAACCTACATAAGCATTCAAGCCCACAGCTTCCAGTGCCCATTTCATATCGTTGGACAGCAGTGTATAGGCAAAAGATAATAGGGCATTCACATTATCTAACGGCGGGCGTTTATGGTGTCCATGGAAGTGAAAATCATCTTGTACTGAACCGTCGCCGTCCCTTCCAAACCGCACAGCCTGATACACTTTTGGATTTCGGTTTGGGGATAGCAGGCCGCAATCGTCTTCGTCAGTGTATTCTTTTTCTGATCTTATCGTCCATCTGTTTTCGTTTGGTTGTTTACATTGTCTTTATACAAATATACCATCACCCTAATTTATGAAATCAAACAAGCGGATCAAGGCTGGATGTCTTAACCTGCTTGTTTGGTTTTCTTATGTCACCTTCTTATGACAAGCACGCAATCAATACAGATTGGCTGCAGACTCAGGAGTAAAGGCTAGAATGTCCTCTGTCCGTCCCTCCCGGATTTTCTTCGCCCATGCCGGATCACCCAGGAGCGCGCGTCCGACAGCTACCAGATCAAACTCACAGTTATCCAGCCGCTTCAGCAGCTCCTTCTGTCCTTGGTTGTCTGCCTTCTCTCCATCTGCGGGATCATTGTCCATGCCTACGGAGCCAACAGTAATCGTTGTCTTCCCGGTGAGCTTCCTCACCCATCCGGCAAGACTAAGCTCCGAACCTGCAAATTCCGGTTCCCAGAATCGGCGCGTCGAGATATGAAAAATGTCTACGCCCGCTTGTACCAGCACAGTCAGGAATTGCTCCAGCTGCTCCGGCGTATCTACCAGCTTCGCCGTATAATCTGCCATTTTCCACTGGGACAGGCGCATGGAGATCGGATAATCCGGGCCGACGGCAGCGCGGACTGCCTGGACAATCTCGGCTGCAAACCGGGTACGCTTCAGGAAATCGCCGCCATAGCGGTCCGTCCGTTGATTGGTTTTCTCCCAGAAGAATTGGTCGATCAGTAAGCCGTGACCGCCCGACAGCTCAATTCCGTCGAAGCCAACCTGCTGTGAATTTACTGCCGCATCGACAAAGGATTGGATGACCTTGGCAATTTCTTCTTCCGTCATCGGCTCGCTTACTTTGTTCCCCTGCATATCCAGTCCCGAAGGCCCAATCGACGGAGCGTCCGGGTAAGGCTGGGAACCCACGGGGCGAATCATCCCCATATGCGATAACTGCGGGAATATGACCCCTCCAGCCTCATGGACCTGTCTGACCACTTCCCTCCAGCCGTTCAAAGCGGCTTCGCCAAAGATACTAGGAAGTCCGGGCTCACTTGTTGCAGCCGGATGGTCAATCATGCCTACGGTGATGACGAGCCCTACCCCGTTCTCTGCGCGGCGTCGGTAATAGGCGGCAGTATCCTCACCCGGCACTCCTTCCGGTGCAAAAGCACGCGCCATCGGCGACATTACAATCCGGTTAGGTATAGTTAATTGATGAACCGTATGAGGTTCAAATAAGGCCTCCAGTGAATGAGTTTGCTGCTGCTCTTTAGTCAAGAATTACGCCTCCTATAGTTTCAATAATTATTTTCATAGTGGATATGAGTGCAATAGTATCAAGCTCCTGTTCCCGCTTCAACCAACAATCCGACTAATTTGTTGCTTAAGCAAGAAGTGAAAAAAACTGTCGTATTGGGAGATAATAATTGTTGTCTATTCAACACATGTTTATAATAAGAGATTAGTATCTTTACTGAAAGGAGTGTTCAAAGGATGGCTGGTGTACTTCCTCCCAATCCAAACGACCCGCGCGTCATTCGGACACGTCAATTAATTCTGGATGCTTTCATTCAGCAGTTGAACATCATGGACTTCAACTCGATAACTATCGGTGACATCACCAAGGCAGCCACGATTAACCGGGCGACCTTCTATGCACATTTCCCGGATAAATATGCGCTGTTCGAAGCCTTTTTGCTGGACGCATTTACGAATATGGTAGTCTGTAAAGTCGATACGAAAGGACCTTTGACGAAGAAGACGCTTCTGGAGCTTATTGTGGCATTATGTAATTACCATGAAACAAGCCACCACTGCTTCAAGAAATACGATTCAGTGGCCCTCTTGCTTGAAGAAAATATCAAGCTGCATCTTGAGAAACTCACCCTTCAGCTGATCTCTGGAGCAGACGTCGCTGCGGACTCGAAGTCGCTCGCAACCGCAGCAACCCTGTTAAGCTGGTCTTTATACGGTGTTACCTACCGCTGGAATCTGGAGGGAAGAACAGAGCCCCCCTCCGAGCTGGCTGTGCGGGTAATGCCGCTGATCACCGACGGGTTCCACATGTTCAATTAATGCAAAATGGCATGCGGATTAACTACCAAAAGGTAGTTAATCCGCCTCTAGATCGTTTTTTAATTTGATCCCATTGATCGTCGCGTATTTCGTATCGTCTTTTCATATCTCAATTTACCATCATTTAACTATGATTTATAGTTTGAATACACGCCCTAGAAAAATACCTTTATGTTTTCGAAAATCATAAAGGTATTTGTAAAATATTTTATGAAAACGTTCGGCAAAAGTTGAGTTATTAACCCTGTTCATCATACCGGCTGCATTACCTGCATAAACCTTCCCATCCGTTCCAGCGCCTTCTCCAAATCGACGAGCGAGGCTGCATATGAGCAGCGAATAAAGCCCTCTCCGCCTGATCCGAATACATGTCCCGGTACGACCGCCACCTTCGCTTCCTTCAGCATACGAAGTGCAAACTGCTCAGATGACATGCCACTAGAAGTAATTGAAGGGAAGGCATAGAAAGCCCCTTCAGGCTCATGACAAGCAAGCCCGATTGCATTCAAGCCGGCCACAAACAGCTTGCGACGTTCATTGTAGCTCGCCATCATCTCATCCTTGGCAGCCAAGCCATGACGCAATGATTCCAGCGCGGCAATCTGTGCAATGGTGGGCGCACACATGGCTGTGTACTGATGGATTTTTAGCATGCCGGCAATCAGCTCATACGGACCGCACGCATAGCCTACCCGCCAGCCTGTCATCGCAAATGCTTTGGAAAAACCGCTGATGACAATCGTACGCTCCTTCATGCCCGGCAAAGAGGCGATACTGACATGCTTTCTCCCGTAAGTCAGTTCGGCATACACTTCATCCGAAATGACGACCAGATTATGTTTGATAATGAGCTCTGTAATCGGTAGCCAATCCTGCTTCGTCATAACTGTTCCAGTCGGATTACAGGGATAATTGATCATTAAAACCTTTGAATGAGGTGTAATTGCCACTTGCAACGCTTGCGGGGTCAGCTTGAATTGCTCCTCTGCCGTAGCCGCCACCCCTACAATTTTACCGCCATGCAGATGGGTAATGGGTTCATAGGCAATATAGCTTGGTGCTGGAATCAGCACCTCGTCACCCGGATCGATCACTGCTCGCAGCGCCAGGTCGACGGCTTCACTGCTCCCCACCGTCACAATCATTTCCTGCTCAGGATCATAGGAAAGCGCGAAGCTGCCGGAAAAATAAGCAGAGATCTCCTCCCGTAGCTCCATCAAGCCAGCATTCGAAGTATATTTCGTCTGCCCTTCACGCAATGCCTGAATACAAGCTTCACGTACCTTTTCCGGTGTAACGAAATCAGGCTCTCCGACCCCAAGGGCGATTGTACCTCCGCCTGCTGCATTCAGATCAAAAAAAGCGCGAATTCCCGATGGGCAAATATCCCGTACACGCGAGGATACAAACCGCCCTGTCCCCTTTTCACTAAACATATTACGCCATCCCCCATTCCTGTTTCCGCTCATGGAGCGAGCTGGAAATAATATGGTCCAGTAGCTGTGTAAAGGTTATACCCGCAGCTGCCGCACTCTTCGGAAGCAGGCTGTTGGCGGTCATTCCCGGTAATGTGTTCACTTCCAGCACGTAAGGTCTATCCTGACACAAAATCATATCGATCCTTGCATAGACCTTGCATTGCAGCAGCCGGTAGCTGGCCAGTGCCGCCTCGCGCACACGCTGCTCAATAACGGGGGGAAACTCGATCACCTTCTCCTCAGCACCGCCGACCTCATATTTTGCTTTGTAGTCGAACCACTTCGAACGAGCGGAGCTAATGCTAAT
The DNA here is from genome assembly GCF_002894905.1 of Paenibacillus sp. F4. Lineage (NCBI taxonomy): Bacteria > Bacillati > Bacillota > Bacilli > Caryophanales > Paenibacillaceae > Paenibacillus > Paenibacillus sp. F4. The sequence goes on from NZ_POVS01000009.1 coordinate 146,011, forward strand.
AATCGGTAATACCTCGCCATCTACGATGGAGCAGGTAATCTCCGTCCCTTCATAATAGGACTCAATCAAGATCGCTTGATCCAAGCTGCAAGCCCCCTGAACAGCCGACAGCAGTTCCTTCTCATTTTGTACAAGCTGGATGCCGATGCTGGATCCCCCCGTATTCGGCTTCACAATAACCGGGTAGCCCAAACGCTCCACCACCTGCGGATCATAATCGTCCATCCCCTGCCAGTAAAGGCCTGAAGGCGTATGCACACCCGCTGCCTTCAACAGCATCTTGGACAATTGCTTATTCATGCATAAGCTGCTTGCCAGGACACCGCTGCCTGTGTAGGGAATGCCCAGCGTCTCCAGCGCTCCCTGCACCGTGCCGTCCTCGCCATACTGACCATGTAGTGCCAACAGCGCGATATCAATGCCTGCCTGCTGGACCTGCGCGATTAAATCCGCTCGCTGCTCGATCAGCATTGGAACCACTTCATAACGGCTGCGATCCAAATGATTGATCATCTCTTGACCTGTCTGCAGAGAAATCTCACGCTCAGAGGAAATACCGCCCATAATAACGCCAATTTTCATCATGACACCTCATTTTTCTTCAAAATCTTTATATGGCTACGGATATTCATCCGATCGCTAGTACTTCTTCAGAACAATATTCCGTCTCTATAGCTCTTTTTTAACTATTATGCTTCAAGAAAGTTAAGCGTCTGTTTCCCGATTATTTGAATACCCCGTTCGATATTTTCATCTGTTACTCGTGAAAACCCAAGCCGCAATGTATTCGTCCCTTCGCCTTCTTGAATAAAAAACTTGTCTCCCGGAGTGAAAATGACGCCCTGTTCTGTGCAAGCTTCTAGCAGCTGGCGTGTATTTACGCCTGTCGGGAAGGTAAGGAACAAATGCAAGCCCCCGTCACCAGACACCTGCGCCTCAGGAAGATGTGCTTCACAGCATGTCTTTGTCAGCTCATATTTGCGCTTATACTCTGTACGTGCTTTTTTTACATGTTTATCGAAATTTCCGTTAAGCATATATTGGTATAAAATCGATTGATCGATTGTTGAGGTATGAATGGTGCGCGCACGCTTAATGCTTTCCAGAGTGTCAATCAGTGCTCGGTCTCCAAGCACCCAGCCTACTCGCAAGCCGGGGAACAGCACCTTGGAGAAGCTGCCAATATAGATTACTCCGTTCCCTTGCCCTGCTGTTGCTATTAAGGGCGCAACATGCGCTCCCGAGTAGCGAAGCTCCTCATTGAATCCATCCTCGATCACCGGAATCTGATAGCGCATCATTAATTTCATAACAGCGCTGCGCTTTGCTGGCGACATGACGATGCCTGTCGGATTATGATAGGAAGGAGTTAAATAAGCCAAATCGAAGCTATTGTTCTGCAGTACCTCCTCTAGCCGCTCCACATCAATACCGTCACACTCCATCGGAATGCCGGTAATCTCAAATCCTTGCAACTTCAAATTTTTGATCGCTGTGTGATGGGTCGGATTTTCACAAATTGCCGCTCCGCGGCGTGCAGAAGGGCGTAAAGCCGACAGCACAATGTCAAAGCCTTCTGTAAAACCGCCTGTAATCAGCATATCCTTGCCAATTATATCGACGCCCTTGTTCTCCATATAATGCATCAGGTAATCAATCAGCGGCTTGTAGCCCTTGGCATAGCCGTAGTTGAGCAGCACCTGCCCTTCGATTGCCATCCGATCCATAAAAGCTCGCCTTACATCCCCCAGATCAAACAGCTGCTCATCTGGAGCGATGCTTGTGAACGAGATAGTTCCCTTTTGGGCACGAATGCCCTGCTTCATCATATCCAGGTCAACAGCTGATACAGCATACTCGTTCATTCTTGCCTTCCAGTCGATCTCCCAAGTGGCAGAGCCGTCAGATCCTCCGTTATCTAGGGCCGACTGGCCCACCATGGCGGCCACATAACTACCCTTTCCGGGAATTGCATACGTAAATCCATCATCCTCCAAGCCTTCATAGGCTGCAATGACTGTATTGCGGCTCACCTTAAGCAGAACGCTCATTTCTCGTGTGGAAGGTAGCTTCTGATCCGCCTGAAGCGCCCCTTTTATAATTAAACGATTGACGTATTCTTTTACTTGTATCGAGACCGGGCGGTCACTTACGAGCTTGAAATCCTGGAACATCCTTCATCGCCTCCCCCTATAATGATGGCATACAAGACGAGTGAAAAAAAAGAACCACCGCACTGGATTTTTCATCCTTCGGTGGTTCTTCCGTATTTTATCTCCTGTACTCCCTCGTATTCTTGCCTCATTCCCTCGCATCATTGCCTCTCATCGCGCCCATTGGGATGAGTGATGAGTAAGATTTCAATCCACGCACTCACATAGAGTGCGACAGCGAAAATAAAGAAATTAATATCCAGATGATATCAATTCCATGCATTTTCGAAAAAAACGATGCTAAAAAAGCTTGAATCGACTATTGACTTCTAACGAAGAAAGCTAATCCGAATCCATTTCGACAAATTTCGAGGTGCGAAGGATCCGGGGTTTTTATGTGAGCTTCACATTCGCACCGTAACCAAGATAATACACTCAGGATACCACAAAACATTTCTCTGTCCCAGAGAATGCAGTATTTTCTAAAACAATAACGACTCTGCCCCATCAATGACAATTTGTGCACCAGTAATGTGACGCGAATGATCAGAGGCCAAGAATGTCACCAAATCAGCTACCTGCTCGGGTTGACCCGGTCCATCAGCCAACGGTTGTCCTCCTTCAGGAAACTTGACGGGGATGGTAATTTGCTTTAACCCTTCCGATTTCTCCGTGGTTTCATCAATATTCGTCGAAATGGCACCCGGATAGATGACATTGACACGAATACGGAACTTAGCCAGCTCCAGCGCAGCCATTTTAGCAAAACCGGTTTGACCCGCCTTCGATGTGCTGTAGGCTGACATTCCAAAGCTGGTAAAGCGCTGATTTCCATTAATGGAGCTGGTAATAATAATGCTGCCGCCACCGTTCTTTTTCAAATGTGGTATTGTATACTTCACCGTCAGGAAGGTACCGTCCAGATTCGTGGACAATGTTTGCCGCCAATCCTCAATGCTCAGATCCTCGATCGGTCCGACGACCCCGTTAATCCCCGCATTAGCAAAAATGATATGCAGACCGCCAAATAATTCAACCGCTTCCAGAACTGCTTTTTCCACACGCACCGGATCGGCAATGTCCACGTCAAATGCCCGCGCTGACCCTTCACGTATAGCATTAATTTCTCTTTCTGTCTCCAAAATACGCTCATTACTTACGTCAAAAAGAGCGACATTCGCTCCTTCTCTAGCCATTTGAATGGCCGTTGCCTTGCCAATACCAGAACCAGCCCCCGTGATTAGAGCGGTTTTGCCTTCAAAGCGCGCGCCTCCTGCATATGTGTAGCTCATATGTATCGCTCCCTTTCTGTAATCTGTATAATCACAAGATTACCCAAAAGGATATACTTTATAATCACTATTTTTGCGCATTTTTTGCTATTCCTTTGCGATATTTAAGAAAAGAGCGAATATTACGCGTATTAGCGCCTCTTTCCTTCTCCTCCTCGTTACATTCTATAAATATCTTAAAGATTCGTAATTTTATATGTATTCATCAAAAAAGGACGTTTTACAACCATGGATATGGATGTAGAACGTCCTTTTGCTTATTTACCACTGCAGCTCAATAAATGCAGCATCATCATCAAGTCCCCCGGTATGGGATGCGTCCAGCAATACCTGTATCTGCTCATCAGGGACAGGCTCGCGAATGGGGTCCAAATCGGATAAACCGTCCGTATATACCTGTAGTCTCATCGGCATATCTGCAGGTATACTTCTTTCGTACCAATGAGGCTTCCCTCCAATCGGCCCACGACTTGTAGACCAGCGCTCCGCTGTAGAGAAGGTATGATCGAACAGCTCGCTAATTTCTTCGGCACCGTTCCATAATCGCAAACGTGAATCCCCTTGCCAGGCAAGTCGGAGACGTCCACGGCTACCACGCTTCGGCAGTTCGATTTTTCCGCAAATATACATGGACTGGCTTCCCTGACGACGTTTATCTTCCAATACCGAACGCATTAAGCCTGATTCGTGATCCAAAGGCTGCCGATCGAGTTCCTCTGCCGCTGTACCTGCCAAACGTTCAAGGTACACTCTCAATTGATCAGCAGACAGATCTTGTCCCCGTTCCATCCAATCCAGTAAAGAAGAACCCAGATAACGGGCTGCAAAATCTCCTCGGTAACTGAGCCCGACGCCATCACACAAGACAAAACAACAGACGGATTTATGAATACGTACTGCGGCGAAATCCTGTCCGCTTTCTCCCATACTGGCAGATTCGGCAGATCTTCCATAGCCATAACGACACATAAAACGACTGTGATGAGATGATAAAGGCTGATCGCCTGTCTGAGAGCTTATGTAAGCAAATTGCTGAGTCAGCCTTGCATTCATTCCCTTTTTTTTGCTCGCGGGGAGCAGGGACAGCAGTGGATTCATGCTTTTACCTCCTTACCGTACAGGCGTTGCGGCCGACATTTGGAACCCAATGGACACCAGTTCCGCACAGGTTCCGGGCAGCATCATAATGGCTCCTTCACCTAACTGATAATCTGCCTCAAATAGCATTTCTCGATAGCTTTCAGGCAGTACAGAAGACATATCACGCAATTTCACAGCATGTTCATCCTGCAACGGCGTATTATGTGTCAGACCTTTCCAGCGACGGGGGTCCTGAATAGGCGTTTCCAGCAACCTGTCGGATAAAAATATATTTTCCACCAGTACATTACCGTCCGGTACACTCATGCTCATAATGCGCTTCGCAATCGGTTCCGGATCATCGCCTGTGGAAACCCCATCTGTCATATGACAGACCAAAGGTGCAGGACAGTCCTGCATCCCTGGTAATTCTGCCTGCAAAATACGCTCAGCTTGCAGGAAGGCTTTTGCTGAATCTGAGAATCGTTTGGGTGTCAAATCGGGCAACGAACCAATGGCCGCGATTTCATCAATTCCCTTGACACCATTCAGCAGGTCATACACGTCATCACTATAAGCTAAAATCGCAATCCTATAGCGCGCTGTCAGCCGATTTCCTTTGGTTGATCGGAAAACCATCTGCCGGATCGCCAGCGATATAGCTTCATATACAACGTCAATACGCCGCCGCCCCTCCATCAGCATGTTCATCGACGCGCTGATGTCAATCAGGTAAATGATCAGGGCGGGAGTGCGTTGTGAAGCCTGTATTGTATAATTCATGGTTTGTACATGCTCCCCTCAGTTACCTTCTATCCCCATCTGTTTCGTATCTATCATTCCGCCCATATATAAACATATGAAATATTAAATTTTAGGCAATCTAAAATTCGTATCTCCTAAAAAGTTATAGATCGAGGAAGCCCGATACCCCACTTCACCTACCGAACGATAATAAGAAGGATTACTATCATATAGTGTTCTAAAACGCTTGGCAAAGCTCTTTGCCTTCGCAGCGCTTCCACCTTCCTGAGAGGCATATGCCTTGTTGTACAGGGAAATAAGCTGAAGAACGTTCTCCTTGTTTCGTGCATGCATGGACTCTTTTTGCTTTTGTTCCGCCTCGGCTGCTGCCTTACGAGCTGCCTCTTCCTGGGCGGCACGGGCTTCCTGCTCTTTTTTCAAAGCCAAGTATTTTTCATACTTTGCCTGTTGATCATACGCTTTTTGCTTCGCCAACTTGGCAGCCGCCTGCTTATTTTGTTCTTTTTGGGCGAGATAAGCTTCATATTTAACCTGTTGAGCGATAAGGGCTTGCTGTTTCTTCTGCTCTTCCTGTTGCTTTTGAGCGACAAGTACCTGCTGTTTGGCCTGCTGTTCCGCTTCCTGGCGTTGTTTCTCCGTCAGCAATTTTTGGGCGGCTTCCTGCTCGGCTGCCAGCTTTTCCTCGGCCGCCTTTGCAGTCTTCGCTGCCTCTTCCTGCTTGGCTGCCTCGATTTGTCGCTGATTGGACTGATCTGCAAGAATATTCACGGCTGGGATTCCAGCTGCCAACAGAACGACTGCGGCCGCAGTTGTCACGATAAACGCTTTGGAGCGATACCAGGCTTTTGATTTTTCAGGTTGCTCTGGCGTCTTGGGATTCAACTGCTCCTCTAGCCCTGTGATCGCAGCCGACACCTCCACATGCAGAGGACTGCCGTCTTCTACAAAATGATACAACGACCGGTATACTTCTAGCGCTGCAGCAGGTTTGTTTTGCTGCTCCAAATCACGTGCCTGTCGGAACAGCTTGTCCGTTACTCCACGCTCTCCCTGCTCCAGGGCAGCCTGATTTAGCAGTGCAGCCTGTTCAGCCTTGAGCGGTGCAGGCGCTGACAAAGAGGGTGCAGCTTCACTGGCAAGGCCGCCCACCGCTGCCGATTCTATTGTTTCTGTCGCAGCAGGCTCCGGTTCTATAGCCTCAACTGGAATTTCCTGCTCAGTAACCGCATTAAGTACAACCAGCCATTCGCCAAAAGTAGGGCAACTGCTTAAATCCTGACTATCCCAGGCACGGCTGAACAATTCTACCACCTTGCTGCCCCAACGGGATTCAAGTGATTTTCGTAAAATAAAATAACGTTCGCAAGGCGTCTGCATTTCATGCTGATCAAAATAACTTTCGCCCCACGCTTTGTCGACTACAACACGGTCAGACCAGCCTAGCATTTCTCCTATAATAATTGCCCCTGCAAAACGGTCTGCATACGCACTCCATAACCCGCTGTGGACGGTACGATGTGCGGCATACCCTGGCGAACCTGCCAATAGAGCGTCTGGACGATCCATTTTAGTACTATACATTTGTTCCACGTCCACCAATTCCACAGCTGACGTGCCTTGAGGCAGTTCCACTTCAGAAAAAAACGGAAGCATCACATTCGGCGCCGATAAATCACAGTGCGCCAATCCTTTTTGCTCCATAGCTGAACCGATCCCTGCCAATGCTCTGGCTAAAGCCAGACTATCGGAAGCCTCAAGCTGACGCTGATCTGTGAGACAATCGAACCATGTCATACCGTGAACCCATGGCATCAGCACCGCATACAGCAAATCAGGTTGCTCGGCGATCAGACTTCCGTTTCTTTCTGGAGTGAGCACATCACGCTTGCATACCTGCAAACCGGGAATATCCCCGTATGCTTCCATATGCTCAGATTGATAAACCATAGCCGGGATGCGGAACTTCGGAAAAAACACCTTAAGGGCTTTGGCCTCATGCGGTGCTCCGTTTTTGGCATTCAGCTGGTATACAATTCCCTGCCGCCCTGCTTGAGCATAGGCTAAACCGGGTGCAGCGGGATGTCGTCCAACCACATAAGCTGTGCCGTTTATGATCAATTCGTCTCCCGGATTCGGTTGAAAAGACATGAAACATCCCTCTCCTTACATCATTCAGTATGCTAGTTTTCCTCACCTTATTATATACATCTATGGATGGCAAGAAAACCGGGTATCCGAAGATCGCCCGGTTTTTCCTGAACATCCTGTGCCAAACCGTGAGGAATGGCTCACATATTGCTTCTTATAGAGTGGTATATGATAAGTTAATGCCCATCAGGCAAGGCAACTTATTTCGTTTGGTCAACCGTACGGAATTTGTTAGCGATAGCTGTCAATTCTTGGCTGATGCTGTTCAAAGTCGTTACGAAAGCTTGCATTTGTTTGCTAGCTTCCTGAAACTCTTGGAAGAAGCGTTGTTTAGTCATACCTTCCCATTGACCTTCCATACCTGAGATGGACTGTGTCAAACTGGAAACGATCTGTTGGCTTTGCTCACCACTTTGTTTAAATTGGTTAGCCACCTGATCAACCTGTTCTGGGGTAATTAAAATGCGTCCTGCCATTTTTTGCGTCCTCCTTGATGATAAAAATGTTTTTGTTTTATCTGGTTCAAATTGTACTATGGCTATTTAATTCCCTACAAAAGGCAAAGGACCTAATTGTAATAATCCCACTTTTTAACTATAAAACAGCGCCTAACAGTATAATATTAACAAAACAACCACCTAATAAGTCCCATAAAGCCGGGAATTGTGAAACGAATTCAAATAAATTTTGCAGTCGATCCAGATTGTCCCGGAACGCGATCCCAACTAAGCGACAGGCTGATCTCTTACTGTAGACGGATCAGTAAAATACCAATCCTGCGGACTGCTAGAAGACGCCTGCATCAGAATATCCTGATGCAACGTTTCTACATCCGAAGGTTGTACACCAGCAATGGCATGTACGACAGACTGCGGGTTTGAAATCAGACTGCTTCCTTCCGAAGCTTGCCCAGGCAGAATAGACGGTGATTGCTGATTAGACCAATCGAGCATCGTGACGGGTCGTCCCAATGGTTGGCTGGCAAATGACAGAATCGTTTGATAGTTGTGGTCAACAGACTGAAACTGCTCTGCCTTTCGGTTCAGTTGTGTACCTGATGTATGGAGGTAAGCATGGATCTGTTCTGACATCCGCTTGGCCTGCATCCAATGATTCAAGATTGCCTCGCGTGCAGATACATCCCAATCCAGCGATTGTAACGCCTGCTCCAAACCTGCTGTTAACTGTTGAATTTGCTCCGCCGCATGCTGTAGCTGCCCGCTAAGCCCCCGAAGCACATCCGGTTCAACTCGAATGCGCATATCCATCACCCTTCTTCTGTCACTTCTTCATTCACTGCCGACTGTTTCAACCAATTTAATAATAAATCCACAAACTGATCCCTTGAAGCCATAGCTGCAATCAGCCAGTCTCCGTTACCACTAGAGCTCATCCGAAATATCCAGTTCATTGCAGGACACAGGACAAAGGCTGCTCGTTGTGATTCCCACTCCCTGCCGTTCCAAACCAGCAATTGCAGTTCTCCCTCGGCTACACGGGAACTCAAAGACTGAGCCAGTCTTGCAGCCCCCTCTGCATCTCCGCTAGCCTCGGTCAGTTTACTGCTGATCAGAGACACACTTTCTCCTGCCGATTGCTCGTAAATTTTATTAAATGCCTGCTTGGAGAACATAAGCGCCGGGGATTCAGGTACAAGTCGATCTACCCAACCCATTTTATCAATCAATGTTTCGCAAGCCTTTTCCACATTACCCAGATCGTACAGTCGATACTCATCGGGTTCATCAGCGGATTTCACGAGTTCCACTACACGCTCGTTCGTGCAATGGAGATAGCCTTCAAACTGCTTACCTCCCCGCACATAGCGAATTCGGCAAGCCCTGTTGGATAATCCCGCGATAGCGACTCTTGAAAAAACGGTAGGAGGCATTGCTAGCTCTTTGCCCTTATCTACCCGCTTTAGATAACCCTTTTCCAAAAGAGTAGCTTTTACCTGCTCCCACTCTTCTGCCAACTCCTCTGCTAGATAGCCCTTAAACGGATCTTCCACCCCAAGCAGTCTGTCAGAACCCAATACGCCTGCTAGAAAAAACAGTTCCTTCGCCTTGAGGGTTATTAACTTCTGCTTGGAAGCTTGAAACGTTAACATTATGAGCCACCTCCCTTCAAACTACAACATGCCATCGGTCACGAATTTTCGTTATCCAATCCTCACAACTCACTTGCTCTGAGAAGGGAATTGCAGCTTTTATCCTGGTAAATTTGCGCCGTACGTAGTATCCCTGCCCAGGTGGCAGGACTTTTAGGCCACCAGCAGCGGCGTTCGCCTCCGAATAAGGGATACGAAAGAACGATAGATCGTTCGAATCTAGTGTTCCAAATAGCATACCGCTTTGGCTTGCCTTGACATCATTAAACCAGTCCACACCAAAGGTAGGGAAATCAGATGGCACACCCGATAGCACGACATGCACATTGCGATCACGTCCCAACCGTACAATGGCGGAGAGCTGATCCTTTATCATAAAATCGTTCAGTTGCTTGCTTAACATATCCGCATCATCAATGACCAGGAGCAATTCGGGATCATTCCCCTCCTTGTTCCGTTGTTGAACGATATCATACACTTTCTGTACCAGAGGTCCCATTTCTTCCTCGCTTTCGGCTGCAGCCTTAACATGAGGAAGATGCCGTAATCTAGAAAGTCCTCCGCCTCCATATCGTGTATCGATCGTATAGACTTCCAATTGATCGGGTGATGTGTAATAAGCCAGCGATATAATCCAGCTCATTAGAAAAGAGGTTTTTCCACCCTCCATTGGACTACCCACTATAAAATTGGGCCCTTCTTTTAGATTCAGGAGAAAAGGCTCAAGATCGTCACTCTGTAGACCTACAGGTACCTCATAAGGAAGTGCGCCCGATGGTCCACTTGTCCGATCCCACTGCTGAAGCAGTTCCGACAGTGGAATCCGCTCAGGCAATGGGAGGATGGCTGGTGCGTGCGTGCCTTTCCATTCCTGCGCAATGCCAGCAATATTGCGACGTAATCGTGCTGATCGTTCCGACTCATCTTCACCTGGTGAAGGCAATGCCGTTTGGAACTCCAGCGGAGGAACATGTCCTTTAACCAGGGCGCGGCCTGGAATTAACGGTCCTGGCGTTTTGGCTGGTCGTCCTACCGCATAGTAATAGTCACTCGGGTCGGACATTTCAAAAGAAACAGCATTTGGTATGTTACTACGGAATTTCTCAAACACATCGGTAATCCGGTTCGCTGTAATGATAAACGTAATACCTAGACTACCTCCTTCACGCAAAAGAGATTCCAGTAATTCATTTTCATCTGGATAAGCATTACGGAAATTAAGGTATCCATCAATAATTACGACAATTTGCGGAATATCTTCGACAGCAGAACGTCGATAAGAGCTTATTGTTTTGACACCAGCCTCGGAAAGCATTTCCTTGCGTACGGCCACCATCTTGAACAGATAACGGAACAATCGCTTGATCCGGTCATCCTCCTCAGCCATCATAACAGCCCCGATTTGGGGAAGTTCCCCAAAGTCGCGCATCGTTCGACCCATGTCAATGATATAACCGTTCCAATGATTCGCAGCAAAACGCTGAGCCGTGGACATCAGCAATGTATGCAAAAAGGTCGTTTTACCCATGCCCGGCATGCCATACACAGCCCAATGACCATGATCGAGCGATGCATAAATTGGCTCCTGCCGCTGATTCGGCAAATCATCAACCAGACCAATAAGAGCCTTCAGCTCCAAAGATGACGATGTACTATCTATTTCGGTGCATGCCGGCAGATTTGTTAAATCCAGCAATTCAGGCAGCGGCGGAAGCCACGGTCCCTGAAGTCGTTCAATCCCTGCCTTAGCAGCCTCATTCGCAATATAATCAATAAATACTTGAAGCTGTTTAGGGGCTTCTTCTCCTTTTAAGCCTGAGCTTGCCCGTTCGCCGCCCGTCAGTAGCGCTTCACGTTTCCCGTTCAGTCTCACTTCATGTACAGGTAGTGCAGAAGAAATATCGCTGTTGCCTATATACGGCGCACCGCTCCAAGCAAACTGCATCTCTTCAAACACCTCGTCGCTACCCACCTGGAAATATCCTCGTCCCGGCTTCGTAATCCACGCGGCATTCGGTATTTTCAACATGTCACGGCTATCACCTTCGCTTTGCACCCGTAAGCAGATGCGGAACCTGGAGTTACTCCAGATCTTATCATCCACGACACCTGCGGGCTTTTGCGTCGCCAAAATCAAATGGACACCTAGTGTCCGCCCAATCGCGGCAATACTGATTAGCTCGTCCATAAACTCTGGCTGATCCCGCTTTAATTGTGCAAATTCATCAATAATAATAACCAGATGAGGCAGCGGTTGTTCCTGCCGCTGCCGGAGTAGTCTGTAATATTCATCAATATGCTGTAAATTGCCTGCATCGTTTAATATCTTCTGTCGACGAACCAGTTCTGCTTTAAGAGATATTTTGGCACGTTCAATCAAATTATTGTCCAAGTTCGTAATCGTACCCACAACATGCGGCAAGTTAACGAACGTATTGGACATGCCTCCACCCTTGTAATCGATCAGCATAAAAGCAAGATCATGCGGATGAAACTCGGCAGCAAGCGAGGCTACGATGGACTGGATAACCTCACTCTTCCCTGAACCCGTTGTACCGGCGATCAAGCCATGGGGACCATGTCCTTGACGCTCTATCTTATCATGCAGGTTAATCATAATCCTCTTACCGCCTGCACGCACGCCCATCGGTACGGGTAAGGTATCAGGATGGCGGTTACGTCGCCACCGATCTGCCACGTCCAGTTCTTCCACACTCGCTACGCTCATCATATCAAACAGAGGCAGCACAGCGGGAATATCAGAAGCAGAGGAACGCTTCAAGCGAATAGGAGCCATGTACCGCGCTAATGCATCGGCTTCCTCTTTTGACAAACGATCCGGTTTAAAACTTTGCTGTTCAACCTCCGCCGATTCTGATTTGCGAGCATATACGCCCTGCTCTTTGGAAGCCTCCACAATCAGCTGACACTGCATCGGCAAAGCCTCTTTACGAGAAGCCAGCACAATCGTACACGCATCAATGGCTCGGCCGTCCTCTAGTAACAACGGCAGCAACGGTTCTTCCTCAATCAGCTGGGTGTCAGATAAAACAACGATATAACACGGGACTTCCATCCCTTTGCCCTGGCGATCATTGCGATTATTTTTACGACGGTTCAGTCTGGCAAACAGAAAATCAGCTAATTGATGGGCACTACTACTGCGGTCTGACATCATCCTCTGGATTCGGTCATCATCCCACACATGTGGGAGCCAGCGCATCCAAGTCCATTCACTTTCCTCTCGCTCGTCATAGAAGGAAGCGATTTTCACTTCATCTGGCGAGTGACGAACCGTCACTTGTGCCAAGATGACTCTTAACGCAGCAAGGGTATGCTCCCGTTCGCCGACCAATCCAACCACTTTGGATTGAAACAGTGGTAATGCAATGGAAGCGGCGTCTACCAGACGAAATTCTTCTTCCAGTTCATCCGCAGCTCCCAACAAAGGATCTCGATCATAACCGTCTGGGCGTGGAATTTGCAATTTAATATGAAAGGGAACTTGTCCAGTCCCAATACGCACCTGCAAAAAGTCCTCATCTTCCGGTGATCGTTCCCAAAGTGAACTGTTGCGGTTTTTGACGATTTGAGTGCATATTTGCGGGTCACCGTGAATTTCATATAGTGTGCGAATTTGCTCCTCGCGTTTCATTTCAAGTTCTTCACGATGCTTTTGGAGCTGTTCTCGGTACATCCGGTCCCGTTCCTCCAGCTTACGCTTGTATTCCTTCTTATTATTTAAATAGACGAAAAAAGGAATCGTATAAGATGTAAGCATCATGACTACAGTGACCATCTGGAACATCAAATAGTTACTGTTGCCCATCTTGCCTGTTTTGCTCATATATACGTAAAAGCCTATAGTCACCAACGTCATCATTAACGGAATAAGTATAGATATAATAGAAAAAGACGGCTTGCTCGGCTCAGCCGGAGGCCGTAAAATCTCCAGCTTCTCCTCTCGGAGCGCCGGCCTTAATCTCGGGGATCGCTGGTATAATGCATTCAAGACAAAAGTCCCCCTTTTCGCTTACTATTTCATTTTACCAAGGTTTCATATAATTTCATGTGTGTATTTACCCATTTTTTTCACTTTGAAACAGAGAACGCCTTCCATACACAGGCGCTTCGTCCTGAGTTGTCGAAAAAGCGCGCTGAATACGCACAGTACAGCCTTCCCGCAAGCCTGATCCTGTGAGTAGCTGGTTATCTCCCACCCTGAACCAAAGCCCTTCCGGGAACTTTGCTTCCATAATATATTGCATGCCTTCCGCCGGAGGCTCGCCGAAAATGCGCACACCCAGCATCAACTTTAAATGTTCCACCGAGTATTCATCAGCTACCTCGATGTCAAACCACTCTGTTTCCTGTCGTCCTGAAAGCACGGTCAGGATCATCTGTCATCCCTCCCGATCCTTAATATATAGCAAAGTTCACGCAAAAAGCCTATTTCTACGGAAATATGGCTATCGTAACTGTAGCATCCGACTATCAGACTGTCAATTTGTTACAAAATGCCCACTCTAAAAAATAAAACAGATACTTTAGTCATATTTTCGAATAGTAGTAGAGTCATTGGTATCAATAATATGTATTTAATCATTTCTAATATAGGTATATACGTCATTTTGTCGATTAGTTAGAACTAAATTCGATTGTTACCTAGATTGTTGTGAACACTTTGTAAATTTTTCAGACCTTTATGTTTTTATAAGGTGTTTTTAAGGTAATTTTAAGAAACGGGCACTACAATTAAGCCATGAAATAACTCAGGCGAGGTGATTTTTGTGAGAACATTAATTACATTTCAAAACAAACGTATTCCCGTATACTTCAATCAAGAAAATAAGCAACCAGTACAAAAAACATTAAAACTTCTAAGTAACACTTTGGAGAATAAAATCTCCAGCGGCAAGCGTGCCCTTCAAAAATGTCTTAACTCTTTGATCAGTATAGAGATTGTCGGTTGTGAAGCCATACTGCATAGCGTTAGTGAAAATGATTCATTGGCATTGTCCCTCTATTAAGAGGGACTTTTTTTTGTCCAAATTATACACAAAAAAGAGAGGGGCATTTCAGCACCCTCTCCATATCAGCAGCTTTGAAACATGATACATTTGACTTACCGCAGCTCATGCATTTGATCAGACTCTATTTAAAGTATTCTGCGATAACCTTTTTTACCGCCTCGTTCCTTATTCTGCGCCTTCTCAATCCGTATTCTAAACAGTTCTAGTAAATTAGCGCGTGTATGCTCTTCCCGGCAGTTGTCCAGCTTTTTTAAGATAAAACGGTCAATGGACATATGACTCAGGCTCCTTTACAGCAAGCTGCCCCTGCTTTTCAAGGGGTTGATCAGGCTATCCATTTTTAACCATTCTGTCTGTTATTTAAACAGGTACGTTCCTTATAGGATAAAGCAGGCGGGATTACATACCCTTTAATTAGGGTAAATACATAAAGTTTCGAAAATTTTATCACGTTAAGCCTGGAAGCTATGGACAAGGAGCGAGCAAAAACCATGAGTAAACACATGATTACCAAAATAGGCTGGAACCTTTTATGTGCATTCTTAATCCTAACGATGCTGGCTGCATGCAACAGGGAAAAAGCTTCTACCCGGAGTATGGCCCAACATGAAGCTGAAGCACGTGCCTACACCGTAACGGGTAATCCCAACCAAGGTGCATCATCCCTTGATGAACGAGCTGCCAATCATACACCTGCCCACCAGCAAGGCAGCAGCTATGTCGAAATATCAGGAGGCGTTAGCATTGATAAAAATACCGTGAAGGTTATAGGGCATTCCAACCTCCCGGCCGGAGCACGGATCAAAGGGAATCTTGCGGTCAAAAACTCCCTGTTAACTGGGTACACAGATGAGACAACCGTTCAAAAGGACGGAAGTTTTGTACTCCAGGTACAACGCCCTGGAATACAGGGCAGTATGGATCTGACTGTTCTGTTCCGTCCGGATGACCAAGAAAATGAAATACGAAATCTGTATGGCAGCGGTGGCAACAAATTGGAAGGTCCTTATGTATATCAATACGAAGAAAACAAACAGCTTCTGTATGAAGTTCGGATTGGGGCTGAATTTGATCCTGAACAAGAACGCAATATCCCTTTAGTTAAGCCCGTCTGGAACAAACCTAAGGACTACGGTAGCCCTCAAGTGTGGATTAAGCCTGATGTGAAGCAAGAAGGTAACTATTATCATGTATATGCGCGCAGCAATTTGCTGGAAGGGTCGGACGTCAAACTCACGATTGATTTTCCGGGACGATGGCAGTTTGGCTACGATGATCAAACCAAAGTTATGCCTGACGGCTCCTTCAGCATGAGGGTCAAAAAGCCGAGCCTTGCCAACCGCTACACCATAGTCATAAGTTTCGAACCAAACGAAGATATGTGGACCAACGCCAAACAGGCGTACGGTACACAAGGAGAACGTCTTTCGGGACCGTTAGTCAAATCCGCAGACGACAAAGAGGGCTCCAAACAAATTGAAGCCCGTATCCCTATCCAACCCAAATCGTAACTAAACGTAGCATCTAACTTAAGGTTACGGCCGTTCGCCATGAAATACGCTTCACAGATCCAGCCTATGACGCGGTTTCCACGTCTGAGTAAATACAGAATCTGATGTCGTCTAGCCGCTACGGCTGTATCGTGACTGGCGTGCCTATACTTACCTTCTCCTGAAGCTCAAGCACATCCTTATTCTGCATTCGAATGCAGCCATGTGACACCATCTTGCCAATGGACCATGGCTCATTGGTGCCATGAATGCCATAATGCGGCTTGGACAGCCCCATCCAGAACGCTCCGAAAGGGCCGCCGGGATTGGGCTGTTTGTTAATAATCGTAAATTGCCCATGCGGTGTCTGTGTAGCCAACTTGCCAATACCGACTGGATAACTAAGAACAATCTGATCACCATCTTTCAAATATAAACGACGATCCGATAAATCCACAACAATGCTGTAGTTCGGCATATATTCACCCCTTTATACCATATGCCGACTACAACATAGATTTTCTTATATTTTTACATTTGATGCTTCACTGCAGTTCGGCTTACCACTCCACATCACGTCGCCAGCCGCTTCGCTGATCCCTACGACCCGGGGTTGTGCTTGAACGGCTATCTTTCCTGCGCCGGTCTGCCTCCTTACGCGCCTGATATTCCAGTTCCCGCTGCATTTTGCGATAATTGTTCACTCTGGATTCCGACAATTCCCCTCTCTCTATAGCTTCCTCCACTGCACATCCAGCTTCGCCCTTATGCTTGCAATCTGCAAAACGGCACTGCTGCGCCGTTTCCATAATATCCGTAAAGGTATGAGCGACACCCATGGAATCATCCCACAGATTAAGCTCGCGCATACCAGGTGTATCCAGTAAAACGGCTTGCTTTGCGATGGGAAAAAGCTGTCGGTGAGTGGTTGTGTGCCTGCCCCGGCTGTCTTCCTCCCTCACATCCTGTGTCAGTTGAACTTCAGACCCGGAGAGCCAGTTTACTATCGTGGATTTGCCACTACCGGAAGAGCCTGTCAAAGCAACTGTGCAGCCAGGTTGAAGAAACGCCTCCAGTTGCTCTCTGCCTTCGTTCTGCAAAGCAGAAATAACGATAACAGGTACACCAGGGGCAACTCCCTCCGCTTCAGCAACCCGTTGTTCGACATCTTCACAAAGATCACTCTTACTCAAAACGACAACCGGGTTTACCCCGCTATTCCAAGCCATAATTAAATACCGTTCCAGTCTGCGCATATTAAAATCATGATTCAGCGCATTAACAAGGAACAGCGTATCCACATTGGTAGCGATCAGCTGCTCCTTCGTCTCAAAGCCCGCGGCCTGTCTAGATATTCGACTTTTCCGTGGCAAGACGGCATGGATGACTGCATCCGACACTTCATCTGGCGTAGTGATTGCTAGCCAGTCCCCTACAGCAGGCATTTCTGCCGGATCGACAATAGCATGTCGTAGCTTACCTGAAGCAGCTCCCCAGCGTTCTCCATCCATTGTGATAAGCTTCACCTTTTGTCCATAATCGGCAATCAAGCGGGCAGGACGTACCTGTGTATTTCCTGCGCGTTCCTCAAAGCTTTGCTTCCATTGGTCCCAAAAACCGTTCCAGTAATCAGACCAACCGTATTCATGTATACTCATTGTTTTCCTCCTGAAATCATCGTTAATTTTTAATCGTAGTGTTATTCGATAGGTGTACATTTTTCTACCCGCATGCAAACAACGCAAAAAATCCGCAGGGGTTTCCCTGCGGAGGGTATACGATTCAGGCCGATGTGATCCGTTCGTTCACTTAAGCAAGCAGTCTCTCAAGGACCACTCCCCAGAACCAACAACTGGATAACAAGACGCCTAACCATAAAAAATCCGCAGGGAATCACTCCCTGCGGATTTCGTTGGTTCTACTGTCCAACCAACTGCTAAGCCAAGACTATAGGTCTATACAGTCTTTAACCGTGCATCGTCCGTGCGGGAGACAAGTCATTCTGCTGCTGAACCCATCCATTCATGTTCGTACGCATATAACATCGCCTCCTCCTAAAATTTCCTTTATCATACAAGTCCATCAATTGTCTGTCAAGGCTACTACGAAACTTTTTTTTGAAATCTTTGTCAAGTTTCGTTTAGCGTACCTGATCCCAGCGCGTCCACATCTCACGCGGGTTCAATTCGTACATTTCCCGTTCCCTGTACATAAACTGATGCATAATCAGCTCACGCCGAATCGTTGCAAAATCCTCATGGTATTGCTTGATCCACTCATTTAATTCACGTTCAGGATACATGCGACCTGGCTCCAGCTTTTCCGCCAGCATCTGAAGTACGATTATTTTTTTCTTATACTGCGCAGGGATTTGACGCAACTTGCCGTCCTTGGAAAAAAAATTGCGTAAGACCGACGTCTCCAGCGTCTCATTCAACTCTGACATCTCTTCATCCCCTTCTCCTTTTTCGAAAATAAATTGCACCGTCGCCTCGGCATGCTGCCGGATCAGCTCTGGATTCAGTGTGAAATACACCGTGTTTTTATCACGTCGTTCCTTAATCAACCCTGCCTCACGGAGTTTGGAAGCATGATGTGTAACAGTCGGCTGGGACAAATTCAGCTTTTTCGCCAAAGCTTGGCCATGCATCTCCCCACGGGACAAAAGAAGTAATATCCGCATTCGCGTTGGATCAGCAAGTGCTTTATGATAATTGACCATTTTATCCAGTTGCATCGTTATTGCACCTCTTTTCAATAGTACATACTTGCTATGCAAGCGAATTCAATCACATAAAATAGATATATATCTAATTATATGTTCGCTAAAAGTAGCTGTCAATCTTCACCGTCCGTCATCTCTTTCTGAAAACGGCTGGATATTGTGTTCGCATTGCGGTAGGATTATTATTTGAAAACTTCTCCCATACCCGACCCATTTGCATCTATTCTGAGAGCTGTTTTTAATCGTCAAAATAATGTTAACCCTACAAAACTGGCGTAATAAACCAATACAACTGGAGGTTCATCCAAATGCACGACGTAATCATTATCGGTGGCGGACCCTGCGGACTATCCGCTGCAATCGAATGCAGCCGCAGAGGTTTGCAAACTGTCATTATTGAAAAAAGCAACATCGTTCACTCCATTTTTCTGTATCCGACGAACATGCAGTTTTTTAGCACCGCCGAACTACTGGAAATCGGTGATGTTCCATTCAGCACCCCTAATGACAAACCTTTTCGTCATGAAGCACTGGCGTACTATCGTAAGGTAGCCACTCATTATAACTTGAACATTCAGCATTATGAGGAGGCCCAGTCCATTCATCGCCAGGATGACGGTACATTTACCGTACATACCCTGAGCAAAGGGGAAATAACCAAAACGTATTCGTCACGCTATGTCGTTGTGGCTACAGGATATTTTGATCATCCGAACTATTTGGGCATTCCCGGGGAACAATTGGATAAAGTCACGCACTATTTCAGCGAAGCCCATCCCTATACAGGAACCCGGGTCGCAGTCATCGGTGGTAGCAACTCTGCGGTAGATGCTGCGATGGAATTGGTGCGGGTCGGAGCTACGATTGATATGGTATATCGTCGAAGCGAGTTGTCCCAATACATCAAGCCGTGGGTTCGTCCACAGTTTGACAGTATGGTACAAAAAGGGAAGATCACGCTGCACTTAGGCGCACGTATTACCGAAATTCATCCAGACCATGTCTTAGTCACTCCACTGGACGCAGAAGCGTTCCGGCTCGAAAATGATTTTGTACTAGCACTGACTGGATTTCACCCGGAACGAAAACTACTGGAGTCTGTCGGCGTCCACATGGCTGAGGATCTGGACAAACCAGAATTTAATCCTGCCACGATGGAAACGAACATCCCAGGTATATATGTCGCCGGGGTCATCGCTTCAGGCAGCAATGCCAATGAAGTGTTTATTGAAACAGGTCGCTGGCACGGGCGACAAATCGCCGAACATATCCAAAGCTAAATAAACGAAGGAGAACATCTGTATGGATTACAGCTCACTTATCTTACTGGTATTGGCTGGTCTTGGGATTGTTAGTGGCAACTCTACCGTGACTATTGCCATGGTTGTATTACTGCTACTGCGGGTAACCAGCTTTCACACTGCTTTCCCCTGGCTTGAAAAGTATGGCCTGACGATCGGAATTATTATTTTGACGATTGGGGTCATGACCCCGCTAGCCAGCGGTAAAATCAGTATCAATCAGGTGATGGAGTCTTTCCTGCACTGGAAATCACTGCTCGCGATTGGTATCGGAATTCTGGTAGCCTATCTTGGCGGCCGCGGAGTAACTTTGATGTCTGGACAGCCCATTATTGTGACAGGTCTACTGATCGGGACCGTCATTGGCGTTGCCTTCTTTAAAGGAGTTCCTGTTGGACCTCTGATTGCTGCCGGATTGCTTTCCTTGTTAATCGGCCGCAGCTAAATTCGTACAACAAATATAGGAATAAATGATAGCAATCTGCATGTCGGGCTGAATTCAGTTCCGCTTTGTGGTATACTCATATCGCATAATTTGGTAAATGCAGGAGGCTTGACCGATGTCTCGACAATTTGTAACGGAAGCTGTAATGGTGGCTATATACGGCCAACTACTTACATCTCCCGCCCCTGTGGAATATATAGTGCCTTACACATCACTGCTAGAGCTATACGAATTCCAGGATAGCACAGAGCCGCTCATGGATAATCCTATGGACGATCAACATGTGAAGCGGAAGGTAAGCGAGTTGATCAGTTATTTTGAAGAACCTTTGAATCAGAAAAAAATTCGGCGTGCCCTTCAGATGCCTTGGGCCAAGAGCTTGCCTATTCTATTCGATGCCAATACATCACTCATTGTCGTTAATGCTGTTGATACGGCGCATTACGGAGAATATTTTGATCCAATTGAGACTGAACTGGTGTTGACAGCTCAGCGTGAATCATTACCCATTCTGACGGATCAATTGGACTGGATCCACCGCATTCTCGAAGCTTCCGTACCTGTACATGTGTACGACATTGATGATTTTGATTTTGCACTCGATGGCCCGATACTTAACAACCCTTAACATACGACATACCCGCCTTAAGCACAAAAAAGCGGCGAAGCATCATGTACAGGTTCATCTCCTGTAACACGATACTCCGCCGCTTTTCATGTCCAAGAACAACTATTTGCACGCTATGATTGACAGTGGAGCGCTAAGCTTGTCCATCCTCAACATAGGTGTAAATAATGTCATCATGTTCCTCCAAATACTTAACTTCCAGGTGATGGCCCTTCAGATACCAGTAATCCTGGTCCTCCATATAAAACGTAATGCCAGCCGCTTCATGTTGTAATACGGGGTGCTGCGGAGGCTCTACGGCAATTCCCAGAGAAAAGCCTGGATGCAACCCGCCGCCAGAGCTATAGCGAACAAAAAAACGGATCGAATCTCCACGATTCAAACTAAGCTCCTTAATGTACCACTGTGCCGCAGGTTCAGTTACCTGTATGCTCATACGTTATGCTCATCTCCTTGTACAATGACGTCTGCCAACTATATCATAGCATCTTTTAGATTGACCACCAACCGTTCCAACCCAGCGAGCTTCTTGGACAAGCCATATACATTTTTTTGAAAAAGGTTTGACAATTCGCAAAAAAGGGTGTTAAGATTCAACCATACGAGATCCATTTTGAAATTTATTACCAATTTGAACGATTACTCATGTTAGAATGAACCCATTTTGAGGAAGAAAGGAGTGTTACCGGTGCTAAAATTTCCTATTGCATTTTACCCACATCTACAAACACAACAACTTCATACCGGAGCATCTCCCCTGTCGCATCCTTCAAAATTGGGCCATTCGCGTTGTATGGTTTAATACGAGTGGCTGCCTGCGTTTGAGCAGTTTTTCAGTGGTGAGTGTGCTGAAAATACCTGCGCGCCATATGATATTGAGATTTAAGGCATATCGTCTGCGGACGGTATGCCTTTTTTGCGCCTGTTGCCGGATCATACTTGTGGCAGCAAGGCCTGTTGTTTCTTCAAAATGGTACACAACTCTCGAATGAACTTGTCATGAAAGGATGGGATTCCTCTTGTTTTCGGTACTTAAAAATTTAAGCTGGTTTTTTAAAAGAGAACGAAGCCGATACTCCATTGGATTGTTTTTGCTGATAGCCGTTGGTGTGCTGGAGCTTGCTCCACCTCGGCTGCTAGGTAGTGCCATTGATGAGATTGTGCGCGGTTCAATTTCCTGGTCCTCACTTTGGCGTTATATTTTGTACATCATAGGCATTCTAGCCGTCATCTACTACATTACGTACATATGGATGCACAAGCTGTTCGGTGGTGCCAATCTGGTGGAGCGCTTACTGCGCACACGCTTTATGAATCATCTGTTGCGGATGACCCCTCCATTTTTTGAACGCAATCGCACTGGCGATCTGATGGCTCGTGCCACGAACGACCTTCGCTCCGTAGCAAGTACAGCAGGCTTCGGCATGCTGACACTGACAGACTCTACGGTCTATCTGAGCGTGGTATTAGTTGCCATGGGCACCTTAATCAGTTGGAAGTTGACACTGGCAGCTATCCTGCCCCTACCTTTTATCGCACTGGCTATGAGCATTTACGGTAAAGCCGTTCACGAGCGTTACACACTGGCACAAGATGCATTTGGTGATATGAACGATCAGGTGTTGGAATCCGTGGCAGGTATCCGAGTCATTCGCGCCTATGTGCAAGAGCGAATGGACGAAAAGCGTTTCGCCGATATTACCGACGATGTATTTCGTAAAAATCTGGCTGTCGCTCGGATGGATGCCCTCTTTGAACCAACCATTCGTTTATGTGTAGGACTTAGCTACGTCATCGGACTCGGTTATGGTATTTATCTGGTATTTCATAACGATATCACGCTAGGCGAATTGGTCTCCTTTAATATGTATTTGGGAATGATGATTTGGCCGATGTTTGCCATTGGAGAGCTGATTAACATTATGCAGCGCGGTAGCGCTTCCTTGGACCGGGTTAATGAAACTCTCGATGTCCAGCCAGACGTTCAGGATGCAGCTCAACCTGTTCCAGTGGATCGCCTCGAATCCATCAGGATGAAAGA
Organism: Paenibacillus sp. F4; assembly: GCF_002894905.1. Classification (NCBI taxonomy): domain Bacteria; kingdom Bacillati; phylum Bacillota; class Bacilli; order Caryophanales; family Paenibacillaceae; genus Paenibacillus; species Paenibacillus sp. F4. The sequence continues at coordinate 169,222 of NZ_POVS01000009.1, forward strand.
CGTTACCTTCCGTTACCCTACCTCTACTATTGACAATCTGTCACATGTGAGTCTGGAGCTCAAACGCGGAGAAACGCTGGGCGTCGTCGGTAGAACAGGCAGCGGGAAATCCACGCTGCTCAAACAGCTACTACATGAATATCCGACGGGTAGCGGTGATATTTTAATCTCCGGCATACGTCTGGAGGACATTGCAGTAGAACAACTACACAGCTGGATCGGCTACGTGCCGCAAGAGCAAATTTTGTTTTCCAAATCGGTGCGCGAGAACATTCAATTCGGAAAACCACATGCAGATGACGACGACATTATGGAAGCTATCCGTACTGCTGCCTTCGACCAGGATTTAGGTACCCTGTCTGATGGGCTGGATACACTGGTCGGAGAAAAAGGTATCGCCCTGTCCGGCGGCCAGAAGCAGCGCGTTTCGCTGGCTCGCGCCTTTATCGGTGATCCGGATATTCTATTGCTCGACGATGCACTATCTGCAGTAGATGCCCGGACGGAAGCAAGAATTATTGACAATATCCGACGTCAGCGCTCGGGTAAAACAACCCTGATCTCCACCCACCGCCTTTCCGCTGTAGAACATGCAGACCGGATCGTCGTGCTGGAGCAAGGACGCATTATTGAGGAAGGAACCCACAGCGAGCTACTTCAGGCTGACGGATGGTACCGACAACAGTATGAACGGCAACAAGTGGAATCTGATCTGACCTCAGGGGAGGTATCCTAATGAAACCCAATATCGGCAAAAGGCTATTTCAGTACGCGCTGACGAGCAAAGCAGGCTTTATCGCCGCTCTCATCGCTTTGGCTATCGGAGTAGCCGCCGAGCTGGCTGGTCCCTTCATCGCCAAAACGATGATCGACGACCATATGCTCGCTATTGAAAAACCATTTTATGAAACAACTCGTGTGGACGGAACTGTAAGTTATGCTGGCACCCACTTTAAGCGTGAAGATCGCTTTGAGGCCGGGGAGACTAAAGGTCGCGAAGCGAGGATTTTACAAGTTGGGAAATCTTTCGTATTTGTCGATGGCTCGGTTCAAGTGGCTGACGGTAACCGCTCCTTTACGAATGGAACGCTGACTGTGACACGCGGCTCCGACACCTTTCGCTATGAAGCTAAGGCTCTGACAGCTGATGAACTGTATAGCTTTTACAAACCGGAAATGCCCGGTATCTTTCAGCTGATTGGCTGGTATTGCTTCTTCCTGGTTATTTCCATTTTTGCTGAATTCGGCAAAACATACTGGCTGCAATCCTCGGCGAACAAGGTCATTCAAAAGCTTCGGCTTGATCTCTACGCTCACATCCAACGGCTGCCAGTTTACTTTTTTGATAACTTGCCTGCAGGCAAAGTCGTATCCCGTGTTACGAATGACACTGAGGCAGTCAAAGATTTGTTTGTGGCTGTGCTCTCCAATTTCACTTCAGGGATTGTGACGATGGCAGGGGTATATGTTGCACTCTTTTTGCTGGACTTCAGACTGGGCCTTATCTCTCTGTTTATTGTACCGTTACTGATCTTGTGGATTATATTGTATCGCAAGGTCGCCACCCGCTATAATACGATCATTCGGTCCAGACTCAGTGAGATTAATGCGATTATCAATGAATCGATTCAAGGGATGTCCATTATTCGCGTGTTCCGCCACCAGAAACAAACGCAGCAAGAGTTTGAGGAACTGAATGATGACTATATGAAGCATCAGAATAAAATGCTGAATTTGAACGCCTTCACTTCGCACAATTTAGTCAACGTATTGAGAAATCTCGCCTTTGCCGTCGTGTTGTGGTACTTTGGATCTGAGGCGCTCGGAACTACAGGTAGTGCTGTTTCACTAGGCGTATTGTATGCCTTCGTCGATGTGCTGGGTCGACTGTTCCAACCTATGACGGGTATGGTCAACCAACTCGCTGTACTGGATACTTCCATCGTATCCTCAGGACGCGTATTTGAGTTGATGGACGAAACTGGAGAGCCGGTGACGGACGGCACGATGCCGCGCTACAAAGGCCAGGTAGAGTTTAACGACGTTTCCTTTGCCTACAAAAAGGATGATGTACTTAAACATATTTCTTTTACAGCACAACCCGGGCAAACTGTTGCCCTTGTCGGACATACCGGATCAGGCAAAAGTTCGATTATCAACCTGCTATTCCGGTTCTATGATCCGCAAAAAGGAACGATCACCATTGACGGAACGTCTGTCAAAGACATCCCTAAGCAATGGCTTCGCCATCATATGGGCATTGTTCTTCAAGATCCATATTTATTCACAGGTACGGTAGCCTCCAATGTCAGTCTCGGAGACAGCCGAATCACGAGAGAACAGGTGAATAAAGCGCTGCATGATGTTGGAGCCGACAAATTGCTGGCCCATTTGACGCAAGGATTCGATGAGCCTGTTATTGAAAAAGGCAGCACCTTATCAGCCGGGCAACGCCAGCTTATTTCCTTCGCTCGTGCACTAGCCTTTGATCCCGCAATTTTAATTCTGGATGAAGCTACTGCCAATATTGACACCGAAACGGAAGCGCTCATCCAATCCGCTCTTGAGGTGCTCAAGAAGGGACGTACGACCTTTATCATTGCTCACCGTTTGTCCACCATTCGCAGTGCGGACCAAATTTTGGTGCTGCATCGGGGTGAAATTGTTGAACGGGGTAGCCATGATGAACTTATGGCCCAAGGCGGGCGTTACTTCCAAATGTATCAGCTCCAGTCGGGAACAGTTGCAACAGAATCAGATTCAATCTCTGCTACGCCTCCTGCGCAAAATGACTTACTTGCTGGCAAAGTCAGCATTTAAAGCTTGAATAGCCCAATTACTTAGGGCTAACGATGAACATTTGGCATGAAAAAAACCAGCGAGCCTCCCCTACACATTGGAGGCTCGCTGGTTTATTTTTATATAGGACATATGGCTTGTAATTTTATTTAGCTACAGACGTGCCTGTTCCTGTGGGTGGAAGCACTGTTCCATCTACTGCTTTGAGCGTAACCTTATACTTGCTGTCTACCAACGTACTTGTGTGGGTGTCCGTAATGACTTGAATGTTCATTTCCCCTGGCTTTGGACTAGTCAGCTTGTAGTAAATTACTGCATTCGTATCATCTACGTAGTCGATGTGATCCACTTCAATGCCGTAACCTGGATTAGGTGCTTGCAGACGGGTAATTGTCACTTTGTTCTGCTGGTCATTTGCCTTCTCTATACTCATACTAATATTGTTTTGTTGAACCGGATCTACAGGCTCAGCCGGATTTTCAGGAGATGCTTCAACCGTTTTATGACTTTGTACAAATTCGGATGCGTTATAGACCATTTCTGCTGCCTCCATCCGCGTTACTTTACGATCCGGGTTAAAGTTGCTCTGTTCGTCCAATTTTGCAATTTTGGTCAGTAGCAGGAATTGAACTGCTGCGTTTGATTCCTGGTCTAGTTTTTTTCCATCCGCTACATTAATTAACATACGGACGGTTGGATATTCACCCGTTGCACTCACTGCTTTATACAGAATATTCGCAAATTGTTCTCTTGTCATACGGGTGCTTGGATCAATATCGGGTGACAAAGGGATTTGGTGTTGGGCTGCAATCCGATAGGACTGAGCATACCATGCGGAAGCCGGAATGTTTGCAAAGGAACCCGTTGTGAAATCAGGCATTACCTGAAGATCCATTGCACGAACAACCAAGTGTACTCCTTGTGCATACGTGAGCGTTTGATCCGGTGCAAATTTATCCTTGGTTATTCCTTGAATAATTCCTTTGTCCTGAAGTGAGTTTACGATCTTCTCCTGTTCAGCTCCCTTTATATCACGAAAAGCTGAAGCCGACGTAGCTACTGCCAATGAGCAGATGACAAGCAGGGCAGCTGTCACGCTTTTGTTCTTTTTCATGAGATACACCTCCATGTTTACTTTGCTTCTACACTTACCGACGTAATAAAAGCATCAAATGTTTCAAATATGCACAAATTGGTTGCAAAACAGTGGAATACCTGCGATTAGTGTAACCCGTCTAACTCTTTTCTGCTCACAATCTTTATAGATACCCAAAAGTGCCTGTAACAGATTAATCTTTTACAGTATTCCTTTGGAAGAGCCAGGTCTGGTAGCAGTCATCCCGCCAGTAAAAACTCGCTCCCCTTTGTTCGCTTTGCTTACATCCGATTCGGTGCTTTCAGACCAAGAAGTTGCAACGCGCATGCCAGAATATCCGCAGTTTGTTCCGCTAACTGAATACGCCACTGTCCACCATCGACAATCCTTTCCTTGGCGTAAAAACGGTTAAACGCCTGGGCCGTATCCAATGCAAATCTCGCAATTACCGAAGGTTCCAGTTGGCGAGCCGCACGTATCAGTTGTCCGTGATAGCGACCCAACTGCTTAAGCAGCGCCCAACCTGCGTCACCCAACATTTCATCCGATGCGTCATTCAAATCACGAGAATGGCTATCTTGGACAAGGGCGTTGTCGCTAGAATTGGTATTATCAACATCGGTGCGAGCGTGAGCTTTCTCCAGAAGGCTACGTATGCGCGCATGAGTATACTGCACATAAGGCCCGGTCTCGCCTTCAAAAGTCAGCGCCTCCTCCAACGAAAAATCCACTTCATTCAGCCGGTTGTTTTTTAAATCGCCAAAAATAATCGCCCCAATGCCAACGTCCTCAGCCACTGCCTGTTGTTCCTGCAAATCGGGGTTCTTCTGATTAATGATGGCTTGAGCACGCGCTATAGCTTCATCCAGCACCTCCTCCAGTTTGACAACTTTTCCGCGTCTTGTGGACATTTTCTTACCCGCAAACCGCATTAATCCAAACGGCACATGCTCACATTGCTCCGCCCAAGCCTCCCCTGCATGCTTCAGCACCGCAAACACCTGCTGGAAATGCAACTTCTGTTCCCCACCAACGACGTACAGCAACCGATCAGCCTTCATCACTTCATGACGATAAATCGCTGTTGCCAGATCACGTGTTGGATAAATGGTGGTCCCATCCTTTTTTAGAATAAGACACGGAGGCAGTTCCTCATCTTCCAGACGAACCACGAGCGCGCCATCACTTTCCTCCAGCAATCCTTTTGCTCTTAATTGAGCAACAACTGCCTGCATCTTATCATTGTAAAAACTTTCTCCCAGCACATGGTCAAATGTAATGTTTAGACGCTGGTACATACGATCAAATTCACCCAGACTGACTTCAACAAAAAACTCCCATAGTTGTTGAGCCTCAGCATCCCCATGTTCCAAACGTCGGAACCACTCGCGGCCTTCATCCTCCAGAGTCGGATCATGCTCGGCCTCCTGATGAAAACGCACATACAGCTTCAGCGATTCACCAATCGGATCATGTTGTAGCTCCTCCTCATTTCCCCATCTTTTATAGGCCGCAATTTGCTTGCCAAACTGTGTTCCCCAATCTCCAAGATGATTCACACTTATTGGAACATATCCGGTTTCACCAAGAATACGATACAAGGCAGCACCGATAACAGTAGAGCGAAGATGACCGATACCAAACGGTTTGGCAATATTGGGCGAGGACATATCAATAACTACCCGCTGTCCGTGCCCGATATTGGGCCTGAGGAAATCAGCCTCGCTCAATTCAGCAAGCATAAGCGGAATATGAACTGACCGATCCAATGTTATATTTACATAGGCACCCGATGCTGAAGCAGTTAAACCTTCTTCATGGTTTACTAGCTCCGCTAATTCCAGTGCAATGTGCTGTGGAGACTTTCGAAACTTTTTAGCCAGCACAAAACACGGAAACGCCACATCTCCCCATTCAGGCTGCGGAGGCACCTCAAATAAAGATAAAATTTCTTTTTCCTCCAAGCCCGTATGGGCCAATATCGCTTGAGCAGCAATCCTCATTAACATGATCTCTCTCCTTCTTTTTATAGAATCTAACAAAAAAAGCCCCCGCCTCTTGAAATAATTCAAGAGACGAGAACTTCAATATCCCCGCGGTACCACTCTTCGTAAATCGGTTGTGCGGCTAAAGCTAACTTACACAAATCGCGATTTCACTCCAATGACTAATAACGGTGTCTGCCGGGCTGATCTACTGAAGTTCTGCTCGTTGGATCAACCGCCTCCCGGGTGCGCTTCACATCGGATCTCATACCGGCTTCCACCTCTTCCGGCTCGCTGTAATGATACGGCTCCGCTGCTACTCTCCCGTTCCATGACGTTAATTCCAATCATTATACAAACCTATTCAGTAGAAAGCAACCTTTTATTTCCTCTTCAGGCACTAGTTCCATATATGTAATTACACTGCCACCAATTGGCGGCATGCCTGAACGCAACGACGGCAGGCTTCTGCACAATGTTTGCAATGATCATGGGAATGCTTGCTGCATTCAGCAGCACATACCTCACAGGCCTTGGCGCACAGCTCACAGATTTGCTCGGCAAAATCCGTTCCGCGCTGCAGCATTTGAGCAGCAAATCCGCATATTTCTGCACATTCCCTACTCACTCGAATACATTCACGCAGCATAGCTAAATCATATTCCTTCAAACTCGCTACGTAACATACATTGCAAGCGTTCATACATTCCAGGCAAGCATCCACGCATTGTTGGTATGAATGATTCATATTACATTACCTCCCAGTTGTTGACCCTGCTGTACTATTACCCGCTGATCCTTGAGATTAATCATTTGATGTGCGCGCTTACAATAAAATAAAAACAAAGTAATCCCGACTTATGTAAGGAAGTGTACTATATTCCAGTGTGCAAGTGCAAGGATATTAATCACATGGATTTTTAGCCCCTGTTTCTGACTTGCATACACTCAGTCATTGCTCTATTGTAAAAAGTGTATGTCTAACCATCGATCAAGGAGTGAACATTTTAATGAATATGTCTTCCGTAGAGGAGCATCGACAGGAATCCCCACAACAGGTTAATTGCATGGTCGTGACTGTCTCGGACACACGTACCGTGGAAACAGATACCGGGGGACGACTGCTCATGGATCTACTAGAAACCAATGGATATAAGGTTGTTCGATATGTCATCGTCAAGGATGACTACGAAGGTATTCAGCAGTTAGTATCCGAAGCAGCGGCACAGGATGACATCGAGGCTGTACTTTTGACAGGCGGTACCGGTATTTCTCCACGTGATACTACATATGAAGCCGTCTCCTCTCTACTGGATAAGGAACTACCTGGCTTTGGAGAAATCTTCCGTTATTTAAGCTTTGCTGAGGACATTGGTTCAGCAGCTATCTTAAGCCGGGCTGTAGCTGGCACTGTGGGCCGGACAGCTGTATTTTCTATGCCTGGCTCACGCGGAGCCGTTCGTTTGGCAATGGAACGCATTATTGTCCCTGAGCTACGACATGTGATGAGAGAAATTTATAAATAAGCTCCTATTTCCTACATGCCGCGACACAAAAAGGCACCCCATACATTCATGAGGTGCCTCTTCCAACTATTCTTTTTCTTCAACTTCGGGCTGCATATAGCTGTCGATCAGCTTTTGCTTCAGCTCCCATACCTTCTCACTCAGATTTACACGATAAATTTCAGGGTTCAGCTTCCGCAAATATTCTGGCCAAAACAGTTTCAACTGTGAAGTATGGTAGGCACGAATTTCATCCAGCTCAGGAAGCTCATATACCTTCTGTCCATTTATAAAAATAGGCTCGAGCATTGGCACGGCTTCATAATTTTCTACATACTTCTTCATATACGGATGCAAAGGGTTAAACAGCTTCAGGCGCTTACCATTACGCGGACGCTCTTCATCCGGGAAAGAAATATAATCGGCTACGGCTCTCCCTTTCTTCTTATCCACAATGCGATATACATCCTTCTTGCCTGGTGTGGATACTTTTTCTGGGTTACCCGAGATCTTAATCGTCGGCAACATTTCGCCATCCACTTCACGCTCAACCAGCTTGTACACCCCGCCAAGCGATGGTTGATCTGAAGCCGTGATAAGCTGTGTTCCTACACCCCATACATCAATACGCGCCCCTTGGGCTTTCAGGTTAAAAATCGTATTTTCGTCCAAATCATTGGAAGCTACAATTTGTACGTAATCTAAACCTTCAGCATCGAGCATTTCCCGCGCCTGTATGGATAGATAAGCCAAGTCACCGCTATCCAGACGGATTGCATTCATACGCTTGCCCTGACTCTCCAGCATTTTTGCTGTCCGAATCGCATGAGGAACACCGCTTTCCAGCGTGTCAAAGGTGTCTACCAGCAGTGTAACCTGGTCTGGCAAAACCTTCGCATATACGTCAAAAGCCTCCTGCTCCGTCATAAAGGTCTGAACCCATGAATGGGCATGTGTCCCCTTCGTCGGGATTCCAAAGTGCTCGCCTGCCAGCATATTAGAAGTCGCGTCAAAACCTGCCACATAAGCTGCTCGTGCTCCCCAAATCGCCGCATCAGCTTCCTGCGCACGCCGTGTCCCAAATTCGAGCAGTGTATCGTCACTTGCCACCTGCTTGATGCGCGATGCCTTTGTCGCAATGAGTGTCTGATAGTTCATAAAATTCAGCAATGCCGTCTCAACAAGCTGCGTTTCCATAATCGTTCCTTCAACACGTACCAGAGGCTCGTTTGGAAAAACAAGTGCCCCTTCTTTCATTGAATGGACCGTTCCACCAAACTTAAACTGGCGAAGCGCCTCCATGAACATGGGATCGTATTTCTCCTCCTGTTCAGACAGGTAGCGAATGTCCTCTTCTGTAAACCGCAAATTTGCAATATAATTCACAATGCGTTCCAGACCAGCGAACACGGCGTATCCATTACCAAAAGGGAGTTTACGGAAATACGCCTCGAACACAGCTTTACGCTGGTGACTTCCGTTCACCCAATGGGCGTACATCATATTAATCTGATATTTATCTGTATGTAATGCGAGGCTCGTTGACTGCATCGTAATCATCCTCTCTGACTGTCCCCAGGTTTGTGGCAACGTACCACCTCATCTGCCCAGATTCAGCAATATCCGGCTCCATTTTGTTATCGGACATTGGTGCACAATCGTTAAGTTATTTTACTTCTTCTGACGTAAAACCGTGTCCTCAGCCGACCGTACCGCGGCTCCAAGACTTCCTTCAAAATGACCCAAAGCCCAATCATGTCCAGCTTGATTAAAGCTCGCCACAGCGTCCTTGTATACAGTAATAGCAAAACCTTTGTTATAAGCATCTACAGCCGTATGCAGCACACATATATCTGTACACACACCAATCAGATGAACTTCCAGAATACCACGTTCACGCAGCCTGAGCTCCAGATCTGTGCCCGCAAAAGCACTGTACCGTGTTTTATCCAACCAGTAGATAAGATCACTTTGTTGCTCATAGAGGCTACGAAGCTTGCCATACAAATGTCGTCCGTTGGTTCCACGTATATTATGTGGAGGAAACAGCTTGCTCTCCGGGTGATAAAGGTCGTTCTCCTCATGCAAATCCACAGCCATGACAACAAAGTCCCCTTGATCCACGTATGCCTGCGTAATTGCTGCGATCCGTTCATCCAACTCAATCGCAGGTTGTCCTACAGGCAAACTACCGTCCACAAAATCTTTCGTGTAATCAATAACAATTAGTGCCTGCATTGTACGGTCAGCTCCTTATCCTCAAAGTGAAATTGTACATTCTATGCGTAACCTATTACATTAGATGTTACGTGTAGATAGATAAACGCGGTACTCTGTCACTAAAACGGTACAACTGTGCCGGTCTTTGTGAATACTGGTTGGAACTGAGCGGTTTGCCGTTCTCATCACGCACCTCTTCCAGTATTCCCTGTCTGCTACGAGTCGATGTTATTTTGCGAATAAAGTTTGGCTCTTCGAAATCCGGTACGACACTCTGAATCACCTGATATAATTCACCCAGTGTAAAATGTAGCGGTAAAAACTGCTTGGCTATCGTCGTCTGAAGCATCTGCAACTGAATTTTGCGATAAGCATCTACTATGATATCCCGGTGATCGAATGCCAACTCCAATTCCTCCAACGCTTCGCGGATCGTGAATAGCCCGACCTCGGAAGCATCATCGGCCGCCTGACGCTGTTCCAACATCCATTCTTCTACCAGCGCAAAAAATGCATGTGATATGATCCACCCGCGCGGATCACGTCCCGGTCCACTATATACACCCAAATACTCCAGATGCCCGCCGTCCACACCTGTTTCCTCTAACAGCTCCCGCTTGGCAGCTCCATACATAGATTCATCTTCCTGACAAAACCCTCCAGGCAAAGCCCAGCGTCCCGCAAACGGCCAACTGCGGCGCTTGATGAGCATCACTTTCAGCTCCCGAATCGGCAATGTCTTTGTTACCGTCTTGCGCTCCCGCTTCGTTAAGGTAAACATAACGATATCCGCTGGAGCTCCATCCGGGGTGCGGTATTTCTTAATGTTGTACGACGCCTTTTGCGCCTCTTCGTTTATACGATTGCTATCCATTGGCATCACCATATTATATCGTTTTGATAAATTCATTATGACATAATAAAAATTTTTGTCAAGTGTCAGGCCTTGCCTGAATCACTTGCTTGTGTACGTAATACTCGGAAGGTTGCTGTAGATGTAGAACCGAGTGTGCCTTCACTATCTCTTACTTCCGCTTCAGTGGTTATAGTGCGACCTCCCTGATGAAGAATCCGCGCCCTAACCTCCAGTCGTCCTTGCCTCATGGCTGACAAAAAATGAACATTCAGGTTCGTCGTTACACATGGATCCATATTTCGTGAAGCCATACTGACCATCCCCATCGCCTGATCCATCAATGAAGTAAGTACACCCCCATGGACAATACCCATCACATTGGTATGCTCTTGTTTGGCCTCCAAAGCGATCTGTACCTCGTTTGCATCAGCTGCAATCAGCTCACACCCTAAATACTCCCAAAAAGTATTATTTTCTCCCTCTAGCATCTTACCCAACTTATCCATTTCCTTGCTTCCATCCCTTCTATGTTGTCCCATTTCTCTTGATGTCTTATAAACACATACGATAGTAAATTGCTTTCGAAAAAAAGGCGTGGAAGCTACGCCTCCACACCATGATTTCATTCTAATCACTGCAATTCGACGAGGAAGTGCTTTTTCCCTCTTCTACGTTCACCTTCTCAGCAACGGTATCACGGATCGCCATGATCACCATTTGCAGTAGCTCATTAATTTCCACCTGACTCTGCTGAAACTCCGTTACAATTGGAATACCGTCAAGCTCTTCCTGTAGCTCCTGTAGCTCGGCCTCTATTTTGGCAATCATTTTTTGATTCTTCAAGGATTCAAATGCTACAATTTCCTTTTGCTTCTTTTTCATCGTTGCAATCAGTTGCTGGATTCGTTGATGATCCTGAATCTTTTCTTCTGCTTTCCGGAATACCTGTACTTCCTCACTGCTACCCAAAATATCTGCCAATTCTTTGGCTTTTGCCAATATCATTTCGCGATTGACCAAATGATCATGCTGGCGCGCCGCCGATTGAAGTTCTGTTTGTTGCAACCGCTCCTCTGTCATTGTCCATCGCTCCTTTTCTCACTTAGACGGCCTTGCACACAGCCCTTTACTCAGACCGCATGCAACCCGCTAGAATATTCTTTTATCCGTTAACTGCTACAGCCGTTTCAACCAGATCACCTTTGATGTAAAAGGTCATAGGTTCCGTAATTTTCACTTGAACAAAGGAACCAATCAGGTCCTTAGAACCCTCAAAATGTACAAGCTTATTGGAACGGGTCCGACCGGCAAGCACTTTGCTGTCATTTTTGCTCTCGCCCTCCACCAGCACTTCAACCACTTCGCCACGCAAACGACTATTAAAGCGAAGGCTGTTTTGGTTCACAGCAATGTTCAGACGCCGGAGACGCTCTTTTTTGACCGACATAGGCACATTATCTTCCATCGAAGCAGCTGGCGTACCTTCACGTGGTGAATAAATAAATGTGTAGGCAAAGTCATATCCGACCTCGCGCACCAGAGATAGAGTATCTTCAAACTGCTCGTCTGTTTCGCCCGGGAAACCTACGATGATATCTGTTGTCAGAGAAACATGCGGAACAGCTGCTTTAATCTTCGCGGCCAGTTCCAGAACACGCTCACGGGTATATTTTCGGTTCATTTTCTTCAATATATCCGTATTACCGGATTGAACAGGCAGATGAATATGCTCCACCAAATTGCCACCCTTACCAAGCACTTCAACCAAATGGTCATCAAAATCACGTGGATGTGATGTCGTAAAACGTACACGCGGGATATTGATTTTGCGCATATCATCCATCAGATCCCCGAATCTGTAATTCAAATCTTTCAAATCCTTGCCATAAGCGTTAACATTCTGCCCCAGTAAGGTAATTTCTTTAAAGCCTTGACGTGCCAAATCCCGTACCTCAGCGATTACATCCTCTGGACGGCGGCTTCTTTCCTTACCACGTGTAAAGGGAACAATGCAATAGGTGCAAAATTTATCACAACCGTACATAATGTTCACCCAAGCCCGCATACCCTCACGCTTCTTCGGCAAGTTTTCGATAATGTCGCCTTCCTTAGACCACACTTCGACCACCATTTCTTTGCTAAAGAGTGCTTCCTTGACGAGCTGAGGCAGACGATGAATATTATGGGTACCAAAAATCATATCAACAAAACCGTGTTTTTGCATAATTCGGTTAACGACATTCTCTTCCTGTGACATGCAGCCACACACGCCAAGCAGTAATCCTGGCTTTTCTGTTTTGAGATGCTTGAGGTGACCCAACTCGCCAAACACTTTATCCTCCGCATTTTCACGGATAGCACAAGTGTTCAGTAAAATGATGTCTGCTTCCTTCCGATCCTCGGTTGCCTGGTAGCCCATTTGCTCCAGCAAGCCTTTTATGGTTTCGGAATCATGCTCGTTCATTTGGCAACCAAATGTGTATACGATATAATGCTTTCCCTCACCGATATGCTTGAGCTCATCCGGAACTGCGTTATCATACAATACCTGTACGTCCTCTTTACCGCGCTGCTTTTCTTTTCTATGGTTCGGCTCCGCCATAATGTTGATTTCACGTCCGCGAATACGGATCTTTTTGCTATGCTCATCTTCAGAAATAATCTTCGCATCCGAGAAATCAAAATATTTGGAGTAATCTTTTGTTTTCTTTTCCATTCCTTAGTCACTCCTTACACCATCTATTTCACGAGCTAATTTGTAATTTTACTGTATTTTTAGGCATGGGTAAATTTATCTTAAGTTCTAAAAAACCTTTAAAAAAGGCATTACACTAAATTATAGCATGATTTATAGGCCATCGCCATAGATCAACCGCAGATACCATGGAGTGTAATTTGAACTCATGTTCTTTTTGTACATAAGTGAAGTATTTATAAATTATATAGTATGTAAAAAGCCCGATTCTTTTGCAAGAATCGGACTCTTTAAGCCTTCCGGCATTTAAATACGTGTATATTAGTCTACGATTTCAGCGTTGTCACCGTTTTTCACACCGGCTCCGTTCGCTTCATCTGTATCAATGTGCATATCCAAAGCAAAAGAATCGGACACACGTGCAAGAACATTTTCAAATACAAGGCCACGTTCGCCGCCGACACGTACTTTCAGCAACTGCTTGTCCTTAATGTCCCATTTAGCTGCATCAGATGTATGGAAATGAATATGGCGGGCTGCTACAATCACGCCTTCTTGCAGTTCCACTTCACCAGCTGGTCCTTTTACCGTGATTCCTGGTGTACCATCAATGCTACCAGATTCGCGTACAGGTGCTTTTACACCAATAGCAAAGGAATCAGTGCGAGAGATTTCCAATTGGGAAGCGGGACGAGCAGGTCCCAAAATGCGAACCTTATCAAATTGGCCCTTAGAACCAATTACAGCTACCGTTTCATTTGCGGCAAATTGTCCTGGTTGGGACAAAGGTTTAAATTCAGTTAATTGATAGCCTGCTCCGAACAAAATTTCAATATGCTCTTGAGTCAGGTGAATATGACGGGCGGAAACGCCGACAGGTACGATTTTACTCATCGTGTGGTCACTCCTTTTTCTCTATACAATACTTTACACATCCATGCTATTATACTCCTATTTTGCCAAGAAAGAAAAGGAGAGCGTATAAAGTTCCCTTTTTCGCCCCAATCAGCGTTAAATATCGTCCATAGAAATCGGATCAAACCGTCGTTTTAGCGAACAGGAGAAAGAAAAGCATGATTTCAGCTACGATGAGATGAGGGGGAACGACAATAAATATATTAAGGATAAACAGGACACAGAGTATTCCAGTTAAGAAAAAAATGACTCTGAGACGAGGTTTAAGATGACTTAATCGGTACTGATGAAATACCAGCAAAACCGACAAAAAGTAAATAAAAACAGAAGCAAAGGTAAAGCAAAGCACAAAGATATAGTCTACTTGTCCCAAAAACAAGAGCTGAATCGAAGCAGCTAGCATGCTAAGGGAAAGATAAATAAACAAATGACCATAAATAATAGTCTGTCCTGCTGATTGTTTTGATTTATCTACGCGCTTCTCCATATTCTCAAAATATTGCCACCAGATTGCGATGACTAATACAAAAGCCAAAGCAGCAAATACAACAGAAGAAACCGTAAAATGATCGGATTGTAAAACAGAAAGCATACTTATCACAGATTCGCCAAGCAGAATTAAGGTGAACTGTGCAAAGCGTTCTAAAAGATGCTCCGTATGGATTGGTGTGATCACCAACTTTTTACGACCAATCAAAGGAACGAGGATATCAACAGCTATACCGGTATATAAAATCAAATATCGAACCCAAGAGTCAAAAAAGAGGGAGAAACTAGAGATAACTATTCCAATCCAAAAATAGGTTCCGAAAAAACGAGCTGTTTCCTGTTTATGAGCCGTTTCTTTGGGTGCCGAAAGTAAATATTGAATGACAGTCAAACCTCTTAACCCAATATAGCCAACAAAAAAAGATACATAATACGCATCAAAATCTATATTAAGGCTGGCGGTCATGATTAACACGAAAAACAATTGCAGGATCATAAAGATTCGATGCGTTATACTGTCTTGCCCAAAACGGTTGTTGTAGACAGTTTGTCCCACCCAAGCCCACCATATTGGGATAAAAATCATAATAAACTTTTCCATATGTTCCCATGAGATACTACCATGCTCAACATGTAGCAAAACATGAGTGGCCTTGGAGACAGCAGCTACGAACAATAAGTCATAAAAGAGCTCAAGCCAAGTAACCTTCTTTATTAACATTGTGTAATGGAGCCCCCTCTGATATGGCGGTGCAGCATGGTGTCCCGTCAGTCTTGCTCCAACGTCTGCCGTATTTATGCTTATTTTATCACCATGAAATTCTAAGATGCTCCAATTATTTCGTAATTGCTCTCACTTTGTCAAGGTATTCGCAGCCAAAAACAACTCCTAGTAAATAGCTATTTAAGAAGACATTTTGGAAGGCAAATTCGTTTGCAGGTATTCCAGCGCATGTCCTCCCAACCATCCCTTGACTAGCTCCTCAGGGTAATGCTTCAGCAGCAGTTCTGCAAAAACCGGATATTTACCCGAGTGCTCCAGCCCTTGCACATGGTGCTCGATACCGTCAAAATCAGAGCCAAACATCAAATGCCTTTCGCCGCCTAATGAACAAATATGCTCAATGTGCGGTAGCAGATCCTCAGCAGTTACCGTACCCTGCTCTTTGAGAAACATTGTGACGAAGGTCAAACCAATCCGTCCGTTACGAGCGATCAGTGCACGAATCTGTTCATCCCGTAGATTACGGGGATGAGCACATCTCGCAAAGGCATTGGAATGCGAGGCAATGGGCGGTAGATCTGCCTCCTCCAGCACCTCCCAGAAGCCTTGTACGGACAAATGCGATACATCTAGCAGCAGTCCCAGGTCATTACAGCGATTGACCAAATCGCGTCCCTTGCTAGTCAGCCCGCCACCTCTATGTTCCATAATGCCGTCAGCTGCCCAGTTCGCATAATTCCATGTCAGCCCAATCAATCGTATTCCCATGGCATAGCACAATTCTGCATAAAACGGGTTCCCTTCCAGCGCATCTACCCCCTCCAGTGAGAGCAAAGCCCAAGGTGCCCATGTATGATCCGTTCCATTACCATCCAAATACGTTATCTTTTCCGTGCGTTTCTCTTCTCCTACCTGCTTTACTTGCTCCTCCTGATGCACTGCGGACGTATTTTTACACATTGCCAAGTCTTCCTTCCACAGCAATGGTCTCAACCCACCGGAGATAGAGGTAACATGCTGCCTGAACAGCTCAATTTGACGAACCACATGCTCAAATCTTGGCGTGCCCAATACCTGTGAAATATATATAGCGAAAGTTTGCAACCGCACGTTACCTTCTAGCAAACGTTCTTTTGTGACATCAAGCGATGGATGACTGAAATCAATCTGCGTATTGAGTTGCATTTTACATAACACATCACAATGAAAGTCGACAACTGGCCAGTTCACTTTTAACTTATTATTCATGCACCTTACCTCCATTTATAGATTGAAGCACCACAAATTTATTTTGAAAATCATTGTAACAGACTCACAATGCAAAAAAGCCCGTTTACAAATCGTAAACAGGCTCAGGCAACTTCCATTTATTATCTTGGCTCTACAATCAATTTGATCGCAGTCCGATCTTCTCCATCAATAACAATGTCTGTAAAAGCAGGAATACAAATCAAATCCACTCCGCTTGGTGCGACAAATCCCCGGGCAATGGCTACCGCTTTAATGGCTTGGTTTAGTGCACCCGCTCCAATCGCCTGTAATTCTGCATTTCCGCGTTCACGCAGTACTCCTGCGAGTGCGCCTGCAACTGAATTGGGATTGGATTTTGCTGATACTTTTAATACATCCATAGTAAGTACCTCCCCTGGGAATGATGATGGTTTGATTCCACTATTAGATGTTATTCGAGGGTCAGCAAAAAATTCCTGCTTTTTGGTGACAGTTTTCCTTATTCTTTCCTTAAGTAGCTCACAAAAAGGTTAATCCATCCGCCATTCATCTTCTTTGAGTCTGATTTTCTGAATTTTGCGGGCTTTTCCATCGTTATCATTCAGTTCTACGCTGATGGCATGAAAATGCCATTTGCCCATGTCCACTTGAAAACGTACCGGAAGCTGGGTCTGGAATTTCTGTAACACAGCCTCTTTCTGCATCCCAAGCACTCCCTCATAAGGACCTACCATCCCCGCATCTGTCTGATACGCAGTTCCTTGTGGCAAAATCGTATCGTCATTGCTCTGTACATGTGTGTGCGTACCTACCACGATTGAAGCACGTCCATCCAAATGCCAACCCATAGCGATTTTTTCCGAGGTTGCTTCGGCGTGGAAATCAACTAGGATATGTTTATGTTTTTTGCGCAGCTCATCGACAATTTCATCTGCTGCACGGAATGGATCGTCAATAGCTGGCAAAAAGGTTCTACCTTGCAGATTAACAATAGCCAGCTCCTTACCTCCACCTTTTACAACGGTATAACCCCGGCCCGGTGTTCCTGGTGGAAAGTTAGCCGGGCGGATGATCCGCGGCTCATCATCTATAAAATCAAATATTTCCTTATTGTCCCAAGTATGATTTCCCATCGTAATCCCATGAACGCCCCAATCAAAAAACTCTCTGGCGATGGCGGGGGTTATGCCTCTTCCCGAAGCTGCATTTTCTCCGTTCACGATAATAACATGCGGATTGTATTTTGATTTGAGTGAAGGAAGATTCTCCCTCAGTGCCTTTCTGCCTACACTGCCGACGATGTCTCCAATAAATAATACGTTGATAGAAAGCCCTCCCTAGTCTGCCTTACATAAATGAAAAGTGGCCCTACAAACAGCGGCCACTTTTCATTGAAATGCTTTTATTTTGCGTATTCTACCGCACGGGTCTCGCGTATGACGGTAACCTTGATATGTCCCGGATAGTCCAGTTCATTCTCAATCGTTTTCGTAATATCGCGGGCCAGTCGGAATGCTTCCGCATCATCAATTTTCTCTGGCTGTACCATGACACGAACTTCGCGTCCGGCTTGAATCGCGTATGATTTTTCAACGCCTTCAAAAGATTCGGAGATGCGTTCCAGCTTCTCAAGACGACGGATGTACGTCTCTAGCGTTTCACGCCGCGCTCCCGGTCTTGCTGCTGACAGGGCATCTGCCGCCCCAACCAGCATGGCGATCACTGAAGTCGCTTCGCAGTCGCCATGATGTGAAGCAATGCTGTTGATGACGACCGGGTGTTCCTTGTACTTCTTCGCCAGTTCCACGCCAATTTCAACGTGTGATCCTTCCACTTCGTGATCCAGCGCCTTCCCGATGTCATGCAGCAATCCTGCCCGTCTTGCCAGTACAACGTCTTCGCCCAGTTCCCCGGCCATCAGACCTGTCAAGTATGCAACTTCCATCGAGTGCTTCAATACGTTCTGTCCGTAACTCGTACGGAACTTGAGACGTCCCAAGATCTTGATCAAATCCGGATGCAAGCTATGCACGCCCACCTCAAAGGTGGCCTGTTCACCATACTCACGGATTCGTTCGTCCACCTCTTTACGGGATTTTTCCACCATCTCTTCAATACGAGCCGGATGTATCCGTCCGTCCGCTACGAGCTTTTCAAGCGCAGTACGCGCAATCTCTCTACGAATCGGATCAAATCCGGACAAAATAACAGCTTCCGGCGTATCATCAATAATGAGGTCAATTCCTGTAAGGGTTTCAAGTGCACGGATATTACGGCCTTCGCGCCCGATAATCCGGCCTTTCATTTCTTCGTTCGGCAATGTGACAACAGAAACCGTCGTTTCTGCTACATGATCTGCCGCACAGCGTTGGATGGCCAGTGTGATGATTTCACGAGACTTTTTGTCCGCTTCTTCTTTGGCCTGCTGTTCAATTTCTTTAATCATCTGAGCTGTTTCATGACGAACTTCCTGCTCTACGTTGGTCAGAATAATACTTCTTGCATCCTCCATCGTCAGATTGGAAATACGCTCCAACTCAGTTACCTGACTCTTGTAAATCAAATCAATTTGCTGCTGGGTTTCATCGATTCGTTTCTCTTTGTTGGCCACTTGTTCTTCTTTGCGTTCCAGCGATTCCAATTTTTTATCCAGCGATTCTTCTTTTTGCAGCAATCTTCGTTCCTGTCGTTGAATTTCATTGCGACGTTCACGAGTTTCTTTTTCAGCTTCGGCACGAATGCGGTGGATTTCATCTTTCGCTTCCAATACCGTTTCCTTCTTCAGCGCTTCTGCCTCTTTTTTCGCGTTCTCCACGATTTGCGCGGCAGCTTCTTCCGCACTGGAGATCTTAGCTTCTGCAATAGATTTGCGAATAAAATAACCAATCCCGAACCCAAAGAATAACGCGGCTACAGCAACGAGAACGAACCAGATCGCAGTCATCATACTGTTCACCTCCCCGTTGGTTCCTCCAAGGCATTCCTTGGGACTTTTTGCAATTGTCACATTTACTTTGATCGTCAAACTAAGACAACGACACAAGGTCGTTTCATTTCATATGCACATGCTTTCACATGTACAATTCCGCCTGGCATAGCGGCATCACTTGTTATTTGGCGATGAGAACTCACCCGTGGATTCCGCTTTTTTGGAAGGAAAAAGGGCGTTCCACAAGTATCGTTTCATATATATTTTATTATTTGACAAATGGCATTGTCAAGGGAATGCAAACATTAGTAGACTACCATGCAGCTTTCCATGTAATAACTAGCTCATCCTATCCGTTCATACTAGCCAAAGGTTCAGCAGCCGTTTGGCAACTATTCCTCCCACTGCAACAATTCCTCGTCATCTGAAGCAGCGTCATGCTCGGCCGCAGTGAGATGATTGACCACTCGGCGTGTCATATCCCCCGAATATCCACGTCTCATGAGAAAAGGGTAGGTTTTCCTTTTTTTCTCCATTATATCACCACGTATCTGATTCCATTTCTTACGTCCAACCGTCAAAGCGCTCTCCCACTCCTCATTATCGGTGATCTCACCTAACGCTTCGCCAATAGAGGCTTTAGAGATGCCCTTCTGACGAAGTTCTTGCCTAACCCACATCTTCCCCTTGCGTTGGCTTGTTATGCGCTGTCTTGCCCATTGACGGGCGTATAAATCATCATCAACGAGTTGTTCCCTTTGCAGTCGGACCATTACTTCGTCAATAACCGACTGATCCAGTTCTTTTTGCGCCAGACGCTGGGCAATTTCCTGACGTGTGCGAGGCTTTCGCCCCAAATAGCGAAGCGCAAGTACATAAGCCTGTTGTTTTTCATCTGCCAGAACGATATCTTCCAGTTCTTTTTTATCAAATGACGTTCCTTTGAACATATTGTACTTGATCATTACATCTTCTAATACAGACAGCGAATACGGACCAAAATGAATGATATACCTTCCACGTTTGCGTCCCTGTCCCTGCTCTACCCTAGTAATCATCAATTCCTCATGATCCGGAAAAAGAGAAATCCCTTGTTGCTTATTTGCTTCCGAAGTGTATTCATCTTCATCGTCCAACTGCAATATATTTCCCTCACTTTGAAATTCACGAAAGCAGCCTTTGAACACCTGCTACGCAAAGTTAGATTCCGCTGACAAAGCAGACTTTAGTTGATGCAAAAATGCCCTGCACAACTGTGCAGGGCATCAGAATCATGCTATTCAAACGGACGGTGCCATAACCCTGGCCCCAGTTCACAAATCAGGGTTCACCAAGCTTTATTCAAGCTCCAACAATTCCTGTTCTTCCTTCGCTTGCTGTGCCAACTCTTCTTCTGTAGGCGGAGCAACCGTCGTAACCAAATTGCTGGCCACCCGAATTTTTTGTTCGATCGTACTAGCAATATTCGGATTTTCCTTCAAAAATTGTTTAGCATTCTCACGTCCCTGACCAAGGCGCTCACCTTCGTAGGAATACCAGGCTCCGCTCTTGTCGACAATGTCATGCTCCGTACCGATATCGATCAAGCTACCTTCTTTGGAAATACCCTCACCGTACATAATATCCACCTCAGCCTGACGGAAAGGAGGGGCAACTTTGTTCTTCACGACTTTAATACGTGTGCGGTTACCCACAATGTCGTTACCCATTTTCAAACTTTCAATACGACGAACATCCAAACGTACCGTAGAGTAGAACTTCAAAGCACGTCCACCTGGTGTTGTTTCAGGGTTACCGAACATAACACCTACTTTTTCACGTAGCTGGTTAATAAAAATAGCAATAGTTTTCGACTTATTAATGGCTCCAGAAAGCTTACGCAATGCCTGAGACATCAAACGTGCTTGAAGACCAACGTGGGAATCTCCCATTTCGCCTTCAATCTCTGCCTTGGGCACAAGTGCCGCTACGGAGTCAACAACTACAATGTCTACTGCTCCACTACGTACAAGGGCTTCGGCAATCTCAAGCGCCTGCTCTCCTGTATCTGGTTGCGATAGTAACAACTCATCAATATTGACACCCAGCTTGCTTGCATACGACGGATCAAGCGCATGCTCGGCGTCGATAAAGGCGGCTTGTCCGCCTGTTTTTTGCACCTCTGCGATAGCGTGAAGAGCTACTGTCGTTTTACCGGATGATTCCGGTCCGTATATTTCAATAACCCGGCCTCTTGGAAAGCCGCCCGTTCCTAACGCAATATCCAAAGCAATCGAACCACTGGGGATCGTTTCCACTTGCATGTGGGTAGACTCACCCAACTTCATAATGGAACCTTTACCAAATTGCTTTTCTATTTGACGGAGCGCCATATCCAGCGCAGCACGACGATCTGACAATAAACTCACATCCTTCATTGTTTGTACTTTAATAATACCTTGTTTTGACACGCTTGCCAAGCATTTTTTCGAACATACATTCGTTTTTTTTATTCACACAGCTCTCTTCTATATTTACACCTGTCTCTTAAAACAAAAAAAGAACCGCTGGCAAAAGGCTTTGCAACGGTTCTTCCGATAAGATGATTATATCATGAATATCTATCTAAAAACAACTCTACGACCCACACTGTACATAGATGTTTAAGAGAGTTTCTCGTTCTCTACCAGCCTGCGCCACAATCTGTACAGGATTGCTTTGACTGATCGCAGTCGGATTGTTTCGCGGTTGCCACTCAGTCTCAGCTCATGTACTTCCGTTTCCTTGTCGCGTTCAGCAATGCCAATATACACCAGACCGACTGGCTTCCGTTCGGAATATCCAGGCCCAGCTACACCAGTAACTGAAAGTCCAAAATCGCTGTCCATGATCATTCTCGCCTGCTCCGCAAGCACAAGGGCTACTTCCTTACTCACTGCACCTGGCGCATGATCCCCTTCCAAATAATCATAAGGCACGTTGAGTAATTTCATCTTCATTTCATTGGAGTAGCACACGATGCCACCTTGAAACATAACAGCACTGCCAGGTATAGAAGTGATGTGTTCCATCAGCATTCCACCTGTACAGCTTTCTGCCGCACTCACAGTGAGTTCGCGTTTGGCCATTAGATCTACGATAACCTTCTCCAGCGCAACATCCTCGCTTGCATACATATACTCCGAAAGACGCTGCTGAATTTCTACTTCCGTAGCTGTCAGCTTAATTAATGCTTCACTTTCGCTTGCCGCCTTGGTGGATATGCGGATCGTGACTTCCCCTTCCTTGGCATAAGGGGCAATCGTGGGATCTGTCTGGGATTGGATTAGATCTAACAAATGGGTTTCAAGAGCTGACTCACCGATCCCTGCAAATTTTAGCATTTTCGAATAAATTGGCATTTCCTCACCGCTCAATGCCTGCTGAAGCAACCAAGGTTTCGCCTGGTTTGCAAACATAGGTTTGAGTTCCTTAGGCGGTCCAGGCAAAACTACATAAAATTTACCGTCCTGTGCAATCGCGTCGCCCACAGCTAGCCCTGTCTCATTTTCAAGCGGAGTAGCACCTTCAATAGAAAGCGCCTGCCGGCGGTTATTCTCGGTCATTTCTACCCCACGGTTACGGAAAAATTGATCTAGCTTGTCCATTGCAAGACGATCTATGTGCAATTTCCGCCCCAATACAGTCGCTATCGCCTCTTTCGTCAAATCATCCTGAGTCGGCCCCAGACCGCCGGAAAACAAAATAATATCCGCACGCTTCTGAGCAATTCTTATCGCCTCCTGAAGCCGATCTATGTTATCGCCAACCACAGTCTGAAAATATACATCGATTCCAATTGTAGCCAGCTCTTGTGACAAATATTGAGCATTTGTATTCACTATTTGTCCGAGCAATAACTCTGTTCCTACTGCAATTATTTCAGCTTTCATCAATTCTTCCTCCTGTACTGCAAATATTATGGGAATTATATAAAGAAACAGCAATAAGTTTAGTCCCTATTGCTGTTTCCATAAAATTTATCCTGTTAAACTTTGGAGGAGCTCAGCAAATGGATATTTTTCACGAAATAATCAATACCCGAATAAATGGTGATCAACACTGCTGCCCATATCGCTATTAAATCAAACGGTATACCAAGAAAAACAAACGGGAAATTATTAATGAGCAGCGCTACAATAGCAACGATCTGGATGATCGTCTTTAATTTGCCCCAATTGCTTGCAGCAACCACAGACCCATCCAGTAAGGCAATCTGACGCAGCCCCGTAACCGCAAATTCACGGCTAACAATCACAACGACAATCCATGAATCAATTTTCCCCATTTCTACCAAGGAAACCAAAATAGCGGTTACCAAAAGCTTATCAGCAAGGGGGTCCAACAGCTTGCCCAAATTGGTGACCATATTATTTTTACGTGCCAAATATCCGTCAAGACCATCCGTGCTGGCTGCTACAAGGAAAATGATAGCCGCAATCAGCTGATTATACGGCAGCTTGAAAGCTCCGATCTCAATCGGCGGCGGATAAAAATTAAAGTCCACCAGCAAAGCCAGCATCATCACCGGGATAAGGCAAATCCGCGTTATTGTAATTCTGTTGGGTAAATTCACAACACACTCTCCCCTGATTATCGTACTTGATTACAAATGGCAGTTTTCGGATTAAATTCAATCCTATGTAAATCGCTTTCGACGAGCGCTATACACCTGAATTGTCTGCATTTTCGTTACAAGTATAATATGGCGCAAAACGCATGTCAAAATAACCTGCCGCACATCAAGCAACGTTTTTTCCTGCAAAATATATGAGGGAAAACGGCTTTATTTCATGTTTGTAAATTGAAGCTCCAATGGCAAATCAGCTTTACGTAGCAATTGAATGATCGCCTGTAAATCATCCCTGTTTTTTCCAGTCACTCGGATTTGATCACCTTGAATCTGACTTTTGACTTTTAGCTTGGAGTCCCGAATAAGAATGTTAATTTTCTTGGCATTATCCTGATCAATTCCCTGCTTAAGCGAAAGGCGCTGACGCACTGAACCTAGAGAAGCGGGTTCCAATTTGCCATACTCCACATTTTTAAGGGACAGACCTCGTTTGGCCATTTTAGATTGCAAAATATCAATCACCGCATTTAGCTTGTACTCGTCTTCCGATGCAATCGTAAGAGCTTCTTTCTCAAGCTTGAGGCTACTTTTGCTATCCTTGAAATCAAATCGTGTTTCAATTTCACGCTCCGTCTGATGAACCGCATTTGTTAACTCCTGCATATCCATTTTGGAGACGATATCAAATGAATTTTCTGAAGCCATCGTTTCACTTTCCTTTCCACAACAAAGTTCAATATCTAATTATAGGCTAGTCATTTACAAAAATCCAATAATCCGTTGACTAAAAAGGCGTTCTTGCCAGTTTTCCTGACAAAAACGCCTTTATTTCAATTTACGGTCAAAATATCTAATTATGGCTTCGTGTTGGAGTTCGGAACATATCCAAAAGTCCAAGCACAATGTGAGCAAGACCAAAGCCCAGTATGCCATAGCCCCATGCATTCGGTGTCAGATAATAGCCCAGTAAACTGACAATTATACCGAGCCCAGTCACAATCCAGCTGACGGTCATAACGTATACACCTCACTTTGCGGAAAATGAAATGACTGCCTTTCCAGGAATTACAGTCATTAGTATTTCCTCGCACCCAGGCGTTTATTCACCATCAGTAGTTGTAGAATCTGTACCACTTTGTGCTGAATCCGTACTGCTACCAGTCGTAGAGTCTCCAGGTGAGCCCGTCACCCCTGCACTCGTTCCAGTCGAAGAGGCTTCTCCTTGCTGTATCAGTACACGAGTAGTCGATTTATTATCGGTTATCGGTTGACCTGCTACGGAGATATCTGTGGCAGAAGACCGTCCTGATTTGATATATAAACCTTCTGGTCCAATATCGAAAGACATGGCATCTCCACTTTTAGTCATACCGTAGCTCAGCTTTTCTCCACGGGAATTTTGTCCCTTGTACACTTCAAGCCAGCTTTCACCCGTAGCTTTAATATCAACCTTGGCTGTGGCTCCCGTTGCACTGGAAACTTTGAAAATCGTCGTCTTGCCTTGCTTGCCGTCCTGTGCCACAGTTACACCTTGTTGTGGTGTGGTCGTATCCGGCTGCTGTCCAGTATCTGGCGTAGTAGCATCCGTATTCCCCGTACCATCTGGCTGAGTTTGGCCGGTTTGCCCCGCATTAGGAGTCTGCCCACCAGCACCATTTGGAGCCGTCGTTTGTCCATTGTTCGGCTGTGTCGTAGTGGTATCAGGAGTAGACGTGCTTGGTGTTGTGCTTGGTGTTGTATTTGGTGTTGTAATCGGCGTGGTGTTTTCTACTGTTTTTGGAGTTGAATGGTTGTTACTCACCCAATAAGCATAAATAACCCCAACAATGAGAACTAGAAAAAGCCACATTAACGCTGTAGGCAACCATTTAAGATTACCAATCGTGGCAGGACGGCTGGAGCGTTTCTGTGTAACAGGCTCCATGACTGCTTCCGGTTCAGGTTCAGGCACATTGCTTTGATGTCCTTCCAGAAGCTCATCGGGATTCAACCCGACCGTTTCGGCGTATGTTTTAATAAAAGCTCTGACATAAAAGCTTCCCGGCAGCACTTTGTAATCGCCCGTCTCAATGGCTTCCAGATAACGTTTGCGTATCTTCGTCATTTCCTGAACATCGTCAAGGCTCAATCCTTTTTGCAGCCGGGCCTCCTTTAATTGCTGACCCAGTTCTGACATGTCATCATCTCCTTGTGTAATTACGCTTATTTAAAGATCTTCTGTATAACTGGCTGTAAAGGTATCATAAACAATTTCCTCAGCCGGATTATTGCGAAGTTCAATAATGATATTGAAATCGTCAAAGCTGTATCCCGATTCACGTACAAATACATCAGGATGCTCGATCACTTTAGTACTTGGCATGCTCATGATTTCCTGAAGCAGGTGATAATGTCTTTCATTTGATCGAATTGTACTCACAATACCATCAATAATAAACACATTGTTTGGGTTCATTTCTTCTTCAGAGAGCTGACTGCGCACCGTCTGTCGTAGTAACGTTGAAGACACAAAAGTCCAACGCTTCATTGCGCATACACTACTGGCAATAATGGATTCCGTTTTGCCCACACGTGGCATCCCGCGAAGACCGATCACTTGATTGCCGTCCCTCTTTAATACTTCACCCAAAAAATCGACCAGCAACCCAAGCTCGTCGCGTGTAAAGCGAAATGTTTTACGATCATCTGAATCCCGATCGATGTAACGGCCGTGTCTTACTGCCAATATATCAACCAGTCTCGGAGCACGTAAGGCCGTGACTGTAATGTTGCTCGCTTTTTTTAACGTGTCTCCGAGAATGCGTATCTTCTCGTCATCGTCCGTTTCAAGCAACATCCCCCGTCTTTCGCCTTCAACACCGTTGATTGTCAGTATATTAACCCCCAGAATACCAAGCATGGAAGCAATGTCTCCCAGCAGTCCGGGTCGATTTTTATGTATCTTGTACTCCATGTACCACTGTTTCGTTTCTTCCGTCACGTTAGCACCTCATTCACATTCAAACCGTCAACAACTCCAAGTCAAAGCATTATTGTATCATAAAATAACATCTTTCGACAAAACCAATTATTGAAATTCGATAGGCTACATTGTGTTGTAAGCCTCAATCACGTTTATGATATATAAATTACAATGGAATTACAAGAACAGCTCTGTAACCATTACAGAAAAGCCCCCAAAAGGGAGCTTTTCATGTTGGTTCCTACTTATGCGTTGCTCTTGGCCAATTTAACCATTAGCCGGGCGATGGTGTGACGCTCGTCCTCATCGGCAACTCCCCACAGTTCTTTCAGTGCGCGGTTGGAGTGGTTGGCTGGGTCGACCTTCTCATCCAGAAAATCACCGATTTCATAAGCAAGCTCTGAAATGGTATCTTGGCTGATCCCCAGCTTCTCCGCTTGCTCTACACGCTGACCAAGGAACTTTTTCCAAACATCAAAATTCTGAACAACTGTTGACATACTTAAATCCTCCTTAGATGATTCAGATTTAAAATCAACAGTTATAATATGCTCTTCTCAGACGCTTACTATACTGGTGGATTCCTCCAAGCGCTATTTCCCTTAAGTCACCCATCCTCCATTAGGACTTATGACCTGGCCATTAATATAACCTGACTCAGGAAGCGCAAGAAAATAAACCAGGGACGATATTTCATCAGGTCGAGCCAATCGTCCGGCAGGAATTTCTTCTTCCAAACTGGTAATTTCGCCTTCATCCAAATGATCCAGCATCGACGTATCCACTGCACCTGGAGCTACAGCATTCACTGTCACCCCGGAAGGTGCTACCTCTTGAGCCAGCGCTTTAGTGAAAGCGTTAATGCCTCCCTTGGTGGTGGAATACAACACCTCGCACGATGCGCCACATATCCCCCACACGGAGGAAACATTCACAATGCGGCCATAGCGTTGGGAAATCATATGTGGCATAAAAACCTGCGTGCACAGAAAGGTTCCCTTAACGTTGACGGCCATCACTTCGTCCCATTCCTCTTCCGAAACATCTGTCAACAGCCCATAATGAGATAATCCGGCGTTGTTCACAAGAATATCCGGCTTCATCCCGTGATTATCCAGCTTTTCCCGCATGCGTTCGATCTGCTCCTTGCTCCGCAGATCCGCTGACACGGTCATTACCTTGCCTGAATAAGCCATGCAACGACGGGCAACTTCATTTGCTTTTTCATGGGACTTCATGTAGTGAATGACAACATTCATCCCTACAGCTGCAAAACGCTCAGCAATAGCAGCACCAATTCCGCCACTCGCTCCTGTAATCAGCACGGTAGTATCGCCAATCGCTTTTAATTCTCCGCCCTCGGTGGTCATCATTTCCCTCTCCCTGGACATTACGGACTCACCACTAGTGATATTGCAAGTTGATCCCACTGGATATGGTCTTTTAGACGGCGATTTACATCCTCAAGCGTGATACTCTCATAAATAGGAAGCAGTTGGAAAAAATCACTGCCCCGGAAGCGATGTCTTGTAAATTCATGTGCAATATTTTCTGGTGAATTAAGTGTACGCAGATAACCACCGATTTTCTTTTTGCGTGCCCGCTCAAAATGTTCTGCTGCAAAGCCCTGCTTCTGAATGGACTCCACCTCTTCACGTATTCTCGCCAACAGCCGATCCGGGTCTTTGGTATCCCCGCCGATTGCAGAGAATGCATATTGCTGCGTACTATTGTACTCATGACCAAAACTGTCCGAAATCAGATCCTCATCGTAAAGCTTTTGATATAGTTGTGTACTGGAACCAAACAGGAGATCAAGCATCAGCTTGGTTTCCAGATCATGACGAAGTAATTCTTCACCCGTTAGGCCTACTTCCGCCTCCTTGAATCCAAACAGTAGCTTTGGCAGAGAAACGGCCAGCTTCACCTCACGACGTGGTTCTGCAACTGTAGTGGGTTCAACGTCGAAAATCCGCTCAATCTCTCCCTGCGGCTTATAGTCTTTTTTGGCCTGATTGTTACGTACCAGCTCTATTACTTCAGCTGGATCCACTCCGCCCACTACAAAAAGAATCATATTGCTTGGGTGGTAGAAAGCTTCATAGCAACTGTACAGTGTTTCCTTTGTAATCGTACTGATGGATTGAATAGTACCTGCGATATCAATATGCACCGGATGGACCTTGTACAACGCCTCGATCAGACCAAAGTAACTCCGCCAATCGGGGTTATCTTCATACATATTGATTTCCTGGCCGATAATGCCTTTTTCCTTCTCTACATTTTCATCTGTAAAGTAAGGATGCTGCACAAAATTGACCAGCGTGGTCAAATTTTCTTGAATACGCTCTGTTGCCGAAAACAGATATACTGTTTGATCAAAGCTCGTAAATGCGTTCGCCGATGCCCCATTAGAGGAAAAGGTAGCAAAAATATCGCCTTCAGGCTCTTCAAACATTTTATGCTCCAAAAAATGGGCTATGCCATCCGGCACCTTTACGGGCTGTCGACCTTCTACGCGGAAATGATTATCAACTGAGCCGTATTTAGTTGCAAATGTGGCGTATGTCTTCTGAAAACCCGGTTTGGGCAACACATAAACGTGTAAACCGTTATCCATTACTTCATAGTACAGCGTTTCCTGCAAATGCTCATAAGGTATATGCTCCACCGCTATTCCCCCTTCTGGTCTCTCAAGAAATAAATAGTGTCCAGTCGGAACGTCCGGGCGGCATCCTGAACATCCTGCACCTTGACTGCCTCCACCTGACTCAGCAGCTCATCTACTGTCCGCTCTTTACCGGAAAGCTGTCTGTTAAAATCATAGGCGATCATTTCAAAAGCGGAATCTTGCATCTCCTTCAGCAAGTTGCGAATCATCGCCTGCGTTTGGGTCATTTCCAGCTCAGTAATCGCTCCGTTTTGCGTATCTTCCAGTTGCTTGCGGATAATAGTAACCGCTTTTTCATAATTAGGAATTTCAATACCAGATTGAATCGTACCAATCCCTTTATGCCCGTCATACCGCGATGAAGCGTAATACGCCAAACTTTCCTTTTCCCTTACATTAACGAACAGCTTTGAATGCGGATACCCGCCTAGAATGCCGTTGTACATCAGAGCGGAAGCATAGCGATCGTCTCCATACGTAATAGGGGTGCGCAACCCCATGTTGAGCTTGCCCTGGTTCACATCAAGACGCTCTACAACGGTTTGAACATCACGCTCTACTGACTTGGGCTGTTCTGGAACATACCCTGCTTCCGCTGAACGGTTCAATTGAAAATAGCGATCAACAAACTTCTCAACTTCTTCTAGCGTCGTATCTCCCACAACGTATAAATCCATGCTGGCATGATTCAGCCATTCTCCATAAGCCTTATACAAGCTCTGTGCATCTATACTGTCCAGATCAGATCGTTGACCCAGAGGGTGCAGACGATAAGGCTCATCTTTGCACATTTCCTCCATACAGCGCTCACCAGCATAACGTATTTTATCGTTAACTATAGATTCCAGCTTCTTACGCACATTTTCTCGTTCCTGCTGGACGTATCCCGTTTGAAATGCACCATTTTCCAATGCAGGCTTCGTTAGCACTTCTCCGAGAAAAGAAAACGAACGATCCAGTAAACTATCTGGACTATTTACAAAGCTGTCATTAATCGTATCCATGCGAAATTGCACGATCTGATAATCTCCACGTTTGTATACATCGAATCCGAAACCCGCGCCATACAATTGCTCTAACTGTTCTCTGAATTGTGTAGTCTGCGGATACGATTCTGTCCCCCGTCGCAGAACGAAAGGTACCAGCCCCACTCGGGTTACGGTGTCCTCCCGTAGCGGAGTACCTACATACAATGATATAGCAAACGTCTTAAAGCGCTTGGTCGGCAGTACATGAATCCTCAGTTGTCTGCGTGTGCCACGCTCGAAACCTGTTTTGTTCAAGTCCAAAACTCCTTTGTGACGTCAATTTGCGTCTAGCCTTTGATTAGCATTAGCTGCTGTAAATCATCCTCCTGTAAAGAGGTAAAGTGTACCAATCTTTATTCTAACCATGCAAAAGCCAAGAAGCAACCGGAGACAAGCTCCCGGCTGCTTCGGCATTTTACATGCAGAAAATATGCTCCCCGATGGTTTTCACCTGCGGACGGGACCAAATCCATTTGGAGGTGGCTGTTTTGGGGTTAAAATAATAAAGACATCCCCCGCTTGGGTCCCAGCCGTTCAGGGCTTGGCGTACCGCCTTTTGTGCAGTTTCATTCGGTGTGAGCCAGATTTGGCCGTCTGCTACAGCTGTGAAAGCTCCTGGTTGAAAGATCACTCCAGATGGTGAATTGGGAAAGCTGGGTGACTTAACCCTGTTCAAAATAACAGCCGCGACGGCAACTTGTCCTTCAAATGGCTCGCCGCGGGATTCACCGTAAACCGCGTTGGCCATAATTTTAAGATCATTTTCAGATAGTCCCATGGTGTTGGCCGATCCCATCGTTTCATCATTTTGATCTGCTTTATCGTTATTGTCCGCTGTCTGTCCCTGAGCGGAACCTTGATTGTTACGATGCATAGGAGTTTCCGTAGGCTTCCAGTTAGGAGTAGCATTCACCAGCTTTAATTTCGTCTTTGCTCCGACCACTCCATCGGGACGGATGCCAAATTCCTTTTGAAAACCCTTGACAGCTTTTAGTGTACTGCTGCCAAAATGGCTGTCCACTTTCCCGCCAAAAAAGCCCAGCAACTTCAAACGTGATTGCAACTCATATACATCCTGACCGTAAGATCCAAAATCAACCGCTCCCGAGCTAAATGTCGGCTGGGAAGGTTGCGCCGCTTGTACTTTCTGCTGTGTGCTCAGCGGCTCTGCTTGCTGTTGTGCAGAGTCACTTTTAAAAAGTCCTGTGTACGTAATAGCCGAGGCTGCGAGGATACCAGTGCAAATCCAGACCATTGTCTTTTTCATATGCTGCGCTCTACCTTTCTTTTGTGGGATTAACAGGATGGCTACGTTTATTATGACAAGCTCCGCTTAAAGCTATTCACCCTTTTAATCTTCTTTCAGCAGGTAGTCGCCACACCTCAAAAAACATCACAAAAAAACGCTGTTTGTTCACTTGGAGTTGTCATATTAGAACAACCACCATGCGAACAAACAGCGTTTTAATGTAGTACTGGATAGAGATCATGCTTAGGAACTAACTTTATTTTGCTGATATTGCTCCATTGAGATAAGGACCTCACGGGGCTTGCTACCCTCGTAAGGGCCGATGACTCCGCGAGCTTCCATGGAGTCAATCAGTCGAGCAGCACGTGTATAACCGATCCGCATGCGGCGCTGAAGGAGCGAAACGGAAGCTTGTTTAGCCTCTAAAATGATGTTGACAGCCTGATCGTACAGCTCATCCAGCATTTCATCTGCATCAGCCGATACCTCTTCCACCTCCGGCACTAGCGTTTCATCATACTGCGCTTCACCCTGTTCACGTACATAGCTAACAATATTTTCGACTTCTTGATCGCTCATGAACGCTCCCTGAACGCGGACTGGTTTGGAAGCTCCCATCGGCATGAACAGCATATCACCACGTCCGAGTAGCTTCTCGGCTCCGCCCATGTCCAATATGGTACGTGAGTCTACCTGCGAGGAAACGCCAAAGGCAATACGTGAAGGAATATTGGCTTTAATCACCCCAGTAATTACGTCAACCGAAGGTCTTTGCGTTGCAATGATAAGGTGGATACCTGCTGCACGCGCCATTTGGGCAAGTCGTGCAATCGCATCCTCCACATCTCCCGCAGCTACCATCATTAAATCTGCCAACTCGTCCACAATAACGACAATGTAAGGCAGAAATGCATCCGGATTATCTTTCATCAGATTATTATAGCCCTCAATATTACGGGTTCCTGATTTGGAAAATAACTCATATCTTTTTTCCATTTCAACTACAATTTTCTTCAATGCAAGTGAGGCACGCTTTGGATCAGTCACGACCGGAGCCAACAAATGCGGGATTCCGTTGTACACGTTCAACTCCACCATTTTAGGATCGACCATCAAAAATTTGACCTCATCCGGCTTTGCTTTGTACAAAATACTCGTAATGATCCCATTGATACACACTGATTTACCCGAACCTGTTGCCCCAGCTACAAGCAGATGGGGCATCTTGGCCAAATTACCAACAATCGTCTGTCCTGCGATATCACGTCCGAATGCAATGGATAAATTGGAAGCTGACTCCTGGAAAACAGTTGTCTCCATTACCTCACGCATCGTTACAATGGAAACTTCATTATTCGGAACCTCAATTCCGATAGCAGATTTGCCAGGAATCGGAGCCTCCATACGGATATCTTTGGCAGCAAGCGCAAGCGCAATATCATCCGTCAGACTCACAATGCGGCTGACCTTCACTCCAATGTCCGGCTGAATTTCATAACGCGTTACGGCAGGGCCACGGACAACCTCCAGCACCTTCGCCCGCACACCGAAGCTTTCCAGCGTTGCCTCCAGCTTGCGTGCCGTTTGCATGTAATCCTTTTGTCCCATACCTTTGCCTGCGTTTTGTGGTTTAGCAAGCAAACGAAACGAGGGGAGCTTGTACGGTTTAGGCGGCGGCGGAGCCGGAATAGCTGTATGGGTACCTTCAGCCTCTTCGCCTGCCACCCCAGTTGCAATCGTCTGAGCTTGTCCCTGAGCACCTTCTAATGTCCCCTGGATCGTTGTCGAATCATCCATATCCGTATTCGCAGTGGCATCCACAAAGTCATCCTCCAGGGATTCGTCAATAATGGAAGTTGTCTGCTCTGCCCCTGTCAGGGACTCTCCAAATTCAGCTTCCGGTCTTCTTTCCTCATGCTTTACTTGTTCGAAGAAATCCCTAATAATCGGCGACCTTTTTACCGGAGTTGCAGCTTCCTGCTCAGCGTGTTCGACTACGTCAGACATCTCTTCACTCTGGTTGCCGTTTCTCCACTGGGCCTGCGCGTTCTCAGCTTCATATGGAAGATCATGATCATCCTCATCCGTATCGACGGAATGCTCCTCCTTGTCCGCTCTATCTGAATTTTTGAGACCAAACAACTGAAAGAAAATCGGCTGTTTGCGTGCAGGAGGCTGCATTTCGTCAAAGTCATCATCCATGTCTTCCTCATAGGCAGGAATGGGCTCCGACTTGATTTTTCTATTTCCACTACCTTTGCTAGATGCCGAAAGCGGAGTAGCTTTACCAGTCCATTTTTTGCGCACGCTTCCCCCGGCTGTCAGCAGCTTGGTCTTTACAATCCGCACCAAATCCACATAGGACAGTTGGGTCATCAGCATGAAACAAATGACGAACATAACAATCATGATCAGTTTAGCTCCCGTGAGACCAAACAGCCACAACAGAACAGTAAGCTGCAATGCGCCTACGTAGCCCCCGCTGATATCCTTGTTCAGCATTGAGGTATGACCCTGCTGGTCAGGCGATAGCAACTGCTCACGCATATCTATATGTATCTGGGTCATCACTCCGCCCGGCTGAAGCGCGTTGATCGGCCCCAAACGCTGCTCCATAGATGAAATAGAACTCATAAGTGTAAAGGCAAATACCAACAGGAGCAAACCCGTTTTACGCGAGTTCCACTGGTTCGGCCACTTGCGGTGAATCATCACCATCAGACCATAATAAATGCCAATGAGAGGGATAACAAAATAGAATTTCCCCAGTACGAGCCCAAACATCTTGGATAGCGACCGACCAACTGCCGCTTCACCCGACAACGCAATGACCGCTAATGTAATCAGCACAATGCCGTAAATTTCAAATTTTAGAACTCCGCCAAATGCGGCTTTCTTTTTTCTTTTTCTTCTTCTGGACATACAAGGTCACCCCCCAGAAGAATATTATACCACGTCACCCGGTATCCGCACATATGTTCTTTTTCAACAGTAAATGACCTATTTCTAAACTATTCGACACCTTCTACGACCACTCGATGACTTGACCTGGTCCATAACGCGGATTCAGGTAGGCTTCCAGTGGACAGTCCAACAACCGTACAATGATCCCCCGACGACTTTCAAGCGGCTGTACTTGCATAAGTAGACCGTCTACCCGTACCTCTGCAAACTCCTCAGCCTCTTTCCACATCCCTTGCCATACCATTTCCATTGGCATTACAGTATATAGTGTCATTGTGGTAGCTCCCCTGACAGTGTCTCTGTAGAAGTTCCTGTGGCACTAGGAGAAAAAGGAGCATACGGAGCCTGCTGTTGAATCCCAGCGATCCCGTTTTGCTGACGCCGCGTTTCAATAATGGTGTTCAGCTGTTTTAAAGCCTCTCCAATGCCTCCAACCGCGTCCATCAATCCATACTTCACTGCATCGGCTCCCCCAACCGCTGTACCAATATCGCGGTTTAACTCACCGGTTTTAAACATCAGTTCCTTAAACTGCTCTTCTGTAATACGAGAATGAGAAACGACGAAGCGTACAACACGTTCCTGCATTTTTTCCATGTATTCAAAAGTTTGTGGTACTCCAATGACCAGACCGTTCATACGAATGGGATGAATGGTCATCGTCGCACTCTCCGCAATGTAGGAATAAGTGGAAGACACAGCAATAGGCACACCGATGCTATGCCCCCCACCTATGACAATGGTCACCGTTGGTTTACTCATCGATGCGATCATTTCAGCAATAGCCAGTCCTGCCTCAACATCACCACCAACTGTATTCAGCAAAATCATTAATCCTTCGATACGAGGATTTTGTTCTGCCGCTACCAACTGGGGAATAATGTGCTCATATTTTGTCGTTTTGTTTTGAGGCGGTAAAATGAGATGCCCTTCAATCTGACCGATAATCGTCATGCAAAAAATATTGGACTCGCTTCCAGGCATGGAGGTTTGACCCAGCTGCTGCAAAGCCTCCATAGCAGGTAAAGCGGGTCTTTGCCCAATTTCTGGTTGATCTGGCGCTTCCGTTTCCTCGCTGCCAGATGATAGATTGCTGTATTGTTCCATATGAGTGATCTTCCTTTCGCTTTACGCATCTATATGACACGTATTCACCCTATAGTATGGGATGGAAATGGAATATTTTATACCCACCACCATGCCTTTCCTCGCCCTGAAAAATCAAAAAAGCCTCTCCTCCCGCGGAAACCGTCCAATATTTCCTGCGGGAAGAGAGGCGACTGTGTGCCTGTGACTTAAGTTTTTAATTCAGGTTTTTGAACAAATTTCAATTGAATCACACTTCCATTATAATTGGCAGGATCATCGGTCTGCGACGAGTTTGCTCATACAAGAAGCGACCCAGTGCATCCTTGACATTTGTCTTGAGGGAAGCCCATTCATTTACATTTTCACTCATGAGCTTATGCAGTGTACTTGAGACAATACGATTTGCTTCATCCAGCAAACCTTCCGATTCACGGACATATACGAAACCGCGGGAAATGATATCTGGTCCCGATTTAATCGTTCCGTCTTGCTTGCTCAGTGTAACAACAACCACCAAAATACCGTCCTGTGACAGCAATTTGCGGTCACGCAATACGATATTACCTACATCCCCTACGCCTAGTCCATCGATCAGTACGTTACCTGCTGTAACTTTACCAGCTCTGCGTGCTCCACCATTTTGAATTTCAATGACTTCACCGATATCCGTGATGAAGATATTTTCAGGCTCAATACCTACGCCTTCAGCAAGAAGAGCGTGACGACGTTGCATTCTGAACTCACCATGAATTGGCAAGAAGAACTTTGGTTTCATCAGATTCAGCATCAGCTTGAGTTCTTCCTGGCTTCCGTGTCCAGAAACGTGGATACCTGGATTAGCTGCGCTGTAATATACATTGGCACCCAGACGGAACAGTTCATCAATTGTGCGTCCAACGTATTTTTCATTACCCGGTACCGGAGTAGCTGCAATGATAACTGAATCCCCTGGAAGAATGTCAACCTTTCGATGTGTGGAACGAGCCATTCTTGTCAAAGCGGACATCGGTTCACCCTGACTGCCTGTGCAGAGAATAACTACACGATCCGCTGACATTTTGCCAACTTCTTCAGGCTCAATCAGCATTCCATCTGGAATTTCCAAATATCCCAAGTCCGAAGCAATACCTACGACATTAACCATGCTTCGACCAATAACTGTTACTTTACGTCCCGTTGCTTCAGCAGCATTAATTACCTGCTGAATACGATGTACGTTAGAAGCAAAAGTGGCTACGACCACACGCTGTCTCGACTTGCGGAAAATGTCTTCCAGGACAATACCAACGCTCTTTTCCGAAGGTGTAAAGCCCGGTTTCTCGGCATTTGTACTGTCTGACAAAAGCGCCAGTACGCCACGTGTGCCAATTTCAGCCATACGCTGCAAATCTGCATATTGTCCGTTCACCGGAGTATGGTCAAATTTGAAGTCACCTGTATGAACAACAGCGCCTTCAGGAGTATCAATACATACACCTACAGAATCCGGAATACTATGGTTGGTTCTGAAGAAAGTTGCTTTTAATGTGGAACCCAACTTGATTTCGGAATCAGCATTGATCAAAATACGTTTGGTTTCACCAAGCAGATTCGCTTCCTTCAGCTTATTTTCCACCAATCCCAGCGTCAATTTGGTACCATATACTGGTACATTCAAATGTTTCAACACGTAAGGCAAACCGCCGATATGGTCCTCGTGACCATGGGTCAGCACAATGCCTCTTACTTTGTCGCGGTTCTCTGTAAGGTAGGAAATATCAGGAATAACGATATCAATGCCCAGCATGTCCTCTTCCGGGAATTTCAGACCGGAATCCACCACGACAATGTCATTGCCGTATTGAACGACATACATATTTTTCCCGATTTCACCGACGCCGCCCAAAGCGAAAATCATCAATTTATCGTTGTTTGTTTTTTTAGACAAATGAATCTAAACCTCCTATGGTAGTTGGACGTCGTACCTTGATTTGTTTATTTAATTTTCAAAAAAATACCGCACCCAGTCACTTGACCCCATTATACATGATTAAAATAAGAAAAAACAAGTCATCCTGTTCGTTACGCTAGGTTTCCCATTGCCGTCTGAAACCATTAGTATCTGTCATTTTATCTACATGCATGGTTAAAAGCACAGCAAAAAGGACGTCCTATAAGAACGCCCTTCACGCTGGAGAACCTTGTCAGACAATAAACCCTATCGGTTTTGTACCTACCGACTGCCCTTAACAAGGATACTCCTTAGTATTAATTAACAGCTTACATTCCTATTTCTCTTTAGCGGGTAAATAATTTCTTAATAAATTCCGCTTCATCCTCAGTTGGAGGAATGAGTGGCAACCGAACCGAACCTACCTTAATCCCCCGTAATTCCAATGCATATTTTACTGCCACCGGATTAGGCAGAGGATGAGGACAGCCAAACAAACCCTTGAAAATCGGGAACAACTGCTGATGCAACTTGGCTGCCTCCTGCGAGTGTCCTCCTACAAGTGAATCGATCATCTGCTTCATTTCAGCACCTACCACATGACTCGCTACGCTGATAATACCATAAGCACCTACAGCCATAGCAGGCAACCCAGAAGCATCATCCCCGGAATAAACCAGAAAACCTTCTGGCGCTGCCGCTGCAATCTGTGTGACCTGCGCAAGTGATGCACATTCTTTAGTTCCCACAATATTCGGAATTTGTGCAAGACGCAGCGTTGTTTCAGCTGTTAGACTCGCTCCAGTACGGCTTGGAACATTATACAGTATAGCTGGAAGGGATGTGGAGTTTGCAATACTTTCGAAGTGTTGATACATCCCTTCCTGATTCGGTTTATTATAATATGGCACTACCAGTAGAACACCATCTGCTCCTGCCTGCTCCGCGGCACGGGTTAGATGAACGGAGTGACGCGTATTGTTGCTTCCAGTCCCGGCAATAATTTTACATCGTCCAGCTGCTTTTTCTACAACAAATGCAAACAACTTGATTTTTTCATCATCGCTCA
The DNA here is from genome assembly GCF_002894905.1 of Paenibacillus sp. F4. Lineage (NCBI taxonomy): Bacteria > Bacillati > Bacillota > Bacilli > Caryophanales > Paenibacillaceae > Paenibacillus > Paenibacillus sp. F4. The sequence goes on from NZ_POVS01000009.1 coordinate 208,218, forward strand.
GGGTAGGAGACTCCCCTGTTGTTCCAGATACAACAAGTGACTCTGAGTGCTGTTCTTCTATTAAGTAATCAATCAACGAGGACAATGCAGTCCAGTCAATCTCTCCTTGCTGATCAAAAGGTGTCACCATTGCGGTAATCAATCTGCCGAAGTTCACCATGCTGCCTCCTTTTTGCAAGTCCGAGCACGGACAATGCGCCTATTGATGGAGTTCAAATTTATTATGCAATGCGCGTACAGCCTGCACCATATCTTCTTTTTTAACAAGTACCCAGATCGTCGTGTTGGAATCTGCGGATTGAAGGATCTGTACGTCTGATTCTGCCAATGCCTCCACAATCGTCGCCATAATGCCTGGTACCCCGTTGATACCACCGCCTATGACAGAAACTTTAGCACACCCGGCCAGTATCTTAGGTTCTAGACCCAAACCGTTCAATACTTCAACCGCTTTGCTTCCATCATGATCGAACACAGTATAAACTGCCCCCGATGGCGTTACGTTAATAAAGTCAACGCTAATTCCATGTTCAGCCATAGATTTGAATACTTGTAATTGCAAGTGCTCCAAACCCGGCTTTAATTCAACATTAATCTGAGTGACATTGCCGACATACGCAATACCGGTCACGAAACGGTCTACGATGTCTGCCTGCACGTCTTTAAAGCCTTCCGGGTGGGTAACTAACGTACCTTCTCCTTCGGAGAAGGTAGAGCGAACACGGACCGGGATATTAGCCTGCATGGCGATTTCAACAGCACGAGGATGGATAACCTTTGCTCCCTGATGAGCCATATTACAAATCTCCGTATAGCTAACATGTGTAAGTGGCTTTGCGTTTTCCACAATGCGCGGATCGGCAGTCAATATACCATTCACATCCGTATAAATATCAACCATATCCGCATGTAGAGCAGCACCCAGAGCAGTAGCTGACGTATCGCTGCCTCCCCGACCCAAGGTAGTCATATCACCGTCTGCTGTTTGTCCCTGAAAACCTGTCACTATGACAACTCTGCCTTGGTTCAACTCTTCAACAACACGGTCTGGCTTTATATCCAAAATACGAGCATTGCCGTATTGATCATCCGTAATAAAGCCCGCCTGTGCCCCAGTTAGCACCGTAGCAGGAATACCTTCCTTCTCCATCAGGCTGCATAATGTAGCAGCAGAAATGATTTCACCACAGCACAGCAGTAAATCCCGTTCGCGCTTCGGAAGACTGTCGCCGTTAGACGCCGCCCAATCCAGCAGCGTGTCGGTGGCATAAGGCTCTCCTTTTCTCCCCATGGCCGACACAACAACAACCAATTGAAGATTTTGTTCCAGCTCCCGCTTCACATGTGCCAGCACAAGTTGACGTGCTTCAGGTGTGGACAGCGAGGTTCCCCCAAATTTTTGCACCAAAATACCCATTATTCTTCCCCCATATCGGAACGTTACTCCGCGTTTGCAGCAATAATTTCCGCGATTTGCACCGCGTTCCATGCTGCTCCTTTGAGCAGATTGTCGGATACGACCCACAAATTCAATCCACGGCTATTGCCCAAATCACGGCGCACACGACCCACAAATACGTCAGGTTTTCCTGCAGCTTCAGATGCCAGTGGATAAAGCTGAGCAGCAGGATCGTCCACTAGCGTTACTCCCGGTGCCGAAGCCAGCAGATTGCGGATTTCTTCTAAATCATAATCTTTTTTAAGTTCTACATACACAGATTCCGAGTGACCGTATACAACAGGAATACGCACACACGTTGCTGTTACGTCCACAGATTCGTCACCCAGTATTTTTTTCGTTTCACGTACCATTTTCATTTCTTCCAGTGTATAACCATTGTCCTGGAATTTATCGATTTGCGGGATAGCATTGAAAGCAATCTGATGCTTTACTGGCAACGAGCCTACTGGCAACAGATCAGGCTGAACTTCATCACCGTTCAGAATTGCTGCGCTTTGACGATTCAATTCATCAATAGCCCGGCTTCCAGCTCCGGAAACGGCCTGGTATGTGGATACTATGATACGAGAAATGCCATACTGATCATATAATGGTTTCAAAGCAGCTACCATCTGAATGGTGGAGCAGTTCGGGTTCGCAATAATTCCTTGATGCTCGGCAATTTTGTCGCTGTTCACCTCAGGCACTACTAGAGGAGCTGTCGGATCCATTCGGAATGCGTTGGTGTTGTCAATGCAAACTGCCCCATGACGAACAGCATGCGGCGCCAATTCCTTACTCACGTCTCCACCTGCACTAAACAAAGCAATGTCGATTCCTTCAAAGCTGTCGGGGGTAGCAATCTCTACTGGAATTTGCTGACCTTTAAAGCTAATTAACGTGCCGGCAGAACGAGGCGAAGAAAGAAATTTGATTTTGTCCACAGGAAAATCCCGTTTTTCCAGCAGATTTACGATCTGTTCTCCTACAGCGCCTGTCGCTCCAACGACAGCTACATTAAACTTTCTATTGCTCATCTGGTGTATCTCCCCTTCTCGACTAAAAAACCATTTTTTATTCTGAAAGCATCCACCGCCACAAGAAATTAGACCCGATACAATATCGAATCATTTTCTAGGCGAGGGATGCTCAGCAGTTAACTATAATACTTCATGGGGTCTTGCGTTCCACAATCATCGGCTGAAGTTGTTTGCCCTGCAATGCTTCATAAGCAGCCTCCGGAATCAACTCCATGTTAGCTACAAGCGAGTTCGGCTTTTTAACTGGATTGTCCTGTCCGAACGGCACAAAAAAGATGTTTTTGGCTACGAGTAATTTGGCGATATTGGCAGCATTTAGACCCAGTCCATCATTAGTAGATATAGCTAAAAGAAGTGGACGACCGTTGCGCAATTGCGCCTTGGCAGCCATCAAAACCGGACTGTCTGTCATTGCATTCGCTAACTTACTCATCGAATTCCCCGTCAAAGGTGCAATCACCAGCACATCGAGTATTTGGGAGGGACCCAGTGGCTCAGCCTCCACAATTGTAGAAATGATATCATTCCCTGTTATATCTTTCAACTGTTTTTGCCAACTTTGCGAAGTACCAAAGCGCGTATCCGTTGTTAGTACTGTATTGGATATAATAGGAACGACCTTCGCACCCTCATCAACAAAGCGCTGTATAACAGGCATTACCTCTTCAAATGTGCAATGTGAGCCTGTAATTGCATAACCTACTGTTTTCCCTTGCCAACTCATTGTGCATCCCCCCGATCAGGATTATCTTCCATTAACAACTGCACCAGCGTATTCGCTATAATGGCACCAGCAGTTTTGGGAGCAACAATACCGGGAAGACCAGGGGCAAGCATAGCCTTGATTCCACGCTTTTCCGCATAACGGAAATCACATCCGCCCGGGGCGGAAGCAAGATCTATAATCACGGTGCTCAATGGCAATTTAGACAGGATTTGCGCTGTGATAATCATAGAGGGTATCGTATTAAAAATCAAGTCAACTCCCTTTGTCTCATGCGCCAAATCCCTTGTCATAAAAGGCTTCCAACCCATTTCCACGGCTCTCGCTGCATCCTCTGCCCGCCGTACTCCAACCTTCACTCTGGCTCCCAACCCCTGTAGTGCCCTTGCCATGGTAAATCCAGTCCGTCCCATGCCTAGAACCATACAATCTGCACCGTGAATCGTAAAATCAGTATGCTGAATGGCCATCATCAGTGCGCCTTCGGCCGTAGGTATAGAGTTGTATATGGCCACATCATCTCTCTCCAGCAGCTCTACCAGCTTTAACTCATGTCTGGTACAAATTTCTTTTAAGTACGTCCGCGCCATCCCTGTATATACAACGCAATGCGGTGGAAGAGCAGCAGCATGTTCATTCAGAAACTGGAGCTTCTGTGCTCCGAAAAGTGCATTTACGTTGCCTTCCTCATCGCATCCCACCACCGGCAAAATCAGTGCGTCTGACGATTCCAGCAGCTTGACAGACATTGGTTCTAGTGTCACTCCTTTGAGTGGTACTTCAAGCTTGTCAAAACCGACCACACTGACGGTAGCATCCATGTCCACACATTTGCGGATTACCTCAAGCTGCCTCGCATCGCCTCCCAAAACAACGACGCGTATTCCTGTTAGCATCCGGATCACTCCTTTCCGAGACACGATATGCTTTTAGTCTATGCGAGTGCCCTGAGAGGGGTGAAAAAACACAAAAAAAAGCCGCCCCTTTATGAGGCGACCTTTATTTGCATGCTTACTCCTAAGCAAGTAAATTTGAAGCTTTTACAAAATAGACATTCGTACATTGCAAACCAACCATAGCCTCAGCGTCCTGTATGTCCAAAGCCTCCAGCACCACGCACTGTTTCAGATAATTGGTCTACTTGTTTCAACTCTACCTCAGGTACAACCTGAAATACCATTTGCGCAATTCGCTCATTGCGCGTAATCGTAAACGATTCCTCGCCCAAATTAATAAGAAGTACCTTAATCTCCCCACGATAATCCGCATCAATCGTTCCCGGTGTATTGAGACAAGTAATACCATGCTTAAGAGCCAGTCCACTCCGCGGACGGATTTGTGCCTCCAATCCCGCTGGCATAGCTATTGCAAATCCAGTTGGAACGAGGCAACGTTTGCCGGGTTCCAGTACCAGATTTTCCTGTACTGCTGCATACAAGTCAAACCCTGATGCAAGCTCTGACATTTTGCGGGGCAGCTCAATATCTTCATTGCCCGCAAGTCTGTTAATTTCCACGTAAGTTAGCAAAATAGTCCCTCCTCATATCCTTTACCGCTGAATCACTCGCTCCCACCATCGACAGGGCAAACGGCTCCGAGAACATCCGATCCAGCACTTTGTTCACATCATTTGCCGTCACTTGCTCGATATGTTCGATCATTTGATCCAGCGTATAATGCTGACCAAGCATTAATTCATTTTTTCCAAGCCGATTCATCCGGCTACCTGTACTTTCAAGGCTTAAAATCAAACTTCCTTTTAATTGCTCCTTGCCTTTACGAAGCTCATTAGCGTCCAAACCGTTGACAGCCACATCTCGTAAAAGCTCCAGCGTCAAATCCAGCACGTCCTTTGTTTGCTTAGGAGCCGTACCTGCATAGATCGTGAACAACCCACTGTCCGCATGGGAGCTATGATAGGAATAGACCGAATAAGCCAGCCCACGCTTTTCCCGAATTTCTTGAAATAAACGCGAACTCATGCCACCGCCGATCGCGTTATTCAGCAAAACCATAGCATACTGGAGCTCGTCACCCACTGCAAATCCAGGCAGGGATAAACAAATATGATTTTGCTCCGTTGCTTTCTCATGATACAACAGCTCGCCGTTAAACACAGGTACTGTCAGCGGCGAAACGGTTCCATGATTATCAAAATGTCCAAAATGTCGCTCCAACAATTCTACCAAGCGATCGTCAACATTACCAGCCACACTGATAACTGTATTGTCGATTGTATAATGCTCCTTCATATAATGACTGAGGTGTGAGCTATCCATAGCAAGCAGGTGATCTTCGGTTCCGAGAATCGGATAAGCCAGTGGATGTTCACCATAGGCCGCGCGAGATACAAGATCATGCACCATATCATCCGGTGTATCCTCGTACATGGAGATTTCCTCCAAAATCACATTCTTCTCTTTTGCCAACTCTTCCTGATCTAGTTTGGAATTAAAAAACATATCAGACAGCACATCAACTGCGATCGGTAGATGCTCATCCAACACTTTGGCATAATAGCATGTATATTCCTTCGAAGTGAAAGCATTAACATTGCCTCCGATGGCATCGAATTGCTCAGCGATTTCCTTAGCGTTAAAACGCTCTGTTCCTTTGAAAAGCATGTGTTCGATAAAATGAGAAATACCGCTATTGTCCAGCGTTTCATTCCGGGAGCCCGTTTTAACCCAGATACCGAAAGAAACTGAACGCACGGTTGGAATTTTTTCAATGACCACTCTTAGGCCGTTTTTGAGTTGAATTCTTTCCACGATTGGCCCTCCTAAACTGAATTGCATACTTAGCCATAATGTTCAATCCTAACAGAAAAAAGCCGTTCACTCAACCGGAGCAGGTAGTTGCCGATCAGGGGAAAGTGTCTGACTGACAGTTCCGAGCACAAGTCCCTTACTACGAATGGCATGAATCATGCCTTTGAGAGCAGCCGCTGAAGAATCTGTTGGGTGCATTAATATCAGGGAGCCTGATTCAACCTTACTACTGATTTTGTTAATTACCGATTCCGGTGACGGATGTTTCCAATCTACAGTGTCCAATGTCCACAACACTGTTTTGAGCCCACGTTCTGCTGCTATATCCACCGTTTGCTGATTAAAATCACCCGATGGAGGGGCAAACCAGTTATTTTTGATACCCAAAGTTTCTTGAAGAAGCACTTGAGTCTTTTCAATTTCTTGTGTGGCTCTGGTCCGACTCAGACGGCTCATATTCGGATGAGAGTATGCATGGTTCGAAAGCTCATGCCCTCTTTTTTGAATCTCCTTGGCGAGATCAGGATTTTTTTTCAACCAACTTCCATCAAGAAAAAATGTAGCCTTGACCTTTTCCTGATCCAGCGTGTTCAATATCGGCAAGATAAATTCATTCCCCCATGCTACATTGATCATGAAAGATACCATCGGCTTTTCGGGATTCCCCCTGTAAATTGGAACATTACCAAGCTGATTTAAATGTATTTTAGGTGCCAATTGCCGATATACATATTGAATGGGTCGATCCGGAGATGCAATCGCTTTGCGATAGGTAGCATCCAAATCTACCTCCAGTCCGTTATAGCCTGGAATAGCCTTCCATACCCTGTCGATCTTGGCATCAACTGGTTCCCGCCGCTGACGTGCTGCTTCTGTTCTTAGTCGCTGCATAAGCGCATTGTCGGGCAAAGCTGCTATCGCCATCGTGGTTACAGCCTCTGGCTCTTTAACCCCTGTAACGTCTCCATTGCGTAATTGACTAGCGTAGTCACGAACCCCACTAAACTGCCCGATTACGAGTGTGATGGCTAAACTGGCTACCACCCACACTGCTCGTTTTGCCCTACTCATAATTCCTTCATCCCCCCGCCCGTTTGTCCACATTGTATGCGGCGAGGACAAGAACTATGACGTAGCAAGCTCTAGAAGCTCACTTAGGTGCAGCTTGTGCATATGTATGAAAAAAGAGCCAGAAACGTAGCTCTGCCTCTTTCCAAAAGCTTAAACAATGCTATTCAAATCCCTTGTACTGTTAATACGAAAAGCTACTCCTGCCTTTCTAGTCTGCAACATGCAGATACCTAGGATTTTGCAGGTGCTTCTGCAGTCAGAACAGCCTTACGGGACAGATTGACACGACCTTGTTGATCAATTTCGGTTACTTTCACCGTAATTGTATCCCCAATAGCAATTACATCTTCAACTTTGGCTACACGCTCAGTAGACAGTTGAGAAATATGAACCAGACCATCTTTGCCCGGTAAAATTTCAACAAATGCACCGAATTTCTCAATCCGTTTTACTGTACCGATGTAAATCTCACCGACCACGACTTCCTTTACGATACCCTCAATAATGGAACGTGCTTTTTCATTCATCTCTTGATTTGTGGAAGCGATGAACACACGACCATCTTGTTCAATATCGATTTTCACGCCGGTTTCTTCGATGATTTTGTTGATGATTTTACCACCAGCCCCAATAACATCACGGATTTTGTCCGGGTTAATGTGCATCGTCATAATTTTTGGAGCATACGGAGACAACTGCTCACGCGGCTTCTGGATCGCTTCCATCATTTTGCTAAGAATGAACAAGCGTCCTTCTTTAGCTTGCTTGAGCGCATCCTGTAAAATCTGGCGGTCAATACCATTAATTTTAATATCCATTTGAATGGCAGTTACGCCTTCCGCTGTACCAGCAACTTTAAAGTCCATATCGCCCAGGTGATCTTCCATACCTTGGATATCAGTCAATACGGAAACATGCTCTCCATCCTTGATCAATCCCATGGCTACACCTGCAACCGGAGCTTTAATCGGTACACCTGCATCCATCATAGCCAGTGTACTTGCACAAATACTAGCTTGTGAAGTCGAACCATTCGATTCCAGTACCTCGGAAACCAGACGGATGGTGTATGGAAATTCAGTTTCAGAAGGAATTACTTTGGAAAGCGCACGTTCACCAAGAGCACCATGTCCGATTTCACGACGACCTGGCGCACGCAAAGGACGAGCCTCACCTACGCTGAATGGCGGGAAATTGTAATGATGCATGAAGCGTTTTGTTTCTTCCAGATCAATACCGTCCAAAATTTGTACATCACCCAATGCACCAAGTGTACAAATGCTAAGCGCTTGCGTTTGACCACGTGTAAATAAGCCCGAACCATGAGTACGCGGCAAAATGCTAGTGTCGCTTTCAATCGGACGAATTTCGTCAAGCTTACGACCATCAGGACGCACTTTATCATGCGTAATCAGACGACGTACTTCTTCCTTAACGATATCATAGAGAACTTCGCTCACGTCGCTCAAAAGCTCAGGTGTCTCTATGTATTGTGCTTCAAAATGGGCAACTGTCTCTTCGTTGACTGCATCAATCGCCTCTTGACGGGCATGTTTTTCTGCAATTTTAACAGCTTCCATTAAACGTTCAGCTGCATAAGCACGTACTTCACTGTTCACTTTTTCATCAACAGCATGCAGTTTAACCTGCATTTTCTCTTTACCTGCTACTTGCACCAATTGTTCAATGACTGCCACAATGTTCTTAATCTCATCATGACCGAACATAATAGCTTCCAGCATAACTTCCTCTGGAATCTCATTGCCCTCGGCTTCTACCATCATGATGGCATCTTTCGTTCCGGCTACAACCAGGTACAGATCGCTTGCATTCTGCTGTGCAATATCCGGGTTAATCACAAATTGCCCGTCTACCCGTCCTACAGCGACTCCACCAATTGGCCCATTAAAAGGTACATCCGAAATGCTAAGTGCTGCCGAGGTTCCGATCATTGCTGCAATTTCAGGTTCACAATCCTGATCGACACTCATAACCAGGTTCAACACCTGTACATCATTCCGGAAACCTTCCGGGAACAATGGGCGAATTGGACGGTCTGTCAAACGGCTGGACAAAATCGCTTTTTGACTCGGACGTCCTTCACGTTTAATAAATCCGCCAGGAATTTTCCCCACAGCATACAATCTTTCCTCATAGTTTACGGTCAGAGGAAAAAAGTCCAAATCTTTCGGCTCACGGGAAGCGGTGACGGTACAAAGCACAACTGTTTCTCCGTAGCTCACTTTAACTGCCGCATTGGCTTGTTTCGCAAGACGTCCTGTTTCCAACACCAGCTTTCTTCCGCCGAGCTGCATTTCTACGCGTTGCTCCATGGTATCCCTCCATTTCATTTCATTGTAAAAGTTCTATACATATCCAGTATTTCCTGCGCAGGTCTTATTCATAAGAAGCTAGCAGACAAATCAGGATATGTAATTCAAAAAAAGATTCCTCATTTCAAAAAAGAACCCGGCTGCTGTCCGCCGTCGCCTTAGCAGGGACAAGCGGTGAACAACCAGGCTTCTTTTCTCATTACATGTCTGAAAATTAACGACGCAGTCCGAGACGCTCGATCAACGCACTGTAACGTTTAACATCAGTCTTCTTCAGGTAAGCCAAAAGTTTACGACGCTGACCGACCATTTTCAACAACCCGCGGCGGGAGTGATGGTCTTTCTTGTGCGAACGAAAGTGACTTTGCAAGTTGACGATGTTTTCAGTAAGGATAGCGATTTGTACCTCTGGTGATCCTGTATCGGATTCATGAGTTTTGTACTCCTCGATCAATTGCTGTTTACGCTCTTGAGTCAATGCCATCCTGTTCACCTCCTTCATTATAATCGCCATTAGCCTCGTAGCCGCCGGTGAAAGCGGACAACCAAGCTAAGGTTCATCGTTGTTTACACAACATAAGTCAGTATAACACAGCGCCTGTCTTATGTAAATAAATTAGCCTAACAGCTTTTTAGCCGTTTGTGCGTCATTGCCAATTTGGCTGATCAGCTCATCCACCGAAGAGAATTTGCGTTCAGGGCGGATGTAGTGGTGAAGCTCCACAAGCACAGACTCTCCATAAATTTGCTGATTAAAATCAAATAAATGTACCTCAAACGACGGGTTCAGCACACCTTCATGAAAAGTAGGCTTAACCCCTACATTCATTACACCGTTTATCCAATGATCGCCTATGAGTGCCCGTACAGCGTATACACCCTTGGTCGGAATCACGTAAGTATCATCCAGTTTGAGATTAGCGGTCGGAAAACCGATCGTACGTCCGCGCTTCTCTCCATCCATTACAGTACCCTGGATACGATAAGGACGTCCCAACCAGCGAGAGGCATGTGCTAGATCCCCGGTCTGTAAAGCACGGCGAATGCCAGAGCTGCTCACCTTGTCCCCATCCAGTTCGAACGGTGGTACGGTGTGCACCGACATCAGCTCTCCTCCCAGCTTCCGAAGTGTATCCTCATGCCCGGCTCCCCGGTGGCCAAACCGAAAATCAAAGCCTACTACCGCCGTTCGAATTTGCAATGGAAGCAGCACGTCAGTCATGAACGCCTCAGGGCTAACCTTGGAAAATTTTTCATTAAAACTCAAAATATAAAGTACGTCCACACCCATATCGGCCAGAATAGTCTGCTTGTCCGCAAGCGGTGTTAAATAGCCTTCATAATCGCCTTTTTTCATGACTTCCTTCGGGTGAGGGTGAAATGTCATGACAGATACCGGCACTTTCTGTTCACGAGCCAACGCAACGGCCTTGCGTATCACGCTTGCGTGTCCCAGATGAAGACCATCGAACTGACCGATCGCCGTGACCTGTGGACGTCCCCACTGCTGCAAAAGCTCATCACTCAATGGATAAGATAACGATACGGTAATCATTATTAATTCACCTGCATTTCACATCATTTGACTAACTTCGTCAAAATTATAGCACAATTCAAGGTAAAAAAACTTTAATTGGGGCGATCGCACCTGATTCATCCCGCCCATATATGCCTAAAAACGTTTTATCCTCTTTATACAATCGGAAGGGCTGGCTGTCCGTCACAGGTGGTGAAATCATATTCAGCGATAGGCGTTGGCCTTGTAGAGCCGCAGCTACCTTGGCTTCAGCCACTATATGCTCAGGCATATAGTCAATCGCCTGATCGGTTGCAATAAGTCGCTCTCCAAGACTGCCATCCGCTACGAAGCGTTCTATCTCTTCGAACGTCAGGCAACGTTCCGCAGGAATTCCCGCAGACATAGTTCGCTCCAGCTTAACCATCGTTGAAGGATATCCCAATTCACGGCCAATATCAACACATAGTGTACGGATATACGTGCCTTTGGAACATAAGGCACGGAAGGATATATCCACATACGATCCCGTCTCCGTGAATCCTGTCATTTCCAGCTCATAAATGTTTACTTCACGGCTTTTACGTTCCACGGTTTTGCCTTCTCGGGCCAGCTCGTATAGACGTTTTCCATCTACTTTGAGCGCAGAGTACATTGGTGGCACCTGGGAAATTGTACCGACAAAACGCTCCAGAACCGCTTTGGCTTCCACTTCCGTCACCTCTACTGGACGTTCACTCTCTTCCGTGATTGTCCCAGTCAGGTCTTCGGTATCAGTGGCAATACCTAATCGCAATGTAGCCCGGTATTCCTTGGGCCGCTCCTGCATGTATTCCACCACTCGGGTAGCACGTCCCAGACACAAGGGCAGCACACCGGTTACCTGCGGATCAAGCGTTCCGGTGTGTCCGATTCGCTTCATACCCAATAAACGGCGAGCCTTGGCCACCACATCATGAGAGGTAAATCCAGCAGGTTTATAGAGAGGTAGAACGCCTTCCCAAGTTGCCTGTTCCTTCTTCATCGGGTTCATAGCTCAGACTTCACCCGCCCTACAACTGTCTCAATGATATCTTCCAGCTTACCCTCTAGCCGGCAGCCAGCCGCACGCACATGTCCACCGCCCCCAAATGATTGAGCCAGCGCAGCTACATCAACATTCCCTGCCGATCTCAAGCTGGCCTTGACCGCTTGATCATTAATAACTTTAAAGAAAATGCCTACTTCAACCCCACGAATATTTCTTGGATAATTCACAATGCCTTCCAAGTCCTCATTTACAGAGCCACATTCCGTCATATCGTCAGGTGTTACAACGACCCAAGCGACTTTACCATCCTCCGACATCGTGAGCGTTTGCAATGCTTTTGTCAGCACCTTCATTTGGGGAAAGGTCATTTCCTCAAGCAATTTCTCGGACAAAGATGGACCATCTACACCGTAAGCAAGTAACTGTGATACCGTAGACATCACTTTCGGTGAAGTGTTGGAGTAGCGGAAGCCTCCTGTATCCGTCAGCAACCCTGTATATACAGCCGTTGCTACTTCAACGTCCCAGGTTACTGCAAATTCTTCCAGTAGATCAAAAAGAATTTCCGCTGTTGCCGCAGCATCCGACTTAATCACATTAACCGTACCATAAGCATCATTCGTAGGATGATGATCAATATTCAGGATAATGGCATCTTCCGTAAAAAACTGCTCTGTCAAACCAACACGACGGTAATCCGCACAATCTACACAAATGATCCGGTTGTATTTACGTTCTGGCGGTTGCTGGCTCATATCCATAATCTCATCGGCATGCCATAAAAAATCCATACGCTTCGGAATAGGTCCCTCATTCAGCATGGTAAATTTCTTCCCCAGACATGAGAGAAGCCAGCCCACCGTTACGGTGGAGCTGACTGCGTCTCCGTCCGGCTGTACATGCGATACGATCAGGTAATCATCATGCTCCAGAATAAATTCCTTCGCTTGTTGAAGCGCCTGTTCATAGGTATGCATTGCCTTCTCCTTTACATTCAGTTCATGGTTCCTTCAGACAAACTAAAAGTTTTATTTTTCATCCTTGTCGATATCACTCAGCAGTTTTTCAATTCGACTGCCGTAAGCAATAGATTCGTCAATTTTGAAAATCAACTCAGGAATATGGCGCAGCCGTATCCGTTTGCCGAGTTCAGAACGAAGATAACCGTTCGCTTTGTCCAATGCCTTCAGGGAAGAATTTTTTTGTTCTTCATCCCCGAGCACGCTCAAGTATATTTTCGCTTGGGACAAATCATTTGTAAGATCGACACCCGTTACCGTGATAAAACCGATGCGGGGGTCTTTTAATTCAGTTTGTATGAGTTGGCTTAGCTCCTTCTTGATCTGCTCGCCAACCCGACCTGTACGTATTTTAGCCATGGATGCTCACCTCTCTGCCGTTAGCGCTCCACTGTTTCCATGACGAACGCTTCAATAATGTCGAGTTCCTTGACATCATTATAGCCATCAAGGGTAATACCGCATTCGTAACCTTGGGCAACTTCTTTTGCGTCGTCCTTAAAGCGTTTCAGTGAGTCGATTTTACCTTCAAAAATGACGATGCCATCACGAATCAGGCGTGCTTCTGCTGAACGGGTAATTTTACCGGATGTCACCATACAACCAGCGATCGTACCGACTTTAGTAACTTTGAATACGTTACGTACTTCAGCATGCCCAATCACATTTTCTTTATATTCAGGATCCAGCATGCCCTTCATGGCTTGCTCTATTTCTTCAATGACATTGTAAATGACACGGTGTAAACGAATATCCACTTTTTCAGCTTCCGCTGTAGATTTCGCCTGGTTATCCGGACGAACATTAAAACCAATGACAATAGCATTGGAAGCTGCTGCCAAAATAATATCGGATTCGGTGATTGCTCCTGCACCACTGTGAAGAATTTTAACGCGCACACCTTCGACTTCAATCTTGTTCAAGGAACCTTTCAACGCTTCGACGGAACCTTGTACGTCACCTTTAATAATGACGTTCAGATCCTTCATTTCGCCATCCTTGATGTGTTGGAACAGGTCATCCAGTGTTACGCGAGTATTACTGCCCAGATCAGATTGGCGTTGCGTGATCGCACGTCTGTCAGCAATAGCACGAGCTTTGCGCTCATCCTCAAACACCATGAATGGATCGCCAGCAAGTGGAACCTCTGTCAAACCAGTAATTTCAACTGGAGTGGAAGGACCTGCTTCCTTAAGACGACGACCTTTATCGTTGACCATGGCACGCACACGTCCGAAGCAGTTACCCGCTACGAAAGCATCGCCGACTTTCAGTGTACCGTTCTGAACGAGGATACGGGCTACAGAACCGCGGCCTTTATCCAGTTCTGCCTCGATGATGGTACCACGTGCCCGTTTGTTCGGGTTCGCTTTGTACTCGTTCACTTCAGCTACGAGCAGAATCATTTCGAGCAGGTCTTCCAGACCCATTCTTTGTTTCGCGGAAACGTTGACGAAAATCGTATCGCCGCCCCACTCTTCAGGTACCAATTCATATTCAGTGAGTTCTTGCTTCACTTTATCCGGGTTGGCATCCGGTTTATCGATCTTGTTCACAGCTACGATAATTGGCAGACCTGCTGCCTTCGCATGGTTAATAGCTTCGACCGTCTGTGGCATAACACCGTCGTCAGCTGCAACCACGATAATCGTCATATCTGTCACTTGAGCACCACGTGCACGCATAGCGGTAAAGGCTTCGTGACCCGGTGTATCCAGGAAAGTGATTTTTTTGCTGTTAATTTCAACTTGGTATGCACCAATATGCTGTGTAATACCGCCAGCTTCGCCACCAGTTACATTAGTCGAGCGAATGGCATCCAGCAAAGTTGTTTTACCATGATCGACGTGACCCATAATCGTTACAACCGGTGGACGTGTTTTCAGATCCGCAGGATCATCATTTTCTTCCACGGTTTCAAAACGATCTTCTTCGACCGGAATTTTCACTTCTACCTCGACACCAAAGTCTCCGGCAAGCAAGAGGATGGTATCCATATCCAGCTCCTGGTTAATGGTCGCCATCGTTCCGAGCATAATCAGTTTTTTGATGACTTCTGACGCATCCTTATGAAGAAGCTTGGCTGTTTCGCCTACGGTCATCTCACCACGCACAATAATTTTCTTAGGCGTGTTGTCGATTTTCTCGCGACGCTCCTGTTGTTGACCTTTACCACGATTGTTAAATTTCCCGCCACGATTGCTGCCGCCGCGATTATTGCCTCCACGACCACCGTTACCACCACGTCCGCCGCCTTGACGGTTATCGTCAAAACGTCCTTGACCGGAACGGTTACCACCGTTGTTGGAGTTACTACCTGTACGGTTGCCACCACTACGGTTCGCATTGTTGCTACCTGTGGATGATGATGTTCTTACAGCCGTACCACCCTGACTACTTCCCTGAGGGCGTGAGTTAGTGCTTTGGTTACCTTGAGGACGCGAACCTGTGTTACCGCCGGGACGCTGTTGTCCTCCCTGTTGTTGACCATTACTGCGGTTTTGTGTACTTTGCTGACCAGTGGGTCTGCTAGTACTTTGTTGACTGCGGTTTTGACCGCCCTGCTGACTGCTTTGCGCTTTTGGAGCGCTGCTTCGGTTACTGTTTTGGTTGTTGTTTGTCCTATTCATACTTACCTGCTTTTCCTGTTGATTTTTGGTTTGCTCAGTTGAATGATTACTATTCTGGCTTGAACCGGCCTGATTCGAGCTTACTTGCGCCGTACCTGCTCCGCCTTGCTTGGCCGCAGCATTGGATTTAATATTCTTAAAAAAACTTTCCACTTTACCTACGGCATCATGTTCC
Source organism: Paenibacillus sp. F4 (assembly GCF_002894905.1). Classification (NCBI taxonomy): domain Bacteria; kingdom Bacillati; phylum Bacillota; class Bacilli; order Caryophanales; family Paenibacillaceae; genus Paenibacillus; species Paenibacillus sp. F4. Next base: position 223,968 of record NZ_POVS01000009.1, read on the forward strand.
ATGACGCTCATATGGTTGTTCACGGGAATATCCAGCCGTTTAAGAATGGTGATAATTTCTTTGCTGCTCATGTTCAACGATTTGGCGTATTCGTATACCCGCACTTTGTCTTTGCTTTCTTGTTTACTCAATATACTCCACCTCCGACATTATCCCCGCATGTTTCTTGATCAATTTCGCGAATCCTTGATCCGTCACAGCCAGCACAACCCTTTCAGGTTTGCCGATACTGCTTCCCAAGCTTTCCCGGTCAAATCCTATCAATAAGGGGATTTTGTACGTCCCGCATTTGTCGCGGAATTTCTTTTGAGTATTCATTGAAGCATCTTTCGCAAGAATGACCAGCTTGGCTTCTGAAGACCTGATCGCTTTAAAAACGATCTCATCACCTGTTAGCAGCTTGCCAGCTCTCATGGCAAGACCCAATCCAGACAGCGCCTTATTCATCCTGCACGCTGCCTTGTGCCGCCAGGAATTCTTCCTCGACGGCAGCAAAATCACGACTTAGCTGCTCATAGATATCAGGATGAACCGAGTGCTTCAAGGCTCGATCCAGTGCCTTGCTCTTTTGAGCCAGCTTGAAGCAGGCGGCTTTGCCGCACAAGTAAGCGCCGCGTCCCGACTTTTTGCCAGTCAAGTCAATCAACACTTCGTCTTCAGGGGTTTTGACGACACGGATCAACTGCTTCTTTGGCATCATTTCATGACAGGCCACACATTTGCGCAAAGGTATCTTTCTCTGTTTCATGCATTAACCCCCCTACACTCCGCTTAATCTACAGAAACGGAATCCTGATGCATTTCATCGGTGGATGTTCTCGGTCTGCCGAGTTCTTCCTCCGCCTGCGTTTCACTCTTAATATCAATTTTCCAGCCCGTAAGCTTAGCAGCAAGACGAGCATTTTGCCCTTTGATACCAATAGCAAGAGAAAGCTGATAATCAGGCACAATAACACGCGCCATTTTCTCTTCTTCAAATACTTGCACTTCGAGCACCTTGGATGGACTCAGCGCATTAGCCACGTATTCATCAACATTATCGGAATAACGTACAATGTCGATTTTTTCGCCACGTAGCTCATTTACAATGGTCTGTACACGTGTTCCTCTAGGACCCACACAAGAGCCAACCGGATCAACCTCGGCGTTACGGGAATGAACCGCGATTTTAGAACGGAAGCCTGCTTCACGCGCTACGGAACGAATCTCTACAACACCATCAAAAATTTCAGGCACTTCGAGTTCGAACAAACGCTTAAGCAGACCCGGATGTGATCGGGACAGCATAATTTGCGGTCCTTTGGTTGTGTTTTCTACTTTGGTAATATAAGCCTTGATTCGATCCAGATGGCTAAATTTCTCATTAGGCATCAATTCACCTAACGGGAGAACCGCTTCCACCTTACCAAGATCAATATAAATGTTACGCGGGTCTTGGCGCTGTACAGTTCCTGTTACAATATCTTCTTCCTTGTCCACAAACTTGTTGTAGATCAGTCCCCGTTCCGCTTCGCGGATACGCTGGGTCACGACTTGCTTCGCAGTTTGTGCAGCAATCCGTCCAAAATCACGTGGTGTGACTTCGATTTCAGCGATATCCTCCAACTGAAAATGCGGGTTAATCTCACGAGCCGCAGGCAACGAAATCTCGGTGCGAGGATCCAATACCTCCTCAACGATCAACTTGCGGGCATATACCTTAATGACTCCCGAGTTGCGGTTCATATCAACACGCACGTTTTGTGCGGTGTTGAAATTCCGTTTGTAACTGGAAATCAAGGCTGCTTCAATGGCCTCAAACAGCACATCCTTGCTGATCCCCTTTTCTCTTTCCAACTCGTTCATTGCTTCAATAAAATCCATACTCATGGATTACTGCTCCCCCTTTCAAATGATGCACCTGCGTACTGGTCGGCACACGAGGCAAAAAAACATGTAGTACATGTCAAACAGCAACAGTCAAATCTGAATTAAAATATGATCGCGAGCCTTGCACCAGCTACCTTGTCATAAGGTATGGCATGCTTCTTTTGTCCGCTTTGAACGGTGAGTTCCCCGTCTTCAAAAGAAAGCAAACGACCTTCAAATTCCTTCAGGCCGTTGATCGGCTCGTATGTAGTAACGAATACGTTTTTGCCTACCGCTTTAGTAACGTCCTCCGCTTTTTTCAGCGGCCTTTCGGCGCCTGGTGAAGACACTTCCAGAAAATATGCTGTAGAAACAGGGTCATTTTCATCCAACTTTTGACCCAGATATTCACTGATCATACTGCAGTCGTCCAGATCAATTCCTCCGTCTTTGTCCACAAAAACGCGAAGAAACCAATTGCTGCCCTCTTTGACATACTCGACATCGACCAGTTCAAAACCATGCTCATCGAGGTAAGGTTGGGCCATTTCTTCTACTACTGATTTGATCTTTGGTGTGCTCAAAGATTATAACCTCCAAAAGTGAACTTTCCTGTGGTGAAAAAAAGACGCCCTATTACCATGGACAATGCTTCTCCATCACCGGCTTTTTCATTTTCATTTGATGTAATGTTCATTTCGGGCTCACTGCAAATAAACCGGCGTACCGGTTTCGTGCCCAAAAATAACCTTTTCACGTTGTAACTGTATATCAAACAGTAAAGAGTGGGTTTCCCCACTCTTTTAGCAACGGTTTTATCTCCATGATTACCAAAAAAATTATAACATAACCATAGTTATGTGACAAGTGCCAGAGCTTGACTACTGTGGTTCGGATTAAAACAGAGACAGCTGATTACTCTCTGGCAGACCTCGAAAGCAACCCATCTGGGACAGCATTTCGACAATAGTTTTACTAGCCTTCGATTTTTGTTGAAAATCCTCGACAGACAAAAATTCACCATGTTCACGGGAGGCGGCGATGTTACGTGCTGCATTGTCTCCAATTCCCTGAAGAGCTCCGAATGGCGGAATGAGTGAATCTCCATCCACCTTGAAGCGTGTAGCTTCGGAACGATACAAATCAATGGATTTAAAACTAAACCCGCGAGCCGTCATTTCCAGAGCCATTTCCAGGATTGGAAGCATCCCTTTTTCTTTGGGAGGTGCCTGAAAGCCGAGTTGCTCGATTTCGACAATCTTCCGTGCGATTGCATCATATCCCTGACAGCACAGCTCAATATCAAAATCGGCTGCACGTACTGAAAAGTAAGTCGCATAATATTCAATCGGATGATACAGCTTAAAGTACGCTGTGCGCACTGCTGAAATAACATAGGCTGCAGCATGCGCCTTCGGAAACATGTACTGGATTTTCAGACAGGAATCAATGTACCACTGCGGCACCTTGCATTTTTTCATTTCCTCAATCCATTCAGCACTAAGCCCCTTACCTTTACGTACGCTCTCCGTAATTTTAAAGGCCAGACCTGCGTCCATGCCTGCCTTGTAAATCAAAAACAGCATGATGTCATCACGGCAACCAATTACAGTCTTGATGTTACAGGTATTATTCTTAATCAGTTCCTGTGCGTTCCCCAACCATACGCCCGTGCCGTGAGACAATCCGGATATTTGCAGTAAATCGGCAAAAGAACTTGGCTGCGACTCTACTAGCATTTGGCGTACAAACTTCGTCCCCATCTCTGGTACACCATAGGTAGCTACAGGCGTGCGGATTTGCTGGGGTGTTACACCGAGCGCCTCCGTGGAGTTGAACATGCTCATCACCTTAGGATCATTCATTGGAATGGTCGTAGGATCGACACCAGTCAAATCCTGAAGCATCCTCATCATGGTCGGATCATCATGACCCAGAATATCGAGTTTGAGTAGATTCGCATCAAAAGCGTGATAATCAAAATGCGTTGTTTTCCATTCCGAGCTTGTATCATCGGCGGGGTACTGTACCGGCGTAATATCCTCGACCTCAATATAATCGGGAACAACGACAATTCCGCCTGGATGTTGCCCGGTACTACGTTTGACCCCTGTACAGCCCGAAGCCAGCCTGTTCAATTCAGCCCCACGCCATTTTTTATGATGCGCCTCTTCATATTTCTTTGCAAAGCCAAAGGCTGTTTTCTCGGCAACTGTACCGATGGTTCCAGCACGGAATACACTTTTCTCACCAAACAGTACTTTCGTATAGTTATGTGCGACAGGCTGATATTCGCCAGAGAAGTTCAAGTCAATATCGGGAACTTTATCTCCCTTAAATCCAAGAAACGTTTCAAACGGAATATCCTGTCCCTCACCCTTCAGTTTGCCACCGCATTTCGGACAGTTTTTGTCCGGCAAGTCAAATCCGCTCGGCACACTACCGTCCAAAATCCACTCGCTATGTCTGCATTCAGGATTACCGCAAATATAATGTGCAGGCAGTGGATTAACCTCGGAAATACCGAGAAAGGTAGCGACCACAGAAGATCCAACAGAACCCCGTGAACCTACCAGATATCCATCCTTATTAGACTTTTTAACCAAACGCTCGGAAATGAGATAGTTGGCAGAGAAACCATATTTAATAATCGGCTCCAGTTCTTTTTCAAGGCGGGCTACGACCACTTCGGGCAATTCCTCACCATAGATGGATTTAGCTGTCTCGTAGCAAGTGTTGCGGATTTCCTCGTCCGCCCCATCCAGCAAAGGTGTAAATAGCTTGTCAGGGAACAGCTCCAGCTCCTCAAACCGATCCGCCAGCTCACTGGTATTCTTCACAACGACTTCATAGGCTTTCTCCTCGCCCAAAAATTCGAATTCTGCCAGCATTTCGTCTGTGGTGCGTAAATGCGCATCTGGCTTGCGAATATCTTTTAGCGGGCTAAATCCCGTAATGCCGTGTATCGTAATGTCACGGTACAGCTTATCTCGAGTTTCCAAATAGTGAACATTGCCTGTGGCAATTACGGGCTTATCAAGTCGCCGTCCAATTTCGCATACTTTGCGTATCGCCGTTTTCAGAGCATCAGGCCCGCTTACCAATTGCTTTTCCACTAGATGCATATACATCGTCAAAGGTTGAATCTCCAACACATCATAAAACTGTGCAATTTCCTCGGCTTCTTCCTCAGACTTATTCAACACAGCCTCGAAGAACTCTCCTTTTTCGCAGCCAGAAATAATAAGCAATCCGTCTCTCATTTCTGACAATTTTGATTTAGGAATACAAGGCACACGTTTGAAATATTCGGTATGAGACATCGAAACCAGTTTGTACAGATTTTTTTTACCAATCGGATTGAGGGCATAAATACAACAGTGAAAAGGACGAACGGTCGATAAATCCTTACCCACATAATCATTCAGACGATCGAGCATTTTTAAACCCTTAATTTGTTCCGCATCATTCAGCAAGCCATTTAGCACTTCAGTCAGTGCGACTGTATCGTCAATGGCTCGGTGATGGCTTTCGAGCGCAACTTTATATTTGGTCGTCAGCGTATTCAGACGGTGGTTTTTCATTGTTGGAAACAGTAAACGAGCCAATTCTAGCGTATCCAGTACCGGATTGGTCATTTCAGGCAACCCCATATTTCGAAGGGTGGCCTGGATAAACCCGACATCAAATCGCGCATTATGGGCAACCAATACAGCATCGCCAGCAAAAGCTACAAACTCCTTCATAACAGGTTCTACATCCGGAGCATCCTTGACCATTTCATCGTTAATGTTGGTCAGTTGCTGGATATTGTATGGTATACGCTCATGCGGATTGACAAAGGTAGCATAACGATCAACTTCTTTGCCATCATGCATTTTTACAGCCGCAATCTCAATAATTTTATTCTGTGTAACCGATAAACCAGTGGTTTCAATATCAAAAACGACATAAGTCGCTGTTTTCAAATTTAATGGTTGTGCCTGCATTACAACCTCAACGGCATCATTAACCACGTTTGCCTCAATACCGTAGATCATTTTAATTCCGTTTTTCTTTGCTGCTTTTGCTGCATCAGGATAGCATTGCACACCACCGTGATCGGTGACCGCAATCGCTTTGTGCCCCCATTTGGCGGCTGTTTTGACGTATTGATCAATTGAGGCGACAGCATCCATTGCACTCATCTTTGTGTGTAGATGGAACTCAACCCGTTTTTCCTCTGCCTTATCCTTACGTGTGGGTGGAGCCTGTACTTCAACTAGATCGGAAGGAATCATAACCAGCTCGGGAATTTGCATAAAACGATCATATTCAACTCGCCCCCGCACTTTGACCCATTTCCCGTTAGCCAACAAACTGAGGATCTTCAGATCTTCTTTAGTTTTAGCAAACATTTTCATTTGCAGGGAATCACTAAAGTCGGTCAAATAATACGTAAACAACGTACTGCCATTGCGCAATTCTTTACTATCCAAACCGAAGATTGTCCCTTGTAAGGTGACTTTCTTTTCTTCGTCCTGAATATCTTGCATCGGAACAGCTGGTTCTTTGATGTCATAACCAAATTGAAGCCGTACGTCTCCTTCTTCTTCATCCAAAGGCGGCATTTCGGATTCCATACTTTCCATCATCTGCTGAATAACTTCGCGTTCTTCCTGCATCTTCTTCTCTTGGAATTGCTGTAATGCCTCCTGGTTACTTTCACCCACCTGGACTTTAATGCGCATAGAGAGCCCGAAATATTTATTGTAAAATTTGATGATAGCTTGATCTATCTGCTTTTTACGCGCCAGTTCCAATGACATACTGTCGCTCATCGTTAGCAATAATAGACCGTCTTCCCACTCATGCACAGCCCGATTCAACCAACCGTTAACAGATGGAATCTCACGATGTACCCACTCTAGAAAAAGTTTCCAGTATTCACTAATGATATCACCCGGCTGAATCTGCTCACTATACTGAAAACGGAACGTAATTTTTGCGATGTGACTCATTTTTTCCTGTACTTGAATACAGAACGTACGATACACCTGAGCGGGGACCAGTGTCTCCTTGGCAATAGTGATATTCCAATCCTTATTGGTACGGCTAATCTCCACTTGATCAATCCAACCGTCCAAAAAATAAGGTTCAACCACTCCAGCCGGCATCCCAACTTGCTTCATCAGCAGTTCCAGCCGCTTTCTCTTTTCTTCAGCTCCGCCCATGGCTCTCCCCCCAATTTTAAATCTACCATTCTGAAAACATGAAAAGCTTCTGCGTCAAAAACATCTCCGACCGCAAAAGCTTTTCATAGCCCTCTTCAATCCTTATCACAACGACATAGATCCTTCGGAACATTGTCCCGTAACAGCTACCATGTCAGCAAAGAGAATGAAGTGAGTATAGTGGTATTGTCCTACTTCTATATTAGTACGCCCGTGCGAACACTACTGTATGCTTGGCAGGTTTGCCACAGCACAAACATGTGGACTTTTGCTCGGTTGTTTTAAACGGTATATTACGGCTTGTAGCACCTGTCACTTCTTTAACTTTGTCTTCACATTCTTCAGATCCGCACCAGCCTGCCAAAGTAAAGCCGCGTTTTTCTTCCATGAGAGTCTTCATTTCATCCAGCGTATCGACGGAATAGAAGTTTTCTTCCATGAAGTTTTTCGCACGATCAAACATCTCCTGCTGTACCTGTGCGAGCATCGCGTGTACTTCCTCAACCAGATTATCCTGCTGCACGATTTTTTTCTCACCGCTGATGCGAGATACGAGCACACAGACACCGTTTTCCATATCACGAGGCCCGATTTCCAGACGAACCGGCACACCGCGCATTTCATATTCATTAAATTTCCAGCCTGGACTTACATCGCTGCGGTCGTCCATTTTAACACGCACTCCCGCTTGTTTCAACTCAGCAAATAGTTCATCTGCACGAGCGATAACGGCATCACGCTTCTTAGGTGGTCCAATTGGAACCATAATAACCTGCGTAGGCGCAACTTTAGGAGGCAATGCCAGACCACGGTCATCTCCATGGACCATAATCAGTGCACCGATCAAACGTGTACTTGTTCCCCATGAAGTCGTATGCGCGAATTCCAGGTTGTTTTCACGACTCAAATATTTAATGTCAAATGCAACGGCAAAATTAGTTCCCATATAGTGGGAGGTCCCAGCTTGTACCGCCCGTCCATCCTTCATCATCGCTTCCAGTGAAAATGTATCCTTCGCACCTGCAAACTTTTCAGAAGGTGTTTTCTGTCCAGTAATAACCGGAATAGCCAGAACTTCCTCAATAACCTCACGGTATACTTCCAGCATTTTCATCGTTTCTTCACGTGCTTCTTCTTCTGTTTCATGGGCCGTGTGACCTTCTTGCCACAAAAATTCACTTGTGCGCAAGAAAGGCAGCGTGCGTTTTTCCCAACGTACTACATTAGCCCATTGGTTAATAAGCACAGGCAGATCACGATAGGATTGAATCCATTTGGAGTACATATGACCAATCATGGTTTCCGAAGTCGGACGAATTGCAAGACGCTCTTCCAGCTTTTCCCCGCCAGCCTCGGTTACCCAAGGCAGTTCAGGATTAAACCCTTCAACATGCTCTTTTTCCTTTTGAAAAAAGCTTTCTGGAATGAACATTGGAAAATAGGCATTACGGTGACCTGTTTCTCTGAAGCGCACATCCATGGCTTCCTTGATATGCTCCCAGATTTCAAAACCATCGGGGCGGAATACAATACATCCGCGAACAGGGGAATAATCCATCAGTTCTGCTTTTTTAATAACATCAATATACCATCGGGAAAAATCTTCGCTCTGCGGCGTAATTTCCTCGACAAACTGTTTATCGTTCGACATAGAAATGCATGTCCTCCCATACAGACCGTTTTTATATAAGTCCGTCTCTAATTAACCATTAATTAAGCGTAAAATATCGTTATACGTGACCGCAATCATAAGCAGGAATAGCATAGCAAAACCAACGAAATGGACCATTCCTTCCCTGCTCGGATCGACGGGACGCCCTCTTACCGCCTCCACACCAAGGAAAACAAGTCTGCTTCCATCCAGCGCCGGAATAGGCAGTAAATTAAATATCCCCAGGTAAAGACTCATTATGGCAGTCCAATACGTCAACTGCTCAATCCCCTGCTTGGCAATTTGCCCCGTCACTTCAAAAGTACGTACCGGGCCTCCCAAGTCATTGATAGAAAATCGTTGAATGAGCTGGCTAAATCCTTGGAAAATAATATCGGTCGTTCTGACCATGGATTGTCCGGCAAATTTGAACGTTTCACCCACACCTGCTTGGCGTTTTGGAAGTTCAGGCACAATGCCCACCTTGCCACCCTTTTGTCCTTCCATTGCACGAGGTGTAATAGTAAGATCAAAGGTCTTATTATCACGGCGAACCGTCCACTTCATAGGCTTGTCTTGAGAATCCGCAATCAGTTTGATCATGTTTTCAACATTCGCACCAATGGCTATTCCATTCACCGATTCGATGATATCTCCCTTATGCAAATCAGCTTCAGCAGCAGGCATACCTGCTGTAATTTCACTAATTTGGACATAAGTCGGGTTGTCCACTTGTATGCCGACCATCTGAATATGCAGACCAAACAAAATAAAGGCAAGAATAAAATTCATCAGTGGTCCAGCAAAAATAGCCATCGCACGCTGTCCTACTGTTTTACTCCCATACTGCCGATCCTTGGGTGCAATCTGAATGGATTGACCTTTGGTTACCATCATCGCTTGCGGGTGTACAGTGTATCGCTGATCTTCGCCATCTACATCCAATTTTAAAGTTAGCGACTGTTCCAGATCAATATCCAACACTTCGCCGCGCACCACATTCTTGCGATTATCCAGTTGATCCAGATAGATGGTCTTCACGACGTCATCCGTTACACGTACAGCAATCGTTTGTCCGGTCTCAATTTCATTGACCTCCGGATCCTCTCCCGCCATGCGGGCAAAGCCACCGAACGGCAACAAACGCAACGTAAATCGCGTCTCGTTTCTTTTATAAGAAAACAGTTTCGGACCGAAACCGATCGCAAACTCCCGTACCAGAATCCCGGCGCGCTTGGCAAAATAATAATGCCCCCATTCATGCACCGTCACTATGACGAAAAACATGAGCACCGTCATCAACACTATTTGAATCGTTTCCAATCGTTTCCGTTCCCCTTTCAATGAGATCGAGTTTGTCTTCCTAGATTATCATTATTCTCCGATCCCGCACAAGAGAATCACATTTCGTTTCTAACCCAACATTAGCCTACAACCCCTCAGCTATGCTACGAGTCTCTCCGTCACATGCTTCAATTGCAGACAGATCAGGATTAGCCACATTGACATGCCGCTCCAGCACACGTTCAATAATAGCTTCAATATGCAGAAAAGAAATTTCTCCACGCAGGAAACGGGCAACAGCAATCTCATTAGCTGCATTAAATGCGGTCGGTGCTGTACCACCCATTTTACCACATTCGAAGGCAAGCCTTAAACAAGGAAAACGATTATAATCCATTTCCTTAAAATGGAGTCTGCCCACTTCAGCCAGTGACAACGGCTTCGCCGGGGACTTCATACGCTCAGGATAAGTCAATGCATATTGAATGGGTACTCTCATGTCCGGATTCCCAAGTTGAGCAACAATGCTTGTATCCTGAAACTCAACATAGGAATGAATAATGCTTTCCGGATGAAGCAACACATGAATCTGCTCATAATCAAGTCCGAATAGCCAATGCGCCTCAATGACTTCCAGCCCCTTGTTTACCATCGTTGCTGAATCAATTGTAATTTTGGCCCCCATTGACCAATTGGGATGCTTGAGTGCATCTTCCACTGTAACTTCACGCAACTGTTCTCTTGTCAAATCTCGAAAAGACCCCCCTGATGCTGTGAGAGTAATATGTGCCACATCTTTCATACGCTCACCATTCAAGCATTGGAAAATAGCTGAATGCTCACTGTCAATCGGCAGCAACGGCACTCCTTTCGCCCGAGCCCGCGCTGTGACCAGATGACCAGCAGTAACCAGTGTTTCCTTATTGGCCAAACCGATCTGTTTTCCAGCCTCAATCGCGGCCAGCGTGGAGTGCAATCCGACACTGCCCATTACAGCCGTCACAACCATATCCGCCTCTGTATTCGCAGCAAGCTCAACGAGTCCTTCATTTCCCCAATACAGTTCCATTCCCGAAGGCAGTAAAGGACGAATTTCATCCGCCAACTGCCGAGTACCCACAGACACTTTTTTGGGTTTATAAAGATGCGCCTGCTCAGCAAGTAACTTTATATTAGAACCACCTGCTAAAGCCTCAATAGTAAACTGATCCGGGTGCATGGACACTACATCCAGCGTTTGAGTTCCAATAGATCCGGTTGAACCAAGTACCGTAATTCTTTTCATGATGCACCTTCCTATCCTGAAAATCACTTTTATCCAGGAGCTCATTGATTGTTATTCAGGCAGCTATGCTACTGGTTCCAACCTTCTAGCAGCGCAGAGTGAGCAGCATAGAGATTAGCCTGAGCATAAACTGTAATCAATAGACTCATGGAAGCAGCATCAGCATATGTACAAATGGAAAAACGACAATCCAGCTGTCGCAGCGGTCTAGTATACCACCGTGCCCTGGCAGCAGATTACCGGAATCTTTGATGCCGTACACTCGTTTGTATGCAGATTGTACCAAATCACCCAGTTGTCCCACAACTGCACATGACAAACCGATGCCTATGGCTTTGTCCCATGGCAGCAGTCCACCTGAAAATCCAGCGAATACCAAAGCTATAACCAACGCTAAAACGATGCCACCAATAGATCCTTCGACCGTTTTGTTCGGACTGATCGCAGGCCATAATTTCGTCTTTCCTGCCATTTTGCCTACAAAATATGCCCCTGCATCACTTGCCCAAATACAAGCCAATAATAAAAATGTCCATAACAGTCCATGTTCCATATGACGTGATTCCGCAATATACGAAAATCCAAACCCTATATAAACGGTACCAAGAAATAATATAGCTACCGTTTGAATCGGGATTTTATTTTTTGTTCCTACCGTGATGATCATAAAAGCTATCATTACCAGCCAAAGCATACTGGCAAAGGGTAAGGGTGAGTGCAAACCAAAAGGTTCATACGGGAATACAAAAGCTAATATGCTTACGTATCCAAGTATTGCTGTACCTCCAAAAGGAGATACCTGCGTCATTCGTGCGAACTCATAAAATCCGATTAGGGCCATCGCCAATATAAGCAAATGGTAGGCCAAGCCGCCCCACAGGACCATCGCCAAAAAGAATATGCCTGCCAGAATACCGGTAATTAATCTCTGTCTCAACGGCTTTCATCCTCCATTTACTTCAGTCCGCCATACCGCCGTGTTCTTTGCTGATATTCGATCACTGCTTCGTATAAGTGTTCTTTCTTAAACTCAGGCCAATAAATATCAGTAAACCACAACTCACTGTAGGCAAGCTGCCAGAGCATAAAATTACTAAGTCTAAGCTCACCGCTTGTTCGAATCAGTAAATCAGGGTCTGGCATACCACTAGAAAGCAACGTATTACCGATCAGCTCAGATGTTATATCTTCCGTTTTAAGCTTCCCATCCGCAATTTGACGGCCCAATGTTTGCATGCATTCTGTGATTTCCAACCGACTTCCATAATTCAATGCAAAATTAAGAACAAGTCCGGTATTATTTTCAGTTCGTCGAGTCGCTTCAGTCAGCGCCTCAACGGTATGGGAAGGTAAATGTTCCTTATTTCCCATCATACGCACTTGCACATTTTTTTCAATCAGCTCATCTAGCTCAATAGCCAGAAATTCCTGCGGTAAGCGCATTAGAAAATCAACTTCGTCCTTTGGACGCGTCCAATTTTCAGTTGAAAATGCAAACAAAGTCAAATACTTAATACCCAGTTCATCCGCCGCAATTGCTGTGCGTTTCACTGCCTTCATTCCATTTTGGTGCCCTACAATCCGCGGCATTCCAATCCGTTTGGCCCATCTGCCGTTCCCATCCATGATGACAGCAACATGCTGCGGAATATTGTCTTTTGAAATGGCCGGTGTTTGCTGTTTTTGTTCCCCGTTCCACCAAGACCGAACCCGTTTGATCATTCCAGTTCCTCCAGCATTCTCTGAAAATGTGCCTCAGGCTTGAAAAGAGACAAACCCCACCGTAAGGGAGGGGCTGCCAATCTTTTAAACTTCCATAATTTCTTTTTCTTTTGCAGCTAAGACTTTATCCACTTCAGCGATAAATTTATCAGTTGTTTTCTGGATATCTTCCTGATGTTTGCGAGATTCGTCCTCGGAAATATCACTTTTCTCCAATTTTTTGATGTCATCATTGGCATCACGACGAATGTTACGAATAGCGATCTTCGCTTCTTCACCGTTCTTCTTCGTCAACTTCACCAAGTCAGTTCTGCGTTCCTCCGTCAAAGCAGGAATGCTCAGACGAATGGTGTTACCATCATTCGAAGGTGTCAAACCTAAATCGGATTTTTGTATAGCGCGCTCGATATCGGCCAAGGAAGATTTGTCCCAAGGCTGAATCATCAAGGTCCGGCTGTCAGGTGTATTGATATTCGCCAGCTGGTTGACTGGAGTCATTGCACCATAATACTCTACCTGTACACGGTCCAGTAAAGCTGGTGTCGCCCGTCCTGCACGCAAAGATGCAAGATCACGTTGCAATGCTTGGATTGCTTTTTGCATGCGTTCCTCAGCACTCTTTTTCACAGATTGTGGCATTAATTTACACTCCCTTTGACGATCGTACCAATTTTCTCACCCAGCACGACACGTTTAATGTTACCTTGCTCTGTAATAGCAAAGACAATCAACGGAATATTGTTATCCATGCACAACGAGGAAGCAGTAGAATCCATGACACCGAGGTTTTTGTTGAGCACATCCAAATACGTAAGCTGCTCATATTTCTCGGCTGTGCTATCTTTAAACGGATCAGCAGAATATACGCCATCCACTTTATTTTTAGCCATCAGAATCACTTCCGCTTCAATCTCAGCGGCACGTAGTGCAGCAGTAGTATCAGTCGAGAAGAACGGATTACCTGTACCTGCTGCAAAAATAACAACCCGACCTTTTTCCAAATGACGGATAGCTCTACGGCGAATGTAAGGTTCAGCAATCTGTTGCATCGCAATGGATGTTTGTACACGCGTAGGTACTTCAATCTGTTCCAAAGCATCCTGTAAGGCCAGTGAGTTCATCACCGTTGCCAGCATACCCATGTAATCTGCCGTGGCCCGGTCAATTCCGTTGGCACTTCCAGCAATACCACGCCAGATGTTACCGCCACCACACACGATAGCAACTTCTACTCCCAGTTCCACCACGTCTTTGACTTGTTCGGCAATGGACGCAATCGTATCCGCATCAATACCGTAACCGTTAGGACCTGACAGCGATTCACCACTAACTTTCAGGACAACACGCTTAAACACAGGTTTTTCCAAATGATCACCCTCCAATATCATTTATACTTTATGTAACAGGATAGGTGTCCTGTTGCAAGAAAAGGAACACTGATGTGTTCCATTTCCGTTTTTCCATATGCAATTACCGTTCGTTGGTAATTATTGTTTCACTTGAGACATAACTTCTTCGTAGAAGTTGTCTTCTTTTTTCTCCAGACCTTCACCCAGTTCAAAACGAACAAAGCGACGCAGGGAGATGTTTTCGCCAATTGTACTGATTTTTTCGTTGATAAGCGTGGAGATTGTTTTGTCTGGATCTTTGATGAAAGATTGCTCCAACAAACAGAACTCCTCATAGAACTTACCAATGCGGCCTTCAACCATTTTTTCAACGATTTTCTCTGGTTTACCTTCGTTCAGAGCTTGTGCTTTCAGGATTTCTTTTTCTTTTTCGATCTCTTCCTGTGGCACTTCTTCACGACGAACATAACGAGGGTTCGATGCAGCGATATGCATTGCAATGTCGCGTACAAAATCTCTGAACTGGTCTGTTTTAGCTACGAAGTCTGTTTCGCAGTTTACTTCTACCAGTACGCCGATACGGCCGCCAGCATGAATGTAGGATTCAACAACACCTTCAGTAGCAATACGACCTGCTTTGTTGGCTGCAGCTGCAAGTCCTTTTTCGCGCAGAACTTCAACCGCTTTTGTCAAATCACCGTTTGCTTCTTCAAGCGCTTTTTTACAATCCAGCATTCCTGCGCCTGTTTTTTCACGAAGCTCTTTTACTGCGCTAGCATTAACTGCCATATTATTTCCCTCCAAATTTGATTTTCAGTGGTATACCGTGCTTTATTCCTTAAAAAAAGGGTAGTGAGAGGTTATACACCTGCCAACCACCCTTTTCATTTAATTCATATAGGTATTTCCTAATGGAAATATTATGCTGTAGTTTCTTCGCCTTGGTTTGCTTCCATAACTGCATCAGCCATTTTACCTGTCAGCAATTTAACAGCGCGGATTGCGTCGTCATTACCTGGGATAACATAGTCGATTTCGTCTGGATCGCAGTTTGTATCAACGATACCTACGATTGGGATACCCAATTTGCGAGCTTCAGCAACGGCGATACGTTCTTTGCGTGGATCAATGATAAACAGAGCACTTGGAAGGCCCTTCATGTTTTTGATACCGCCCAAGAATTTTTCAAGACGATCTTTTTCTTTGCGAAGAATGATAACTTCTTTTTTAGGAAGAACTGCGAATGTACCGTCTTCTTCCCAAGCTTCCAGTTGTTTCAAACGGTCAATACGTTTTTGAATCGTTTGGAAGTTAGTCAGCGTACCACCCAACCAACGTTGGTTAATGTAGAATTGGCCAGCGCGTGCTGCTTCTTCTTTAACGGAATCTTGTGCTTGTTTCTTCGTGCCTACGAACAAAATTGTACCATTCTCAGCTGCAATGCTTTTTACGAAGTTGTAAGCTTCCTCAACCTTTTTCACTGTCTTTTGCAAGTCAATGATGTAAATACCGTTTCTTTCAGTGAAGATATAACGATCCATTTTCGGGTTCCAGCGACGTGTTTGGTGACCAAAGTGAACCCCAGCTTCCAAAAGCTGTTTCATGGAGATTACTGCCATCTTCACGCACCTCCTAAGTTTGGTTTTTTGTGTGTCCTCCGCCGACATCATTTTTCATAAAGACTTTCCATTGGAAAGCACCCTTTATAAAATTAACCGACGTGCGTTTTTAACACCGTCAATTAATATACCATAACACTTGCATCGTTGCAACCAACTTTTCGACAATAGTTGGAACAACACAAAATGTGACGTTTTACGCCTCTCATCGAACTTGTCAGCATGAATAAAAGCCGTCCACTTCCCGGTCTGGTCAGTTGGACGGCTTTTTCGTAATTTTAGTAATAATAGAACTGAAATCCTCACCTTTAGCAAACTGATAGGTACCGGTACGAATTTTGGTATTGATTTTTTGGGCCTTAGCTGCTGCCTCAAATGCATTAGCATCCGATACGACCCCTGCCCGTTGCAATCCTGATGCCACACTTCTCAAATTGCTTCCCGATGCAATGCTATACTGCACTTGTGGAGTGGCTGGCTGCTTGGGGATATTGGGAGTCGTTGTAGTGCCAGATCTTTGAGTTTGCGGCTTATTCGGACTTTGTGGAACCGATGCGCTGGTCAAAGGTTTAGAAGCAGCCGAGGATGTGCTGTTTGTAGGTGCCTTTGGTGTTGCCGGCGTTTGAGCTGGTTTAGCCTTTTGGGGTGCAACCGGAGTTTTATTACCTTCCTTGATCACCTTATTACGCCATTCCTCTTCTGTCATTTTCGGATCAGAGCTATCACTGATCTGAAGATTTAATTCGGCTGCTGCCTTTTCTAATTGCTCTCGCGTCATGTTTTTCAGGTCTGTGGAAGATTGCTGTGATTGTCCCTGACCGATCATTGCCAGTTGCAACAGCAATGCCCCCGTTATCAAACCAGTACCCATGCCTAGCATAAATGAACGGTTTTTGATCACGTTACATCCTCCCGCTCCGCGAGTTGCAATATAAGCTGTACTTCACCCCGTTGAATGCCTGATTGCTTGGCTATATAGTCCACCGACTTGCCTTGCTCATGCAGCGCAAACAACTCTTGATAACGATCACGGATGGACTCTGCTTCCTGCTCAGTTTCAGGGTCTTGTAATGCCGTCTGTTCCTCTATAGTTATGAGGGGAGCTTCTGAACCAGAGTAGCCTTCCTGCACAGAAATTCCAGGTTGCGGACTTTGAAATTGACCGTATGCAACCGCTGCCTGATGAGAAGTAGCTGTATGTTGTATTTCCTTAGATACAGGCTCGGTTTGCATAGAGACAGTAGCAAGCATAGCCTGGCGCTCAAGCTCCACGATACGGCTCCGAAGCTCAGCTACTTGTTCCTGTAATGCCACCTGCTTAACTGTATGCTCCTGCTTCATACCAGATACGAGCTCAATCAGCTCGTCATTGTCGTTTTCAATATCGGCCATATACTGCTCCAATGTGGCCTCGACCTTTTGAACGACGGCCTCTTCTGTTCCCTGGCCTGGCTGGCGCTTTGGCAGAAGCCAGGCGTAGACAACAGCTGCAGCGCCCAGCAGAACAATATAAATCCATGGTTGATCCACTGCCCATCGTCTCCTTTAATAACGCTTCTCCACCTGTCGGATCAGAGCGAAAAATCAATATGGTGTCCCTTGTACGGATGCTCTGCCGGATGCTCCTTAGACACCTCAGTCTCACCTGATTGGGAGCGGCTCTGCTGAGAAGAGTCTCTGCTCTGCCCTCCTGTTTGCCGCTCACCGACGAATGTTTCCGCAGACTGATCTACGGCACTGCTTCGCTGACGCATGTTCTCCGTCTCCAGCGCGGCCTTTTGTCCAAGCAATGCTTGATCATTCATCGGCCGCTGCTGGGACTCACTTTGGTATTTTCCTGCTTCGCTGGTGCGAGGTACGGCAATTTGCAATTCAACAGCCTTCAAGCTCATTGGATCACACCCTTTCCGATTGGGCATCCGTATCTGTCTTCCAAGGAATACAATATTGAATGTTGTTTATCAGTGTGCCAAATTACACGTAGGAGGACATGCTGATGTCTCCCTCATGATAATAAAATGCCATTCTTTCCACTGAATCTTTAATAAATTTTGTATATCTGCCGATAACTATTTTAGAGCCACCGTAAATCACATTTTTCACTTCTACCCGTGCGCGGCTTGTATCCTCTAATGTTCGTTCAATTTCAAGCATTCTGGACTTGGTTTCCAAAAGCTCCTGTTCATTAGATTTTTTAGTAGACGTCAGCTTGATTCGCATAGCCATTCTTTCAGGTGCAAGCTGTCCGGCAGCGGCAAGCTGATCCAATATGGTAAGAGCCTTATTCGTTTTATCCTGACTGTCTGTCTGCTGCTTCAAACGTGCGCGGAGTTCTGTCAGTTCATCGCGCAGTTCGGGAAGCACACCCACTTCGATAACAGTAGCTGTGGACATCGTATTACCGATGGTACGAGCCACTACCTTTTTACCAGCTTGTACACTGCCACCTACGATAAGCCCTTTGGTCCCCTCGCAGAGTACATTTACACTCGCTTTAATCTGGGAATGCATGATGCTCTGGGATACAAGTATATCGCCTCCGGCAATCACGTTACCATCTTGTATGAATGAGCATTTGACATTTTGTGCAGCTTTCACGTACCCCTTATGATATCCGATAATACCACCACTGATTTCTACTGAACCTTCCGCCTCAATTTCAGCGCCTTCCACACCACCGATGACACGAATGTCGCCAGCCGCCCGAACGCGAAAACCTGTCAAGACATTCCCACGAATGACGACGGTTCCAACAAAATCAATGTTACCGACACTATAATCGACGTCCCCGTTCACTTCATATACGGGAAACACATTAAGCTTGCCCTTTTCAGTCGTAGTCACCAATCCGTCAATAGCCGCATACATCGCAACACCTTCCGGATGGATCACTACATTTTTTCCAACTTTAAAACGCGCCTCTCTACCTGGAAGAAAAGGAATTTCCTCTCCGGTTACAGCAATCCCCGGTACACCCGGCAGAGGATCAACTCGTTCGGCAATCAGTTGTCCACGTTTTACATTTCTTAAACGAGTTAGTTCTTTATAATCCACCCGTCCATCCACGGTTTCAAGCGGCTTATGTGCATCTTCGCCAGTCACAATATCAGCCAGATTAATTTTCCCGTCTGTACCATGGATCGGCTGCTTTCCCTGAGCAATCAGTAATTTTCCGAAGAAATGATCTTCCGGACTTGCCGCAAATGCGCGAATTGCATCGGTCATTAAACCGTAGGATATTTTTTGGTTGCTTAGAAAACGCTCTAATTCTTCCACAGAACAGGCAAAGCCTTCTTCACGTTTGGCAAATTCCAAGTAGGCTGTTTGTTTGTCAGGTGAGACAACCACTTTTAAATACTGGTCCAAAGCATATTGCTTCTCCACAAGGGTGCTCCTTCCGTCTAACTGTTACTGTAACCTCCCGTACGTTAATCTTTACGCATTAGCAAATCCCGTTGTTTGTCCAATGTCGCTCTCAGACGTAATATTGCTTTGGAATGCAACTGTGAAATTCGCGATGGAGATAGCGACATGACCTCAGCGATTTCGCTGAGTGACAAATCCTCGTAATACAATAAAGAAACAACGATACGTTCTTTTTCAGTCAATTTATCAATGCCTTGTGCAAGGGCATCACGAAGTGTAAATTCATTGACCTTATGATCCGGATTTTTCGCCTTCTCGTCCACCAAAAGGGAAAGCCGTGTTTCCGATTCCTCTTCGCGGATCGGGTCCTCCAGTGAGACAATCGACATAACGGAGACTTCCTGGATCATATTTTGAAACTCTTTTTCAGAAACGTCCAAATAATGGCTCATCTCTTCGTCGCTTACCGTGCGTAAATATCTTTGTTCCAAATGCTGGTAGGCATCCTCGATTTTTTTTGCTTTTTCCCTAACTGAACGAGGAACCCAATCCCCTTGACGAAGACCATCTAAAATCGCTCCACGAACACGCCAAGAAGCATAGGTCTCAAACTGCAAACCACGCTCATAGTCAAATTTCTCTAAAGCGTCAATCAAACCCATAACGCCGTTACTCGCCAGATCATCCTTGGATACATTTTTAGGCAAGCCTACTGCAAGACGGCCTGACACATATTCCACAATATGGATATACTTTTCAATTAACTGTTTTTTTGCTTCCTTGTCACCGTGTTCTTTCCATTGTTCCCATAGTTCGGAATGGTTTAAATGAGCGGCTTTTCGCTCGTTCATCGGCTTCACCCTCCTTATTTGTCTGTCAGGTGACGAACGGCCTTGGCCAATTCTTCAGGGTCCTTGTTGGAAACCAGCTTAGGTGGGTTTAAAGGTGCGAAACCATTTTTCCCCTCGTCCGTCTGCTCTGGTTTCGGTTTCAGCAATTCATTCAGGTTTTCATTTTCGTCTGGTGTCGTCAGGTCCAGATTCCCCCCTACGCCATCTACCTGAGAGCTTGCCCGGCTTTGGGCATTCCCCAGATCTGGCCGCGCTACAACACCTAGTGTCCAGCGCAGCACAAATGCAAGTAGGAACCAAAAAACGAAAGCGATCAAGCCACGAATTAAGCTCGTGGTCAGCAGATTGCTGCCAACGGACAACACAAAAGTCAGAATAAATCCGACTACTCCAGACCAAAGATTAATGCGTAAGCTGCCAAATAACATGTTTATAATTCCTTTACACCTTTTTGTACGCTTCGAATATTCAAAACGCCAGTTTCAGAGTCCAACTCAATCGTTCGTCCATAATTGCCGCCTGTGTCCTCCGCAATCAAAGGAATACCGAGATCTACCAGCATCTCTTTGCATGATTCTACATTGCGTGGACCAATGCGCATGGTATCTCCACTACCGGCAAAGGCGAACATCTGCGCTCCCCCTGCCATTTTGGCAATCAGTCTGCGTCGTTCAGCACCCAATTTCAGCATCCGCTCAAATAACTCGGGCAGCGCCGTATCGGCGTATTTAGCAATATTCAGTTGCCCTTCACGTGCAATATCCGAGGATGGTAGCATCACATGTGCCATACCTGCCAGTTTCAAGTGAGGATCGTAGAGAGTCAATCCGACGCAAGAACCAAGTCCTGTCGTGCGAATCGAGTTCGGGTTACTGGTAACATTTAAGTCAGCCATACCGACTTTAATGATGCTTTTATCCTCAATCATCGTTCATCGGGACTCCTAACGACCTAAAGATTTTCCCGAACGATTCTGGATCAGGAATCAGGAAAAATTGACCCTCTATCTGATTCTGCCCTTCCAGAAACGATGTGTCAATCAATAATGCGGCATCCCCCATCTGCCCAAACTGCAGCAGTCCATAGCTGAGAATTGCTCCTGCCATGTCCAACGCCAGCGCAGGGACTGTTGGATACATAGATAAACGCGTAAAGTCTGCCAGCGAAGACAAATATGAGCCTGCTAAAATGTTTCCGATCTCCGACAGGGCTGAGTGCTCCATTTCGTTAAAACTGTCCTCGTCATCTGAAGGAATATTCGCCAAACGGGAAAGTAAGCTTTTTGCCGCCTGAGGCTGCAATATGAAGAATAGATTCCCGGGGGCTTCCCCTTCTACCCTAAAAAATATTGCAACAACAAGTTGCTCATAGCCGCCGACTTTCTCGGCAATTTCCTCAAAGGGCAGCATTTGTACTTTGGGCACACCCATATCGACCGGTTTATTGAGAAGCCGGGAGAGCGCTGTAGCAGCGTTCCCCGAGCCAATGTTGCCGACTTCTTTCAACACATCCAACTTGAAGTCTTCAAGATTTCCGAGATTTTCCATATGTTAATCCTCTAAGCCTTCCAGTTGGTTCATCTCGCTACGATTCAGGACTTCAGACAAGTTCAGCATAATCAACAAGCGCTCTTCACCAATCTTAGCAACTCCGCGAAGGTATTTAGCCTTAACTCCGCCAATCACTTCCGGTGGTGTCTCGATATTGTCAGTATTCAGGTCAATAACGTCATTCGCTGAGTCAACGATAAAGCCGACTTGCATTTCACCCACTGCAACGATAATGATGCGAGTTTGATCGGTATATTCAGCTTCAGGCAATCCAAATCGGCCACGAAGATCAATAACCGGAATGACTACGCCTCTCATGTTGAATACGCCTTTAACAAAATCGTAGGTTCTTGGAACCCGTGTAATCGGCACCATGCGTTCAATAGATTGGACTTTTTCTACTTCAACACCGTATTCCTCTTCACCAAGCTTAAATACGATAACTTTAATTTCTTCTCCCATGTCTAAAAACCCTCCTTATTGATGTCAGCAACTTCACATTTCTTTCATTTTTGATGAAGACATTATTTAATGAAAACATTCGGGTCGATGATCAAAGCAACCTGACCGTCACCCAGAATCGTGGCGCCTGAAATTCCTTGGATGTTTGGAAGGTATTTGCCCAGATTTTTAAGGACAATTTCACTTTGTCCCAAAAAGTCCTGTACGGAAAGAGCTGCCAGACGGTCTCCCTTGCGGATGACCACGACCTCTGTCTCTTCTTCTTCATCTTCATTGAAGTCCGGTACCTCGAACAGCTGACTCAAGGAGATGAGCGGGATATGAGAATCGCGGAAAGCAATCATTTTATTGCCATGTACTGAACGAATTTGTGTCCGCTTGACGATCGCAGTCTCCACAATGGAGGACAATGGAATCGCATATTTTTCAGAACCGATCTGTATCATCATGGCTGCAATAATGGATAGGGTCAGCGGCAATTGCACAGAGAAATTAGTACCTTGACCCAGCGTAGAGTGAACCGTAACATTGCCACCCAAAGCGGTGATTTTGGATTTAACAACGTCTAAACCAACACCGCGTCCAGATACGTCTGAAATGACTGCAGCTGTGCTAAAGCCCGGAGCAAACAATACCTGATAGGCTTCCTCGTCGGTCATGACCGCTGCTTGCTCTGCTGTCAAAATCCCTTTAGAAATAGCACTGTTTAGTACCTTATCGCGATTAATACCATTTCCGTCATCTTCAATCTCAATGAATACGTTATTTCCGCTATGGAAAGCACGCAAGTGAACCGTTCCTGTCTCAGGTTTACCAGCTGCAATCCGGTCGGCTACCGACTCAATGCCATGATCCACGGAGTTCCGAAGCAAATGCACCAGAGGATCACCAATTTCGTCGATAACAGTGCGATCCATTTCAGTCTCTGCTCCAGTAATAACTAAATCAAGTTTTTTATCCAGCGATTTGGCCAGATCGCGCACCATACGCGGAAAACGATTGAAAACAGTATCTACTGGTACCATCCGCAATTTAAGAACGACGTTTTGCAAATCGCTGCTCACACGACTCATGTGCTCTACCGTTTCTGTCAGTGCTGGATTGGAAGCTTCACTTGCCAACTGCTCTAACCGCACACGGTCAATGAGCAACTCGCTAAATAAGTTCATAAGTACATCCAGACGTTCAATATCTACGCGAATCGTACGGTTATGCGTAGGTGCAGCTGCCTTAGCTGCTGGCGCCTTACCTCCAGCTGGCTTAGCCACAGAGGCCGCAGCTGGAGACTGCGGCTGGGATGGAGCAGGTGGTTGCACGGCAACAGGTGCTTCCTGCACCGCAGCAGCCTCAGCTAGTCCAGCAGTAACTTCGCTCATTTGTTTAAGCGATTCCTGATCTAGTTGTACCACTGAGACAGTGTCAATTTCAGAGATACCCGCGATTTCCTTTTCCAGCTCCCCAACTTCTTTCTGCGTTATGTAATATAACGAGAAGCTTTGCTCGAATTTCTCCTGCTCAATATCCTGTACCGACGGATAGGCCTTGACGATTTCACCAGAGTTTTCCAGCGTGTTGAACACCATAAAGGCACGTGCCGCTTTCAACTGGCTCTCTGAGCTGATTGTTACCTGTATATAGTGAACACGATGACCTTCAGAAATAGATTGCTCCAGTACAGAATACTGGAACTGATCCAAGACAAGCCCAGCACTATCGTTTTTGTCCACTTTTTTAGATGGAGACTCCTCAGTCGCAGCATTTGTGCCGGACTTTTGAAAATCCCCACTCACGATGGATTGTAATGAAGATACAATAGAGGAGACATCCGCTTTTCCGTCGCCTCCCTCTGTAATGTGCTGCACCATGGACTCCAAAGCATCCAATCCTTTAAATAAGGTATCGAATATAAATTCATGCATCGCCAGCTTATTGTTACGTACCAGATCAAGAACGTTTTCCATTTGGTGAGTTAGCGATGCTAGGTCTTCAAATCCCATTGTAGCAGCCATTCCTTTGAGGGTATGGGCAGAACGGAAAATCACCTGAACGATGCCTAGATCGGTTGGATTGCTTTCCAGTTGAAGCATTTTTTCGTTAAGAGATTGCAGATGATCATTCGACTCATCAATAAACATGTTTAAATATTGGTTCATGTCCATTGTGAGACACCTCCTCCATGAGTTACACTCCGATTATTTCACAACTTGTACAAGCTTGGGGGCGATCTCCTGCATTGGCAGAAGGTGACGCACACATTTTAACTCTACTGCTGAGCGGGGCATTCCGTACACTACACAAGTTTCCTCATTTTCAGCAAATGTGGATTGTACCCCAGCATCATAAAGCTTTTTCATCATTTTGGCCCCGTCGCTCCCCATTCCAGTGAGCAATACTAGATGCCGCTCCAACGAGGTTAACGAGAGCAACGATTCAAACATCGTATCTACGGAAGGACGGTGACCATTGCGAGCTTCCTCCATCTTCAGTGACACAGTGTATTTACCACCGGCTCCTGGCACAATTCTTAGTTGATATCCCCCTGGGGCAATGTAGGCCGTTCCAGTCTCCAGCGTCATTCCCTGCTCAGCCTCCACAACTCGGAGTGGACTTAACGTGTTCAAGCGTTGTGCCAGCGAACGAGTGAAGTTTGGCGGCATATGCTGAACGATAACGATTGGAGCAGGAAAATCACCAGGAATGCGTTCCAACAGCGTCTTAAGCGCCCGCGGGCCGCCCGTAGAACATCCCACCGCCACCAGTTTGCGAAAGCTGGACGTGTGCACACCTTTTTTAAGAGAAAATCCCTTAGGTGCGGGAGGAACTGTAGGTGTCGTTACTGGAGGCGTAGCAGCCGCAGGAGTAGGCGTAGCTGATGAAATCACCGTCTTACGGGGCTCCGGCTTAACCAGCCCTGCTTTATCCTTACCATGCAGCGATTTGCCAGCGGCTGCATTAGAACTGTTTAGTTGCCCTGGTGTTCGTCCCATCCCCTTGGACAAGTCTTCTTTCTTCTGAACAGTAGATGCTTGGACTGACCTGCTTGGCTGAGCAGCTGGCTGTTCTATGCGCCCCGCCGTAACAGATGTTCCAGACTGTTGTCGTTTCGTTTCCTGCTTGGCTGCTGCCGGGACGGACTTGCCAGCATCACGCTTCGGCTGAGCTGATACAGCAGGTGAAGGAGCAAGCGGAACAGCAGGAGGCTTGTCTGTCGAAACTTGACTTCCTGCTCGTTTCTCAGTCACAGCCTGTCCTGTAGGCTTTTCCTGTGGCGTTTTTTTCGCTTGTTCCAATGCAGCTTTGCGCTCATTAGCTTCCTTGCGCTCCAGGCGGCTCCGCACTGCTTGCATAGCAGTGTGCATCTGTTCCAGCAGCGCCTTGCTCACTTGCTGAATATCTTGCGCATGAGCAATGGAAGGCTTTCTTATAAAATCGAAAGCTCCTGCCTCCAGAGCCATGATGGTCTCCTTCATACCTTGTTCATTAATGCCTGACAGCATAATAACAGGTAGCGGATGGGCTGCCATAATCAATGGCAATGCTTCAAGACCATTCATTTCAGGCATCTCGACATCCATAGTGACCAAATCGGGCTGCAATTCCTTCACTTTCTCTACAGCCTCTTTGCCATTGGCGGCTGTACCTACGATGTTGAACGACTCATCCCTTACAATTAAATCTGTAATAATTTTGCGCATAAAGGCCGAATCATCTACAACCAGCACCCGGTAAGCACACATGTTAAACACCTCTGTTTCCTCTCATCAAAATCAATGTACAGAACGCCGCAACCATTTTTGCATAAACCCTTTAATTCCACTCAATGCACCTGATTGCGGAATCTGTGGCATTGCTGCAAAACGGTGTGCCAGATTCAATACATCTCTTGAAGCCGCACATCCCGGAAAAGCAACCATAAAAGGTACTTGCCTTTTGACTGCTTGCATGACATGAGTATCATCACTGATATGTCCAAGCAACGGGATTTCGATCTCCAAAAAGCGTTTCGCAACCAGTGCGATCTTATCGGCAACTTGACGGGCCTCATTATCGTTATCGGCACGATTGACTATAATTTTGAATACCGTATCCTTTTGCAACCCGCTGACGACTTTTATTAGCGCATACGCATCTGTTAAGGACGTCGGTTCCGGTGTGGTTACGACCAGGCATTCGTCAGCTGAAGTGATGAATTTAAGGTTTTCTTTAGATAAACCTGCACCTGTATCAAATAGAATGTAATCCATATCTGCCGCCATTTTCTCTACTTCTTCGGCAAAATAATTCAGATCGTTATCCGATAACGTAAACAATTCGCTCAAGCCCGATCCTCCAGCAATATAAGGCAAACCACCTAAACCCGTTTGAATAATTTCATCAATTGATTTCTCACGTTTTAACAGGTGAAGAAGATTGTATTGTGAATTCGCTCCCATTAATACATCTATATTGGCCATACCGATATCAGCATCAAACACAAGTACCTTTCGACCAAGGGATTGCAGAGCCAGAGCAAAGTTCAGCGTGAAATTGGATTTGCCCACCCCGCCTTTACCACTGGTGATCGTTATAATTTTTGCTTGACGATTACGTGGGGGCAATCGATATTTATCCAATGAAGAAGCCATTTGTCTAAGTGATTGGGCTTGGTCACTCATATGGAATCTCCGTTAACTCCTGTTGATGCTTTGGGTCCAAGCAGCATGCTTGTCACCATTTCTGTATCGGGATGAAGCAGGTCGTCAGGAACATTTTGTCCATTGGTAATATAGGCCAGTTGCATCGGAAATTGATGCAAAAGATTAAACATTCCACCGCAGCTACCTGTCTCGTCCATCTTAGTAAATACAACCTTACCAAGACCAAACTTACTGAAATGTCCAGTTATATTAAGCATATCTTTACTTTTGGATGTCAGACTGAGTACCAGATACGTCTCACTTTCATTAATAGGCGAAAGCAGACTTTGCAGTTCCGATACAAGTAATTCATTACGATAATTTCGTCCTGCGGTATCCATGAGGATCAGGTCACAATGTTCCAGCCGTTGAATGGCTCTGTGGACGTCACCAGGAGATTGCACAACTTCAAGCGGTACATTCAAAATCGTAGCATATGTACGCAGTTGCTCGACGGCTGAAATCCGGTACGTGTCAGAAGTAATAAATCCAACTTTGCGATGATGCTTAAACAACTGCTCTGCTGCTAACTTGGCAATGGTTGTCGTTTTCCCTACTCCGGTAGGACCTGCCACATACACAATTTTGGTATCTTTGGAGATCCCTTTGTCCAGTCTTGTCTGAATAAAACTGGCCACTTCCTCACGAAAGGCTTGTTCCCAATCAAAAGTTTCAGGCGCAAAAGGGTGCGCACTCCGACGCACATATACCTGTTCGAGCCAATACTCCAGTAAATCGCGTTCCACTTCCTGCTCCAGCACACGCTCACAAATCTCTTGCAGCGGCTCCGGCCAAGTACTTTCCAATGAAGAATTTCGGGAAAACCGAGTCATCATAGCCTTCATTTCCCGCAATTCATTAAGCAGAGCCTGATTTTCCTCTGCTCCGCTCTTGTCTGGAACACTTACTTCAATGGGCTGTTTAAACAGCTCACTGGATGATTTCATGTTTGAAACCAATGCTTCATGAGCAAGTGCTTGAGACATAGTCTCAAAATTATTAGCAGATTTAGATGACAAATGCTCAGTTGCTGAAGCTGCTTGTTCTACATCAACCGTTAATTCAGCTTGTTCTTCTTTGGAACTCCCCGTCATCTGCGTTACCCGCCGATAAGCTTCTGGAGCAGCTTGCCTGGGAACCACTGGCATAAATGATTTTTCCGGCTGTTTAGGAGCGTTCATTTGAGGTGAAGCCGTCTGGGCAAGCTCTTGTGAAGATGGTTCAAACCGTCGTGGCTTTTGAGGTTGCTTCTCCTCTACCGCAGCAACCACTTCGATTTTCTTTTTACTGAACATCCCCATGAAACCGCCGACCTTCATTTCCTTTGTACTTAAAATGACGGCGTCTGTTCCTAAGTCACCCCTGATTTGCAGCATAGCTTCTGGCATGGTATCCACTACATATCGTTTCACTCTCATAAGTTCACCACCCCGACACTTTGAATTTCAACGTTCGGCTCCAGCTCACTGTACGACAGCACCGGGACATCCTGCATAGTCCGCTCCATCACTTGCCGCAAATACATACGAATTGTCGGTGACGTTAACACAATAGGCTGCTGTCCAGATTGAATGAGACGGTTGATTTGCTCCATCATCCTTTGATACACCGTTTGCGTAGACACCGGATCAAGAGCCAAATAGCTACCTTGCTCCGACTGTTGCACGCTTTCAGCAATTTTCTTCTCCAGTCCGGGTCCTACAGTAATAACGCGCAACGTTTCTCCCTGCTGGGCAAATTGCTGCGTAATCTGGCGGGACAACGCCTGACGGACATATTCAGTCAGCACGTCGGGATCTTTTGTATAAGTACCGTAGTCAGCTAGCGTTTCGAAAATAGTCACCATATCGCGAATGGAGATTTTTTCTTTCAACAGCTTGGCCAGCACTTTTTGTACATCCCCAATCGCAAGCACAGAAGGAATAAGGTCGTCCACCAGCACTGGATAATTCTCTTTGAGATTGTCGACCAGCGACCGTGTTTCCTGTCTGCCAAGCAACTCATGAGCATGTTTCTTGATCGTCTCCGTAAGATGAGTAGCTACAACTGAAGGTGGATCAACTACGGTATAACCCGATAGTTCCGCAACATCCTTGGTGTTCTCATCAATCCAGAGCGCAGGCAATCCGAAGGCAGGTTCTGTCGTTTCGATTCCTGTAATAGAATCATCGTCGTATCCCGGACTCATAGCCAGGTAATGATTTAACAGAAGCTCTCCGCCGCCCACGGTATTACCTTTAATTTTAATTACATACTCGTTAGGCTTGAGCTGAATGTTGTCCCGAATACGAATGACCGGTACAACTAAACCCAGCTCCAAAGCACATTGACGACGGATCATAATAATCCGATCCAATAAATCCCCGCCTTGCTGTGTATCCGCCAGCGGAATTAACCCGTATCCAAATTCAAATTCAATTGGATCTACCTGAAGCAGATTAATGACACTTTCCGGACTACGGACTTCTTCAATTTGTTGCTCCTCTTCCAGCTGTTCATCGGCTATCTGCTTGCGTTCCATATTGCCCTGCATTCTTCGAGCCGCGAAAAACAGCAGTATCGCCAGTGGAAGAGTTGTAATGATATGAATAGGTGTGAAAAGCCCCAATAATGCAATTGTGGCAGCCACAATGTAGATCAGTTTTGGATAAGAAAAGAGCTGTCCAGTTAAATCCTCTGCCAAGTTGCCATCCGACGTAGCCCGCGTAACAATCAAGCCTGACGCCGTGGATATGAGCAGTGCGGGAATCTGGCTGACCAGTCCGTCACCGATGGTGAGGACAGAATAAGTCGACAGCGCCTCTTGAAACCCTTTTCCCTGAACGGCCATACCGATAATAAAGCCGCCAACCAAGTTAATGATCAAAATGATAATACTAGCAATGGCATCACCTTTAACGAATTTACTCGCACCATCCATCGCTCCGTAAAAATCAGCTTCTCGTTCGATTTTACTGCGTCGTTCACGGGCTTGCTGCTCATTGATCAAACCTGCATTCAGATCAGCATCAATACTCATTTGTTTACCCGGCATCGCATCCAATGTAAACCGTGCGCCTACCTCAGCAACCCGCTCAGACCCCTTGGTGATAACAATGAACTGTACCACCACGAGAATGAGAAAGACAACAAAACCGACGGCAATTTGCCCTCCTGCAATCCAACTACCAAACGTAGCAACTACTTCCCCTGCATGGCCCTCACCTAAAATAAGTTTGGTTGTAGAGATATTAAGTGCCAAACGAAACAACGTTGTAATGAGCAGCAATGAAGGGAAAATAGAGAACTGTAAAGCTTCCTTCGTATTCATAGAAACGAGTAGAATCATCAAAGCAATAGAAATATTAATGACGAGTAGGATATCCAGCAGCCATGATGGGATCGGGAGAATCATCATAAGAACGATACCGATGACGCCTGCAAGGACAGTTATTTCTTTTATTTTCACGGGTCTCTAGCCCTCCGATCCCTTTATTTCACTTTACCTTTTAATTTATATACATACGCCAGCACTTCGGCAACGGCCTGGAACAGATCAGCTGGTATCGCATCCCCGATTTCGGCTCGTTGAAACAGCGCCCGCGCCAGCGGCTTGTTTTCCATCGTTATTACGCCGTTTTGCTTGGCAATTTCTTTAATTCGGAGTGCGACGTAATCTTGCCCTTTCGCAATAATCTGCGGCGCTTCCATCTCCGAACCGTCATATTTCAAAGCCACAGCAAAGTGCGTAGGGTTGGTAATGATGACATCTGCATTAGGAACCTCCTGCATCATACGCTGCATAGCCATACGGCGCTGACGCTCGCGAATTTTCCCTTTGATCAGCGGGTCACCCTCCATTTTCTTGTATTCATCCTTGATATCCTGTTTGGACATTTTCAGGTTTTTCTCATGCTCGTAACGTTGATACATATAATCCAATACCGCTAAAACGAACAGCACCACACCAATTTTGAGCCCCAGTTCCATTGTTAATGAAGCTGTAAAGCTCAACATCTGATCGCCGGACATTTCAGCTAGTTTGGGTAGGTCAGCCTTTGTTTTCCAGAGTACGCTGTACACCAGATAACCAATTACGGTCATCTTTAAAACAGATTTCAGGAATTCAACCAATGACCTCATGGAAAAAATATTTTTGAATCCTTTAATCGGATCAATCTTGCTAAACTTGGGCGTAATGCCCTCTCCGGTTAATAAAAAACCGATCTGCATGTAATTCGCTACTATCCCGATAACAATAGCCCCAATAAAAATAGGTGCCAGCATAATCAAGATTTGCACGCCGTACTCGCCCATCATCAGCATCGTTGTGTTCGGCGTTACCTCCATAGAGAGCCGATTCACAAAAATATCTCGAAATAGTCGAACTGCATGATCCTTAAAATACCCGCCGAAAATCATGAGGCAAAAAAACGTAACCAGCAGGACACCAGCGGCGGGCAACTCCATGCTTTTGGCAACCTGCCCTTTTTGTCTTGCATCCTGTTTCTTTTTGGGTGTAGCTTTTTCCGTTTTTTCCCCTGAGAACAACTGCAGGTTCATAGCATATTTAAATGACAAACTACGTTCCTCCAGACCAGACATTAAGGACGATTACCCATAATATCCAACAAGTTGCGCATGGATTCGAACATTACTGAAAACAATCTTTCGAATATAAAAGCAAAACTTGGCATGAGAAGCAGTAACATGAACAGTCCCACAATAATTTTAAGAGGTACACCAATAACAAAAATGTTGAATTGTGGCGCTGTTTTAGCTAAAAAACCAAGTCCCACATCCGTTAAAAAGGTAGCCACTACAATGGGAGCAGCAATTTGAAAAGCAAGCATAAATGATTCCGCAAAAGAACGTACCAGGAATTCAGTTACACTGCCACCATACAACTTTACAAAAAAATCATTTGTCAACGGTACCCAATCATAGCTGTATAAGATAGCATTTAGCAGATGATGGTGCCCATTTATACTTAAAAAGAACAATACTGCAATGGCAAACTTAAAATTCCCCGTCAAAGGCGTTGAAGCCCCTGTCATGGGATCAAACACACTCGCCATTCCGAAGCCCACCTGTAGGTCTATAAATGAACCTGCGGTTTGGATCGCGGTCATGAACAGATATGCAGTAAACCCCAATAACAACCCAATCAGCACTTCACGACCCACTAACAGCACGTACGCTACATCAGTCGGTACCTGTTGATGCGTACCATATGTAAGATACACGACCAAAGCTAGAAATCCTGAAATTCCGACCTTAAAGATATTAGGTACCCCTCGGGTTGAAAAAATAGGCGCTACTACAAAAAATGAGGTAATCCGACAAAAAATCAGCAAAAAAACAGGAAAACTCTGTAACAATATGTTCATAACATTCAGCCTAACCTATATATTTGTACAAATTGTCCAGAATGTTATACGTAAAGTCCACTAATGTGGTCAATATCCAGGGCCCGAACAAAAGCAATGCCAGCAATACGGCGACAATCTTCGGAACAAAGGCCAGTGTTTGCTCCTGAATTTGGGTTGTCGCCTGAAAAATGCTGATAATCAAACCCACGACTAGCCCTAAAATCAGCATCGGAGCACTCACCTTGAGTACAATGAACACCGCTTGCCCAGCCAGGGAAATAATAAACTCCGAAGTCATTGCCGTCCTCCTTGATTGCTGTCCTTGCATGAAGTATTCATGTGTTAAAACTCAAAAGCAATGATTTGACAACCAAATACCAACCATCTACAAGTACGAAAAGCAGTATTTTAAAAGGAAGTGAAATCATTACCGGGGGTAGCATCATCATCCCCATAGCCATGAGTGTACTCGACACTACAATGTCTATAACTAAAAATGGTATAAAAATCATAAAGCCCATCTGAAATGCCGTTTTCAACTCACTGATTGCATAAGCTGGAACCATCACCGTTAGTGGAATATCCTGATAATTCTTTGGTTTTTCCATCTTGGTGTATTTCATAAAGAGCAGTAGATCCTTCTCACGTGTATGAGAGAACATAAAGGTCTTGATCGGTACCGATGCCTTGTCCAGCGCCTGAGACTGTGTTATATCCCCCTTGAGATACGGCTGAAGTGCAGTTTCATTCATAGCTGAGAACGTCGGTGCCATAATGAATAAAGTGAGAAACAAAGCCAGTCCGACAAGCACCTGATTAGGCGGCATCTGCTGGGTTCCCAGCGAAGTTCGCACAAAGCCAAGCACAATCACAATTCGCGTAAAACTTGTCATAAGTACAAGCAACGCCGGCGCTACACTAATGACAGTAATAAGTAAAATAATAGACAGCGAGGTGGCACCGGGCTGTCCTTTGTCCGAATTGCCGACTTGAATATCAATGTTCGGAATCGGTTCCGCAGAGGCCGCCGTCACCGAAATGAAGCTGAACAAGACAAGCAGCAAACATGCAAGTATAATCTTTTTTCTCATGAATCTCCCGACCGATCTGTAGTATTCTCCTCATTGCGCAGCTTTTCAAGTTTATCCTTGCGATTCGGCATTTGTCGAAGCTTGGATTCAAACATCTCGTGAAAAGATGTCTCCTCTTCAGGCTGCTGCTGTGCCGCGTTGTTCCGGCGAAGCCTATCCGCAATTTTAGCGAATAGCGGGGCAATCGGGCCGCGCTGCAGAGAAGCTTCTTGCTCCAGTGCGGCCAAAATTTGCTCCACTTCTTCAGGATCGGATACTTTGTCAACAAGCCGGATATCTTCTCCCACACCAATGAGGTACACACTGCTACCAACTTCAACAAGCTGAAGGGATTTATTGGGACCAAGTCCCACGCCTCCCAGTATGCGAACGGAGCGGTTGCTGAACCAGCTCTGATTTCTTTTACTCAAAAACCGTATCAAGTACACGATCAGTACGATGATAAAGATTAGCACGAAAAGGACCCAGACAATGTTGCCTATATTGCTGGATGTACTCAATGCGTCAGAGGCACCCTGTTGTGTATCCATACTGGGTGCGCCTTACACACCCAGTGTTTTGTTAATGGCTTCGATAACCCGATCCGATTGGAAAGGCTTAACGATAAAATCTTTTGCGCCAGCTTGAATGGCATCAATAACCATTGCTTGCTGACCCATCGCGGAACACATGATAACCTTTGCGTTCGCGTCAATTTGTTTGATTTCCTTCAGAGCGGCAATGCCGTCCATTTCAGGCATCGTGATATCCATCGTAATCAGGTCCGGACGAAGCTCCTTGAATTTTTCAATGGCCTGTGATCCGTCCTGGGCCTCTCCTACTACTTCAAATCCATTTTTGGACAGGATGTCCCGAATCATCATTCTCATAAATGCAGCATCGTCCACGATCAAAATACGGTTTGCCATCTGAAATAAATCCTCCCTAAATTATGCTTTTATTGTAATTTTTGAATACGGTCCCATTGGCTTACAATATCTGTTACACGCACGCCAAAGTTCTCGTCGATTACGACAACCTCGCCCTTGGCAATCAGTTTGTTGTTAACCAAAATGTCCACCGGCTCCCCGGCAAGCTTGTCCAGTTCAATAATTGAACCTTGTGAGAGCTCCAGAATATCTTTAATTTGCTTTTGGGTCCTTCCTAATTCTACGGTGACTCTAAGGGGAATGTCCATCAATAAATTTAAATTGTTTTCATCCACTTGCGCAAATGCACCGGACTGCAAGTTAGAAAATTGTACAGGTTGTACATTTACATTACGTCCCGGTACTGCGCCGTAGTGATGAGGCGTTCCGTAAGGAGCTTGCGGCGGTACACCAGCTGGCATTCCATAACTCGGTGTTCCATAGCCTGGAGCGCCCTGCTGCCCATATCCCGGGTCTTGAGGATACATTGGCGGTTGTTGCCCATAGCCTGCGTCTTGCGGCGCCTGCGCGGCTGCAGGTGGCTGTTGATAGGCTGGTGCAGGCGGTTGCTGCGGAACGCTAGCTTGTTGCGGCGCTTCGGGAGCAGCTGTTGCAGCTACCTGCTGTGCGGACGCTTGCGGTTGTTCTTCATCCTCTCCGCCATTCATTAGGATGCTCACCATTTTTTTGGCGAAATTAACAGGTAACAGTTGCATCAGCGTAGAGTCAATAAGATCCCCGATCAATAACCGGAAGGATACTGTAATGAGCGTTTCTTCATCCGGCAGACTAGATACTCCATCACCGTGCATAGGATCCAAAATATCAATCCCCGGTGGAGAGATATTAACAAAACGATTAAACATGGTAGACATAGAGGTCGCCGACGATCCCATCATCTGGTTCATCGCTTCCTGCACGGCACTGATGTGAATTTCATTCAATTCTTCATCCGCTGGGTTACCTTCACCACCAAGCATTAAGTCCGCTATCACTTGTGCATCACGCTTTTTGATTACGAGTGAGTTAATACCCTCGAATCCATCGACATAATTTACATGTACGGCTACGTGTGGCTTTGGAAATGCAGTTTCAAATTCAGAACGGGTAATAATTGAAACTTTAGGTGTCGTAATATCCACCTTTTGACCGAGCAGTGTGGAAAGAGCCGTAGCTGCGCTGCCGAACGTTATATTACCGATTTCCCCGAGAGCATCCTGCTCCAGAGGAGTCAGAAAATCGTCAACGGTCTTGCCTGCGGGAGTAGAATCCGTCCCCGCTTCAGACTGTTTCAGCAAGGCATCGATTTCCTCCTGGGACAAATAGTCTTTACTCGTCAATTTCTTCAACTCCTTCGTTGACAATTTCATCAATTTGTACGGCAACACGATCTCTTACCATGCCGGGACTTCCCATAAACTTCAATTTCTCGCCTACCCGGATGGATAGTCCTTCTTTGACAGGCTTGTTCAATGAAATGACATCCCCTACCGAAAGACCCAGAAACTCGGCTACATTTATCCGGGATTCACCCAACTCCGCAATAATAGGGAGCTCTGCTTTGGTGACCCGTAATCTCAAGGCGTCGATCTCTTCGGGCGCCCTTGATTTCTTTTCGGATGTAAACCACTGGTGCGTGGACAGTCTGGCCATAATGGGTTCCAATACCACGTGCGGGATACAGAGGTTAATCATCCCTGTGGTATCACCAATTTTGGTGCTAAGCGAAATCAGAGCAATCGTTTCATTCGGCGAAACAATCTGCATAAACTGCGGATTTGTTTCCATCGCCTCTAGGCGCGGTTCAATGTCCAGTACCGTTTTCCATGCCTCTTGCAGGCTTTCAAAGGTACGACTGAAGATTCGCTCCATGATCGTCGTCTCGATTTCGGTCAACGCAGTAACCTTTGACGGTGCCGAACCTGTTCCTCCGAGAAGCCTGTCCAACATGGCATAAGCAACGTTCGGGTGAACCTCAAGCACCATACGGCCTTCCAGCGGTTCAGCTTCAAAAATGTTTAGAATGGTCATTTTCGGAATGGAGCGAATGAATTCATCATAAGGAAGCTGCTCCACCTGAACGACATTAATTTGGACAAAAGTACGAAGCTGCGCTGAAAAATATGTGGTCAGATACCGTGCAAAGTTCTCGTGTATCCGCGTCAGACTCCGTATATGATCCTTGGAAAACCTAAGCGCTCTTTTAAAATCATAAGCGCGAACTTTCTTTTGGGTATCTTCCTTTTTAAGTTCTTCCGCATCCATTTCACCGGACGAAAGAGCTGCTAAAAGGGCATCAATTTCCCCTTGTGACAGTACATCCACCAATGTTATTCACCCCCTTACGTGTTCCTGACAAGTTCACCTGGAATCAAATGGCTGCCAGCAAAAAGTCTGTAATTTTGGCGTTCCCCAGGTGACCTTCAGGGAGCGACTTGTTGATGAGATCCGTCAGCTTGTCACTGAACTGGTCCCGGCCTTTAGCCGTTCTGAGCTCATCAGGTTTGGTGTCTGCAAGCAATTGAATAACGATGGGCTTAATACTGATGTCTTTAATTTTTTCAAAAGATTCTTTTGCTTTGGCATCGTTCAATTGAAAAGATAGGTTCATCTGGACAATGTAATCTGCGTCTGCCAAATTCGTTTTGATACCGGTAATTTCAGAGCTCACTTCCACCAATTCATCTGCTGACAATCTTGGAAGTTGTTCTGCTTGAGCAGCTTGCGCATTCGGTATGACTTCCGACTTCTTCCCGCTAAGCGCTGGTATAAGTACAAAGGCCGCGCCTGCAATCAAAGTAATCGCGAGTAAAATTGTAATGAGCCATGGCAGCATCTTCTTCATTCGTCTTCCTCCATTTGTTGCACTTTTATCGTGGCGGCATGCATGCCGATTTCACGGCTGTAACCCTTGATCAAGGAGACGACATCTGCCGCTTTTTCCAATACAATCAACCGTTTCCCCGTCACCAAAGTGACGTATGTATCCGGTGTTTCCTCCACAGTCTCAATGAGCAGCGCATTAAGCCACATAGGCGAGCCGTTCAGCCGCGTTAACGGGATCATCGTAATACCAACCTCCTGATAGGTGCGGAGGAGCCTCTACTCCTCCGCGTTTAAATGAGATTATCGTTTCAAGTTTACAACTTCCTGAAGCACTTCATCCGAGGTCGTAATGATACGCGAGTTCGCTTGGAATCCGCGCTGAGCTACGATCATTTCGGTAAATTCGCCGGTCAGATCAACGTTGGACATTTCCAGCTGACCCGCGATGATAGCTCCACGCCCTTCTGAGTTGGCTGCTCCAGGCTCAAGTGCATCAATGTTGGAGTTGACCGTTGTACGATACAGGCTCCCACCGATTTTTTCTAAACCTTCTGGATTCGTGACTCTGGCTAATCCGATTTGTGTGCCATTATCAACTGTTCCGTCATCCAATTGTTGTACAATTGTACCGTCCTGCGAGATGGAGAATGCTGTAACATTGTCAGCAAGTGTGATGGGATCTCCACCCGCATCTCCTACGAAAAATCCATCAGAAGTAACCAGATTTCGGTTCGCGTCTACATGAAAATCGCCCGCACGAGTCAGATAAGGAACTTCCTGTGCATCATTCATTTTGACCAGGAAAAATCCGTCACCGTTAATACGTAAATCCGTTGGGTTGTTCGTAGTCATTGCACTACCTGGAAGATGCAGTGTATCAATTGAGCTGACCGATACCCCCAAACCTACCTGCTTGGCATTCTGCCCGGCGGTTGTTGTTCCGTCTGGTGCACTTGCGCCTGAACTCGTTTGGCTCAAGATATCCTTGAACATCACTCGGCTGGACTTGAAGCCTGTAGTATTTACGTTTGCAATGTTGTTACCGATAACGTCCAGCTTCGTTTGAAAGCCCTTCATGCCCGATACACCTGAATACATTGATCTCAACATTGAGTATAAATCCTCCTCTGATTGGTTGCTTAGTTGACCGCATCAGTCGATCCGCGGCTTTTTCATGGCTTTCCTATTCGGGCCAGCCACTTCGTATACATTTTTTATGAAATAATTACAGCACTATCTATCTGCGTAAATACGTTATCCTCCATGGATTTCTTATCCATCGCGGTAACAACTGTTCGATTAGGTACACTTACAATCAAAGCCATATCCTGCATTAAAATCAATGATTCTTTGGCGCCTTTGGCAGCTGCTTTATCCACAGCAGAGTTGATTTTCGCCATTTGGTCACTTCTCAACTCTATTCCCCGCTGCTCCAGACGCTTGGCTGCATGGTTGCTCAGCTTGAGCACCTGTTCCTGCAACACCTGACCGAACGGTCTTGCATCCTTGGATACCGAATTTACTCGGTTTTGTGAGATTGCTGCCGGTGGCACGTTGGCGGGAAAAAGGCGTCCGACCGTTATCCTGTCATTCATGAGTTCTCACCGCTTCCAGTAGAGGAAGAAGATGAAGTATCCGATGTATTTGTAGCGGGAGTCGTTGTATTAGCCTGACTCACTGATGTTACATCTTTTAATGCCACCTCAGCCGCTCCCATTTTGGCATACTGCACACCGTCGCGAATAACGATGGAATCCACGATTCCAGTTTTCACTGTACCCGCACCTGTTTCACCTGTGATGGAATCTTTTTTACCTGCCTCAATCCAGCTGACTTCTTTTCCTATCAAACCGGAAGCCGTACCTAAAGACTGTCCCAATGCATTCAACTGCGTAGAAATGTTCATCAGTTGTTCCACCGAGGAAAACTGGGCCATTTGAGCGATAAATTCTTTATCCTCCAAAGGCTGCATCGGATCCTGATTTTGTAGCTGGGTGATCAAAATTTTCAGAAATTGATCTTTACCCATCGTTTTAGTATCCTTGGCACTTGCTGTTTTGACATTGTTCACATTGTAATTCGGCCAGACGTTACTGGTGGATACATTGTTGTCTGTCGTCGTCATTGTGTTCTCACCTCCATCATTACGCTTGTGCTGTAAAGGAGCCTGTCCGATTTATATCATCTGCACGTTGTTCTGCTGTCCAGTTACGGAGTTCCTCTGCCATTTCAGCTACCTTCATAGCATCTTCGCTCTCTTCTCTACCACGAGCTTTGGAACGTTGATTGGATTGCTGCTGCTGATTAGCTCCAGATCCGCGTCCATCCTGATACATATGGGAGGAAAGCGACTCATTGTGCGTTACTTCTACCTTATCCACCTGGATACCTTGGCTCTGGAGACTCGAACGCAGCTGCGACATTTGCTGTTCCAACAAATCCTTCGCTCCGCTATGCTCAGTCATGAACTGGGCAACCAGATGACCATTTTGCATTGTCAGCTTAACCTCGAGCTGGCCCAGATGATCTGGACGAAGCATGATAGTCGCTTCCGTCAAACCAGTGTGTTTTACAATGTCAAGTTTCTGCACTACAAATTCGGTCATCTCCTTGGCAAATTGCCGTACATGTACGACTGGTTGAGCCGGAGCCGAAGGTGTTGTTCCTTGCGTTTGTACCGAAAGCTGTCCCGCAGTCGTGATCACTGGAGTCTGATTGTCAGTTGCTGTCGAATCCACTTGCTCAGTTGCATCTACGAATGCACTCGCTTCATCCGTTACAGTCGTCTTAACTGCAGACTGAACGAGAATATTAGTTGATGAACGTTGCCCTTCTGAACCTTGTTGATTAGTTTCGCCCTGACTTGCTTGCTGCTGAGAAGCAACAACCTGTTTGTCTGTAGTAGCTGTAGCTACGGTCTGAGTACCATTTCCTCGATTTGCAGAAGGCTGAACTGCTTGTGAATCCCCACCATCAGCAAGTTCCACAGCTTTCATTACACCATTCCACTGTTCATCGGAAATAGCTCCCGTACCTGCCGTTGCGCTTTGGAGCGATTGTAGCAACTGTGCCACCTGGGACTTTTGGTCTCCAGAAGCCTGCTCTGCTACATTGGCAAGTTGTGACAAAGCGTCCTGCAATGCAAATCGAAGAGTAGCCGGGTTGGCTGCCAAGGCTGTTAAGCCTGTCGCCTCTGTCGTTTCTCCACCGTTTAACTGTTGATTTGTTCCGTCGCCTTGTAAAAACTGTTGTACTTGCTGAATCCACGCTTGCAGAGTTGCAAGCAGAGCAGGATTGGCAGCTACTTGATCATCCAGCTTTTCGAGATTTTGCAGCAAAGGAGCCAGTGTTTCGACCAGCGGCTCGGTTGGAGCTTCCGCGGATTCTCCGGTTGCAATCAACGGAAGTACCATAACTAATGGAGAACCGTTCGCATCTGTGCCTGCTGAGCCCGTTTGCCCGCCTGTCATCATTTGCGTAAGTGTTTGATTAAAAGCACCCGTGGTTGCTCCAGCAGCCGTGGCTGTAGTCGTTGTTGAGGCCGTTGTACTGCTAGCTGTCTGACTGGAGCTGAGCGATACACTTTGAGAAATAAGGGTCATTTATTTTTCACCTCCCTTCATTTAAATTACTTACTGCCCATCAGTTTGTTCAAAATTTTTGCGGTCTGAGCCGCATCCTTGGCAGACATATTTTGTAGTAAAGAACCACGTGTCGAATCATCTACTGTATTTAATATGTTTAATGCCTTGTCTGGACTGATTTTGTAAGTTTGTAAAATAAGTTCGGCACCGCTCTTCTTGTCCATGGAAGCAAATGTGCTACTGATTTGAGTGCTTTGCAAACTCTTACTCGTTGTTCCAGCCGTGATACCTTGATCCTTTTTCAGGCGAGACTGCAACGCAGCAACTGACAAATCCGTAGATGGCGTTACGTTTTTCAGAGCCATAGTAATATCGGCTGCTTTTTTAGCGTCCATCTTTTGCAAAATCTTTGCACTGTTGGCAGGGTCCATGTAGCTTAACAGCTGCACAGTCTCTTCCGTGGTCAGATTCTCCATAATCGGTGCCGCTTTACTTGCTGTCATCCCTTCATACATGCTAGCAAGATCTCTGGCCTGTTTTACATAAGGATCTTCATTTGTTGTTCCACCTGTAGTTTGCGTACCGGCCTGTCCCTGCTGACTGGCCTGTGACTGCTGTTCCTGTTGCGTTTGCAGCGTATTGACCTGATTCTGCAGTTCAGTAACCTTTTTATCTTGTGTCGTCTTAGCAGCGGTAGCCTTTTTAAGTTCCTCCGTCTGCTTGGCTAAATCTGCCTTTAACTGCTCAATAGTTGCTTCAGAACTTTCAGACTGAGCCTTCTGATCTGCCTCTTTCGTCTGAGTAGCCTTATCTTTCGGTTCAGGTATCCAATTTTTAACAACTGGTATTTTGTTCCCTAACGAAATCATTTCGCTTCTGAAGTCCATATTGAACAATGTAAGCAGGACCCCGACCAGAACGATTGTGAACACAATCGGAATCAGGAAAAACATAAACCGTTCAAATCCCCCGCCTGATTCTTTTCCTAAATCCATATCCAGTTCATTTTCTGCTAACTTCTGTGCCATCGTCTTCCTCCTCAGGCAGCTGATATGCGTATCCTATGACTTTCCGCTTACCGGGCTTTCATGGCAAATCGCACGGAAGCCATTTCATCCAGCTCGTTCTGCTCGCGCAGGAGCATTTCCTGTTGGAATTTCACGTTGGCCTTCTCTCTCGCTTTCAGCCAAACCTGTTCATCCAGCATTTTATCGGTCAAAACGGTTTGTTTGCTTTGCACATTCTGCTGCGCATATTGAACATCCCTATGCTTGCGTGTAATACATTGGTCCAGATGATTAACATAAGCCTGTAATTCCTGAATAGTAGAGAGTGGCGCGCAATCCTCGGCAGCCTTTTGAATGGCTGATATGACCCGATTCCTTTCGCCTACAAGCTGTGTTAATGTCTGCTCCTCAGCCTGCAATTGTCCGACAGCACTGGAAAGCAACCATTCGGCCTGTGACTTTTCGTTGGTTTTCAAGTCTACAACTTTCTGAAAGGAATACTGAAATCTCATCGTTCAACCTTCATCTCCTCGTAAATTCAGAAATCAAACGCTCCCTTACCTCATCCAGTTCAGCTTTTTCATCTGTTCTTTGTCTTGTAAAATCCCATATATCCCGTATACGCTCCATGGATTCGTCAATTTCTGCATTTGAACCCTGCTGATAGGCCCCGATATTAATCAGGTCCTCCGAATCTTTGTAAATGGCCATCAAGCGCTTAATGTTCTCGGCAGCGTCTATCTGATCTCGTGGTGCGATATCCTTCATAACCCGGCTAATACTCGCTAACACATCAATTGCGGGAAAATGACCTTTGTTCGCAATCCCACGATTCAAGACAATGTGTCCATCCAAAATCCCGCGCACCGCATCCGCGATGGGCTCGTTCATATCATCACCATCGACCAGTACCGTATAAAAAGCGGTTATGGAGCCAGTAGGACCTGTCCCTGCACGTTCTAGAAGCTTAGGTAGACTAGCAAACACGGAAGGTGTGTACCCTCTCATTGCTGGTGGCTCCCCTACGGCTAGTCCCACTTCACGTTGGGCCATCGCATACCGGGTAACTGAATCCATCATCAGCATGACATTCAACCCGCGATCCCGAAAATATTCCGCGATCGTTGTTGCAATAAGTGCACCCTTAATACGGATTAACGCAGGCTGGTCGGAAGTTGCCACAATGACCACGGAACGTTCTAGTCCCTCCGGGCCTAAATCCCGTTCAATAAAGTCCAGCACCTCGCGTCCACGTTCCCCGATCAAGGCAATTACATTCACATCAGCTTCCGTATTACGAGCAATCATTCCCATCAAGGTACTTTTACCTACACCCGAACCTGCAAAAATACCAACCCGCTGTCCTTTACCGATAGTAAGCAACCCGTCGATAGCGCGCACCCCGATACTGATTGGTTCCTGTACACGCGGACGATTCAGCGGATTGGACGGAATATTGAAGGTTGAATATCTCGCCATTCGCGAGGGAATCAATGAGCCATCCAGAGGCTGACCCAAGCCGTCCAGCACTTTGCCTAACAGCTCCGACCCGACCTGCACATTCAACGGTTTCCCTGTTCCTACAACATCACAACCGGGACCAATGGAGTGCAGTTCTCCAAGTGGCATCAGAAGCACCTTATTGTCCCTGAAGCCTACAACCTCCGCTTGCAACGGCTTTGCCGTTTTACCCGGATAAATGTAACAAACATCCCCGATACTGGCGTCTGGACCTTCCGATTCAACCATCAGGCCGATAACCTGCGTAACCTTGCCATTTACCCGAACCGGGTCCAGCTGGCGCAAATGATCCATGTAGCGCTGCGCATTAAGCCCCTTCATGTCTTCGCTCCTCATTCTCATGTGCCAGACGCAGTAATTCCTTTTTGATCTCAGCTAATTGCGTATCAATCCGCGCATCCACACTTCCAAAGGAAGAACGGATAACACAACCGCGATCTTTAACGGTACCATCAGGTATAATTTGCAGTTCTGCCTGCGAATCGACAGTTAATGACAATTCTTCTCGCGCACCTTGCACAAATGCGAAATGCTGAGGCGACACACACAATGTAATGGTTCCTTTTTCCCGCTTACGAGCCAAATTTTTACGAATTAATTCAATCGTGTATTCAGGCTCAAGGCTGAGCTGTTTCTCAATAACCTTCTCAGCAATAGCACTACTCAGTTCAACCAGGAAAGGCTCAGCTTCCTGAATCAGTTGTTCCTTGATCTCATAGGCCTGACGCAGAATATCCTGTGCTTCTTCCATCATCTGCTCTGATTTCGTCTGGAGCTCGGCCTCAGCCAGCTTCTGACCTTCTTCATATCCTTGCTGAAACCCATCAGCTTTTAACGACTGGGTTAACTGCTCGTCATGCTCGCGTCGTTCCTGCCACCAGGCTTCAATCTGCTGCTGTGCCTCCTGAAGCATCCGTTCCGCTTCTTCAGCTGCCTCGCGAACCTGACGTTCGGCAAAATCCTTAGCATCATTCAGCATTTCATCCCGTAGCCGTTCAGCCTCGTGATCTCGCTGAGGCTCCGGCTCCGTATATTCAGTTGTGATTTCTTCGTCCGTCGTTTCTGGCGCATACGTATGTGCCACATCAATTGTTTTCAAAGCCTCTACAGGAACATATTGGAAAGATTTAATCAAGTTAGACAATGATGTC
The DNA here is from genome assembly GCF_002894905.1 of Paenibacillus sp. F4. Classification (NCBI taxonomy): domain Bacteria; kingdom Bacillati; phylum Bacillota; class Bacilli; order Caryophanales; family Paenibacillaceae; genus Paenibacillus; species Paenibacillus sp. F4. The sequence continues at coordinate 268,283 of NZ_POVS01000009.1, forward strand.
ATCTCCTCCGCCGCGTGCGATTATAATCTCACCGGCCTCTTCCAATCTGCGGATCGTCGATACGATACGTGTCTGTGCTTCTTCCACATCACGCAACCGCACCGGTCCCATGTACTCCATTTCCTCTTTGAAGGTTTCTGCCATACGTTTCGACATATTTCGGAAAATCACATCGCGTACTTCTTCACTGGACACTTTAAGCGCCAATTGCAAATCTGCATTGTCGATATCGCGGATAATGCGCTGAATGGAACGATTGTCCACATTGACGATATCCTCGAACACGAACATTCTTTTCTTGATTTCCTCAGCCAGTTCTGGATCTTGAATTTCAAGCGAGTCGAGAATCGTACGTTCGGTTCCGCGGTCTACGCCATTCAAAATCTGAACAATGGACTCGATACCACCCGCATTCGTATAATCCTGCGTCGCGGTTGCAGACAGCTTTTGCTCTAACACTCGTTCCACCTGAGAAATAACTTCCGGAGATGTACTGTCCATGACAGCGACACGCCGGGCTACATCTGCCTGTTTTTCCTGTGGCAGAGACGACAGAATTGCAGCCGCCTGCTCAAATTGCAAGTACGAAAGCACGAGAGCAATCGTTTGCGGATTCTCATTCTGTATAAAATTCAATATCTGGTTTGGATCAGCCTTGCGGGCAAAATCGAAGGGTCTTACCTGTAACGTCGCTGTTAGACGGTTAATGACCTCAACTGCTTTTTGCGATCCGAGTGCTTTCTCCAATATTTCTTTAGCGTAATTAATACCGCCTTGGGAAATGTACTCCTGAGCCAAACAAATTTGATGAAACTCGGCCATGATGGAGTCCTTCTCAATGGCATCGACCTTCCGCACATTGGCAATTTCCAATGTAAGTTGCTCGATCTCCTCATCACGCAAATGCTTGAATATTTGAGCAGATACCTCTGGTCCCATTGTGATCAGAAGTATAGCTGCTTTCTGTCTTCCCGTTAAACCTTGACTGCTTGCCTTTGCCAATGAACTCACCTCTATTCGTCAGCCAGCCATGTACGAAGCAGATTGACGAATTCGTCGGGTTTCTTTTTCGCCAGACTTTCAAGCTGTTTACGCACTTGACTTTCATTTGTCACACTTTCCATGGTAATAGACGGGAACTCCGTCGGCGTTGGCATGAGTTGCAATTCTTCATCCAACTCTTCTTCCTGCTTACGACGACCGCGTACGATGAGGAAGATTACACCCGCCAGCAGTGCCAGAACAGCAGCTCCGATGCCCCATAGCCAAGGGTTGGAAGCTGAGAAGAATGTATTCGTGCTCGCAGGCGCTGGAACAGCTTGTGAGAACACTGAAACCTTTTTAGCCAAATCAGCGTCTGTAATAGTAGTACCAGAATTCGCCAAAGACGCTCTTACAATATTAACCAAAATATTTTGAATTGCTGTCTGAGTTGCAGTATCCAACGTTTGCTGACCTGTTGGTGGTTCAACTGCAACATTAATGGTTAAATCTTTTACAGTGTACGGACTTTGGATAATATCCCTTGCAATTCGGTTAACTTCGTAGTTAATCGTACTTGAGCTCTTATCTGAGCTGGTATTGCCGGAATTAGCTCCTCCGGGGTAGCCCGGAACATCCTGTGTTCCTGTTCCTGCAACTCCTCCGGTTTGTCCACTACTACCCGTATAGCTTTCCTGAATTTGTTGGGCGCTTATTTCAATACCCTTCATTTTCGTTTGATCAACAGGTGTGACCATTTGTTCTTTTGATGTTACTTTGTCGAAATTTAGCTGGGACATAACCAGCACATTTACCTTGTCGTCTCCAACAATTTTCGACAAAAATTGTTGGACATTATTCCTTACATCGCTCTCAAACTTCTTCTGTAGAGCCATGTTTTCCTGAACACCACTAGTGAGCCCACCTTGGCCGCCCTTGGCCGTTGGAATCAACTCATATTCCTTATTGGTGATCGTAATGTTTTCCACTGGCAAATTCGGTACGGCCGTTTTTACCAAATTAAAGTATCCGTCGATCGCTTGCTGATTTGGAGTAAAGCCAGGCTCGAATTCCATTTGAATCGAAGCGGAGGCTTTGTCCTTTTCTTCAAGTCCGGCAAAAATGTTTTCCTTTGGCATATTAATGACAGCTTTGGAGCTTTGGACACCATCCATCCGTTCCAACAGTTGCTGTATTTCGCCGTTCAATGCATTATTGTACTTCACATTGAACTCGTTCTCTGTCATACCAATCGCAGAGGAGGACTGGTCAAAAGCGCTCATGCCGATTGAACCCTTCTGAATCAGGCCTTGAGACCCAACATCTACCTTTGCCTTATCCGCATTAGCGGTTGGGACTGAGATTTGTGTCCCACCAGCATTAAGTTGATACGGTATTCCCGCAGAATCGAGATATTTAATGACTCCGGCAGCATCGTTAGCATTTAAATCTCGGAAAGCCACTTCATACTCGGTTTTGGTAAACTGCATCGTTAGCACTACAACGGCGATAATGATGAATGCTAATGTCGAAACAAGTAATATCTTCTGTTTTTTGCTGAAATTATTCCAATACCCGGAAATCTTATCCCGATATTGGGCGATTCTCTCGTTCACTCCGTCACCCCATCCGAAACTTTGCTAAACCCTCTTTACATCTGTGTACGCATGATCTCCTGATAGGCTTCGATCGCTTTGTTTCGGACCTGTGTAGTAAGCTGCAGGGAAAGCAGCGCTTGTTGGGAAGTGATCATGACCTGATCTACATCAACTTTGCCTGCCATGAATTGGTCGGACATCTGGTGCGTAGCGGCTTCCTGCTGCCCTACTTCATTGAGAGCATCCTTCAGGAAGGAACCAAAATCTTTCAAGGATTCGGAAGGCGTCGCTTTCGTCAACTCATTGTTAGGCGATTGAATCTGCTGTATTACCGGTGTCTGTACATTAAACATGGCGTTCTGAATCATGTTTTACTCTCCCTATTAAGTAGTTAGTAGTCCTAGAAGTTAGCGACCGATTTCAAGCGCTTTGGAAACCATAGCCTTTGATGCATTCAGAGCTGTTACATTGGCTTCGTATGAGCGTGTTGCGGAAATCATGTCGACCATTTCTTTCATAATGTCTACATTAGGCATATATACATAGCCATCTTTATCAGCGTCCGGGTGACCCGGATTGTACACAGGCTTCAAAGGTGACTGATCTTCCTGAATTTGCGAAACCTTAACGCCAGCAGCGCTTGTGCTACTTCCTTCCATTTGAGCCTTCAAAACATCGGCAAAGCCAGATTGGTTCGGCTCCAAAACAACCGTTTTTCTCCGATATGGAACTGCTTGTCCATTCTCTACTTTCGCCCGAGTTGTCTCTGCGTTGGCAATGTTGCTAGATATAACGTCCATCCGCAACCGTTGGGCCGTAAGAGCAGATGCACTAATATCAAAGCCGTTGTTAATCTTCACCTAGTCCTATCTCCCTTCTACCGCTGTTCTCATCATCTTGATGCGCTCATTAATTTCTTGGATGTAGGTATTATATCTTAGTTGATTTTCAGCCATAAGACTCATTTCTCTGTCGATATCTACGTTGTTCATATTGTTATTCATGACTGAGTACCCATCTTTGGTGACCGTGGCATCTGGAATGGAGTTCACAGGTCCTATTTGAAAATGTCTTGAATTGGTTACTTTTCCACGTAGTGGTGTGACATCACCATCCATTTGCTGCTGAAGCAGTTCTTCAAATGAAACCTCCGAACGCTTAAAATACGGGGTATCCGCATTGGATATATTGTCGGCCATCACACGTTGTCTCGTATTTGCCGCCTGTACACCTGCCTGAAGCTTTTGAAAGCTCATATCACCCAGCAGATTCATTTAGCTCCTCCCTCCCAGCGTCTACTCCAAAGTAAGATTCAATAAAACAAGATTTTTCACTTTTTTTCGACAATAAAATTTCATAATTATACATTTCTTTTAGGTCTTAAGTAGAAAATAATAACTTTCTGTCATATATTCTAAGTTTCGTAGAGTTGGGACCTAATTACAATAAGAAAAAAGCCCTATCTTTTTTAAAAAAGAGGGCTTTAGATGCATAAAATGTTAAATTTTTCAGGTTTATTTCAAGAAAATGAATGTTTTCTTAGCACTTTACACCTGTAAAAGATTATACGTCCTACTTTTGGAATAGACAGAAAAATCATCAACTTGACCATTATCTAGGTCTAAACGACGGTGCAAGATAGTGTTATTCTGGACCACACACCCTATTTTTAGAAACCCTATTCATAAAATATACTGACTAAGGTCCCTGTTTTGGGCAATATCTCCCAGCTTCTCACGTACATATTCCGGGGTAATGATCATACGATCCAATGTAAGCTCTGGTGCTTCAAACGACAGATCCTCCAGCAGCTTTTCTAGAATGGTATGCAAACGACGTGCGCCAATATTTTCGGTGTTGCGATTTACAGACTCAGCAATGCTGGCAATCTCACGGATCGCTTCCGCAGAAAATTCGACTTCAATCTCCTCAGTACGGAGTAAATCAGTGTATTGCTTGGTCAGCGCATTTTTAGGCTCCGTCAATATCGACACAAACTCATCCAAAGTCAGGCTACTTAATTCCACACGGATTGGGAAACGGCCCTGAAGCTCAGGGATCAGGTCAGATGGTTTTGCAACATGAAAAGCTCCTGCAGCAATAAACAGAATGTAATCTGTTCTTACCGGACCGTATTTGGTCATGATGGTAGATCCCTCGACAATAGGTAAAATATCGCGCTGGACGCCTTCTCTCGACACATCGGGGCCACTACCCTTACCCTGGCTGGCAATCTTATCTATTTCATCAATAAAAATAATACCGGATTGCTCAGCACGCTTCACAGACTCCTGAATCACATCATCCATATCGATCAATTTGGCGGCTTCATCTTGAATCAACACCTTGCGAGCTTCCTTGACTGGTAGCTTGCGCTTCTTCGTCCGCTTGGGAAGAAAACTTCCGAACATCTCCTGTATATTCATACCCATTTGTTCATTCCCTTGCCCAGCAAACATATCGAGCATATTGGGTGCAGTATCCTCCACATCAATCTCTATGACATCATCCTCAAGCTTTCCGGATAACAGATCGAATTTAACCTTACGGCGCTTTTCTGCCAAAGATCCATCCTGTTGTGGTGGTTCTTCTTCTACCGAAGTTCCCGTGTTATTGCCAAATAGCATTTCAAAGGGATTACGTTGCGATTTGTTTGACTTTTCTGCAGGTACAAGAATGCTGACAATCCGTTCATTTGCCATGTCCTCCGCTTTGTCCTTCACATTCTCTGTTCGTTCCGACTTAACGATGCGAATGGAGGTTTCCATCAGATCACGCACCATGGATTCCACATCACGACCCACGTAACCCACTTCTGTAAATTTGGTCGCCTCTACCTTGACAAAAGGAGCTCCCACGAGCCGTGCAAGTCTACGTGCAATTTCAGTTTTACCCACACCAGTCGGCCCGATCATCAAAATATTTTTGGGCACAATTTCATCCCGGATATCATCCGGCAGCTTACTACGCCGATAGCGGTTGCGCAAGGCAACAGCAACAGATTTTTTAGCTTGCTTTTGTCCGACAATATACTTATCCAGCTCGGATACCACTTGTCTGGGCGTCAACGATTGATTATTCATTTTGCACTCCTCCACCCTTGAATACTCAGAGCCGATTTACAGTTCTTCCACGATAATCTGATTGTTCGTATACACACATATTTCCGAAGCAACCTCTAGCGCTTCCCGTGCCATGTCCTTTGCTTCCATGCCAGAGCCATGGCGTTTGAAAGCACGGGCAGCCGCCAATGCAAAATTACCACCTGAGCCAATCGCAAGCACATCATCATCCGGCTCGATAATTTCGCCACCTCCAGAAATGAGCAGCATTCCAGATGAGTCCATCACAATCATGAGCGCTTCCAGCTTGCGCAGAATACGATCCTGACGCCAGTCCTTGGCCAGTTCCACGGCTGCTCTTTGAAGATTTCCGTGGTGTTCCTCTAGCTTATTTTCGAACTTTTCAAATAACGTGATAGCATCAGCCACCGAACCCGCAAATCCCGCAACGACCTGACCACGATACAATCTGCGCACTTTTTTAGCCGTCTGCTTCATTACAACACTGTTGCCGAACGTTACCTGTCCATCACCCGCAATAGCTCCTTTGCCATTGTGGCGTACAGCGCAGATGGTGGTAGCATGAAAGGACATATCCATAACGCGCTCCTCCTTTTCCTTCATCCTTATGCCTGTACTTCAGCTGACATAACTCCCGTTTCGTTGATATAACCGCGCAAACTTTCCAGCGCGCGATTAGCGAGAGCTTCATTTTTTTCCTTTTTGTTACGAATCCGTGTCTCCAGCTTTGGAAGCAAACCAAAGTTTGCATTCATCGGTTGAAAATGCTTAAAATCAGCGGTCGTAATATACCGCGCCATGCTGCCTAATGTCGTTTCCGCAGGAAATACAAACATTTCCTGTCCACGCGCTGCTCGTGCCGCATTCATCCCGGCCAGCAGACCAGAAGCCGCTGACTCCACATATCCCTCTACACCGGTCATTTGTCCGGCGAAGAATAGATTACTTCTTCCCTTGAACTGATAAGTTGGATGAAGTTGCTGCGGAGAATTAATAAAGGTATTGCGATGCATCACACCGTAACGTACAAACTCTGCCTCTTCAAGACCCGGAATCATTGAAAATACACGCTTTTGCTCCCCCCATTTGAGGTGAGTCTGGAAACCAACCAGATTATACAGCGTTCCTGCGGCGTTGTCCTGCCGAAGCTGAACAACTGCGTGGGGCAGTTCACCTGTATGTGGATTTACGAGACCCACAGGTTTCATCGGTCCGAACAATGCCGTTTGTTTCCCGCGTTGCATCATCACTTCGATGGGCATACAGCCTTCGAAATAAATTTCTTTTTCGAATTCCTTGACTTGCGCTACCTCAGCCGTAATCAGAGCCTCATAAAAAGCATCAAATTCCGCTTCGTTCATCGGACAATTCAAGTACGCTGCTTCTCCCTTATCATAACGGGAAGCCAGATAAACCTTGCTCATGTCGATAGAGTCCTTTTCTACAATCGGGGCTGCCGCATCGTAAAAATAAAAATACTCTTCTCCCATCAGCGATTTAATTTGTTCCGACAAAGCCGGAGAAGTTAAAGGCCCCGTCGCAATGACCACAATACCGTCCTGTGGGATTTCCTGAAGCTCTTCATTAACAACCTCGATCAAGGGATGTTGATGAAGCGTATCAGTAATATGACCGGAAAATCCGTCACGATCCACTGCCAATGCACCGCCAGCCGGAACAGCATGACGATCTGCTGCACTCAGAATCAAGGAGTTTAGTATTCTCATCTCTTCCTTCAGTACGCCTACTGCATTCGTTAGGCCGTTTGCCCGCAAGGAATTACTGCATACCAGTTCGGCAAATTTATCTGTATGATGTGCTGGTGTTTTTACAACCGGCCGCATTTCATATAACTTGACTGGCACTCCACGGCTTGCAATTTGCCAGGCAGCTTCGCTGCCCGCCAAACCTGCTCCGATGACCGTTACCTTTTGTAGTTCACTCACGTTTAAATCCCCCTGCTATTGTTGTTCTTAAGAAGTCTCTACGCTCTCATCGCTCTCTTCCAGCATTTCGCTGTGATCGCAGACAGTACAGTTGAGCTTCGTTCCTTGTTTTGTACGTTTTTCGACCATTAGGCTACTGCAACTTGGGCAAGGCTTAATGGACGGTTTATCCCAGGAAACAAAATCACATTCCGGGTAGCGGTCACATCCATAGAAGATACGTCCTTTTTTACTCCGTCGTTCGACGACATGGCCCTCACCGCATGTAGGACAATTAATCCCGATATCCTTAACAATTGGCTTTGTGTTACGGCAATCTGGAAAAGCAGAACAGGCCAGGAATTTACCGAATCGGCCAAGCTTATACACCATTTGGCTGCCACACTTATCACAAATGACATCGGATACTTCATCTTTTATTTCAATTTCTTTCATTTCTTCTTCAGCCACTTCAAGTCGCTTCTCGAATGACTCGTAAAAGTCACTCAACACCTTGACCCAATTACCTTCGCCTTCTTCGACGTGGTCAAGATCACCTTCCATATTAGCTGTAAACTCCACATTCAGAATCTCTGGAAAGAACTCCTCCATCTGTTCGATGACCAATTCGCCCAGCTCTGTAGGAAAAAATTTCTTTTCTTCAATAGCAACGTACCCACGTTTCTGAATGGTTTCCAGCGTTGGTGCATACGTACTTGGACGTCCTATACCCAGTTCTTCCAGCGTCTTCACCAGTCGCGCTTCCGTATAACGGGGAGGCGGTTGTGTAAAATGCTGCTTCGGCTCAACCGCTTCTTTTTTTAATTTATCGCCTGGTTGAAGTGGTGGCAGCAGTTTATCTTCTTCAGTTTTACCGTCGTCATTTCCCTCTACATACACTTTCATGAAACCTGGAAAACGAACCTTAGAACCTGCTGCCCGGAATATCGTCTCACCCGCTTCAATATCTACGGACAAAGTATCCATAATAGCAGAAGCCATCTGGCTGGCCATGAAACGTTCCCATACCAATTTGTACAAGCGGAACTGATCCCGACTCATAAACGGCTTAACTGTTTCCGGATCGCGTAACGCAGAGGTTGGGCGAATCGCTTCATGCGCATCCTGGGCGTTGGCCGCTTTTTTTGAATATTGTCGAGGAGTTTCAGGCACAAAAGCTTCGCCATATTTTTGAATAATTAATTCTTTCGCTTCCTCCTGAGCTGAAGCGGCGATCCGTGTGGAATCCGTACGCATATACGTAATCAGACCCACGGTCCCTTCTTTACCTAAATCCACACCCTCATATAGCTGCTGAGCTACAGACATCGTTTTAGATGCGCGGAAGTTGAGCTTCCGAGCCGCCTCCTGCTGCAAGGAACTTGTTGTGAATGGAGGAGAAGGATTGCGTAAACGCTCTTTCTCTTTCACATCGCGCACCTTGTAAGACGATTTCCCGATAGCTTCCAACACTTCTTGTACATCCGCTTCGCTGGCGAGCTCTTTCTTTTCACCGCGCAGCTTATGAAATTTCGCTTCAAAGGTGCTGTCTTTAATAGCTAGTTTAGCTGTAATCGTCCAGTATTCTTCCGGTACAAACTCACTGATCTCGTTTTCCCGGTCCAAAATAATCTTCACCGCAACCGACTGCACACGCCCAGCGGATAGACCCTTTTTTACCTTTTTCCAGAGCAACGGGCTGATTTTGTAGCCAACAAGTCGATCCAGTATTCGTCGTGCCTGCTGAGCATTGACCAAATCCATATTGATTTTACGGGGTGTTTTAAAAGCATCTTTGACAGCCTGCTTCGTAATTTCATTAAATACAACACGGCAATCTGCTGTATCGTCCAGTTCCAGCGCATGCGCCAGATGCCAGGCAATAGCCTCACCTTCGCGATCCGGGTCAGCCGCCAGATATACTTTTTTTACTTTTTTTCGGGCATCCTTTAATTCTTTTAGAATTGAGCCTTTACCTCGAATGGTAATGTATTTGGGATTAAAATCATTTTCGACCTCTACGCCGATCTGACTCTTCGGTAAATCCCTGATATGACCCATGGAAGCCTTGACGATATATTTGCTGCCTAAGTATTTGCCGATCGTCTTCGCCTTGGAAGGCGATTCCACGATGACGAGTGAATCCGCCATAGGCTCTTCCTCCTCTCAATTACACACATGAATATGATAGACTTCCTGAAATGTGGTGATTTATGACGCGGAGAGCGCTTCACAGATTGGTCATTTTTCCAGATCGCTGTACTTGTTCAGAAAGATTCCATCTGCTCCGCTGCTGCGAGTCATAATGTCAACACATTTCAGGAAGTGGGGAAGGAGTAGGAATCCGCGGCGCGGATGAATGCCATACTGCCCTCCACCTGATGTTTAAAAATGAATTTGTGCATTTACTAACTAAGGATTTTGCAAAAACAACTACTAAATAAGCTTGTATTTTGTGCCCGCTAGCTGGGCGATCCTTTTTTTTATGATTAACGATAACAGAACTGCGTGTAAAAGTCCAAAATCCCATGCCGTAGCATCAAGCAGTTCATCCAGTGTCATGGTTCCCTGTTCGAGCAACAGTATGACACGGTTTTCCTCAGAAGTCTCACTTTCTGGCACTTTGGAGACCTCCTTCAGATTAAGACTCTGCTCTCTATTGTATGAAGAAACCTCCCTTGTACGCAAATCTGCTTCATACTCTTCAATAATATCCGCAGCTTCAGTGACTGTTTTGGCTCCTTGCTTAATCAAGCTCAGCGTGCCTCTACTCTTCGGTGACGTAATGGGTCCGGGAACAGCAAACACATCTCGATTCGCCTCTAGCGCAGCATCAGCTGTAATCAAGGAGCCGCTTCTTGCATCTGCTTCGACGACGAGCGTTCCCTTCGTTAGGCCAGCTATAATCCGATTACGTTGTGGAAACATTCCCGGATGTGACCTCGTGCCTGGAGGATACTCCGATACGATCAAGCCTTTGCTAGCCATCTCTGCAAATAAAGACGCATTTTGGGGAGGATAAATTTGATCAATCGCTGTTCCCAGTACACCAATCGTGTTTCCTCCCCGGCGCAGGGCTGTTTCGTGACAAATACTGTCAATCCCTCTCGCCAATCCGCTAACTACTGTAATCCCTGCATTACATAACCCCTCTGTTAGTATCTCCGCTGCTCTACGTCCATAAGCGGTGGGAACGCGGGTTCCTACCATGGCTATAGAACATGTATGCAAAAGTGATTTATCCCCTTTTGTATACATTACCCAAGGTGGGTCAACTGTTTCCTTCATTAATAGGGGATAATCCTCATCCACATAAGTTACCGTTCCAATATCACCGGACTGAACTCGCTGATATCGTTCATGCACCCATTCTTCATCGTAACACTGAGCCGCAATTCGTGCCTGAGCAGGGCTTAATCCTATCTCAATCCACTTTTGTTCGCTAAAATACAGTAGCTCATGCAATCGATAGTCACTCGACCAAATACGCTGAATTGTTTTTCTTCCGATTCCCTCTAACTCATGCAAGCCTAACAAAAGCCATCTTTCTTCCAAACTATGGTTCCCCCATTCACGGAAGAGTGAACCCTCCCTTATTTTGTGGCACAATGAATCATTTTGCAAGCGTTTCCCTGACAAGCCTGTCTTAACGCAAAAAAAAAGCAACCTTTTTATCCCCTGTTTCAGAAGATAAAAAGGTTGCTTACCTTTCTTTCATTATACACTAGCCTGCGGCAAATTTCGATGCAGTTTTATGGCGTGTATATTAATGAAGAAACACGATTTAATGTGTCGTACACAAATTCAAAATACCACGTGCTTCCAGCACACTTACCAGTGTCGAGCCCATTTCGGAAGGAGTCGGTGCCACCTTGATCCCACAGGCTTCAAGCGTGGCAATTTTCTCTTTGGCCGTTCCTTTTCCACCAGAAATAATGGCGCCTGCATGCCCCATTCGTTTGCCCGGAGGCGCAGTCACACCGCCGATAAAACCAACTACTGGCTTCGTCATATTGTCCCTGATCCACTCGGCAGCCTCTTCCTCGGCTGTACCCCCAATTTCTCCGATCATAATGACAGCGTGAGTGTTGGGGTCCTCATTGAAACGTTGCAAAATGTCAATGAATTCTGAACCTTTAACGGGGTCACCGCCAATACCAACCGCGGAAGATTGTCCTATACCTCGGGTCGTTAACTGATGCACTGCTTCATAGGTCAAAGTACCACTACGTGACACAACACCTACATGACCTGGTAGATGAATGTAACCTGGCATAATACCGATTTTACATTCTCCAGGCGTAATAACGCCTGGGCAGTTAGGGCCAATAAGAACGGTCTTTTTACCTTCCATAAAACGTTTGACCCTGATCATATCAAGCACCGGAATCCCCTCCGTGATACAAATCACGAGATCTAATTCCGCATCTACAGCTTCCAAAATGGAATCTGCTGCAAAAGCCGGTGGCACGTAAATCACGCTCGCTGTTGCGCCAGTAGCTTCCTTGGCTTCGCTTACTGTGTTAAACACTGGCAATTTGACCTGTTGTCCGTTCTCCAGTGTAATTTCTACCTCGGTGCCCCCCTTACCCGGAGAGGTGCCACCTACCATTTGTGTACCGTAATCAAGTGCACCCTTGGCATGAAACAACGCCGTTTTTCCCGTAATCCCCTGTGTAATCACCTTTGTATGCTTATCGACCAAAATACTCACGATCTTCACATCCCCTATCGTTTATTCGGCATATCGGAATGCAAACAGGCTATTGAACAAGTTCGACGATTTTTTGGGCGCCATCCGCCATGGAATCCGCTGCTACGATATTCAAACCGGATTCCGCTAAAATCTGTTTGCCGAGCTCAACATTTGTCCCTTCAAGACGGACAACAAGCGGACGAGTCAGCCCCAACTGTTTGGCAGCCTCCACGACGCCGTTCGCAATGATGTCACACTGCATAATTCCGCCGAAAATGTTCACGAAAATACCTTCAACCTTCGGATCGGACAAAATGATTTTGAACGCTTCGGTTACCTTTTCCGTCGTCGCACCGCCCCCTACGTCCAGGAAGTTGGCCGGATCGCCACCGTAATATTTGATAATATCCATGGTTGCCATCGCCAAGCCCGCACCATTGACCATACAGCCAATATTTCCGTCCAGAGCGATATAGCTTAGATCGTATTTAGATGCCTCAATTTCCTTCTCATCCTCTTCATCCAAATCACGCAATTCCAAAATATCCTTATGACGGAACAACGCATTAGAATCAAAATTCAGTTTGGCATCCAACGCCAGTACATTCCCATCACCCGTAACGACTAAGGGATTGATTTCTGCAATCGAACAGTCCTTGTCCACAAAAGCTTCGTATAGCGCCAGCATAAACTTAACCGCTTTGTTTACCAGTTCATTGGGGATATTAATGTCATACGCCAACTTACGGGCCTGATACACCTGAAGCCCAATCGCTGGATCAACAACCGCTTTAAAAATCTTCTCCGGAGTGGCTGCAGCCACCTCTTCGATTTCCGTACCGCCTTCTTCTGAGGCCATCATTACGATACGTCCAGTCGCACGATCTACGACAACGCCGACGTAATATTCTTTACGAATATCGCAGCCTTCCTCAACCAAAAGGCGTTTGACCTCTTTACCTTCAGGTCCGGTCTGATGCGTCACCAGCACCTTACCCAAAATTTCAGAAGCAAAAGTCCGCACCTCATCCAAACCTTTGGCAACTTTCACGCCACCCGCTTTACCGCGTCCACCAGCATGAATTTGTGCTTTCACCACCGTAACAGCGCTTCCAAGCGATTCTGCCGCAGCAACGGCTTCCTCCACCGTATAGGCAACCTTACCGTTCGGTACAGCCACTCCGTACTGCTTCAATACTTCTTTACCCTGATATTCATGGATATTCATTCTGGAATCCTCCTATCAACATGACTGCAACAAGGGCGGTTCACAAGGAAATCTATACTAAACCTACATCATTGTAACATGTTTTTAAAACGCTTTCCTTATAATTCAACCTCATGAATTACAGTATTTTGATATCATTATCATTCCCAAAATCGAATGTTTGGATATTATTGGATATTCCTTTAATACAAATTCACACAAAAAAAGCACCTCTACAATATGGGATTACCTAATCCACATTAAGAGGCACTTTAAATTCTTCAAGCATTATTAGGTATTTTTTCTTTCAGCTGAGAACAACTCATGCCATAAGATTCGCAAGAGCAACTGAAAATACCTTATGATTTTTCAATTTGTACATTCGCTTGATGAACACGATCGAGCAGATCATTGAACTGGAGCAGAAGCGACCCAAATTGATCATGATCCATACTTGTTTTTTCCTGGATGCATCCTGGTACAGACAGAGCTTTTTCCCGTAATGCGCTTCCCTCTGTCGTCAAAGAAATCAGCACCTTACGCTCATCCTGAGTGGAACGCTTTCGATCGATAAGCCCGGCGTTCTGCAATCTCTTCAATAGCGGAGTTAGTGTGCCGGAGTCCAAATATAGTGCCTCACCCAATTCCTTCACTGTACACTCTTCACGCTCCCAGAGCACGATAAGTACCAAATATTGCGAGTACGTCACACCGAGCTTTTCCAGATAAGGCTGGTATAGCTTCGTAATCTCTCTGGAGCATGCATATATGGCAAAGCATAACTGATTATCAAGTTTCAACGCTGTACCTTCATTAGGATTGTTTTCCATACTGTCTGATCACCTACTTTCGTCATTATTTTAGCACATTATATAATAAAATACATGCTAATTGCACAAAATACTTTACAAACAATAATTATTTTGATAAATTAAATTGTGTAAAATATAAATTGAGCGAGAGGCAGTGATTGGATTATGATGACCATTCAACAAAAAATGTATGAAACAACAGTAAAAGCGGTTGGTGGACGTAACGGTTATATCGAGTCTTCTTCCCCTGAACTTCGTTTAGATATTGATACCCCAAAAGAAATGGGCGGCGCAGGCGGTGCAGGTACGAATCCAGAGCAATTATTCGCAGCAGGCTATTCCGCTTGCTTTGACAGTGCCTTAAATATGGTTGCTCGCATGCAACGTGTTAAGCATGAAGGTACTGAAGTAACAGCTACGGTCCATTTCGGCAAAGTGGAAGACGGCGGCTTCGGAATCGGAGTAAGTCTCGACGTACTGGTAAAAGGCGTCGATCATGAAACTGCAGTAAAACTGGTGGAAGGCGCACACGAACAATGTCCATACTCCCGCGCTACCCGCGGTAATATTGAAGTGAAACTGAACGTTTTGTAACTTAGATTTCCTTAAGCTTATGTAGGGTGACGTCTCATCTCTCTTCATGGATTCAATCGTTTCGTTAGAATAAAGTTCACAACAAGCCCCTCAACCGTTTTGGTCGAGGGGTTTATTATCCTTTGAGCTATCCATCCCTTAAAGACTGTTTGTTTTTTTCCATCAAGTAACATGGAAGATGATGCATAATCGTATATACGAAAATGATATACTCATAGTATAATCACTATTGTCATAATCTTATTTTTCTTCTCCAGGTCTTTTTGCCTGGAGCTTTTTTTTGCTCTTTTTTCCACTTTCTATTGTACATACCCCTTGAAAAAACTCTTTCATAAAGATAATGTGTTATAACTACTAAGTTTTATCGCCTTTTTAACTTTCAGGAAAACTGGCATTTGCTCTATCCATGTGGCGGTATTGAATAGCTTCAGCCACATGTGAAGTCAAAATTTTCTCTGAGTCATGTAAGTCTGCAATGGTACGCGAAAGCTTGAGAATTCGATCATACGCACGCATGCTTAAACCGAGTGCGTCCATTGTTTGATCAAGCAACTCCGCTGCATTTTTTTCTAATACAGCATATTTACGAAGCATCTGACCGGACAGCTCACTATTCCATGAAAAGGGAAGCTTGCTATATCTGTGGATTTGTATCGCTTGAGCAGCCAGCACCTGTCTTCGCATTTCAGCGGACGACAATGATTCTTTTTCCTCCCGCCAATCCTTCGGTTGCGATACTTCAAGCTGAAGATCAATCCGATCCAGCAGTGGACCAGAAATACGTGAACGGTAGCGGGCTACTGCTGCAGGTGAACAGGTACAGCGCTGATGTTCCGTGTCATTTCCGAAAAAGCCACAATGACACGGATTTAAAGAGGCAGCAAGTAAGAAATGCGCCGGATACTTAAAAACAGCACGTGAACGACTGATCGTAACATTGTGGTCTTCCAAAGGTTGACGCAGCACTTCTAGTACATGACGGCTAAACTCAGGCAACTCATCCAGAAATAAAATTCCCCGGTGTGCAAGACTGATTTCTCCTGGTTTGGGTATACCTCCCCCACCCACCAAACCAGCAGCAGAGATCGTATGATGAGGCGAACGGAAGGGACGAATATTCATCAGATGAGGCGATGACTCCTTCCACTTCCCGGCAGCGCTGTATACTTTGGTGACTTCAAGCGCCTCCTTTTCAGTCAAAGGCGGAAGGATAGATGGCAACCTGCGGATGAGCATTGTTTTCCCAGCCCCCGGCGTTCCCATAAGCAGGATATTATGCATTCCGGCTGCAGCGATGACTAACGCACGCTTGGCGTGCAACTGACCCAACACATCGCTGTAATCCTCCATGTTGCTAGTTATCCCTTCTTTTTCACACAACGGTATATGCTCTGCTTGAGGTAAATGGTCATAGGAACAGATCATGACTTGTTTACTGGCAGTACAACTCTGATTTGTCGCTGGGCTATCAACAGTGCCTTGTGCACGATCTTCAATCGGAATAAGATCTGCTAGATGACGTATAGCGTAAATACGTATATCCGCAATTAGACGAGCCTCGCTTGCGTTTTCTTGAGGAAGCAGCACGGAATCGAATCCTTCTCGCTTGGCCAGATCAACCATAGACAACACCCCATTTACAGGACGAATGCTGCCATCCAGTGCCAGCTCGCCAATAAACAGCGTTCGTTCCCCTACTGGTAAAACAACCTGTCCGCTGGTTGTCAGCAAGCCTAAAGCGATAGCAAGATCAAAAGATGATCCTTCCTTACGCAAATCAGCAGGAGCTAAGTTAATCGTGACACGCTGGGACGGATATTTGAAACCGCAGTTTTTGATTGCTGCTCTCACACGCTCTACTGCCTCTCGAATCGCTGAATCCGGCAATCCGATAATTGCGGTCTGAGGCAAGCCATTGGACAAATCAGTCTCAACTTCGATCAGAACGCCATCTATCCCATATAGACAAGCTCCATGTAATTTTCCATACATATCAAAAAAGCACCTCTCCTCATATTGAAATGTCCCTCTCGGGAATCATTGCCTATATGAAAAAAGGTGCTTCCAAATTTTCATTTATTGCAAATATAATGTTCTAATTTTAGCTCTCAACCCTAATTTCAAATCCTCAACTAAGCTTATCTAACAACAGATTATTTGTCAATTAAGGTTAGCTTATCGACTGCTGGAGTACGTGGTCTTGATTCCAGGGCTCGCCCAAATCAAGTTTGGACAGCACTTCAACTAGCGCAGCATCCTCCTGAACAGGAACACCATGTTCTTTGGCTTTTTCTAAAATGCTATCCGCAATGCGGCCGCTCCCCTTGGCAACGACGATCGGCGCTTCGCTCTCACCAGGCGTATATTTAAGGGCGACCGCCTTCTTCATGGAAGGAGAAGAAGGTTGCAAGGGCTCTCCTGCGGATGAGCATCGTTTTTTTCCAACACCCGGCGGTCCCATAAGAAGGATATTATGATACATTGTCACGCATTGAAAAACCAAGTAATATCAAGGGTTTGACAATACTAAGCGGTTTTTCTTTCGGCGGGAGATCGCTTTTTTTCTTGTAGGCTCTATTAAACACATTTGCGATTTTTTTATAATTTCATAAATACTATCAATTTAAAATTTATCAGGAGCGATGTATTGTCGAGTTTACTTTCCACAATGATGTAACTCTAAAAAGAAGACAAGTAAGCCGTCTCCCTTTAGGTCGGCGTGAAGAGGAGAAGCCGAAGGCTTGACGAGCGTTTCCTATTGCCGTCGTAGGCGGGAGTGCGGTTTCCATTCTTTATTGATATTCTTTATCCTAACTAAAGGATAAATCATCATGGATAACTGGGATCGCCGATAGATAAGTCTGATGAGAAATTGAAGGAACAAAAAAAAACCTGAGATGTCAGGACTTTTTTTGCTCTGTGCGCTGCCCGAATTCGACATTTTATTTCCGCGTAGTGGCGGGAGTTTTCAGTTTTCACCCGTGAGAAGTGCGTTCAGCAGGTCTGAACGATTAGAAAACCACGACTGAAAGTCGTATATTGAGGGGACTACCCCAGCCAGTATTCCCACGTACAATTACTATACCGTCGTCATGCGGAACGACGTTATGGATCGTCATGGTAGCAGCTCCTTGAAACGGCTTAACTTGACCGCCAAAAATACCAATTTCCGTGATCGAGACAAGTACCCTACTTGAGGAATTAACAAACCCAGCCAGGTTCAAGCGACTTTGAAACAAATTCGGACCTACATTGTTGAGACTAAAAATGAATGCGGTACCTGCTTTAGTTCTTAGGCGACGCGTAGGTTTCAGAATTTTTCTAGAAGAATTTACTTTTCCCATTCGAATCAACTTCCCTTCTTTTTTGATAATATAGAATATGCTAGTTTTTATAGAATCGAAACAGACAAACGGATTGGAAAAAGTGACTATCTTTATCACTAGGCAATAAAAAAAGCCCCGCGATGTCAGGGCTATGGTCTAAAACTTGATTGAAGTGAGCGAACGAAAAACGACGGAGAGCTGCTCAAGCGGATTGCCACGCTACAAATGAAGATCAAGGAACTCCGTGAGAACGAATAGAATTACCGAGAGCTGCACGATTAGAAAAGATCCGCTGACCATAAATTTGACGCTTTTATGGATCAGCAGAATATTATGCATTCCTGCTGCAGCGATAACTAACGCACGTTTGGCGTGTAGCTGACCCAATACATCGCTGTAATCCTCCATTATTACTGATCAGCGCTTCTTGCTCACGCAACGGTATATGCTCTGCTTGGGGTAATGGTCATAGGAATGGATTATGACTTGTTCACTGGCAGTACAATTTTGATTGGTCGCTTGGCCGTCCGGTCAGAACGCCATCTATCCATATAGACAAGCTCCATGTAGTTTTCCATACATATCAAAAAAGCACCTCTCCTCATATTGAAATGTCCCTCTCGGGAATCATTGCCTATATGAAAAAAGGTGCTTCCAAATCTTCATTTATTGCAAATATAATGTTCTAAATTAGCTCTCAACCCTAATTTCAAATCCTCAACTAAGCTTATCTGACGACAGATTATTTGTCAAACAAGGTCAGCTTGTCGGCTGCCGGAGTACGTGGCCTTGATTCCGGGATAACGTCAGGATAGCCTGCATATATCATTCCTATTACCTTCTCACCCGGTTGAATTCCTAAGTGCTCACGGAACTTAGGCGAATACAAAAATGGCTTTGTCACCCAAAACGTTCCGATTCCTTTGCTCCATGCGGCAAGCATAAAGTTTTGTACAAGCGCGCTGACCGCTGCAAAATCCTCATCCCAAACCGCTTGACGCGGGTCTTCTTCCAATACTACTAAAAGCTGGATCGGGTTGTGCAAAATGCCGCTCTCAAACTTGTTGTCCTTACCAATATCGGCTGCAATTGCTTTTGCAAGCTTTTTCCGTCCTTCACCAGCAAACAACAGAAAACGCCACGGTTCACGCATTTTATGATTAGGAGCCCACACAGCGACGTCGAGCAGTTCTTTGATCGTATCTACCGGAATGGAGTCGGATTTAAATCGTTTAATCGTCCGACGTTCCTGAATTACATCTATGACATGTTCACTAAAGGTATGCTTTGTCACGTAAATCCTCCTTCACAGGTACAACTTCTCGATATTCATTTTCAGATGAAAATGATAACTATTCTCAATAAAATATACCTGTAGCTTTCCTTCCTGTCAACCTGCACATATGAATTCAGTCCCGCACTCTTACCTTTGAATAAGCTCTTACTCGTTTAAAATGCGCCTATTAAATGGTCCGTAACAACTGCCTTTTCGTCAGTTAATTGTACAGAAATCATGTCAAAACGGATTGGAGCTTCTCCAATCCTGTTCATGCGCAAATATACAGCGGCTGTTTGGCGAACTTGGGCTATTTTACGCGCAGTAACTGATTCTGCTGGCGTTCCATACTTGGAGCTACTTCGACTACGTACCTCAATAAACACGAGTGTATGCTCCTGCTTGGCAATCAGATCTATTTCACCACTGCGGCATCGCCAATTACGCTCTATGATACGGTAACCCAAGTTTTCTAAAAACAAAGCCGCTGCCTCTTCGCCCATCGCTCCTTTGGCTTTCCGTTGATCCTTGCCTCCAGCCTTCATTTCATTCGACATCACCAGTCATCCCTTGATGCAAGCCGATCCATTTGATATATATAGGTAAGCACCTCTGCCACCAACTGATAGAGCTCAGCAGGAATTTGTTCGTCCAAATCGAGTTTGGATAGTACTTCAACCAGCGCAGCATCCTCCTGTACTGGAACACCATGTTCTTTAGCTTTTTCTAAAATGCTATCCGCAATACGGCCACTCCCTTTGGCAACGACAATCGGTGCTTCGCTCTCACCAGGCGTATATTTAAGGGCGACCGCCTTCTTTATGGAAGGAGAAGGAGGTTCCAACGGCTCTTTCATATTTTAAGATCGACTCCTTTATACGGCTGAGGCACATAGCTTTGTACTTCAGAAGAGGCGAGACTGTTCTGTTCAGTTCTTATGGGCATGGGCTCGGCACGAAGCGATAGAAGTTGGTATCCTAGTGACTCCAACGCTGTGTGAATGGACTCACGCCCACTGGTTAACAACGAAGCAGCCCATTCATGATCATTATGGAGCTTGACACTTACAATCCGATCTACAACCTGGACATCTACCAAGGTCGGTCCAAGCCCCTTCATGTCCAAATCAAACCATAGACGACAGTTGGAGGCGTCCAGCTCTCCTCGTTTGCCGCGGCGGGACTGAATCTGGATCGTAGCTGTTTCACGACCGTCCGGTCCAACGAACGGTATAAACATGTGTACTTGGGCAAAAGGCGCCGTTCGGTCTGTGTTGAGCAGCAACTGCTGACCTGTCAGGTGCTGTACAACCTGCTGAGCCGCCTCTTTCAAAGCGGGCGGCAGATCGTCACTGCTCATCAGCTGGAGCAACGCCCCTTTTACGGTATCTGCGTCTGCTGACACCATGTCCCCAGACGCAGCCGCTAATCCCGGCAGCAACTGGGGCATTCCCTCTGGCGGCTCCATACGTGCCGCCGCCCCTTGCGCGACCTGTGTAGTCGCGCGGTGCACTTGCTGCTCGTGCTCTGCACCGAGCAGCTTCAGTACGCGGCCCACCCACGGGTCTTCCGTGGGGGTGAGCTGCGGGCTGGACGCTGCAGGCTGCGATGCAGTGGCGTCTGCAGCCCGCAAAGCGCCGGCCATTGGCTGCGCCACTTCCGTTGCGGGCTGCTCTGGCACGGCCGTGCTCAGCGCGGGTGGCACCGCCGCGCGTAGCTCTTGCAGCAACGTGCGCAGCCGCTGGAGCGGCACCTCTGGCGCAGCAGTGTTACCTGCTGTGGATTGCGGCACAGGGGCACCAGCCTGCTGTGCGGTGGGACGGTCAGCCGTGGCCGCGTTTAAGGCTGTCTTTGCCCCCGCAGGCTCTGCCGTGGCAGCCGCTGGAGCGCCATCCGCATCCTTAAGCTGTGTGCTTGCCGCAGTGGCTTGCTGTGACTGTGACTGCTCCACTCTGGTGCGGGGACCATTTAATGCATCAGCACCCGATTCTGGAGCATTTACGCTAGCTTCCGATGCCACTGTCGCTCCGCGTCCATTGACTGCCTCCGCTTCTCCTGGAGCAGTCCCTTTGGCTGCAGATGTAGCCCCCGTCGCAGTATCTGAATCTGTTGCCAAAGCACTCGCTTCACTCACTGCAGCAGCAAGGTTGGCTGCTTGAGTCCCTTTTAACAATTCCTTACCGCCTGTGGTTTGTCCAGCTTCTGCCTGCTTTGCAACGGTAGAAGCATCCTTGGACAATATAGGAGCTTGGCCTTCCTGTCCATCTACTACCACCCCGGAAGAAGCACCTGTTGGACTAGCAGACATTCGATCAGCGCTCTTTATAGCTGTTGATTCCCCCACTGAGCGTTCAGTGGATATTCCCTGTCCTTGCTGTTTTAAAACCGTTTCAAGCTCTTGCTCCAGCGAAGACAACAGATCATTTAAAGGAGGCCCAAACATCGCTTGACGCAATCCGTTTATGCTTTCTGCCGTCAATGGAAGTCCCCGCTGAAAGGCAACTGCCGCCGCCTGCACAAACGTTCCCAATTGTACATTGCCGCTTTGCTTCGCCATAGCTTCTCGCAAAGAAGCCGCATTTTCAGATGTCAACGGCACACCATTCTTTTGCATTGCCTGTATAAGCTCCCTGTTCTGAGCTGTATCCGGCAGTCCCACCGATTCCAATACATCTGTCAGCGCTACGGTTTGCTGTACTGTATTGGCCACATCGTTCAGAGGCTTAAGCACCGTCATTCCGCTGGGGGAAGCCGGTTGAACCTGAAACGTTGTAGTCTGTCCAGGTTGAAGAGGGGTCTCCAGCTTTGCCCTGACCTGAGAACCTTGTATTTGCAACACAGCCTCGCCGCCGTCCTCAGACACCTTTAGCACGACTCCTCGTACGACCTGACCTGGCTGCATATCAAGTTTTTTTGCCTCTCCAGCCTTCACATCTCCAAGTAATCCACGAAATACAGTTCCGATGTTCATATCGCCCCTCCTCTCACTCTCCCCCATTCAAAGGGGCTTATGGTATTAGTTATACTTTATATCGGCATTGTCCCGATTCATAATAAGTAACTACAGATCAAACAGCGTCGGTTGCTCCGTCAACAGATTGCCCAGAAAGCTACGTCTATGCATCTTTGTAGGTCCTAGCGCCAAAATTTGTTCCCTGTGTAACTTGGTAGCGTAACCTTTATGTATACCGATCCCATATTCCGGATACTTCGCATCCCATTCACCTTTACACAGCCGATCACGGGTTACCTTGGCGATGATAGAGGCCGCCGCAATAGACTGACTGTTGGCATCTCCTTTAATAATAGAGAGTTGAGGAATAGGCACATCTACCTTTTCTGCATCCACCAGTAAATAATCAGGAGACACATGTAAAGCCTCAATAGCCTGCTTCATAGCCAAACGGGCTGCTTGCTTAATATTGATATCATCAATCGTCTGCGCGTCTACATAGCCAACTCCTACAGCAATGGCCTTCTCCATAATCAGCTCGTAGTATGCTTCTCTCTTCTTGTCCGTCAATTTTTTGGAATCATCCACACCTTCCAGTAACTCACCCACTGGTAAAATGACTGCGGCGGCCACAACATCACCAAACAGACATCCACGACCTACCTCGTCAATACCTGCAATCCGCTCACAAGACTGCTCCCAGCATTTTTTTTCATAATGTAGCATGTCCTTCACTACAATCTCTTTGTCTTCCATATTCAATACCTGCCCATCTATATGTAGTTTAACGCGTCATTCATGCCGTAGCTCTAGCGATTGAATTCAGCTTACCACAGACCTTCATCGTCCAAAACCCTTTTCTAACTGCCTTCAAATACCAAAAAGAACCTTCCTCCTCTCCGGAGAGATGGGGAAGGTTCTTCCTTGCCACAAAATGCTATGTTCTCTATCGGTGTACCAGTAGAATCAGTAAGGAGCTTCCAAACTGAACCGTCCCAGCTTCCCTGCACGCAGCTCACGCAAAATGATTTTTGACGCCTTTTCGAGATCCACACGTCCGCCGCTAACAATACAGCCACGTTTACGTCCGATCGCTTCCATGACGTTGACAATTTCATCAGGGTTTTCTGTATCTTCAGGACGTTCGTTGAGCTCAAAGCGCTCTGCCATTACATCCCAATAGTACTGAACCAAATATTTAGTCGCAAAAAAAGCAATATCCTCGACATTCAGAATTTCTTCCTTGATCGCACCTGTAACAGCCAGACGATAGCCTACATTCTGATCCTCGAATTTAGGCCATAGAATACCTGGTGTATCCAGCAATTCAATTTCACCGATCTTGATCCACTGCTGTGCCTTCGTTACCCCTGGACGGTCACCCGTAGCTGCAATATTACGTCCCGCCATTCGGTTGATCAATGTCGATTTACCGACATTTGGAATACCAACAATCAACCCACGCATAGGACGCGGGTTCATTCCCTTCCGAATCTGCCGATCTATCTTTTCCTTAAGCAACAGCTTAGCCTGAATCGGGATTTCTTTTAGCCCCGTTCCAGTTGTGGCATCCACTGGTAAGGCCACATGCCCCTGCTCCTTAAAGTAGGCAATCCATTGCTGTGATACTACGGGGTCCGCCAAATCTGCTTTATTCAATATAATCATTCGCGGCTTGCCTTGCAAAATATCATCAATCATTGGATTTCGGCTGGAGAGCGGCAATCGAGCATCAATCAGCTCAATGACCAAATCAATTAACTTTAATTTTGCCTCAATTTGGCGGCGAGCTCTGGTCATATGACCAGGGAACCATTGAATCGTCACCGTCATCACCCCATTGATCGTAACTCCTACTTTTTACCCTTAGGCTCTTAGTTAGGATTACGGCAGCTATGCTGCTTATTAGTTATTCTAGTGGTTAATCCACTGCATATCTTTCGCCGGCCAAAAAATAACGTCAGCCCGACCCACGACTTCTTTCAAATCAATATATCCGAGCATCCGACTGTCTGTACTATTGGAACGGTTATCCCCCATTACAAAAATATGCCCAGCCGGAACTTTTCCATCCTTAAACTTCTCATTTGGAAAATTTGTAAACTTGTTGTAAAGCTCGCCATTTTGATGCGCTTCTTCCAAAGGAGCTTTCAGGTAAGATTCCTGAATCGGCTTGCCATTTACTGTAATCGTGTCACCTTCTACCTTGACCGTATCTCCTTCAACGGCAATGACGCGTTTGATAAAGTCTCTTCCTTCCTCCGGCACATGAAACACGATCACTTCGCCTGGTTTAGGGGTACGGAAATCATACAAAATCTCATTCACAATGACGCGTTCTCCGGTATGAAAGTTAGGCTGCATCGACGGGCCATCCACAATAAACGGCTTAAAGAGAAGCCAGCGGATTAAAAAGACAAGCACTAACGCAATAATGATGGCCTTGAGCCACTCAAAAATCTCATTTTTTGGTTTACGCTTGGGCGTACCATCCTGATCAGTTGGCTGCTGTACAGCTCCTTGTCCTAATTCTTGCTCCATAGCTCACTGTCCTCTCTTTACGGTCAATAATCCACAGTTCCCTATGTACGTAGAAAAAACGAAAGGAGCTTGTAACCAAGCCCCTTTCGTTATTCGTTGTATTAACGACGAATTTCTTTAATTCTCGCTGCTTTACCGCGCAGTTCACGAAGATAATAAAGCTTCGCACGACGCACTTTACCACGGCGAGCCACGTCGATTTTATCGATTTTTGGGGAATGAAGCGGGAAAGTTCTTTCCACACCTACACCGTAAGAAATTTTACGAACTGTAAAAGTCTCACTGATTCCACCACCACGGCGTTTAATTACAACACCTTCAAACAACTGGATACGCTCACGAGTTCCCTCAATAACTTTCACGTGCACTTTCAAAGTGTCACCAGGACGAAAGTTAGGCAAATCTTTACGCAGTTGTTCTTCAGTGATCGCTTGGACGATATTCATCTATGACTCCCTCCTTCCGTACAGGTGTTCATGCTTCTTCTGGAAACACAACCGTTTCCTTCATCATCCACAGAGGACCACCGTATTACACACAACAGATGTATTGTATCATGGAGGATACCGCATTGCAACAACAAAAAGGGATTTGACCAAACATTATTTAATTGACTCCATTATAAAACAGGTCACTGCCTGCTTTCAAATCCACTCATGTCTAAGGCGCTTTATTGCTTATCCCCCAAACAGTCAGATTTGCGCTGCTCCTCAATCCACACGCGCTCCTTGCCTGTCAGTTCAGCCTGTTCCAACAGGTCTGGTCGGCGTTCCATCGTGCGACGTAACGCCTCTTGGCGTCTCCAAGAATCAATATTGACGTGATGCCCTGACAGGAGTACATCAGGAACTTTCCAGCCCCGAAACTCCGCAGGCCGGGTATAATGGGGGTACTCCAGCAACCCGGTACTAAACGAGTCCGTTACCGCACTCGTTTCGTTCCCCAACACTCCTGGTAGCAACCGTGTCACACTGTCAATGACGGCCATGGCTGGAAGTTCACCACCAGTCAACACATAATCTCCGATAGAAAGCTCATCCGTCACCAAATGCTCTCGAATACGCTCATCATAACCCTCATAATGCCCACATATAAAAATAAGATGGTCCTCTTTGGCCAGCTCTTCCGCTTTCTTTTGCGTAAAAGTCTCGCCTTGTGGACACATCAAAATGATACGCGGAGATTTTATGTCTGTGTTACGTTCTACCCCTTCATGTTGGATAACTTCATCGGCAGTCTCTAATGTTGATTCCTCTGATTTATCCAACAGCGCTTCCACGGCAGCAAAAATAGGGTCAGGCTTCAAAACCATGCCGCCCCCACCACCATAGGGCGTATCATCCACTTGTCCATGCTTGTTGCCGGCATACTGACGAAAATTAACCGCTTGCAGTGATACAATTCCCTTATCCCTTGCTTTTCCCAGAATGCTTGCATTAAATACTCCATCAAACATCTCTGGAAACAGGGTCAGCACATCCACCCGCATTACAGCAGACCTTCCATCAACCGTACCGTAACCCGTTTTTCGCGCACGTTTACATCCAAAATAACATCCTCTATATACGGCAATAGCAGTTCCTTGCCTTTAGGCATTTTGACTACCCATACATCATTGGCTCCCGGAGTCAAAATTTCTTTGACCACGCCGAGCTCATTTCCGTCTTCGGTCACTACTTCCATGCCGACTACTTCATGAAAATAGAATTCATTTTCTTCCAATTCGCCTAACCGCTCAGCAGATACCTTCAACAAAGTACCTTTATATTTTTCAACTTCATTGATATTGTGATATTCCTTAAATTTAGCGACAACCATATTTTTTTGAAAACGCGCTGTTTCAATAGTTACGGGAATCGGGGCTTTACCTTCAGCCGGAACAATCAAAAGTTCACTACCTTTAGCAAAGCGATCCTCTGGGAAATCTGTCGTCGTTAATATTTTAAGCTCCCCACGGATTCCATGGGTGTTCACAATTTTTCCGACATTAAACAATTGTTGCATCGTGTTCCTCCTGCTTGTAATCGGTCCCGCTCCATATCATCTTCATCATGTACGAAAAAGGGTTAGGACATACATCCTAACCCACTTTCGTATATCTTTAAGATATGATGTCTACGGTAACCCGTTTATCCATCTTAACGGCTGCTGATGCAACCACAGTGCGAAGCGCCTTGGCGATACGACCCTGCTTACCAATGATTTTGCCTACATCCTCAGGATGCACACTAAGCTCATATACAACAAGCCGATCCTTCTCCAAGGTCTTCACGGTTACATCTTCCGGATGATCGACTAAAGCCTTAGCAATGATTATCACTAATTCTTCCATGGTTGACCCTCCGTATCAGCACCTTATTTCTGTAGTTTAGACTCATGAAACTTTTTCATTACGCCCGCTTTGCTAAGCAAGTTACGGACTGTGTCGGATGCTTGTGCACCATCTTGCAACCATTTCAGCGCTTTATCTTCATCAATTTTTACAACCGCTGGTACTGTGATTGGGTTGTAGTAACCGATTTCTTCGATAAAACGACCGTCACGCGGGGAACGAGAATCAGATACCACGACGCGATAGAAAGGAGCTTTATGTGCACCCATACGTTTCAGACGAATACGAACTGCCACGAAAATTCACCTCCTTCAAAAAGTAGACTGTATATTGTTATCCCATAATTCCAAGGGCCAATTGGCCTTAGCGGAAAGGAAACTTCATACCTTTACCCATACTCTTCAACTGCTTCATAGCCTTGTTTTTGCCACCCTTAGGTCCCATCATATCTGAGAACTGCTTCATCATACGACGCATTTCGTCAAATTGCTTTATCAGACGATTTACCTCAGCCAGTGATGTTCCACTGCCTACAGAAATACGTTTGCGTCGGCTATGATTAATCATGTCTGGGTTTTGCTTTTCCTGTGTGGTCATAGAATGAACGATAGCCTCAATCCGGCCCATCTGTTTGTCATCCACTTTGATATCTTTCATTTGCTTCATGTTGCCCATACCGGGAATCATATCAAGAATCTGGTCGATTGGGCCAAGCTTCTTAACTTGATCCATTTGCTCCAGAAAATCTTCAAAAGTAAACTCGGCATTACGCATTTTCCGTTCCATTTCCTTCGCCTTATCGGCGTCGATATTGGACTGCGCTTTTTCAATCAGGGACAACATGTCACCCATGCCTAAAATCCGTGAAGCCATCCGTTCAGGATGAAACGGCTCCATCGCATCCAGCTTTTCACCCAATGTAGCAAACTTAATCGGACATCCAGTCACAGCCTTAACCGATAAAGCTGCACCACCACGAGTGTCACCATCCAGCTTCGTCAGTACAACTCCCGTTAACTCCAGGCTATTATTAAAGTGCTCCGCAACGTTAACCGCGTCCTGCCCCGTCATGCTATCTACAACCAGTAGAACTTCATCCGGGTTGACGTTGGTGTGAATCTGGCGCAACTCTTCCATGAGCTCTTCATCAACATGAAGACGACCCGCAGTATCTATAATAACGTAGTCATTACCATTATCCTTAGCATGCTGCAAACCCTGTTTTGCAATTTCTACCGGGCTTGTCTGATCTCCCAGAGTAAATACAGGAGTATTAATCTGCTCCCCAAGAACCTGAAGCTGCTTGATCGCGGCTGGTCTATAAATATCACCAGCTACAAGCAATGGACGATGATTTTGCTTTTGCAGCAATTTCGCCAGTTTACCAGACGTCGTCGTTTTACCTGCGCCCTGGAGACCCACCATCATAATGACCGTAGGCGGTTTGTTTGCTTTGACAAGCTTGGCCTGACTGCCACCCATCAACTCGGTCAGTTCCTTGTTCACGATGTCGATGATGACCATGCCTGGCGTAAAGCTGTCCATCACTTCCTTACCAACGGATTTCTCCTTTACCTTGGCAATAAAGTCCTTTACAACCTTGAAGTTAACGTCCGCCTCAAGCAAAGCTAATCGTACTTCACGCATCGCCTGAGCTACATCATCCTCAGACACTTTTCCTTTACCGCGCAGTTTACTGAATACATTTTGCAAGCGAGTCGATAATCCTTCAAATGCCATACTTTCGCACCTCCTTGTCTACCAGGGTTGTTTGTTCTTAATCTATATGTCCTACAATTCCTGCAGGCGATTTACAATTTGATGGACATGTTGCAGAGTGCCTTCATCGGACTCACCGATTTTACCGAATGCCTCATACAACGTCTTATTTAATTCTTCGAGATCTTGGATTCTACGCTCATACTTACTTAGCAAACCAAGCTTTTCCTCGTACATTTCCAATACCTGTTCAGCACGTTTAATATGTTCATATACTGCCTGACGGCTAATTTGAAATTCCGATGCAATTTCCCCTAAAGAAAAATCATCATGGAAGTAATATTTTAAAAACATCTGTTGCTTCTCTGTAAGCAGAGGTTCATAGAAGTCAAACAGTCGGTTAATCCGGTTTGTCTTTTCCAGCCGATTCTCCTGACTCATCTTGTATACCTCCATCGTCAAGGAAAAACACTTTACAGTTCTTTTCAACGTTCCTTATGATACATAAAAGAAAAGAAGATGTCAAGCGTTATCCCTTGTCATACAAAAAAAAGCCGATCCACTGCCCTTAAACGGAAGTACGGATCGGCTTTTTGCCCACTGTTACTTAAACCCTTACTGGAGTAAGATACAGCAGAACAGCCAGAAAATGAAGTATGCTGCCTGCCAAAACAAACAGATGCCAGATCGCATGGTGATATGGAAATGCCCGCCACACATAGAAAATTGTGCCCAACGTATACATAAGACCACCTACGAACAATAACGTCATCCCTCCGGCGGGAACAGTCGCAACCAGAGGATTCCAGGCAATGGTGATGAGCCAGCCCATCACAATGTAAAACACGGTAGACATAAACAGGAAGCGCTTGGTGAAGAACGCCTTGAACAACACACCAAACAGTGCAATCCCCCAAATCACTCCAAACAATGTCCATCCCAGAGTACCTCGCAGTGCAACGAGCATAAACGGGGTATAGCTACCTGCAATGAACAGGTAAATACAAGAATGATCGAATATTTCGAACAAATCCTTCATTTTCCCTTCACGCAGGCTATGAAGCAATGTTGAATTGGTGTACAACAGCAACATCGTAATCCCGTAAATCGTAAAGCTGACGACATGCCAAGTGGTTCCTTTCAAGCTAGCAAAAACAATGAGTAACACAAGCGCTGCCACGCTTAAAACGGCTCCAATTCCATGTGTAATGGCGTTGGCTACTTCTTCCCGTCGGGAGTAGGTATAGGTGTTTGCCATCGGTTTTTCACCCGGCTTCCTTATTTATATTTTACATACAACATACATTACATATACGGCATCGACAGACCTCTTGCTTTCATTATACATCTGAGCGAACTTGAGCAGCAACAGGATGGCTACTTAGTCCCAAACGTAGCATGAAAGCCTACTTTAAACGTATCAGTTCTGTTCTTCCTCGTCTGCAGCAGTTGCTTCGACGGTCTCTTCCTGAATCAACCCCGCAAACAACGCATGAACGAATTGCTCGGAATCAAACGGTTGAAGATCATTCACTTTTTCACCTAAGCCCACCAGCTTAACAGGCAAATTCAGCTCCTGACGGATGGCCACAACAATCCCGCCCTTCGCTGTACCATCCAACTTCGTTAGCACCAACCCGGTTACACCGCTTTTCTCACCAAACAGCTTGGCTTGGTTAAGTGCATTTTGTCCAGTCGTCGCATCAAGTACCAACAACACTTCATGAGGAGCATCAGGAATTTCGCGTTGGATCACGCGGAAAATTTTGTTCAGTTCCTCCATCAGATTGCTTTTATTCTGAAGACGTCCTGCGGTATCACACAACAAAACATCCACTTGACGCTGCTTGGCAGCCTGTACGGCATCAAACATAACCGCAGCCGGATCGGAACCGGATTGCTGCTTAATAACCTCTACACCTGCCCGTTCGCCCCATACCTCCAACTGTTCAATCGCACCCGCCCGGAACGTATCCCCAGCAGCCAACAATACTTTTTTGCCCTCTTGTTTAAAACGGTGAGCTAACTTGCCAATGGTTGTTGTTTTGCCGACGCCATTGACTCCCACGAATAGAATGACTGTAATCCCGTCAGGACTCATTTTGAGCTGACTATTGTCATTCCCCCGCAGCAACTCGGACAGCTTTTCCGACAATACAGGCTGTAACTCGGATGCGTCCTCGATTTTGCGCTTTTTCACTTCTTCTCGCAGGTCTTCAATGAGGTTCATAACCGTGTTGACGCCTACGTCCGCTCCGATCAGAATTTCTTCCAGTTCCTCATAAAATTCCTCATCAATCTTTTTACGGCGAATCATCAAGTCCGTTACTTTTTCAACAAAACCTTTACGTGTTTTTTCCAAACCATCTTTGAACTGTTTTGTGACAGATTCAGTTTTGTTTGCAATGCTTTCCTTCAATTTCCTAAAGAAACTCATGGATTCCCTCCGTTGGTCTGAAAGTATGTTATTTAATGTCAGGCAATCTCAGCTTCATCGTTGTCCAGCTTGACAGATACGAGTTTGGAAACCCCGCCTTCCTCCATCGTAACCCCGTACAGCACATCTGATTCTTCCATTGTGCCCTTGCGGTGTGTGACTACAATGAACTGTGTCTGCTCCGAGAATTCTCGTAAATACTGGGCAAAACGCACCACGTTTGCTTCGTCCAATGCAGCCTCTACTTCATCGAGTACACAGAATGGAACAGGTTTAACGTGTAAAATGGCAAATAATAACGCCATCGCTGTTAACGCACGCTCACCGCCCGACAGTAGCTGCAAGTTTTGCAATTTTTTGCCCGGTGGCTGAGCTACGATGTCGATCCCCGTCTCCAGCAAGCGTTCCGGGTCAAGCAGCACGAGATCAGCACGTCCGCCTCCGAACAGCTTGGAGAATACCGTTCCAAATTCGCGCCGAATAGCATCGAACGTAGTCTTAAAGCGTTTAGACATTTCTTCATCCATTTCACGAATAACTTGATAGAGCGTTGTCTTGGCCTCCACCAAATCAGACTTTTGCTCATCAAGAAACGTATAACGCTCATGCACACGCTGGTATTCTTCAATGGCGCCCAGATTCACCTCACCCAACGCGGAAATACCCCGTTTGAGCCTTTCTACCTCACTCTGCGTACCTTCAATATCTTCCGGTATAGGGTAACGCTGCTTGGCTAACTCATAGCTGAGTTCATAATCATCACTTAATTTTTTCAGAACGTTTTCCAGTTCCACATCGAGCCGATTTACTCCAATTTCCGTTTGACGAAGCAACTCCTCCACTGACTTGAGCTGAATTCGCTGTTCTTTCGTGTCGTTCTCAGCCACTTCAAGCTTTTTGGACAAGCTGCTACGTGCAGCCCGCTTGAATTCCAGTTGCTGTGCGGCTTCTTCCTTTTTCAAACGGTATTGATTGAGATTTTCAATCTGTTTCACGGTCTCCTGCTCATTGGTCAGCAAATCTGCTTCGATGGAAGCAAGCAAGGTTTTGTTTTGTCTCGAATCCTTACCAAGAGTATCATAATCCCCACGCAATCTGCGCAACTGCTCTTCCAAAGAAAAGCGCTCTTGGTCCAGTTTTCCTTCTCTTACCTTGAGATTCGTAAGCTCTCCCTGCAGCTGCTCTTTGGCAGATTCGTTAGCTTTACGGGCAAATTCAGCAGCGTGAATGGCCTGATGCGTTTTCTTTTCTTCTTCCTCCAGCGCAGCCAACTTTACCAACGCTTCTTCACGGGAAGTTTCCAGCTCCTTGAGTTCCTGATCAAAGCCCTTTTTCTCCTGACCAGACGCAGCGACCTGCTCCAGAACATGACGAAGTTCATGCTCCAGTTGCTTGAGTTCCATTGCCATCTGCTGCTCTTCACTGCGCTTCACATCGCCGCCCTGGCGCAACTCATCCAGACGGGTCTGTGTCTCCTCCAACTGGCGTTTGGTATCTATTGCACTCTGGCGCAACCTTGCAATTTGCTGCTCCGTATCTACAATGTCCTGATCCAACTGATCCAGCTGACGTTTCCGTCCAAGCAGATTAGCATTTTTCTTGAACTGGCTTCCCCCAGTCATGGAACCCCCTGCATTGACAACATCGCCTTCCAAAGTGACCACGCGGTATCTATATTGGCAACGAGCCGCAATACGGTTTGCATCTTCCAACGTACGGGCAATGACCACATTCCCCAAGAGACTGCCTACAATTCCGGCATATCGATCATCATACTGAACAAGATCTGCACCGATCCCGACAAAGCCTTCGGCTCCTTCTGCAATTTGGCGTTCTCCTGCGCCGATTTGACGCGGGCGGATAACATCCATAGGCAAAAATGTCGCTCTGCCCAGTTGACGTTGCTTTAGAAAACTGATCGCCTGTCTGGATACGGATTCATTTTCCATCACGATATGCTGAACTGAAGCACCCAAAGCGGTTTCCATCGCCTGCTCTAAATGCTCAGGCACCCGAATCAGCTCCGCTACCGCTCCATGCACACCGTGCAAAGTATCTTTTCGTGCAGCCTTCAATACCTCTTTAACTCCAAGCATGAAGCCGTCAAAGTCATCCTGCATTTCCTTCATTGTATCTCGTCGTGAAATTTGAGCCTCACGTTTTTGTTCCCATTTACGAACGGTACCCTGGTTTTCTTCCAGTAATTTTTGCAGGGCTTGATACTTTTCACTTCCCTGAATATAGCCACTACGCAAACTACTGATTTCCTGCCCCAGCTTCTGAACCGCAGCTTCCAATCCCTTTTTGCGCTGTTCAAGTTGTACTTTCTGGGCTTCCCATTTGCCGGATTCGTCACTTACGCGAGTCACACGCCGTTCCAATGCTTCCTTCTGTTGGTCTGTATAACGGATTTCGTTACGCGCCTGCGCCATCTGATTCATCAGCTCCAGCAGACCACCCTTTAGGCTTTCTTCCTGCTCCTGGCTGATTCCGCCTGTAACACCAATCAGTTTGGCCTCTTCGTCAGACAGCCGCGCACGCAACTCGTCAAGCTCTACATTCAGTGCAGACAGTTTTTCGTTCAGCTGATCCAGTTCACTCCTGCGCTCGGAATGCCGTGATTCGCTTGTGCTAAGTGATAAGATCAATTGTTCCCGATTAGCCTCCAGATTGCGTGTGCGCTCTTTGAGCAATTCGCCGTAGCCTTCACTTTTCTCCGTCGCTTCACTGTATTGCAGCAGATCCCTTTGCAACTGCTCTACTTGCTCTTCCAGCTGGCGCAATTCGTTGCGATCGCTTTCCAGCATCGCATCGTGGCGGGACACCACCGTAGACAACTGAAGCTGCTCCTGCTGCAACAATGCTAGTTTAGAAGTCGCATCGCTCCACGAAGTATGAATTTGTTCAATTTGATGGACGTACATTGAAATTTCTTTTGATTTCAATTCACCGCGCAGCTCTTTAAAATGAATCGCTTTTTCAGACTGCTCCTTAAGCGGTCCAATCTGATCCTCCAGTTCACTAACCAAATCGTGAATACGCAGCAAATTTTGCTCCGTTTCATCCAGCTTGCGAACCGCATCTTTTTTACGCGATTTATATTTTACGATACCCGAAGCTTCCTCAAAAATACCTCGACGATCCTCAGATCGGGTACTCAGAATTTCTTCAATGCGTCCCTGCCCAATAATTGAATAAGCTTCTTTACCAATGCCTGTATCCATAAACAGCTCTGTAATATCTCGGAGTCTGCATGATTGCCGATTAATGAAATATTCACTATCCCCACTTCGATGTACACGTCGCGTTACCGTGACCTCACCAAAATCCAGAGGCAACGCCTGATCTTCATTATCCAACGTAAGCGATACTTCACCGTAATTAACAGCCTTACGAGCATCACTACCCGCAAAAATAATGTCCTCCATTTTGCCGCCACGCAGTGATTTGGCACTCTGTTCGCCAAGCACCCAACGAATCCCGTCGGAAATATTACTTTTTCCGCTTCCGTTGGGCCCGA
The DNA here is from genome assembly GCF_002894905.1 of Paenibacillus sp. F4. Lineage (NCBI taxonomy): Bacteria > Bacillati > Bacillota > Bacilli > Caryophanales > Paenibacillaceae > Paenibacillus > Paenibacillus sp. F4. The sequence continues at coordinate 303,282 of NZ_POVS01000009.1, forward strand.
CGACTGCCGTAATGCCGCGGACAAATTCCATTTCCGTTTTATCTGCAAACGATTTGAAGCCCGCCAGCTCAATGCGCTTTAAAAACATGCTCAATCTCACCTCTAACATTTCAAATATGCTTGTACAACACCGTATACCTGATTGATATGAATTATCCCTATTGTAGCATAAACTAGCTTGTATAAAGCACAGTACCGACACTCACATTACACCAGCAAAGCCACGAAAAAAGAGCAAAACGCAGTCCATTCGCCATTACGGGCCGGGACTCCCCGCGGACTGCCCTTTGCTCTTACTTTGTGCCCCTTGCTTGCGTAACCCGTCCGGGCTGCTCAGGTACCGATTACGATTCTGCCAGCTTCAAACGGTTTAAAGCTACTGCCGCCGCTTGCTGCTCAGCTTCTTTTTTGGAGCGCCCCGTACCTGCCCCTAGCCGTTCGCTGTCCATATATACCTCGGCTACAAACTCGCGCTCATGGGCTGGTCCGCGCTCCTCTACAATCTTGTATTCAAGCATCCCCATGTTATGATGCTGCGTCAGTTCCTGAAGCTCTGTTTTGAAATCACTCATCTGAAGTTTACCGTTTAATACAATTTGAGGAAAAATATAACGTTCCAGAAACGAACGGACTGCCTCCAGACCCTGATCCAAATAAAGCGCACCTACGAATGCTTCGAATACATCAGCCAACAGAGCCGGACGAGTACGTCCACCTGTCAACTCTTCACCTTTTCCAAGCAGTACATATTGCCCGAACTCAAGCCCGACAGCAAACTTCACCAGAGAAGGTTCACAGACAATAGCTGCACGCAGCTTGGTGAGTTCGCCTTCGGGTCGGTTAGGGTACTGATTGTACAATTGCTCGGACACCGTCAGTTCCAGAACAGCGTCACCTAAAAATTCAAGACGCTCATTGTCTGCATGCTGACTGAACCGATGTTCGTTTACGTAGGAAGCGTGCGTAAAGGCCTGCTTCAGAAGCTGCCGATTGTTGAATTGAATATGAAGTTTCTGCTGTAATTGCTTCAAGTCTCCACTCAACGAACTGACCCCTTATGCTTCATATTTTTTTAGAATAACCGTAGCATTGTGACCGCCAAAACCAAAGGAATTGGACATAACCACATTCAGTTCCGCTTTTCTCGGCTTATTAGGTACATAATCAAGATCGCATGCCGGGTCTTGATTATCCAAATTAATCGTTGGCGGAATCGTCTGATGCTGAAGGGCGAGACCACAGATCACAGCTTCAACGCCGCCCGCTGCACCCAATAAATGCCCTGTCATCGACTTGGTTGAGCTGATCGCTACCTTATAGGCATGTTCTCCAAGCGTTTTCTTAACTGCTTCCGTTTCGGATTTATCACCGACTGGCGTAGACGTACCATGTGCATTGATATAATCAATCTCTTCAGGATTCAATCCAGCATCACGGATCGCCATTCTAATGCAGCGTGCTGCTCCCTCTGGATCAGGCTCCGTCATATGATGGGCATCACCAGAAAGACCGTAGCCAATCACTTCACCGTAAATACGCGCACCACGCTTCAAAGCATGATCCAACGATTCTAGAATAAGAACACCGGAGCCTTCGCCCATAACAAACCCGTCTCTTTCGGTATCAAAAGGACGACTTGCCTTTTGAGGCTCGTCATTACGCGTGGACATCGCTCTCATGGAACAAAATCCAGCCATACCAATCGGACGAATAGTCGCCTCAGCTCCTCCGCAAATCATGGCGTCTGCGTCACCACGCTGAATCATGCGGAAGGAATCGCCAATAGCATGACTGCCTGTGGCACAAGCCGTAACTGGTGATGTATTAGGGCCTTTAGCACCGAGTGAAATCGACACTTGACCGGAACCCATATTAGCAATCATCATCGGGATGAAGAAAGGGCTTACGCGTTTAGGTCCTTTTTCAATCAGTGCGTTGTGCTGGTCTTCCCAAGTTCCCAATCCGCCAATACCGGAACCGACAGATACACCAACACGCTCAGCGTCCGCATTTTCTCCGATTACAAGTCCGCTGTCCTCAAGCGCCAATTTACTAGCAGCAACCGCAAACTGCACAAAGCGGTCCATTTTACGCGCATCCTTACGTTCAATATAATCCTCTGGATTAAAATCTTTAATGGAAGCGGCTATTTTCGTAGTGTACTCACTTGTATCGAAAGCTTCGATTTCACTGACGCCGGATTTTCCAGCCATCAGATTATCCCATAGTGTGTTCAAATCCTGTCCCAGCGAAGTGATTACACCCATTCCTGTTATGACAACACGTTGTTTCAAAGATAATCACCTCTATGTCTACTGCATATTGTATTTTAAGACCGCACTCTCTTGTGCGTAAAAATAATATAGAATCAACTAAAGTTAGTAATGCCACATACTCCTCAGCCTTTGACTAAGTGAAGCTGAGCCAAACTCAAAAACACGCGGCAATTCCGTCTTTAGTTCAATCTGTATAATTAGGAGAAAGTCCCGCCTATAACAGAACGGGACTTTTGATGACATGAATTAGGTATGAGATTGTATGTACTTCACAACTTCACCTACAGTTGTAATTTTCTCTGCATCTTCATCAGAGATTTCCATATCAAACTCATCTTCCAATTCCATTACCAATTCAACTACATCGAGAGAATCAGCGCCTAAATCATCTTTAAAAGATGCTTCAAGTGTAACTTCGGCTTCGTCGGCTCCCAAACGGTCAACGACAATGCGTTTTACGCGCTCCAATACATCGGACATCCGGCTCACCTCCTCTTAGGTATTATACGAAAATTACAATTAAAATGCCATAGAAGAGAGTTTTCATTGACAACTCTTCATCGGGGCATGCGGATTGGCAACATGCTACTACATATACATGCCGCCATCCACATGCAAAGTCTGGCCCGTCATATATGAGGAAGCATCCGAGGCCAAGAACAGCACCACGTCAGCAATTTCCTCAGGCCGTCCAAGACGGGCCAGCGGAATACCGCTAAGCATATTGTCACGCAAATCATCAGCCAGTACCTGCGTCATCTCAGTATCGATGAATCCAGGAGCCACACAGTTCACTGTAACACCTCTAGACGCAAGCTCTCGAGCAGAGGATTTGGTAAGACCAATTACCCCTGCTTTAGCAGCAACATAGTTGGCTTGTCCTGCGTTGCCAAGTACACCGACCACGGAGGAGATATTGATAATTCGGCCAGAACGCTGCTTCATCATTGGACGTGTTGCCGCCTTAAGACAATTAAACACACCCTTCAGATTCGTTTCGATCACCTGATCGAATTCCTCTTCCTTCATACGCATGATTAAATTATCTCTTGTTATGCCGGCATTATTCACCAGGATGTCAATTTTGCCCCAAGCGCCAATCACATCCTTGATCAACTGATCTGCTTCGTCAGCGCGACCGACATTAGCCTGAACTGTAATAGCCTCTACACCTTTGGCACGAATCTGCTCTGCTACCTCAGTCGCAGCCGCTTCACTACCAGCATAGTTTACCGCCACATTAGCACCTGCTTCAGCCAGCGCCAGCGCAATACTGCGGCCAATTCCGCGCGACGCTCCCGTAACGAGCGCCGTTTTTCCACTCAATGGCTTAGACATCATAGTCCCCCCTTGCAAGTATATAACCCGTTAAGGCAATGATTATACTTTTAACGGGCCTCCAAGGCTTCCGTTACAGAAGCAAACGACTCCAGGCTGCTTATATTATACAGCTTAACCGTTTTGTCGATTTTTTTAACCAATCCAGTCAAAACACTTCCCGGTCCAAACTCAACAAAGGTGTCAACACCTTGTTCTAGTAGCCATGTTACACTGTCTTCCCACAGTACCGGAGAATAGACCTGATCCACCAACAGTTGGCGGATTTCGCTCCCCTCACGTACAGGTTTAGCTGTTACATTGGCAACAACCGGAATCTGAGCTTTGGAGAAAGTTACAGCCCCCAACTTGCCGGAGAGCTTGGTCGCTGCTTCCTTCATCAATGACGAGTGGAAAGGACCGCTAACCTCCAGAGTAATAGCGCGCTTGCCTCCTGCTTCCTTCACACGTTCAGCGACAGCAGCTACACCCTCCTTCGTACCAGATACAACAATTTGTCCGGGACAATTGATGTTGGCTAGTTCGACCAGTTGACCAGACTCCGTAATATCACGGCACAATGCTGCCAATGCTTCACGATCAGCTCCCAACACAGCAGCCATCCCGCCTTGCCCATCAGGAATGGCCTGCTCCATGAACTCGCCACGTGTACGAACGATCTCAACCGCATCCTCAAATGCGAGGACACCGGAAGCGACTAGCGCGCTGTATTCTCCTAGACTGTGTCCAGCCACATAATCGGGATGAATGCCCATTTTTTCCTTGAACGCTTCATACAACGCAATGCTCGCCGTTAACAGTGCAGGCTGCGTATTAGATGTTTGCTTCAAAGCTGTGTCCGGCCCTTCAAAAATCAGTGTGCTTAGTGCGAACCCTAACCGTTCGTCCGCTTGGCGAAATACTTCTGTTGCAGCTGGAACTGCTTCATAAGCATCTTTAGCCATACCTACAGCTTGTGAACCCTGACCGGGAAATATAAATGCCGTTTTGCCCATCGTGTATGCACCTCTCTGTATCCAATGCTTGTCCTGTAAAACACTACACAAATTCAATATTATATCAAAACTTCCATCTCATTACCAGACAAGAACCGACGCTCCCCAGGTCAAGCCACCGCCAAAGCCCACCATTAATACACGGTCGCCTTCCTTCATGCGGCCTTCCTCAGCTGCTTCCACAAGAGCGAGAGGGATTGATGCTGCCGATGTATTCGCATATTTATGAACATTAACAACTACCTTTTCCTCTGGTAAATCCAGACGTTGCATTGCCGATTGGATAATGCGAACATTGGCTTGATGCGGAACGAACAGATCAATATCATCTTTGGACAGCCCTGCTTTTTCCAACACATCAACCGTTGCCGTTCCCATAACACGAACCGCGAACTTGAACACTTCGCGTCCGTTCATGTAAATGTAGTGCTGTTTATTTTCCAGTGTGTCTGCACTCGCAGGCAAACGCGAGCCTCCTGCTTCCAACTTGAGTAAGCTGCCTCCAGCACCTTCAGCCCCGAGATCAAAGGATTGGAATCCTCTACCTTCAGGCACTTCGCCAATCACTACAGCTCCTGCACCATCTCCGAATAGAACACAGGTATTGCGGTCGGTATAATCTGTAATCCGAGAAAGACAGTCTGCCCCAATGATTAATGCATTATTATAAATACCTGTCTTAATGAAGCTCGTTGCCGTAGCCAGTCCATATACAAAACCTGAGCATGCCGCAGACAAATCAAAAGCTGCTGCGCCTTTGGCTCCCAATTTGTCCTGAAGAATGCAGGCAGTTGACGGAAACGCCATATCCGGTGTAACCGTAGCTACAATAATTAAATCCAGATCCTGTGCCGTCATACCCGCGGACTCCAACGCCTTAATTGCTGCTTCATAAGCTAAATCAGATGTAGCCTGCTCTGGAGCCGCAATATGGCGCTCCTGAATCCCTGTACGGCTGACAATCCATTCATCACTCGTTTCTACGATTGCTTCCAAATCTTTATTGGTCAGAATTTTCTCAGGTACGTATTTCCCTGTTCCGATAACACCAACCGGCCGTAATTTATTCATATCGTCACTCACTTCCTGCTGATTTCCTTGGATATACTTTCCACCAACCGGTTTTGCAAGGCTGTACGAGCCTGCCTTACCGCATTTTTGACGGCAACGCCGTCAGACGAACCGTGACTTTTCAGGACGAGTCCACTCAAACCCAGCAAAGGAGCCCCGCCATGCTCTTTATAATCCAATTTACCTTTCAGACTGCGAAGCTCAGGCATAATTAAGGCTGCCGCAAGCTTGGTCTTCAAGGATTTGGTGAATTGCTCTTTTAAGAGAGAAAATATGGCTCCGGCTGTACCCTCCAGCGATTTTAACATGATATTTCCAGCAAATCCATCACACACCAGTACATCGCAATTCCCGGTTAACACATCTCTCGATTCAACATTACCCACAAAATTGACAGGTAACTGCTCAATAAGCGGAAATGCCAACTTCGTCAGTTCATTGCCCTTCCCAGCTTCAGTCCCCACATTAAGCAGACCCACCCTTGGAGAAGTCACACCGTGAACTTTCTGACGATACAAACTCCCCATCAGTGCATACTGGGCAAGATGCTCAGGCTTGGCATCCATATTGGCTCCCAAGTCCAGCGCCAGAATACCCTGATCATCAATCGTTGGTATCATCGGCGCAAGAGCCGGACGTTCAATGCCCTCCATTCTTCCAACCACCAGCAACCCTGTGGTCATTAGCGCGCCTGTATTACCTGCGGATATCATGGCATCCGCTTCGCCTTCTCTGACCATTCGACCAGCTACGACCATTGAGGCATCCTTTTTACGGCGCACTGCCTTTACAGGCTCGTCCTGCGCATCTATCGTTTCGGATGCATGGCGAATGCTGAGGTTCGTCGGCAACGCCCTACCGTTCAGAACCGATTCAATTTGTTCCCGGTCACCAACCAGCGTAATGTCCGTATCCTTCCATTCCGCCGCCGCAGATAGCGCGCCCTCTACTGTCGCCTCAGGAGCATTATCTCCCCCCATGGCATCAATGGCGATCCGCATGCTGACTTCCTCCTTCGCTATACTCTTCCTCCGTGGAGCGATAAATGACAAAGTTGCCTTGGAACACCATTTCTTCTCCTACGTAGGCAAAGACTTCCACTTTAGCCTTCCCTTTTTGTTCTGGATTTGAGCGTACATATGCCTTGGCAATGCACTTCTCACCTAAATGAACCGGGCGGACAAAGCGTATATCCGCTGACGCGGTCAATGCTATCTCATCATTAATCACGGCAACGGCCAATGAATTGGCCTGGGCAAATACATAATGCCCCCGCGCAATGCCAGTACGCGAAAAAATATGTTCCTCTTTAATCTCAAAAATCGAAATACCGCTTCGATCCAACTGTAGATCAACGATATCCCCGATCACTTCATGCAAAGGCAAGGAACGAACCTGGTCGTAGGAGCGCTCAGCCATCAGCTTTAGCCGTTCCCGCAATTCCGGGATTCCCAGCTCCATCCGGTCCAGCCGAATAGTCTGAATACTTACCTTCAGCTGTCTTGTCAATTCCTGATCCGTTACGAACGGATTATCATCAATTAATTGAGTCAGCCGCTGCTGTCTCTGTCTCTTCGGCAAACGTTCGATGTCAGTGACGCCTCCTTTCTCTACAATAAACTGTCGTTCAGACGACAGTTTGGGTTACTTTACTTCACTTTCTAACGGCGAGACTTCAAGCCGATTTGTCTTCTTGTATGTATAAAGGAACCCCTTCGGCCCTTCTTTCTTAGAACCTGGTACTAAAACAGTATATAGCATGCTGACGTAAAAAGGAAGCATGCAGACAAAAAAAAGTAGCGCCTCACTGAAGTGAAGCGCTACTCTTTCTGCGAAGATTCCAAAGAATCCGCTTATCGGACATTATTGAGAGATGATCTCTCTAGCTTTGTACGTTCCGCAAACTTTGCACACATGGTGAGCAAGTTTCAATTCGCCGCATTCGGAGCATTTCACCATACCTGGTACTGCCAGTTTAAAGTGAGTACGACGTTTGTCGCGACGAGTTTTGGATGTTCTCCGTTGAGGTACTGCCATTATTCCCACCTCCTTAACCAGATCAACCCCGCATAACGGGTATGACTTCTTATCTCATTCAAGACTGAAAGAAAATGCTATAAGCAATTATCTTACAGCCGGTGAATCAAGCCTGCAACATCCACGCATCGGTTCAGTAACTCTCCGGCACAAGCGGATGATGATTTTTCAGAATTGAACTCAATTCTCATTTAAAAAAATCCTTAAGCCCTGCCAGACGCGGATCAATCTTTTCCGTATTGCCATCGCTACTGTCATCGGAGCCAATACTCCAGTTTTGTCCGGTCTTTGGTGCGATTCCCTGACAATCCTCACTGCACAAAGGCGCAAACGGCACATGCAGTACAAACAGTTCTTCACAATACGGTGCAATGTCGAAGGAGTCCTCCGTCACTGCGATAAAATCGCCATCTTCATCCTCCTCTTCAACACTCGAAGAGGTTTGCTTGAACCGTTCACGGAATTCAATCTTTAAATCCTCGTGCATCGGGCTTAAACAGCGTGAGCATAGCATGTCCAGACCTGCGGTCAACGTGCCTTCCACGCTCATCAAGCCTTGACCCAGACTAACGGCGACCAAGTCGGTCTCCAGCGGGGAAACGGCCGTAACATCAGCACGATCATCCACCAATTCACTCACATTAAGAGATTCACGGATAGGAAAAGGACCGTCACTGGTTGCTACTTTGCGAAAAAATAGTTGCATCACTATCACTCCAAACAAACAAAAATTATTATACCGACTGATCGAGTCGTTTGTCAACACCTTTCACTTTACACCACTCACAAATCCACCGGTTTTCCAATGGTTCGACAAGTTTTATGCAGAAGCAAAAATGCATTGTGCTAAACATGCACCGATGAGTATTCGTACCCCCGCCACTCTTCGTGTACAATAATGCGAGTATAAAGCTTTTTCGTCCAGGTCTCAATGGTCTTGTTCATGTCAATGATGAAAAATCAGTAAAGTTGCCCTGAAAACAAACATTGACGGGTACTTAACCATTATTATCAAAATAGTTACCCAATAAGCTACTTTAAGAAAGGAGCCGACTACGGTCTTGAAAACACTCGGTATGATTGTAGAGTACAATCCCCTGCATAACGGACATGTCCATCACTGGGAGGAATCTCTTCGCATCACTGGTGCACAGCGCACAGTGGCTGTGATGAGTGGTCCTTTCCTTCAGCGGGGTGAACCCGCGATTACAGACAAATGGTCCCGCACCGAAATGGCACTCGCCATGGGTGTGGACCTAGTTCTGGAGCTGCCTGTGGCCTATGCCGTCCAGCCTGCAGAATGGTTTGCCCACGGAGCAGTCGCCCTGCTCCATGCGACGGGCATCGTCGACGCGCTCTGCTTCGGTAGCGAGAGCGGAGACATCGCCCCGCTGCGCGCGCTGGCCCGCGTGCTGGCGGCAGAGCCAGCCGAGCTCAAGGCCGGCATCGCGCAGCGCCTAAGCAGCGGCACGAGCTATCCCGCTGCCTACGCGGGAGCCGCAGCCGCGCTCGCGGCCGAAGGAGAGGACGGCGCTGCGCTCGCCGCCCTCATGCAGCAGCCCAACAATACGTTGGGGCTGCATTATTTGATTGCGCTGGAACGGCTGGGCAGCACAATCAAGCCCTTCACGGTAGCCCGCACGGGATCGGGCTACCACGAAGCCGTGGCCCCTGCAGACGGAGTCATCGCCAGCGCCACGGCCATCCGCCGTCTGCTGCTGGACGGCGGGCTGGAGGCCGCGTCGCCGTACATACCTGCGGCGACACTGGAGATTTTGCGGCGCGAGTGGCAAGCTGAACGCGCGCCGCTGCACTGGGAAGCGTTCCGCCAGCCGCTGCTGAACGCCCTAATCACACGTAGCCCGCAGCAGCTGGCGGAGCTGCACGAGGTCACCGAAGGGCTGGAGCATCGTCTGCGGCAATCGCTGTACACGCTGCCCCAGCCTTCTGTGGAGGCCCTGCTCACCGCGATCAAGACAAGGCGGTATACTCGTACGAAGCTTCAGCGGATGTGTACACATATTTTGCTAAATCATGCCAAAGCCGATATGACTCCGGATGAGCTGGCGAAAGGTCCAAGCTATATCCGCGTGCTCGGCTTTAACAGGGCTGGACGCGAGCTGCTGGCACGTATGAAGCAAACAGCCACCCTTCCAGTATGGGTCAAGCTGTCTGCCGGATCACATCCCCACCTGGACTGGGATACAGCCGCAGCCGCCATACACGCAGCCGGGATGCCACGTCCTGTCATCCGCGGCATGTATGCTGATTACTTGCGACCGCCCATTATGGTTTGATGGGCAGCTTTTCCATATAATTCAGCGCATCGCCAAGCTTGCGAACCGAAACAAGCTTCATCCGGCTTCCCATTTGCTCAGCTTTGGCCTTGGCCTCTTTATAATTATCCGCAGGGACGAAAAACAATTCCGCACCCTGACGGTCAGCAGCAACTATTTTATACTTTGCACCACCAATCGCTCCAACCTGACCGTCCTTATCAATAGTACCCGTACCGGCTACACGATATCCCTTACTCAGATCACCTGGTGTCAGTTGGTTATAGATTTCCATGGTAAACATCAAACCTGCCGAAGGACCGCCAACATCCGTAGATGTAAAATGAATCGTTTTACGTTCATCCTTCGGCTCTACCTTCTGTACCGTGGCAATACTGACGCCAAATCCAGAACGTTGCTTACCCGTCTCACTGTCCGTGATGGTCGTTAAGGGAGCTTGCACGGTCAGCAACTTTCCATCGCGCTTTAGCTTCACTTTAGCCATTTTTCCCGATTTTTCATCCTCTAAAGCCTTCCGAATGGAACGATTATCGGTCACCCGCACGCCGTTCAGCTCCAATATTTCATCTCCAGGCTCGAACACGCTATTCGAGCCCGGGACCTTAAATACATACACGTAATCTGGCACAATGCGATAGGGAACATGGGCACGGGTGTAGGCAGCCTCCATCGCGGAAGATTGGGAATCCCCCATATACCATACCTGCTCTGCTGCATATTCGTCTTCACTTCTTCCATGCAGACGATCCTCTTTACGCTGAATCTCCGAATTGCGGTCCAACTTGGACAGGCCCAACATGATAACATTGGCATAACGCGCCGATACCGTCGTCATCATAAAGGTCCCCCGTTCGATGCTGTCACCCTCCTGGACTTTAACCATCGGTTTGATCTCGTTTGCCCCACCTGGTCCATAGATCAGATAAGGGGTTGGCATATAGACCAGCACATAGACCATTGCAGCCAGCATTAAGACATAACCGGTTGTAAAAAAAGCTCTTTTCCGGTTTATTCGTTTCATTGCTTCTCCCCCTTGCAGCCTAACTTCTCCTATCTTACCCAAGTGCCTCTACGCCACCTGTTCTCAAGCCTTCCGAAAAAGCATACATTGTTTACGACAACGTATACGAACAACCTATCCCAAGACAACGAACGTGAATAAACACTGGAGACAGCATCCCACTCTCCTTAGTATATTTATGAGAGGTGAATTCTTTGATGCAAAAGGAAGCCCATTCCGCTCCTTATTGGACAACCATACTGCTTGGCCTCGGAGCCATTTTGCTTGTACTGGCTGTTGTCGCCTCACCAGAAGAAGTATTTCAAGCCTCTACTCAAGGCCTTAAGCTATGGTGGAGTATTATTTTCCCAGCCATGCTGCCTTTTTTGATGCTGTCCGAAATGCTCATCGCCTTTGGTCTAGTACATGGACTAGGTATCCTGCTGGAGCCGTTTATGCGATCCTGGTTCCGTCTACCCGGGCGAAGCGGCTGGGTGTTGGCCCTCGGCCTGACCGCGGGATTCCCCGCTGCAGCGGAAGCGGTGCGCCAATGGGCACAACAGGAGGATATGACTGCGTTTCAGCTTCGACGTCTAACCTCTATCGCTCATTTCTGCAATCCGATTACCATCCTGCTCGTCATCGGGACAGGGCTACTGCACAATGCTGCCGCAGGCGTGATGTTACTTGCAGTTCACTGGATTTCCGGGCTGCTGGCAGGCTGGATCACAGCCAGACTACCTGTACCGTCCAAAGAATTGCAAAAACGGGAAACGCCAGCTGCCCTCCGGCGCACCTCAGTTTCCCGTACTTCTCCCTCCCTGATCCGATCCGCATGGGAAGCTACCCGCTCTGCCAGAGAACGGGACGGCCGCAGTTTCGGAAAACTGTTGGGCGAAACCGTATCCCATGCTGTACAGATGCTGATGGTGACAGGTGGATTCATTATTTTCTTTTCCGTATTGATTCGACTGCTGTCCATATACACAGGCCAAGGATCGTTTTCTTTCATATGGCCTGCCTGGATGGAAATCCATCTGGGTTCCTATGAAATCAGCCGTCTGCCCTACGATCTCCGTACACAAGCAGCCCTGATCAGTGCTGTGTTGGGCTGGGGCGGCCTGTGCGGCTGGCTTCAAATTACCGCCGTCACCAGACCTTCCGACAAGGGCATCACCTTCACCTTGTCACGAGTGCTCCATGGAATCATTGCTTTTGGACTTACCTTGGCAACATGGGTCCCGCTTAACCGCATCGTCAGTAATACAACTCCCGCTTACGTCAGTCGCAGTTCTGTGTCTTCTTTTGCGGAAAGCGTAAATGAATCCGCCACGCATCCTGTCATGGCCGGAGCCAGCAGCTTACTAACACAAATAGAAGGAACATCTATGTACCCCTGGCAACTAACCCTACTGTCCATTGCGCTGCTGGGTACAATTATAGTTACCCTGCTGGCCTTTTCCTTTATGACTTCATGGTGGGGCCGCCGCGATTCGCGTTGACCTTCGCACGCAGCGCGTCTTCCACCTCCGGTGCCACCAGATCTACAACCTTGCCATCAAAATGCGCAATTTCCTTCACCATACTGGAACTCAGATATGAATAAGCCGGATTGGTCATCATAAAGATTGTTTCCGCATCCGGGTTCAGCTTATGATTTGTAGAGGCTAATTGCAGCTCATATTCAAAATCAGTCACCGACCGGATTCCTCTGACAATAACTTGGGCCCCTTTTTGACGTACATAATTAGCTGTCAGATCACGGAAGCTGTCCACTTCAACGTTCGGGATATCGCGAGTTACCGTTCGCAGTAGTTCCATTCGTTCCTCAAGTGAAAACAGCGGATTTTTACTAATATTGTTAAGAACCGCGACAATCAACAGATCAAACTGTCTGGCTGCTCTTTGAATAATATCCTGGTGCCCCATCGTCACGGGATCAAAGGTTCCCGGATATACGGCAATACGTGGTTTGTGCTCAATCATGATGGTCCTCCCCGTCTGATTCGCTGATGCCGAATTTGACCCCTCCGGCTTCTGTATGTTCTACGACATCCGACAAAGCATCGGCTGCAAAATGATAAATAGATAACGCCGTTTCACCATAGACTGCTTTTCTGACCTGTTCGAACGGCCCGAAGCTTTCCGGATATTCATGTCCCGATTCATACTCCAGCACGATGATTGCATCTGAACGAAGCAAGTTCAATTCAGCCATACGGCTCATCAATTCATCTCCGTGTTTGAGACGATAGGGCGGATCAAGAAAAACAGCATCAAAAAGAGCTCCACGTTTTGCCAGCACCTTGAGCGCTCGTCCGGCATCATTGCGGAACACTTCAGCCTGTCCTTCCAATCCAGTTTTTCGCAAATTTTCTTTAATGACATCAATGCTCTTGGATTCCATATCAATAAAAACAGCCTTGTCCATTCCCCGGCTAAGCGCCTCTATACCCAGGCCACCACTACCAGCAAACAGATCAAGTGCGACTCCCCCATCAAAATAAGGACCTATCATGCTAAATAGCGCTTCCTTGACCTTATCTGTGGTCGGCCGCGTCCCTGTGCCGGGAACTGCCTTTAACGGCCTTCCTTTGGCACTACCCGATACCACTCTCACGCTGAAACTCACCTATTTTCTATATGTGTTCATAACCATATAAGATTATGACGCTATCGTACCACATGCACCGCCGTTTGAAAAACTTAGGATGAGGCAGGTATAAAAAACCATCCCCTGGGCATCCTTAGGATATCGGCATTCAACCAATGTCGTAGACAACCGCGGAGAAGACTTACGTTTCCCCATAAGCTCTTCGTCCGGTTTCTCCTCTCCCATTCGGGCGCTCTTTAATGGAGCGCCTGATTTTTTTTTGCATAAAAAGAAGCTGCTTAATAGCAGCTCTATGTATCATTGTTATTCCAGTATTTTGTTTATTTCAGCAGTTCCTCGGGGGTATCCCCTTGATAAACATACACGTAACTCGCCACTGATACAGCAAATGTTGCAAACATAGACAACGATGTGGCTAATCCATATACCATTTTCCTCATCATTCCACTCACCTCCTTCCCTGGATCAATGTTAGGCTTTGGACCAAAAAAGCAACAGCCACTATAGAGGAACCGACTACAAAATTAGTACATACAAGCAAGGAGGATAACAGTCGCAAGAGGGGATAAAAACGTACTGGAATGCGCGACTGCTTTTCAATTCTGGACGGGGCAAAACATAAAACGAGAATGAGAGCTATTGCGGTAAACAGGTTTGTCCACCAACTATTTAAGGCAATGCAGGATATGTAAGTAAAAGCTGCTGAGGTCACCAACACACATGCCATGCCCGTTTTCAAATGAATGCCTCCTGATATTTGGCGTAGCAGGGCGAAAGCGACGAGAATCGTTACAGCTTCTACCATCCGCCCCGTGAAGATTGAGGCGAATAGGGTTAACACGATGATCATGGACGCATTCAGAATGAGAGCAAGTGCGTATTTAAGTACCGCCACAGAGGCTGGATGATCAGGCACAGTACGTTTGATCTGGTTAGCAAGTTTGAAAGCCATCGCTTCAATCATCCCGGTATTCCTTTCCGATTGCATAATAGATGAAAAATCCCGAAACCAGTGCAAAAAATATCATGTTTAACCATACCTCGTTATAGTAGAGCACAATAGAAGTTGAAATGAGAGACAGGATAATCAGCGTGATGACAATGCCATATTCCTCTTTGAACTTTAGCTTCTTGAAATTAGGGGAGAAGCCGATCCCTTTTCGATACAACATCAATGAAATAAGCAGTCCTACTGCCGCGCTTACCATTTGTAGCAGATAGCCCTTCAAGGACCCATCCTGCAGGTCAGAAACCGGAAGGTTGCCGAACATGACTTTTAGGAATACCGACTGAACAACGGCATATGCAAAATAACCTGTAACCGTCATAATACCAGACCACACAATCGGAATCTTCACGACCGTAGCGAGTAAAAAAATAAAAAGCAGCATATTTACAACAGGCACCAAATACGAAAGGGAAAACTCCTCTCGGAGCATATAACTTTGCATATTCATAATCAGGTTAACAAAAATGGCCTGCCATAGATAAGGGGTCATTTTAACTTTAAAAACACTCAAAATCAGCGCAAAAACAGCTACTCCCTCAAGCGTGGAGAAAAGCAAAAAGCCGATTGGCTTCAAAAGCATGCGTGCATCTCCTTTACAATTCCAACAAACCTCATCGGTGTATTCAAAAACTTGGATGTACATCGAATATAAAGGGCTGGGAGCTACTTTTCAAGAGGTCTTTTCAATTATTTCATAGATTTATTCAAGCACTTCAACCAAATGTTATCGGATGCTGCTTTAAGTTGCAGCTTAGGCAACACTTTCTTTGACCGAGTCTCCCTGCTTGCGCACAGGCTTCATACGTGATATAAGTTTTTTCCCCCAACGGATGCCAGGCTGTTCAATCCACGAGTAGGTAAACCAGGATAGTCCGATGGTGAATAGCAACGTCATGATAAACATAAGTGTGAGGCTGACTAGGGGAGCAAAAGGTATTTTAACCTGTACGATTAGTCCCAGAACCAGCATATGCGTCAAATACATGCTGTAGCTAAGGCGGCCGATCCATGACCACACCCGATTAAGCAGCCAGATCGGCTGCCAGTGATACAAAGCATACGCTCCCAGCAGCAACCCGATACCTATGAGATAATCGGTCATGCCTCCAAAAAATGCAAATAGCACAGAAACAAGCAGCAACCCCCCACTGACCCGGTCTATACTTTTCCAATGCCGCTCGTCTTTCCAAATGTAAAACAACAATATACCTAGCCCAAAGACAGGCAATTGATTCGGAAACCATAAATACAGATAGTGACCCCATAAAGAGTGATTACTAATCCATGGATATTGAGCAAATACCGTATTTAGCCCGAAGCTTACCAGAAGCGCCATCACAACAAACCAGGTCGCATGGCGGACTGATCGGATCAGCTTAAATAATAGGGGGATAAACAGATAAAACATACATTCCACCGCAATGGACCATTCCACACCAATAATGCTGTTGATCCAGTACGGATTCAGACCATTCAAAAACAGGACATGAGCAGTGATATTGGCGGCAGTGACTCCCTCCTGATCTCCAAGCCAAAATCGTGGACCTGTCCCGTTCACAACCAAATAGATTCCTAACATTACGTAATACAAAGGAGCAATCCGAAAAAAACGACGCAACAGGTAAGCTGAAATTCTTTCCCTCTTGTCACCCGAACGTCTGCTCAAGGACAGAAATAGTGTAAAAGCGCTGGCCATATAAAATAAAGCGACTCCTTTAGCACCTATACTCAAGCCTTTTTGCAACCATCCGTTTAATCCGTCTACATGCTGGCTGACATGCACAAGTAAAACTCCAATAATAGCCAGCGCCCTCAGCGTATCTACAAATTGCAGCTTGTCATCTTGCATTTTCCCCGTGGCTTCGGGCATCGTATCCCTCCATAACAGTCTTTAATGATACATTTCGTATCTATAATACACAAAATGTATCACCAAAGTAAATATCTCCGTTATGTAAAAAAACACCCTCCGACCGCAAAGAAATGCGGCCAAAAGATGTTCATTTTGGTCATGCTATAGTCAGCTGTACCCTACAATTGGCAGTGACTTTATTTGTTTAAATGAAAAGGAACAGTCGTTACGATCACGTCTTTGTAATTAATCAAATAAGCTCTCATCAGTAAGCTGGTCTGATTGTGTAGAATATTTTCCCACCAGTGCTTGGTGATGAATTGTGGAATGAGGACAGTGATATGGTCCTCGTCTGCTTTTTTCCACTCTACTGTATCGATGAACTTGCGGAGCGGATTAATGATGCTGCGATAACGGGATCTCAGCACTACTAAACGTATGCCCACGTCCCACTCTTCCCACTTCTGTTCCATTTTTTGAATCGCCTCATCATCCACACCCACATATACGGCAACCACATTATCCGACAAGGTTTTGGCATAGCTGATCGTATTCATAACGACTCGCGTAATACCTGCCACCGGAATAATAATCGTATTGCCTTTCACCATAGGTTTATCCTTGGTAATATCAATGCGCAGTTGTTCAGCCGTATTTTTGTAATGCCTGTTGATCTTCATAAAGAAATACAGAACCAAAGGCAGAAAGATAAAGACTACCCACACCTGGCTAAACTTAGTAAAGATAAAGATGAGCGTAATCGACAGCGTGGTCAGCATCCCAACCGTATTAATAGCAAGTTTGACGATCCAGCCTGGCGGTTTGAGCTTGATCCAGCGAATCATCATGCCAAGCTGCGAGAGCGTGAACGGAATAAATACCCCTACGGCATAAAGCGGGATTAGATTTTCTGTGTTGCCACCAAATACGATGACCAGCAATGCCGAGAAGATACTCAGAAACAAGATACCATTAGAGTATCCGAGCCGATCTCCACGAACCATGAACATGTGCGGCATGTATTTGTCCTTGGCGAGCATAAAAGCAAGCAATGGAAAGGCCGAATAGGCTGTATTCGCCGCCAAAAACAAGATGAGCGCCGTTACGCCCTGAATGATGTAATACATCACACCGCGTCCGAAAGTGGCGTTCGCAATTTGCGAAATGACCGTTTCGTGCGGATTAGGACGAACACCGTACCAATAAGCCAGCAAACTAATTCCGATAAACATACACCCGAGAATCAAACCCATCATCATTAGTGTAGTTGCTGCATTTTTGGCAGCAGGCTTGCGGAAGTTCGGAATGGCATTCGAGACAGCTTCTACCCCAGTTAACGCCGAGCAACCCGAGCTGAACGCCTTCAGTAACAGGAACAGGCTGACGTTGGATACTGTAGCTCCAAATTGCGGTGCTGCAGCATGAGCTCCCCCTGCCACGTAATGAATGATACCGCTAATAATCAAAACAAAAATGGCAACAACAAATAAGTAAATCGGTACAGCCAGCACCGAGGCAGATTCTGTCACTCCGCGCAAGTTCATAATAGTTAAAAAGATAATCATAATCAGCGCAATGGCGATCCGATGATCATGTAACGACGGGAAAGCCGATGTAATGGCATCAGTACCTGCTGATGAGCTAACTGCTACCGTCAGAATATAATCGACCAGCAAAGAACCGCCTGCAATCAGACTCGGACTCTTTCCCAAATTGTCCTGTGCAACAATGTACGCTCCTCCGCCACCAGGATAGGAAAATATGGTCTGTCTATAGGACAGGATCAGAATGATCAGCAATCCCAATACCGCAATGGATATAGGAATGGAATACCATAGGGCAGCGAAGCCGGCTGTAATTAAAACCAGCAGAATTTGCTCCGTTCCGTAAGCTACAGAGGACAAGGCATCTGAGGACAGAATGGCCAGTGCCTTGAGCTTATTCAGTTTCTCATCTTCAAGGGCCGTCGACTTTCGCGGACGACCGATTAATAATCTTTTGACTTTACTCAGCATTTCGTTGACTCCTTCTTTGGATGAGGGTTTTGCAAAAGAACTATGGATCTTATGTTTATTATGTCACCTGCACACCAGATTGATGAAACAAATGAACTATTATTTTATACTCCCTCATCCTGAAAAAAACAATAAGGAATGCTCCCTAAAATGAGCATTCCCGAGTAAGAAAGAGTATTTCGATAAAATACCCTTATGTATACAGTAATTTGAACCTTTCAGGCGTAATTCCTTCAGCTCGGCGAAAAGTTGCCACAAAATGACTGGCATCTCGGAATCCTACTCGCTCCGAAATCTCCTTTACTGTTAATTGCGGATATTCCGTCATCATTTCCTTGGCCTTCCGCAGCCGAATTACAATCAGATAAGCATAAGAAGTCACACCAAACGCTTGCTTAAATAATGTATTTAAATGACGGGAGCTGACATTCATCATAACTGCCATATCACCTAGGCCCACATCTGGACTGGCATAATTTTGCTCCATAAAGGCCAGTACAGGGGTTAAACGTTCCACATTATGGGATAGGGAAGGCATCGAGCTATGTTGTCCATGTTTACGTAGTAGAGTCAGAAAACGATACATATTGGCAGAAGCATCTAATCCAGACAAATCACGTTCACTAACCATGGAATGGAGCATCGTTTCCCCAAAGCTGTGCAGCTCGCTATCCGGGTCCCAATGATACCCACGCGTATGCTTCAATCCCAGTGCAGTCAATACAGCAGCGGCGATGGGGCCGTCAAATGTAATGTATAACGTTCGCCATACCTTGGTCGCCCGTCTGTATGCATGGGATTCCCCGGGCAGCAGCAGAACCCCGGACTGCTCTCCCAGACGGAAGCTCCCCCCTTTAAATGTAAACATCCCTTCACCAGACACCGTCTGAATCCAGTGAAAGCACGGATAACCCTCTGGACGGGACACATCCTCCTGCCTGCTGTTAAATCCGATACTTTCAATAAAAAGGGGTAAAGAGTGCTCACGCGTAGTCAGGAAAAATCTTAAATGATGGGGAGTTAAAATCATAAAAAGCACCTCCGGCGTATGCGGGTATGTATTTCACATGTAGATCCATATTGTTATATACACGTTCATTTTATTATATTTAAAAGCAGTTATTTGTATTATAAGATAGGATTATTCTTATATACAGAGGTGATTGGCATGATAAGCAGCAAACTTCCTAAAGTATTTTACGGTGGAGATTATAATCCTGAGCAGTGGGATGAGGCCACGCATCAGGAAGATTTACGGATGTTCAGGCAGGCAGGGATTGATATCGCAACGGTCAACGTATTCTCATGGGCCAAAATTCAATCCGACGAAATCACATATCATTTTGAATGGCTGGATCAATTGATTGACAGTCTTTATGAAAGCGATATCTTCATTTGTTTAGCTACTAGCACGGCAGCGCATCCAGCCTGGATGGCTACGCGTTATCCCGACATTCTGCGGGTCGATGCTGACGGGCGTAAGCGGAAATTCGGTGGACGCCACAACTCCTGTCCGAACAGTCCAACGTATCGAAAATACGCGGAGCAGATGGCTGATCGACTTGCAGAACGATACAAAAACCATCCCGCGATCCTCGTATGGCACGTGTCCAATGAGTACGGCGGAGATTGCTATTGTGATAACTGCGCAGCCGCATTTCGGGTGTGGCTCAAACAAAAATACGGATCATTGGAAGAGCTAAACCGGGTGTGGAATACTTCCTTCTGGGGTCACACCTTCTATGATTGGGATGAAATTGTACCGCCAAATAATCTGAGCGAGCATTGGGGAGAAAATCACTCGACCTTTCAGGGCATATCTCTCGATTATGCGCGCTTCAATTCAGACAGTATGCTGGATTGCTACCTACTGGAATATAACGCGATTAAAAAACATGTTCCCGATGCCGTGGTAACGACCAATCTGATGGGCTTTTTCAAACAACTGGACTATTTTAAATGGGCTAAGCACATGGATATTGTATCTTGGGATAGTTATCCTGCAGCCAATACCCCGCCGAGCTATACGGCCATGGCGCACGATCTGATGCGCGGCTTGAAGGATGGGCAACCCTTTATGCTGATGGAGCAAACACCGAGCCAGCAGAACTGGCAGGCGTATAATTCGCTTAAACGGCCTGGCGTTATGCGGTTATGGAGTTATCAGGCAGTCGCGCATGGCGCGGACACGGTCATGTTCTTCCAGCTTCGCCGCTCGATCGGCGCTTGTGAGAAATTCCACGGGGCCGTCATTGAGCATGCCGGGCATGAGAACACACGTGTATTTCGCGAGGTGGCACAGCTTGGCAGTGAGCTTGGCGCATTAGGCAACACGCTACTTGACGCGACCGTTAATGCCAAAGTAGCCATTTTATTCGATTGGGACAATTGGTGGGCTTTGGAAAAATCAAGCGGCCCTTCTGTCGCCTTGAAATATATGGATCACGTACACAAGTATTATGCTCCCCTCTTCCGGCGGAATGTACAGGTAGACCTGATTTCTGTTGATACAGATTTCCAGAAATATGATCTCATTATCGCGCCTGTACTCTACATGGTCAAGCCGGGTACCGCCGAGAAGCTGGAACAATTCACAGAGCATGGCGGCACCTTCGTAACGACCTTTTTCAGTGGCATTGTAAATGAAAACGATCTGGTCACAACCGGAGGATATCCTGGTAAACTGCGTAACTTGCTCGGGATCTGGGTGGAAGAAATTGACGCGCTTCTGCCAGAATCACACAATCGCATTATATTGAAAGAAAAGGTGGGCGTATTACAAGGTGAATATAAATGCGGTCTGCTCTGCGACTTGTTGCATAGAGAAGGCGCGGAGGTGCTGGCCGAATACGGCGATGATTTCTATCAGGGCATGCCAGTGCTGACACGTAATCGTTTCGGTCAAGGTGAGGCATGGTACGTTGCTTCAGATCCTGAAGAGACTTTCCTTGATGGCCTACTGGGCTACATTTGTGAGCAAAAAGGGATTCCATCCCTGCTGCGCGCTCCTGCGGGTGTAGAAGCCACGGTACGGACCAAAGATGGAAAATCATATCTATTCGTTCTGAATCATAACGCCCAGATGCAGCAATATCATCTGGATGATCAGAAAGGGAATGAGCTGATCAGCGGTAAATACCTGGAAGGAGATATTTCTATTGAAGGCTACGGCTTTCAAGTACTGGAGCTATCATAATCACTCAGATTTGACTCATGCAGTTCAGTTTGCTGCATGAGTCAAATCTAGGTATCAAAGGAGTTCATCATGAAACGACTGCTATGGATCGGCAGCTTGTCTTATTTTTTAATCGGCCTGGCACACGTGGTTGTAGGCTCCCTACTGCCTGTGTTGTTAGAGCATTACGGTAGAAACTATACGGACGGCGGAAGCCTAATCTTCGCTCAATTTTCCGGTTTTCTGGCTGGAGTCCTGCTGTCGCCGTGGCTTGCCCGGAGTTTCGGCAAACGCCGAAGTCTGGTATTCGCCCTGCTCCTGCTGTGCGCGGCTGAAGTGCTGTACTCATTGCTGCCACCTTGGGGTTGGCTATATGCCGTCGGGGCAGCAGCCGGGTTTGGCTTCGGCATGGTAGAAACACTCATTGGCACTATTATTATCAGCGGTATTACTCAAGGAACGGGCGCGGCGATGAGCCGTCTGGAAGTCTTTTTTGGGATCGGCGCTTTGGCTATGCCCGCTATCGCCAGCCAGCTCATTGCTCTCGGTTGGTGGCGATTGGCCTTTCCCATCATTTCCATGTTTGCAGCCGTGACCGTCATAGCTTGGCTGCGTGGGTCCTTCGGCACGCTTGACGCTGTATTAGACCAACAGGAACACCGAGGTGACAACTATGCGCGTTCCACTAACTCACCCAAATCCCCCACGGTGGAGGCTTCTAAAGGTAGCCCTATAGGCAATTGGAAGTTACTTGCACTATTTATCGTCTTTTTCTTTATCTATGTAGGAACAGAGATGAGCCTGGCTAATTTCCTGCCCTCCATGTTCATCGAACGTTTGGGTCTCACACAAGCGGAGGCAGCACTTAGTGTCACCTGCTTCTGGTTAGCAATGGCTACCGGCCGGTTATTCACAGGCTACATTGCCGATCGATACGGCTACGGTGTCTTTGTCGCCCTGAGCTCGCTGGCAGCGACCGTGCTGCTGTGCGTGTTCCCGCTGATCAAAGGCACTGCCGGCGCCTTTATCCTTATTGTACTGCTGGGGCTGGGCATGTCCGGCATCTTCTCCATCGCACTTGTTTTTGCCAGCAAAATGATGCCAGGCACCGAAGAATCCACCACCAGCCTGCTTATAGGCGCAGGTGGAGTTGGAGGAGCTCTGCTGCCTTTATGGCTCGGAAATAGCATGGATCGTGGGGGAGCAGTCTCATCGGCGTGGTTGCTGGCAGGCTTCGCCTGCATCCTGTGTCTGCTTGGGGGCATCTTATACGCCCTATATGTGCGCAAAAAGCGGCTTCAAACCGCTTCATCATGATGTACACCTCTACTGGCGCCTTTGTCTGTTCCTTGGTTGTCATCCAAGTGCACATTCAAAGGTGCTTTTTTACATACTAGACGAATGCACCTTGTACAGCAGCCTGTTTTTAGTCAAAATAGATCGTTTACTATGAATCACAGGACAGATATCCATGCCTCCTCTAGATGAATGGAGTAGTATACAACAAACCATATGGAGGTGTTTGTATTGGCTCATCCTGAATTAAAACGAAAAAAAGGCCGTAAAAAAAATGTTTTTGTCCGTGCCTGGTTTGATAAGTTAGAAAAAAAGTTTGAGGAGAAGCCCCCAAAGAGAAAAGGCCGCTCGAAACGGAAAGGGGTTGGAAAAGATATCATCGTCAAAAAGCAACTTGTAAGTGTGAATATTAATCATGGCGCTTTAGGGCCTGAAGGGGATTCTGGAACCATAGGTGATTTAGCGCAGTTCGGTTATATTTATAATGTGAAGCCCCAAGATGTTCCGATTGAAGGGGATGTCATTTTCGATACGAACGGTATACTTACACCTGGAATTGCTCATGTTCCAGGAACTACACAGATTGCTGTATCCGATGCTGGAAAATATGAAGTTCACTTTTCGGTGTCCGGTGTGGAACCTAACCAATTCGCCATCTTTATTAATGGCGCACTGGCTGTGGGAACTGTATACGGCTCAGGAGCCGGGACACAACAGAACACAGGGCAAGCCATCCTCGCTCTGGCATGCGGTGACGTCCTTACTCTGCGAAACCATAGCTCTACTACTGCTGTTACCCTGCAAACACAAGCCGGAGGAACTCAAGCCAGCATAAACGCTTCTGTCCTCATTAGAAAATTGAGATAGGCTTGAACTCCCGCAAAGCCCCAGTGTACTAAAAAAGGGTTTATCCATACAGCGAGGATAAACCCTGAATATTTTTAAAAGGCCATAATGATCCCTTTGTCATTGGCGTACATTGAACTAATCCCTCTGGTGGACACAATATGAATATCTTTAAATTGATAGCGTTTCTTCAGCGCATTCATTAATTTTTCCGCCAGCCCAGGATTATTGCAGTGAGTAATGACGATGCTTTCTCCTTCGGTAGCCCGGCCACTTTTTTCAATAGTATCTGCCAGCTTTTCGATAATTTGATTCTGGCCGCGTGCTTGAGTAAAAAATGCGATATTCCCGTCACCATCCGAGCCTAAAATAGGCCTGATATGCAAGAGTGAAAGTATCTTTCCAGTGATTTTATTCATTCGTCCGTTCTTAACCAAATTATCCAGATTTTCTAAAACAAAGTACGTTTTCATCTTGCTGATAAAGCTCTCCAAGGTAGAAATAATTTCGCTTTTATGATATCCCTCGTCAATCAACTTGCGTAGTTTTAGAGCCAACAAGAGCTGCCCAGCCGAAGCGCTTTTCGAATCAAATACATGAACATCCGCCCCTTCTTCTTCCGCCATATCTTTTCCTACCAATGCACTGGAATACGAACTGGACAGGTTGCTGGATAATGTAATGGCAAAAGAAGTATGTGCACCTTGAAAGGCTTCCTTATACAGCATTGGGGACGGTGATGCGGATCCAATTTTGGTTGTACAGGCTTTCATTTCTTCCATAAACTGAGGCAAGTCCAATGTGTCATCATCTACGAAGCATTTATCTCCCAGCGTCATATTTAACGGAATCGTAGTAACTTGCATCTCTTCTCTAAGCTCTCTCGTTAAATCACAGCAGCTGTCTGCTATTATTTTATATCTCACCCGGTACACCCTCACATTATGTTATTTTTCAATAGAACCCGCATTCATAATACTCAAAGAAAGCTCAATTAACCGTATAAAATCCTTCACATTCTTCTCACCCAAACCTACTACAAGCGCTTCAAAATAACCTTCAATTCTCTCTTGCTTCTGTTTGATCAAGGATTCACCATTTACTGTGAGCCTTACACACATTCGTCGTCTGTCATGCTCAGACATTTCCATAGTCACATAGCCTTTTTTTCTTAATCCCGTAAGCGCTGCCGTAATTCTTGATCTGGATACATGCAGATGATCGCTGAGCAAGGAAGGATTAATTTCATCATCCCGGTGCTGAACTAAATATTGAAGCACATGGTTTTCCCCCTGAACAAGCTCTGTCAGGCTACTGAATAATTCCATGTCATAAATCCGGTTAACGGATTCTCTCAATTCGTCCCTTAGTTCATAATCTTTCATAGTGAACCTCCGCAAAACACATAATACATACAGTTAACTATTAATACTATGTACTATAATGAATTGCCCACGATAATAACAATGAAATATTTGTGAATTTTAATACAAGGGTTAATGAGCTCAGCGTCGAATAAGAAAAAATAAGCTTGATCACCTCTTGCCTGTTTACGATAAAGGAGTTGTTACATAAGATGAAACAGCTTACTATTCGCCGATCCCACAATTCGGATGTTGAAAGCATTGCTAATTTACGGGCGATTGTACTGCGGAACGATTTAACCAGATTAGGAAGGTTTGATGAAGAGAAAGTTCGTCAACGCTTTCGTGATGCATTCGATTCTGTCCATACCTGGATCATTGAGGAAGACTCTTTTTTTGTGGGCTGCATAGCTTTTAAACCGAAATTAGACGGTTATTTATTGGAGCATTTTTATATTCATCCCAGTTACCAAGGTAAAGGGGTCGGCAGTCAAATATTAAAAAATCTGCTAGAACAAAATCATGTAAAAGGAAAACATGTAACTTTAAATGTTCTGCAAGGAAGCTCAGCCAGACGTCTTTATGAACGGTTTGGTTTTAAAATTGAACGTGAGGACCCTATTGACGTTTACATGTACTTAATCATAGAGGGACATTCCAAAACCGTCGAAAGATCATAGAGTCATGCTTCAACACACCCTTGAATGTCCAGTTATATCTGCCCCAAGATGCTATTACGACTTCAAAAGATCTATGAACCGGGATGTTGGAAAAATATAAGCATTTACAAGAAAAGGCCAACCACTAAATACGGGTTGACCTCATCATTTAAAGAATGTCTTACGCTTCTAAAAGAATATGAACTAACTTTACAGCACCGTTTTAACCGTGTCTTGGACTTGTTTCAGCAGTCCTTTATAGCCATCTTCATCAAGGTAGCCGATACTTCCAAGCAGCAAGTGACCGACGGATTCAATTCCAACGAAATCAAAAATTCCCGTATCTGATGTGATCTTCAATCCTGCGGTTATACCGATTTCATCGTAGATCGCGTTGGGAGTACCATGTGTATTCACGATAAAACCTTTTTTACCTGTAAGCAGCTTATTAATCCCTTCTACACCAGCCGTATATGCAAAGCCGTATGAAAATACACGGTCAACGTAACCTTTCAGGATAGCCGGAAGACCTGTCCACCAGATGGGAGAAATAAAAGTAATCGTATCCGATTGTGAGATGTATTCCTGCTCGACTTTGATATCAGACGGGGTTTGCCCTGCTCTCATAGCGGCAGTATCCTCAGGTTTTAATACAGGTTGAAAATCAAGGGCATATAGATCGCGTACAACGACTTCGTCACCTTTTTCTTTCAAGGTATTTACAACCGTTTCGAGTATCGCGTGATTAAAGCTTTCTGCGTTAGAGTGAGCATAGATAATAAGATGTTTCATTTAATAACCTCCAGATGTTTTATTTTTATTTTGATATTAATATAGATATCTATACATTTACTTAAAAAAATTTATAATCTGTTTTTTACATGCTCCAGCAGATATTCCAGTTGTTCTTTTTCTTCATCTTTGAGACCACCATAGATGGTTTCTTGTAATCTATTGGAGATCATCTCAAATACAGGCTCTATCTTTCTCCCCTTATCAGTCAGAAATATCAGGGTAACTCGACTATCCTCCCTTTCTTTTTTTCTTTCGACATACCCCAACTTCACTAGCTTGTCGATCAAAACAGTGACAGTGGGTTGCTGACGAGAAATTTTTTGCGTCAATTCCTTAATGGAAAGCCCGTCCTTTTGATAAAGGAACATT
The DNA here is from genome assembly GCF_002894905.1 of Paenibacillus sp. F4. Lineage (NCBI taxonomy): Bacteria > Bacillati > Bacillota > Bacilli > Caryophanales > Paenibacillaceae > Paenibacillus > Paenibacillus sp. F4. The sequence continues at coordinate 330,290 of NZ_POVS01000009.1, forward strand.
AGGATTCCGCCATGAGTAGGAACAATCCCTTCAATTCCATTCGATTCGAGCTCAGACACAATCAATTTATTGATCGAGTCTCTAATGGTTCCTATCAGTGCAGCTGCATTATTTTTTAACATACAAGCATTATTACATAGACATCTATATATATCAAGTGTTGGTTTCAGTCTGATCTGGTTTTAGCATATGAATGATTCAAAGAACTAGGATTAAGTTTGATATAATGAAATCTAAAATTGATAGGAGCTTGTTAAATGGAGCAGCTTTTAAAGAAAATTCAATATTTGAGTACCCAAGAAAAGAAAACTTTAGAGCAAATGGTTCTTAAATTGTCCGAAGAAGTAGGAGAAACTTCTCAAGCCATGCTCTCCTATGTGAATGCAAGCGGAAGCGAATATAAGCAGTTGAGTATATCTGATGTCAAAGAAGAATGTGCAGACGTGATTCTGGTTGCCCTTTCCTTATTTTATAAGTTAAGCAGCAATGAAGAAGAACTCCAGGAGTTCTTGAATAAAAAAGTGAACAAATGGGAATCTGTGATGACTTAATCTAAAATGGTTCATGGTGGACTACTATTGCAGACGCATAAAAAAGCCAAAACACCAAAGTTCCTTACCTGACTTTGAGTATTTTGGCTTACAGTGTTTATTTATGAAATGAAGAGGTGTTCAAAGTATGATATGTTTTAGTTGAGCGTTTGAAGTACCTCAGGTGTAAAGGTTTGAAGATCATGAATTCGGCCTTCACGTATTTTCGTAGCCCATGCAGGATCGCTCAGAAGCGCACGCCCAACAGCTACCAGATCAAATTCATTGTTGTCCAGCCGTTCCAGAAGTTCATTAATATCTTGGTGTCCTGCCCCTTTCCCTTCCGTATAACTTACAAAATCCTCATCCAGACCTACAGAGCCAACCGTAATCGTAGTTTTTCCAGTCAGCTTCTTCACCCATCCGGCAAAGCTCAAATCGGAGCCTTCAAATTCAGGTACCCAAAAGCGACGTGTCGAGCAATGGAAGATGTCCACGCCCGCTTGTACCAACACATTCAGGAATTGCCCCAGTTTATCCGGTGTATCGAACGGTTTTGCGTTGTAATCATTCATTTTCCATTGGGATAGGCGCATGGCAATAGGGTAGTCAGGGCCAACCTCAGCACGAATAGCTTCCACAAGCTCAATGGCGAATTGAGCACGTTTTATGATATCTCCACCATAGCGATCTGTACGTTGGTTCGTTCTCTCCCAAAAGAATTGATCAACCAGATAGCCGTGTGCTCCGTGAATTTCAACACCGTCAAAACCTAGTCGTTTTGCATTCGCAGCTGCATCGACATAGGCGCCAATGACCTTGGCGATTTCTTCTTCTGTCATCGGCTCGGTCACTTTATTGCCTTCCAGATCCAGCCCCGATGGACCAATCGATAGCACTTCGGGATTCGGCTGAGATCCCAAAGGACGAGCCATCCCCATATGCCAAAGCTGTGGAAAAATTTTACTGCCTGCTTTATGAACCTGTCTGACCACTTCAGCCCAACCGTTTAAAGCCGCTTCCCCATAAAAATTAGGTATCCTCGGCTCACTTGTTCCAGCCGGATGGTCAATCACTGCACCTTCAGTAATAATAAGACCTACATCATTCTCTGCGCGACGGCGATAATAAGCGGCTACATCCGGTCCTGGCACACCATTTGGTGAAAAAGCACGGCCCATTGCCGGCATTACAATACGAGTCTGTAAGGTCAGATTATGAATGGTATAAGGTTGAAATAAAGCTTCTGTTGAATGGACATTTTGCGGTTGATTACTCAAGGATTGTACCTCCTCATTTTCTTTTATCGTTTTAAAGGATTATATATAAGGCTCATGCATCATCAAACGGGGTGTAAGTGAAATGTTAGCAATGTTTAATTTATCATTCAACCGACAAAATGTTCATTCTGTTGCTTAACCAAAAGGGTTATAAAATTGTTGTATAACTAAACTCATTTGTTGACAAAACAACACATGTTTATAATGGGGGAATCATTTAATTTACCTGAAAGGAGTGTCTTGAAGATGCCTGGTGTAACCTCACCCAACCCAAACGATCCGCGCGTCATTCGAACACGTAGATTAATTCTCGACGCATTCATTGACCAATTAAATAAGAAAGACTTCTACACGATTACGATCAATGACATTACCCAAAAAGCCACCGTTAACCGTGCTACGTTCTATGCACATTTTCAAGATAAATATGCACTGCTTGAAACTCTTTTGTCAGAAGCATTTTTGGAGCATGTTATTAAGAGGATTGATGCTGAGGCGGGTTTGTCGGAGAGGACCATTCAGAAACTTATTCTTTCGTTATGCGACTATCATGACACTAGTAATCAATGCATCCATAAATATAATTCAGTCGCACCGATTCTGGAAGAACATATTAAGAATCAATTAGAGCATTTCATACTTCAACTCATAACAAGAGGAACCAGTAATACAGACCCAAGAACGTTAGAACTTGCCGCGACCATTTTAAGCTGGTCCATTTATGGTGTAACCTTTCGCTGGAATGTGGAAGGAAAAAAAGAGTCTCCTACGGATTTAGCCGAGAGAGCTGGGCCTTTAATATTCAATGGGGTTGTCTTATCTCTAGTCTCACAAATCTCTTAGCAGAAAATGCGAATAAAAAGGGCCGTCCCCAGTATTTTTCGATCAGTTCCTGGGACAGCCCTTATAGTATTTAGTAAAATAATTGCCTCTTTTATTTAAAGAATTTTCTTAAACATCTCGATAACTTGTTCTTTGCTAGGTATGAACGGATTGCCTGGAGCGCAAGCATCCTTCATTGAGTTCTCGGCAAGCAGATCTAAATCCACTTCATTTACACCCAGTTCAGAAAGTTTGGAAGGAATCCCTACTTCCTTCGACAGGTCTTTGATTCTTTGGATTACATAGTCTGCGCATTCCTTATCCGTTTTCCCCTTATCTTCAAAACCTATGACCTTAGCGATGGCACGAAACTTCTCTGGTACATGCTTGGCATTCTCCTCCTCCACAATCGGCAGCAGCATGGCATTACAAACACCATGAGGCAAATCGTATACGCCGCCAAGCTGATGCGCCATCGCATGAACATAACCCAATCCGGCATTATTAAATGCAAGTCCTCCCAAGAAAATAGCGTATACCATTTGCTCACGTGCTTCTATATCATGACCGTTGCTCACTGTACGAGCCAAATGGTTAAAAATAATCTCTACTGCTGCCAACGCAGTCGCATCCGTTACAGGATAGGAACCTGGCGTAACCAAAGCTTCAATAGCATGGGTCAAAGCATCTAGCCCTGTAGCTGCCGTTAACGCGGCGGGTTTGTCTACCATCAGCTCAGGGTCGTTGACCGAAATCGTAGCTACACTATTCTTATCAACCATAACCATTTTGACTTTGCGCTCTTCGTCCGTAATGACATAATTAATCGTGATTTCAGCAGATGTTCCTGCTGTGGTATTAATAGCCACAATAGGTAGCGATTTATGCGTGGATTTATGAACGCCCTCATACTCGGTTATATGTCCCCCGTTGGTAGCAATAATGCCGATTCCCTTAGCCGTATCCTGTGGTGACCCTCCGCCAATCGAAATTAAAAAGTCACATCCGTTTTCTTGCAGAAACTGAACACCATCATGTACATTTTTACAGGTCGGATTTGGTTTTACTTCATCGTATACCGCATAGTCCACTCCAATATCATCCAGCAAAGACGTAACCTTGCCTGCAATACCACTCTTCATCAAAAATTTATCCGTTACGACGAGAGCTTTGTTTAAATTCAGTTCTTTTATATACGGCCCAACTTCATGCAAACAGCCTGTTCCCATAAGATTAATAGATGGTACAAAAAATACATGTGCGCTCATAAAAAATCGGCCTCCTAAAGGATTCACTTCTTATTGCCTCGCTAAATATAGGGCTATCTCTTAAAAGTGAAATGTTTCACATTTATAATGTTATCTTTATTTTATTTTGATGTCAATAATAAAACACAGATATTTTTTTGTTTTATTTTTGTTTGTTTTGTTTTTTTGGACAAATCCAATATTTGGTGCACAACTAATCGGAGGCAGTCTCGTACAACTTAGATGAACACATTCACAATGAGGTGATAACAGCATGACAATCAACAAGAAAGTATTGCTGGCTCTGCTGGCGGTATCACTGCTCCAAGCTCCCCCCTCTTATGCAAAGTCGGTACGGACGACTCCGGTGACAACCGTTTATGTAGATGACCGCCCGCTTCAGCTTACTGCCCAGCCGCTACTGCTAGAAGGAACAGCGCTCGTCCCCATGCGCCAGCTGTTTGAGGCGCAAGGAGCTGTGCTTTCCTGGAACGGATTCAGCAAAACCGTAACAGCAACCAAAACCGACACGGTGCTGACCTACCACATCGGGGAACTCGCTGCCACCCTAAACGGCAAAACGCTGTCCCTGAATGTTCCGGGACAGATCGTTGAGGGCAACACGATGATTCCACTGCGTTTTGTGAGCGAAGCACTTGGGAGCACAGTGAAGTGGGATGCCCTTGCCCGGACAATCCGGATTGCCTCCAGGGACGATTTTTTCACAACAGTTCTTTCCAGGGTCAACCTGCGCAGCAAACCGGATTCATCGGGAGCTTCCCCTTCCCTGCGGCTTATTCAAGCCGACGAAAAGATTCACGTCATCCGCGAGGTCAATGCTCTCTGGCTGGAAGTGCGCACTAAAGACAACCTGACTGGATACATATCGGCAAAACCAAAATACAGCGACTATTCCAGCCCATCCCTGGCGGAACGGCAGGGAGATGAACTCATCGCCTACGGAGAAAAATTTCTCGGTACCCCTTATGAATTCGGCGCAGCAACCGGACAGACATCGACCTTTGATTGTTCTTCTTTTGTGGGGGAAGTGTTCCAGCATACGCTCTCTATCGACCTCCCCCGTGTCTCTTACGATCAGGCTAAAGAAGGGCGGGAGGTCGGGCTGAACGAGCTGCGCAAAGGCGACCTGCTGTTCTTCAGCGCACGCGGGCTAGAGATCGGCCATGTGGCTATCTATGCAGGGAACAACAAATTGCTGCATACCTTCTCCAAAGAACGCGGCGTTCATTTTGACACGCTTGATAGTAAATGGCAGAAACGTTTCGTCACAGCTCGCAGGCTGTTTTAAGACAAACCGGATGGCTAATAATAGCAGGCTATTCCAGTACCACATTCAATATTTTCTGATTGCCTTTTGCCGGACGCCTCCCTTGCGGTTTGCGTTCAGGCGGCAAAAGGTCGGGATTCATTGTAAAATGGAGGTCATAACGTTTAAAGGCTACGATCGCTTAAAAAATTGGATTGAGGTATTAATCGTTTTGAAATACTAGGTAGAGTCTTTTGACTATAGACAGGAGGAATAAATAATTATGCAATTTGAGACAAACCGGCTCATCATTCGTGATATTGGCAGATCCGATTGGGAAAGTATACATACGTACACGTCATTGCCTGAAGTTACTAGCTATACAGCCTGGGGACCGAATACAGAAGAAGATACAAAGGCATATATAGAACAAGTTCTAGCCTCACAGCAGGAACAGCCACGACAAGACTATGAACTAGCCGTTTGTCTGAAAAACAATGGAACCCTGATCGGCGGTGTTGGTATTCATGTCAAAGATACTAATGCAGAAATGGGTTATGTTTTGAATCCAGATTATCAAGGGAAGGGTTATGCAGCAGAGGCAGCACGAGCGTTACTAGACTTTGGATTTAGCACACTTGCTGTCCACCGTATTTATGCAACATGTCGTCCAGAAAACAAGGCCTCTGAGAAGGTTATGCAACAGATCGGAATGCAACGTGAAGGTTTGATGCGTGAACACTGGTACTACAAAGGCGAGTTTCATGATTCATATTTGTACTCTATTCTTGCTGAGGAATATAACAGGGCATAAAAGGTATTTTTTATATCTAAATATATTTTTGTATTTTTCAACAGACAATTACTCCTTGAGAAACATGTTGCTGCGATAAAATGATAGTTAAATCATTTAATGACAAATAGGTTTGAGGAACTTTTCTGAACGATAAAATTTTTATTAAGGAGGGAACAACATGGAAGCTTTTGCAGAATATTTAGCGCATATTGATAACCCCCAACATCGGGCCCGAACGCAAGAAGTTTTGGCTTGGGTAACCAAGAAGTTTCCAAATTTAATGGCAAAAATTGCGTGGAATCAGCCTATGTTTACGGATCACGGCACATTTATTATTGGCTTTAGCGTAGCCAAACATCATTTGGCCGTTGCCCCTGAAAAGGCAGGGATTAATCATTTTTCTGAGTTAATTGTGCAGGCTGGCTATGATCACACCAAGCAGTTGGTACGTATCCAGTGGGATAGTCCAGTTGATTTCTCATTACTTGAGAAAATGATCGAGTTTAATATTTTGGATAAGGCAGACTGTTCAACCTTTTGGCGGGAATAAAAAAAGGTTCCTTTTCTCGTAAAACTATACATCGAGCATCACAAATAAGTATTTTTCTTCTCGCCCCCTCTACCATCCTTCCAAATCTCATCATGCTAATGACCCTTAAAGTGACCCTATGCTATAATGTGGAAAGTATGGATTGTTACATGCACAGGAGGATTGGAGCAGAATGATTGGGAAATTTTTAATTTTCTCTCTACTATGGAGTTTGCTTGGCAACCCGTTTTTGGCAATGCTCGTACTCCTAATCGTGATCTATATATTAGATCGCAGCTTTGTCGGTGTATTGCCCAGCATCAGCAAACCATGGAAAAGAAGACGCAATGCCGCTCGATTGCGCCAACAGATTACGCTAAACGCCAACGATGTGGCTGCCAAGTTCGATTTGGCTCGTATCTGGATCGAAAGCAAGAAATATCCTCAGGCTTTGGAGCTGTTATTGGAAATTCAATCCCGTTATGAAGAATCCGCAGACTATTGGAACGCACGGGGAACGGCTGAAGTACACACAAACCATCTGGAGGATGGAGAACAGGATTTACTGAAAGCACTGGACATTAACCCGCGGGTGCAATACGGTGAGCCTTATTTGCATTTAGCCACTGCTTTCAAAGAACGTGACGTAAATAAGTCACTTCATTATCTGCAGCAATTTCAGGAGATTCAGTCTTCTTCCAGCGAGGGCTATTATCTGACAGGCTTGATGTACCGTATGCTGGGACGCAAGGATGAAGCCACTGTAGCCTTTAACCAGTCCATTGCTGTCTATCGTTCCCTGCCCAAATACCGCAAACGAAGTGAGCGCAAGTGGGCTGCGCGCAGCTTATTCCGTAAATTTATTGTTTAACCATCCTGTTAGCACCCTTAAGGAAATGTTTCCCTATCATGAGATGTGGGAGACAACCTTGAAGGTGCTTTTGTGTTGACAACAGGAAGCTATCCATTCAATGTAAAATCAAAATTTTAGACTTTCCCAACCATATTGAAGTCATACCATATGTGTAAGAAAAGGCCAACCAGTAATGCTGGTTGGCCTCATCGAACTGCAATCCTTTTTTCACTAATCACTCGCTCCCGTGATGCTTAACTAACAGCTATCTCGATACTTCCGTAACTTTCACGGTCTTATGACTACATTGACTGACTGGACGCTCCACATGACCAGCGTCATCTGTACACCATGACTGCGATTGGAAGGCGAGGAACATGCCAAGCCACTTATTTTCATCCTCAAGATGAATCACAATCCCGCCATCCTGCCAAATCCCGTCGTCTTTTTTGAAGTCCTTATGGTTACCTTGGTTCATGTGAATGTTATGCATACCGCTCGGAAAAGGCTCGCCGTACACATAAATCTTGGCATTCTCTTTATCAATTGCCCTGTGTAAATACTCGTCAACTTTCTCGTTTAGATCATTGTTCGGGCCCTCTATGTCATAAGCAAGCTCAATCATTTTAGAAGGTTCGAACAGCCCACCACGGATATAATCCAGCGCAATTTCCCGGTTGGACTCATTTATTTTAGTAAAACCTTCTTTTAAATTTGGCAAATGAGTAATTTGTTCAGAATTGAAATCCTCACTGACCAGATAAATCAGTTCAGAAGGCTTCTTTTTCGATTTAACGTTGATGGCCAATTCGTATTCTTTGCCAGCAGCTTCAACCACCGCATGATAATGCGGAGTGCTGTCATTTGTACGCGGCGCAGGAATTCCTTGGATCACTTTTCCCTTTAATACTCCGTATGAATTTAGTGGCATGGTTATCGGCTCCTTTAATGTATAAGTTGTTGTATATGTGCATTTTTTAATTTCTCAAGTGCCCATTTTGTTTTTGACATATCCTGCCCAAGCAAAATATTATGCTCCTTGAAAAAATCAACAAATTGCAGGTGTTTGGCCTCAGCTACGGCCTCGGTTGCTTCTTTTATTTTCATTGTAGCCTCAGCAATACAGTCTTCACCTATGAACCAAATCTCCAGATGTACTTTCTCTTCGTTCCACTCACTCTTGTATTTTACAGATTGAACAGGTCCCATCACACGGCCATCTTGTTCTACGATTTTAAATACACCGCTGTTCCTAAACGGCTGTGGAGCCCGATCCAGCACGGGCTGCTTCCACAGGTCCGGGGATGTTCCTTCCAGCTTGATTTCCGGGTCTTGTGAAAGAGACAACGCCTTTTTCTCGTATCCCCACTCCACTTCCAGTTCATAATCCACGAGTACAAATCCTTCATTAACCGCTTGTTTTACCGCATTTTCCAAGTTATCATATTCCCTGATTCGTCTCTTATAGGTAAGCTCCCATCTCTCGTCCTTCCAGCGATTGCGGATAATCCAGCCTGTTTCATAAAGCTTCATATCGGGAGTGTCCATCAAATAAATTTGCATCCTGTCTTTGAGAGAGAAGGATAAACCCGCGACCTGGGGAATCAATTCCTTATCCTCGGTTAACACTTTCTTTGGTTCCACAAAAAGCTTGAATTCATAAGACATTTTATCGTTCATTCATACCGCTCCCTTTTAGGCGTTGGTTAAGAGTACTGACTCAGGTCCGGTTTGTTTTGTCTCCAGTAATCGGCTAGTAATTCAGGAGCAGTTAAATAGAGCAGGCCGTTACCTTCCTCAGTTTTGATGCCGCTTAATGGAATTGTACATTTCAGAATCTGTGCATAAAGTTCATCCTCGGTTAAGGTGCGATTGAATTGGGAGTCGCTTTGACAATAGTTAAGCACTAATGCAAGTGCACCGACCACATGGGGAGAAGACATTGAGGTACCGGAGATCACTTTATAAGGCTCGGCTTGATTGGGAACTAAATCAAGGGGATAGCAGGATAGCACATTGACACCTGGGGCAGTTAGATCGACCTCATTGTTTTTCGTTAAAAAATGAGCTGTTTCCCCGTTGAAATCAACTGCTCCCACGGAGGTACACTCATTGTACGCGGCTGGATAGCGCATCTCTTCCTTCCATGTATTCCCTGCTGCACACACTACAATAATTCCTTGGTTAACAGCACGTTTAATGGCCTCATGCATTTCCTCATGCCCCCTTCCAGCGGAAAGAGACATGTTGATAATTTGAACATGTTGGTCAATTGCATAATCAATCGCCTTTGCAATCCATTCGGGACGACCGCTCCCTTCATGATTAAGGACTTTCAGAATAAGTAAACTTGCTTCTGGCGCAACTCCGACCACCCCGCGGTCGTTTTTAGTTGCTGCTATCGTACCTGCTACATGGGTACCATGACCGTTGTAATCAGTGAAGATTTGCTCATTTCCACCATCATCATCCGTAAAATTTCGCCCTCCGATAATCCGGTCTTCGAGATCAGGGTGTCTTTTATCGCAGCCGGTATCTAAAACAGCAATTTTCACTCCTTTACCATATTTCCCTTTCTCCCAAAAGGCTGGAGCCTGAATCATCTGTACGCCCTTCGGAATTTCTTTAATGTGGTGGGTTACATCCTCGGCCTGAAAGGGAAGGAGTGTAACTGCATCACCGGTAAGTGTATTGGTAGTCATTTACTTGTACCTCCTTTGTTCTTCTTTCCACTTATCATTAATGTAAAGGTTTGTACACACTGAAATCGATCCGATCAGCCAATTCGGGAAGATCAATGAAAGGATTTCGATTCCCTTGAATCTTATAAATGGCTTGATTTCTATGCTTTTCATATTTAAGGTTGGGAGGGAAATCCTTATGCCATTTAAGAAGCACATCAACGTCTTGCTTCTTGACATAAGCTTGTTCAATTGCCTTGGGATAGCGGAGAATGAAGTACAGCATTGCCCTCGCGACCATTCCTTTAGCATATTCCGGTTCGAACTGACCATCCGACGAGCCGTCTCCACCTTCTCCTTTACCGCATTCATCGTGGACCCAGTCTGTTCTAAAATCATCAGGATTGTAGTCAGAGAAATCGACGTACACTTTATTCCCTCTTCTTGCATTGCATGTTTTCTCACAGTAAAACAGATGATGCATGTCCCCGCGCATGGGTTCATGTTTATCAAACCAGGATTGAGGCACAACATGCTCAATGTTTACATTATGACCGAGGTGACTCGTTTCATCTGCCGCAGAAATCTCATTCATATCTTCTTCAATGACCTGGTGCGGTTCGGCTTCTTTACCGGAATAAATACTTCGCAAATACCCGTCGTCATGCAAATCTACCTCAGTTTTTAAATACTCGTCGCTATTTTTGTAAGGAATTTTGTTCTTGTGAGTATCCGTAAGCAATTGGGTCAAAGCATGAAACAAAGCTTTGCCATCTTCTTCATCCCGATGAAGCGATGAATAATACTGCTCTACATCCGCTTTATCCCTAGCAGAGTCATAATACTCACGGCTATTGCTACGAATTCTCTCCAGATTTGCATCCAGTTCATGCAGCCGAGTTGCTGCAATTTCAACAGTATTCATAACTCTGTCTCCTTGCATCAAAAATGGAAAACATCAACAACCTCATAGCCTTCCGCATCTCCCTTAGGCATCAGCATGATCATCCCTAAATAAGGAATTGGATCTACTTCGCCGTTAAAGGTAAATTGGTGAGCGATCAATACCTTATTAAATCCTTCCGCAGGGTTGGACTCCAAAAGAGTCAGCAATCGATTTTTCCTTGCCTGTTCTTCTTCGGTTGGATTCTCCCTGAACAACGTGTCCATATCATATAAAGCCTCTTCCACATGGATATTCTGAAAAGCCGCTTTCCCCGTTTGCTGAGCTCTTCGCGCAGAACTTGTCACCACCGGCAGCTGTACTGGAATATTTTGTTCTCTAAAAAAATTCCCAAGTGCAGTTGCCTGCTCTTGACCGATTTCACTTAATTCTGAGTCGCCAGAGCGAGGAAACGGTTCTGCATGCCGAAAATAAAGTATATACCCTCCTTTCTGAAGCCGTTGAACCTGCTCTGTGCTGGGTCTGCTGACATTGGCAGTGGACAAACTCATGATCCTGACCTCCTAGTTCATTTTTTTAAGACTAATCTATACTTCGTAAAACAATCTCCATTTATATATGTAAATTTATGGTTTACAGTTTTTATAGCCCCCTTATGTTGCACTAACAAAGCGTATTTAGAAGATTTATAATTAAGTATTTACAGTTCAGTTTGTATAGCTTTGAAAATCTGAGGGGAGATTAGAATGGATACTATGACATGAAAAACTGGATAGAATCTTTTGAATCTATCTTTACAGCAAGAAAAGCCACAAAAAATTTGAAAGTGACCGTATGTCTGAAAAGCAACAGGAGCTTGGTCGACGGTATTGGTATTCATGTCAAAGGTACGAATTCAGAGATGGGATATGTTTTGAATTTTTAAAAATATGGATAATTATATGTCACGCGAATGGGAGCAGGATAAGATTCAGCAAACTATTGGAATGCACGAGGAACAGCCGAAGTACACACGAGCCATCTGGAAGATGGTGAACTGCATTTACTGAAAGCACTGGACATTAACCCGCGGGTACAATACGGTGAGCCTTATTTGCATTTAGCCGCAGCTTTCAAGGAACACGACGTAAATAAGTTTCTGCACTTTCTGCAGCAATTTCAGGAAATTCAATCCTCTTCCAGCGAAGGCTATTATCTGACAGGCTTGATGTACCGAATGCTGGGACGCAAGGATGAGGCCACGGCAGCCTTTAACCAGTCCATTGCCGTCTATCGTTCTCTGCCCAAATACCGTAAACGAAGTGAGCGCAAGTGGGCTGTACGCAGCTTATTCCGTAAATTAATAGGCTAGACGGATCTATATTTTACCTTAACGACCTTTCTCTTCTTTTGAGAAAGGTCGTTTTTACGTTTGTCTACCATGTACTTCCACGGACCTGAATCGGCTCCCTTTCGCATCCTAAATTTGAGGCATTTTTTTGTAATCAGTCGTTGACATGCCACAAATCAGGTCATATAATCCGTTTATGAACTAATGAGTTTATACATAAACTTTGAAGTACAAAAAGACAGAAAGGATGATCATCTTGTTAAAACCCAGTCTCTACATATCTGCTATATTCATTCTTCTGTTTACCTCAGCTTGCTCATCTACAGGGTTGAGTCAAAATGATGCAGCAGAACAACAAAAGCAAAAGGTGGAAGCAATAACTGTAAAAAAAGAACCGCTGTCTGCTTCTTTTCACCTTTCAGGCACACTACAGCCCTATGAAGACACCACCGTATCGTTCGAGTTATCCGGTCTGATACGTGACACACTTGTGAACGTAGGAGACTCTGTATCCCAAGGACAGATCTTGAGCAAACTTGATCCATCCAGCTATCAGCTCCAACTGGAGCAGGCTAATACGGCCATTCTTGAAGCACAGGCAGGTATCAAAAATGCTACAGCCGCCATTTCCAGCGCAGATGCCTCCATTCAATCCGCCGACGCGCAAAAAGCAGCAGCTCAAGCTGGAGTCAACAAAGTGAACAAGGGTGCCCGTGAGCAAGAAAGGGCACAGGTCCGAACCAAAGTGCAAAGAGCACAGTCCGCTTTGACTAAAGCACAAGCCACCGCTGAACGCACCAAGCTTTTATATGATCAGGGAGCTGCAACCAAAAACGATTATGAAAATGCGCAGCTCGCTTTGACCAATGCCACCAAGGACCTGGAGGATACACAAGAAGCCCTCTCCTTAATCCAGGAGGGAGCAACATTGGAAGATCGGCAATCGGCAGAATCCAGCCTACAGCAAGCCCAAGCTGGGAAAGAAGCTGCTATCGCTGCGAAGGAACAGGCTGGAGCCTCCCGAGATAACTCAACTGCGGCATATCAGCAAGCGGTCATTGCCAAAAAGCAAGCCGAACTTTCCCTCTCCAAGACAGCTTTAAAAGCCCCCATTTCCGGCGTTATTCTGGAGAAAAAAGCAACGGTGGGACAATTGGCGAGCGCTGGACAGCCGGTATATCGTATCGGACAAATCGACAAGCTCAAGGTGCTGCTCCCTGTTCCCGATCATGAAATCACGAACTGGAAGCAAGGTCAGACAGTCCAGCTTCAACTGTACGATGAGAACAGAGAAGGAACGGTCAGTAAAATTTATCCGGCCACCAACACCAATACGGGCAGTATCAACGTGGAAGTGATTGTTCCTAACACCCAGCATGATTGGGCCCCGGGACAAGTCATAAAGGCAGGCCGCCAACTGACTCAGAGTGAGCAAATTTTGCTCCCAGCCAAAGCTGTCATTAATAACGGTACAGATACTTTTGTCTATAAAGTGGTGAACAACAAAGCGGTCAAGACGGTCGTGAATGTCGGTCAGATGTCCAACAATAAGCTCGAAATTACCAAGGGGCTGAATGTCGGGGATCGTATCGTTACCACCGGAGTAAACCTGATCTACGATGGGCTGCTCGTTCAGATCATGGGGGGAACGAGCAAATGATTGCATATTTTATCAAAAAGAAAAAACTGACCCTCTTTATTTTTATCATGGCGATTGTTGCCGGGCTATATAGTGTCTCTCAACTTCCCCGGCAGGAAACGCCGGATATTATCAAGAAAACCGCTGTGGTCACGACCCTCTACCCTGGAGCTACACCCCAAAAGGTAGAACAAACGGTCACGAAGCCTCTGGAACAAAAAATGAAAGAAATCAATCATATTAAAAAGATTTCTTCTACATCCGAAAATGGACTTTCGACGATTATCATTGAGACAGAAGGCAACGCCAATGCCGCAGAAGTCTGGGATACATTACGCAAAAAAATGAACGATGCCCAATCTTTTCTGCCCACAGATGCTCAAAAGCCTGTCGTTAACGATGATTTGAATAAAGTATTTATCCATTCCTACGCCATCACGGGGGACTCTGTGGAGCAATTGTATCAACTAAATGATATGGTGATATCATGGAAGGATCAATTAAAAACCATTCCCGGTGTATCGGAAGTAACAATCAAGGGATTACCGGATCAAGAGGTTCAGATTCAGATTGATGCTCAAAAGCTCCAACAGTACCATATCAGTTGGGAACAGCTCATGAGTGCAGTGCAGAAGGAAAATGAGCAATATCCGATAGGCAATCTGGATTACAATGAACGTACCTATCGCTTGAATGTAAAGCAGTCCAAGGATGCTCAGGATTTGAGGAAAGTCATTATTTCCAGAACGGACAGCGGCGCTCCTGTGTATCTCAGTGATGTGGGCACCGTATTGCTTACACATAACACCAGCAGCTATATGGCCTTTTTTAACGGTAAACCAGCTATTACGCTGACGATTAACGGTAATACCGGCTCTGACGTAGACACGATTTATAGTAAAGTAAATCAAGAAATGCAGTTGTTAAAATCAGATCTGCCTAATACGTTTCAACTGAATACGTTATTTTCACAGACCGAGCGGATTGATCATATTTTTCATGGCTTGACCCGTGAATTGCTGTTTGCCATTGCGGCGGTTGTGATCGTATGTACATTGGGCTTGAATCTGATTACATCCTCTTTTGTGGCACTGGCTATTCCTATTTCAATCGCCATAGGTCTCATTATTCTCCCTATGCTCGGAATAACATTGAATCAGGTTACGGTCATTGGCTTGATTATTGTAATGGGGATTCTAGTCGATGATGCTGTGGTGGTTAATGATAATATTGAACGCAGAATGATGACCTTGGGCGAGAGTCCCAAGATAGCAGCATTAAATGGAACGAAAGAAGTTTCCATTTCCATTTTGACCGCAACCCTGGCAACTGTAGCCTCCTTTGCCCCGCTGTTCTTTTTATCAGGCGATGCAGGCTCCCTTATCAAACCATTACCGTTTGCTGTTATCTTTACGTTATTGGCTTCCATGCTCATGTCCTTTACCGTCATCCCAATCTTTAGAGAATGGTATGGACAACGAAATCAAAAAACGCCCAACTCCACCATGAAGCCGTCGGGACTGCTGGGAAAACAAATTGATGCTCTTCGTAACGTATATACCAGCAAGCTGATTCCGAGAGTCATTAAGCAACCTGGATTATATGCTGCATTAGGATTATTGATCAGTACCACGCTGTACGGCATACTTGCTCTGATTCCGATCGACCTGTTCCCCAGAACCAACGATCCGGAATTAAGCATTAATGTGCGTATGCCTACAGGTACTTCTATAGAAGAAACCAAGCGGGTCACCGAGGATATTGCCAAATGGGTGAAGCAGCAACCTCATGTGGAAACGATCAGTTATGCGGCTGGCGGCGACGCTCCCCGGTTGTTTCAAGATATGACCGCTGACGCCAAAACAGGCACAACCGTGGGTCAAATTGCTATTATTGGGGAAGAAGGTACATTTGATCCCGATGAAATGGCAGACAAATGGCCCTCCATCTTAAAGGATCGTTATCCGGGTCAATCCATTTCCTTGAAAATAGCCAAAGTGGGGGTGCCTCTCGGTAAGCCGATCTCCATTCGGATTTTAGGCAATGATGTAGATCAGTTGCGTTCGTTGTCACAGCAGTTAAAAGAAGGCATTATGGCTACCAAAGGGACACAGGACATACAAGATAATATGGAAAATGAAGGATATACGTTGGATTTCCAAATCAACAAACAAGCGATGGATCAATATCAGGTAAGCAATAATGATCTGACACGTACACTCTTGTTAATGGGTAATGGCGTGAGCTTTAGCCGATTTGATACGGGGAAAGATTTGATCAATATTAAGCTGAAGCTAAGCCAAACCGATCAAAATCCTGAAATTTTGTTTCAGCAATTGAATGTGACCAATGCCAATGGTATTCAAATCCCTTTATCTCAATTGGCTGAGTTGAAACCATCCTTTGCAACACAAAAAATTAACCATTATAATTTAAAACGTTCGATTACTGTTGAAGCTGAAGTTCACGGGCGTACAGCTTCCGAAGTCATGAAGGATGTCAAGCTTAAATTGCAGGACATTAAATTTCCTCCAGGCTACACTTGGGAAATTGGCGGCGAGATTTCAGGACAAGATGACATTTTATCAGAAATAGGATGGTTATATGTTGTCGTCATACTATTAATCTTCATGCTGATCTTTTTGCAATTTTATTCTTTCTCGACTCCACTCATCATATTGACTACCGTGTATATGGCAGCAGCAGGCGGATTTCTTGGCTTGTTCATTCTAAATACGCCGGTTAGTTTTATGGGCGTGTTGGGCTTAATGACCTTGGCAGGTATTGTCGTACGTAACGGCATTGTGCTGATTGAGTTTATTGAGGATGCAAGACATGAAGGGATCGAACTGAAGGAGGCCGTTGTTGCAGCGACCAAAGCGCGTTTCCGTCCCATATTGCTTACTTCACTGACAGCCATTGTCGGTCTGATTCCGATTGCGCTTATTGGAGAGCTTATGTTTAGACCGCTGGCGTATACCATTATGTTTGGATTGATGTACTCGACCATTCTTACGATGTTTGTGGTTCCGTCCCTGTATATGGTTATTGCCCGCTGGAAATTAAAGAGACAGAGCAAAAAATTGGGGGTACAATGAAAAAAATAACGAGTGAAGATATTATCTATGCCGCCCTTTCCCTGTTTTCTGAAAAAGGGTACGATGCCACCTCGGTGGATGAAATTGCCCGCAAAAGCGGGATGGTCAAGGCTTCCTTTTATAAATACTTTCAAAGTAAAGAAGAGTTGCTGCTGGGGACAATCGTCCTGATTGAAAAACTTCTTGATGCAGATATTAAAGAACTTTATTTGAAGCACCAGCTACCTTCCCGTGAAAAGTTGAGACAACTGTATTTGATTGCGCTGGGCCGGATTTATAAGAATAAAGTTCATTTGCTGGTATACTCCGTCCCTTTAATCGGTTCTAAGGAAGAAAAAATCGCACAAGCCATTGATCGTGTTGAACATTATTTGTCTAACGTGATGGTTGATTTCTTAATTGATGCTTATGGACAATCTATACGTGACTATGCGCACGATATCAATTTTGTCATCAAAAGTATCATTATTAATTCCTTCCGAATGAGCGATTCAGAACTGTCCTCGACGGAGCATCAAACACTGGCTGAATTTATTGTCAGCATTACGGATATACTGGCACAAGGAATGTTGAGCCCTGATGTTCAACATCAAATCATGTGGGGCCGCGATTCCGTATTTTATGAAGATTCTGATCAAATCTGGACCAAAGGAAAACAAATCTCCTATGCACTGCAACGTATAGATACGGTTCTGAAACAAACTAAATTAAATGAAGCTACCCGGAATGAATATGTGCAAATCCTAAGCAGATTACAGCGTGAGATCTCGGAAGAAAACGTGGAAATAGCTCACGTGAAAGCCCTCCTTCTATTTTTGGGGCAGCTGCCCGAGTTGCTGGAAGACTGTACCAAGCTGAAGGCTGTATTGGAGATTTAGCACGCCGAAATGCATAAAAAGAGGTTCATGATGGTCAGTTTCTACTGCCATCATGAACCTCTTTCTTTAATATACTTTGTCCGATCCAAAGCATCCTCTCACGCTCACCGTAACGGCGCATAACCAAGCCGATTCAACTCTTCCGCAATCACGCGATAACCACGACTGTTCGGATGCACCCGATCTAACGAAAGCAGTGCCCGTTCATAGCCCTCAAATGCGGGGTAAATGTTCGCCACCCGGTAATTTGGTCCGCCCAATGTATAGAGAAACGAGTTATACTGGCGCACATATACTCCCGCCTCCCTCACCCCTGGAAAAGGATTATATAATCCCACCATTCGGATGATAAATGGCTCACGCTGACCGGACTTTATCTGATACAGGGCATGTACAATTTGGCGTACATGTTCTTTTGTGTGATTCAACGCTTGCGGAATGGAAGAACCCGACAAGCCAGAACCTCCAGCAAGGGCGCTGATGTATGGGCGCAGATCATTCCCGCCGATCGTTACTGTTATAAGTTCAGCCCGGCTGAGCGCCGACCGAAAAAGCGGATTGTTGCGGACCATTGACAGCAACTCCTGCGATGTCAGCCCATTGATTCCTAGATTCTCGTAACTGACTGGCGTACGGAGATGTCTTTCTGCCATTCGCCGATAGATTGGTACAAATCCGCCACTCAGCAACGTCCCCGCACCTGTCGTTAAAGAATCTCCAATCGCTGTGTAGTGGTACGCCAATGAAACCCACCTCCCTCTTTCTACATAACATATCTTATGTTGAAAGAGGGAGGCGGGACCCGGGGATTTGCTTATTCTTCGTCCATTTCATATACACAATGGAATTGCCCACCATCCGGCAAATCCTCTGATCCATAGACGGCAAAGCCCACGTTGCGAAAGAAATCTGCCCCCTCCGCATCTGTGTCCACAGTAAGCCGTTTCGGCTTACGCTCCTGAATGAGCGTAAGCAGCATGCCTCTGGCATATCCTCTATGACGGTTTTCAGGCAACACGGCCAGATGACGGATTACGGTTGTACCATCCTCCTGCTCCTCAAAGCCGACAATACCTACAATAAGTCCTTCATCTTCTACACCGAACAGCTTCCAGTCATCCGAGGCTTGATAGGTACGTAAAGCTGCTTCTCCGCGTTCAGGGTGATCCAGCACAGCGTAGGTTAACAACTCCAGAACCTCCTCACGATCTGAATCTGTTTTTATATTTTTAAACATTGTTTGTCGTCTCTCCTTAATATCCTGAAATTAGGATTACACTCTAATTCTCCATAATAAGCAACGGCCAGTTATCAAGCCATTGCTTCTCAAATACACGCTGACGAAAAGCTGTTGTGTGACGAAACAAAGGGCTTTGCCGTACCCGCATATCCAGTAAATCTTCCAATCCATGCGGACAAATGACCTTTATTTGATCCTTGTCATTCAATCTAACCGCCACAGCCGTCGCCGTCTCTGGCCAGCGGCTCATCGCATCCTCTACCGAGGAATACGGAGCCTCCCCGTTGCGAATATGCATCCGAGCCTGATTTTTGACAGACCAGTTACGTCCGGCCTGCTTACGGTTCAAGGACAATTCTAGATACTCATCTCGTTCCTCTATCGTATTTTTCGGGTCAAAATAAATAACATCAATATCGTTTAAAGGTGTAGCAGTTGTATAGCCATGGAGCTTGTCCCAAACCCGGTTACGCACATAGCCTGCGGCAATACATCCTTGCGGCAACTTCAGCTCTCGCACATAACGCAAGTCTTGCAGTACCTGCGGATCATTCATATATTGTATGATTCGTAGCACATTTTCTTCCGACTTCATCCTGCACTCAACTCCCTTTTTATGATGACAGTTGCTACACCGATTCTCCTCCTTGAGCCGCGATCCGTGCTGTACGCTGCACCAGACGGCGGCGTGCGACCAGAAGGAACGGAATGCCAATCACAACCGACAGGGCAACCGGAACAAAAACGGCAAGCGGCGCCGTTTGACCATAGATATCCAGCAACCAGCCACCAAATAAAGGAGCCAGCACGCTTCCCAAATTATTAAAGCCGATTGTACCGAAGTAGGTCCCTTTATATTGAGCATCTGCAATTTGGTCAATCAGTACGTCCAACATCGTGAACAATAACACTTCACCAACCGTGAACAGCACCATATCCAGTATAAACATCCAGCCTGAGTTTAGCATACCGCACAGCAACAGGCTGACCGCAATACATATATTCCCTGCAATCAAGGAATTCACCGGGGAAAATCGACTTGCCAGTCGCACCAGCGGATATTGAAATGCCAATACACAAACCGCGTTGACCGTCAGCATGTATGTAAACCATCGGGTTCCTTCTGCGAAGGATAAGGACAAGAATTGAGGCATTGTGGAATTGGAATGAGCATAGCCCATCACACAAAATACCGTTCCCAGCAAAATCGGCATAAACACCGGATCACGGCTGGCTGTACGGAATGCCTCACCCATTCGCAGTGGAGCCTCTCCCGCCGTTGTACCTATATGCAGATCCGATGCATACCGGGCAAATTGGATCAACAACAGTACCCCGTACAATGCGTACACACCAGCAGCTACCATAAACGGCGTACCAGTGGATGCAGATCCTAACATTAAACCAAGCAACGGCCCTGCCACCACCCCAACATTAATGGCCGCATATCTCATATTGTAGATAAGCAGTCTTTTCTCCTTCGGGGTTACATCTGATAACAGTGCCCGTGAGGTTGGCTCGAACAAGGATCTGCACAGTCCATTCAGAGCATTAATGACAAAAAAGGCCCAGGCCGCTTCCGCCAACGCAAAAGCAACGAATACAAGCGCCCAGCTCGCAATGGACACCAGCATCACCTTACGCCGTCCGATTCGATCTGAAATATATCCACCGTAAAAGCTGGCAAAAATGCCGACCAACGAGCTGACCGATACGATCACCCCCGTATGAAAGGGGGACACCCCTAGACGGGTGGTAAGGTAAATAGACAAAAACGGGATACTCATGGATGTCGCCATCCGCCCAAAAATAGTACCGACAATAATCGTCCAGGCCAGCGGGTGAATGGAACGCAACTGTTCTTTCATATATGTCTCTTACGTCCTCCTTCCGTATGCAAGTCTAACAAGGGGGAACCCTGTCTAGCAGTGGTGAATATAGCGTTCCAGTTCTAAACACGTTGCTTGATAGACAGATTGGAGCGCAGACAACTTCGCTTTCGCATTCTCAAGTCGGTTCTCCCGTGCAAGCTGTTCAATATCGGACAGCAACGAGGACAAACGCCCGACCCCCAGACTCACGCTGCCTGATTTCAACTCATGAGCAGCCTCTACTACTTTTGTGGCTTCGCCCGCAGCAGCCAGTTCTCTTAACCTATTGATTTTGGCAGGTGTATCACTTGTATACATTTCGACCAATGACTCCAGTAGTCCCGTGCTGCCATCCTCGTCCAGCAGCATAATTTCACGTATAACTTCCTCATCCAAAATCGGCTCAGTTTCCGGCTTTGGAAGCCATTTGACAAGCTTTTCAGAGAGCTTTTCAATCGTTACTGGCTTCATCAAGTAATCGTTCACTCCAACCTCCTGGCCCCGTGCCTGATCCTCCTCGGACACATTTCCGGTCAAAGAAATGATCGGTACAGGTGGTTGCTGGTTTTCTGCTTCCCGCTGGCGGATCGCTTTTGCCGCATCATGACCATTCAGCAGAGGCATATGATGATCCATTAGAATACAAGCGTAGGATCGTTCGGAGGCCGCTCTTACAGCAGCTTGTCCATCCTCAGCAAAATCAATATGCTGGAATCCCAAGTGGTTAAGCTGTAATTGCACCACCTGCCGATTCACCCGATTATCCTCAGCCACCAAAATAGTTTGAGAATGACTATGCTCACGCAGCAACTCGCTAAATGCCTTCAAATCACCATTTTCATGCTTCTCCATTTCGTCTGCCTGCTCCGATCCTTTCATAAAGGGAATTTCAAACCAGAACGTGGAGCCTTGGCCTTCTTTACTGACGACCCCAATTTCTCCCTGCATGAGTTCCACAAATGAACTGCATATCCATAGCCCCAGACCCGTTCCTCCATATTGGGAGGCGATGCCTTCACCGGCTTGTACATAGGGCTGAAACAGCTTATTCTGATCCTCCGGTGAAATCCCAATACCCGAATCCTGCACCTCAAATCGAACACGTTGGGAATCTTTTGTTTCCTCCACTAATTTTGTTCGAACGATGAGCAATCCTTCACTCGTAAATTTATTCGCATTGTTCAACAGATTGAGCAAGATCTGCATGATCCTTGCCGAATCTCCCTCCAGATGCTCTGCCACACTGGTATCGGTCTCTATACTCAACCGGTTACCCATCTGATAGATTTGCGGCTCCAACAACTGAGCAACGTGGCTCATAATCGCCTGAACTCTGACATTTCCGATCTCCAGTTCCATCTGTCCTGCTTCCACTTTGGATATATCAAGCAGATTATTAATCATATTCAACAACAGGGAGGCTGACTCACGTATCACACCGATGGCCTGTCGTTGATCAGGGGAAAGTTTGGATGAACCTAACATTTCGATCATTCCAAGTATTCCATTCATTGGCGTTCTGAATTCATGACTAACCACAGCCAAAAAAGTGCTCTTTAGGTCATTAGCCCGTACCGCTTTTTCCTTCGTCCGTGTTAATTCCGCATTGCTTTTGGCAAGCTGACGCTGCAGATTGACCAGCTCGTTGTTCATTGATGAAAATTCATTCAGCAGCTTTTCTTCCTCAGCCTTGCTTTTCACAATCTCATCCGTTAATTGTTCGACCGTTTTACGCAGGACAGCCATTTCTGCTGCCGGTTCCTTCATATTAAAAGGCCCCCTTTACAAAATGACTTACAGGTTCACAAAACTAACCTTATTTCCTGAGCGAAAGTAAGTCACCTGCAACCTCCAGCGCTTCCTCCGCACCTGGTGCGTATCCGTCCGCCCCTACTTCCTGCCACAAGTGGGAATCGAGATTAAAAGGTAAGCCTCCGACCATAATTTTCACATGGCTAGTCGTTGGGTCTTGCCGAATGAGAGCAATCAACTCTTTCACTAGATGGACATGGTAAGCCATGGTAGCTGAGATAGCCACCACATCCGCCTTGTAACTCCCAAGGGCCTGAAGCAGACTCCGGTTAGGTACATTGGCGCCTAAATAGTACGTATCCCAACCATCCATCTCAAATATATCAGCCAGCATACGCAGACCAATTTCATGCTGCTCGCTACCTACACACGCCGCCACGAGACAGCGTTCCTTACTTCCACTCCCCATCCATCTGGGGTACAGGCTGCAAATAATAAATTGAGTCGCGGCAGTGCAAAAATGCTCTTGACCGACGGTGATTTTGCCTTCATGCCATAGACGACCTATTTCATATTGCGAAATTTGAAAAATATATTTATACGTATGTTGAATAGAGATGCCCTCATTCAGCAAACGAACGATCCAATCCAAAGCCTGTCTGCGATTACCTGAGAGTAAATATTCCAAATATTGAGCCACGTCAGCAGCATAGGGATTATCATCTGTAATAAAAGAGGCATACTCCTCTTTCTTCCCAATTTGCTGTATCCCCAAATCCAGATGCTCCAGCACCATGGCTTTATCCGTATGATCGAAGTGTTCTACCAACGTCTCCTGGATTAATCTGAAATTGATGCTCAAATCTTCTTGGGTTATGCCGAAACCCTCCAGAAGCTTTTTTAACCAGGAAACATACTGTGTAAATAAAATAGGGCTGTTCATGATTACACTTTCAGCTAAATAGTTCAAGCTATATATAGAATCCTGTTTTGTCTTTATTTTACCGTTATCCCCAAAACGCTGCAAAAGATCGGGCTGTAATTCGTATTGCTTATGGGTAACTAATTCAGCCAAAGCTCCTGCTTGCATCAATAGCGATTCACCTGCGGTATATTGCTGTATACTCATGTACAGCTCCTTCCCCGACAAGGTATTTGTATTCGAAACAGGTACTGGGGAATTTGTTCCGGACGTGACTATTAGATAATTATACCTGATTTATGCCTCTACATTAACCCTACTCCCCCAAAATACGACAAAAAAATAAAATACCGAGAAGTCGGTATTTTATCTAAAGCAGATTTAACCTGCACATGCACAATTTATGATCCGTTACTCTTCTGCCCCTCAGCCGTGAGTCCAAGCTTTTTTAACAGATGAATAGCCTGCTCCTTCTCTTCCACGGATAAGCCATCCACGGTCTCCATAATGACACGATGATGCTGCGGGAATATTTGCTCAAAGAAATGACGTCCATCATCAGTCAATTCTGCATAAATCACACGCCGATCATCTTGTGATGCACGACGGGTAAGTAAGTTTTTTTTCTGAAGTTTATCTACCACATACGTAATATTTCCACTAGAGATTAGTACCTTTTCTCCAATCTTCTGCAAAGGTTGTGGTCCCCGATAATACAGCAGATCAAGCACACCAAATTCTGTTGTATTTAAACCATGACTATGAATGTCCCGATTCGTACGGGACGTGACCGAATTATAAGCACGAGCCAGAACCACGAACAAATTAAGCGCTAAGTCCTGATCATCTGGTTTTACAGACATATTAACAGCCTCCGTTACTCATATCTTTATTCCAAGATATCTTAATTGTGCACTTTTGTCAAGTTTAAGCCTTCCTTCCCCTGCTCCTACGGCCTATAAATGGAGGAATTACCGTCTATTATGTGAAGGTTACAGTACATTATGTAAAAAAAGCCCGCTCTTAGACAGTCTTAAAGCACTGATCCAAAGAGCAGGACAATTATATTGCAATCCCTAACTTCTTACGTAAAAATACGTAGGCAACACGGCCGCATAATACTCCCAGAACATTCAGTATGATGTCATCTACATCCATTGTACCTGCGCCCAGCAGCATTTGGGACACCTCAAGAATGACCAGTGCGATCACTATCGTTAACAACAGACTGCCTATACTTCGCATAGACACCCAAATGATAGGCACAAGGATACCGAAGGGAATGAATACGCCAATATTGCCGAGCAAATTAACACCCCATACCCGAAAAGGAAACGACTCCATTGCCCGCCAGTATTGTCTGATCGTATCAAACGGAACAATATTATACGAATACAGGGGTCCTGGCCGTAATATACGACCAAAACCGAGAAACATCCAATATAATAGAAGCCCTGTATATAAAATCAATAACACCAATGCCACATGATGAAGCAGGCGAGTCCTAGACATTACTTGTTACGGACGTCGATCTGTCCATTAGCCCGTGCGATAATAACCTGGTCCGCCATATTAATGAACAGTCCATTATCGACTACACCCGGAATTTGATTCAAGCGGATTTCCAATTCCTGCGGATTCTCGATCGTACCATATCGACAATCGGCAATATAATTACCATTATCCGTAAGGAAGCGCTCGCCGTCTTTCATACGCCACTCCGCTTTACAGCCCGTCTGCCGCAAAGCCTCCAACGTCCATTCACTGGCAAAGGGTACGACCTCAACGGGTAAAGGGAATGCACCCAGCACCTTCACATCCTTGGACTCATCGACAATAATAATTAATCGGTCGCTATTGCTTTCCACAATTTTCTCTCTCAGTAGGGCTCCGCCTCCACCTTTCACCAGCACCAGCTGCTCGTTCACCTCATCTGCACCGTCGATGGTAACGTCAAGCCTTCCAATCCGATCAAACGGAATGATGGGAATTCCCAGCTCCCTGGCCTGATCCTCCGAAGCTTGGGATGTAGCTACAGCCTGTATATGTAATCCTTGCGCTACACGCTCACCAATTTTTTGAATAGCCCAAAAGGCTGTCGATCCTGTACCAAGTCCTACTTTCATGCCGTCCTGAATCGCCTCAACCGCTTTTTCGGCCGCTTTTTGTTTCAAATTCATTATCATCTCTCCCGCTATATAGGCTAGTATTGATCATCATCCATTTTATAAGAGAACGCTTTATAATAACAGAGACAGCTTTTTACCATAACAAAGACTGTTTTCATCGTGTTCATACTCCCCAAACCGTTCAATAGGTTCGTATCCCCGTTTGGTATAGAGAGCAATCGCTTCAGGTTGAGCCGCTCCGGTCTCCAGTTTAATCCTTACAACTCCCCGTTTGCTGGCTTCCTCTTCCAAAAAAGATAATAGGCTCACCGCAATTCCTTGTCTGCGATAAGAGGAATCGACATAAAATCTTTTGAGCTCCATTTCTTCCGCATCTATAGGCCTAAGCCCTCCACAAGCCACCGGTTTTTCGTCCATATACACAACAGCGAAAACCATTTCTTTAACTTTCGGATTGGAAAAATCAACCAAGTAAATTTCGTCGGCAGGATACCTTTCCAGCAAGTCCTCATCCAGCCTTTGAATCAACTCATGCAGATCCTCGTGATTACTCTCAACCTTTAAAATCGTAAGCTTGGACATTCTTCTTATCCCTCTTCTCTTTGCATGGATATAAGGACTCATTTCGCAAACAATTCACAAAAACCGCGATAAATCAAGCATTTTCAACATCAAATATGAAAAATGTCCCAAATTGATAAGTGCATTTGACTCTATTATAAAGTATGATGGTTTCTGTTGAATAGTTGCTTATGGACTGTAATGAATTCGAATTTCAAGTTGAAGTATAAATTGGAATATACTGAAACACAGACAGCGTTTACCTATTAAAAATTAATTTTTTATTGTGTAAGGTATTCATTTCAAGGGCTTTTCGTACGACATATATATAGGGATATCATACTTGTCTGTAAAAGGACTTAAGACCTATTACATAAAATTCAAGGGTCTATTATCTCGATTATTATGTTTGTAAGGGGGACTTGATTATCTCATTCGATAAGCGGTTCAACACCATATACAAAAATACAACCAGGGAGTGGAACATTTTGAAAAAGTGGAGTAGCTTATCATTCTTCACCAAAAACTTATTATTATCCTTCTTCAACATCGTATTGATTGGGCTAGTCCTTATTGTGTCCAGTTATTTGATCCAACGTACGATTTTGATAGACCAATTGCATGGGCAAGTGGAAAAAATCACATTGAAGTGGGCCCAGGGCATTAATTCCGATGAAGTAACCCAAGCGGTTCAAGAGAAAAATTATGATGGACCCGTTCAAACCAAACTCCGCGCGTACCTAGATAACATCATGGCGACCAATCCGAATATCTCTCATGCCTATATATTCGGGACGGAGCTCGAAAATGGCAATCTAACATCTATTGTGGCGATGCCAACGGATCTCAGAGAAGCATTTGAAAAAGATAAGCTGCTCGTTGGCTCTATGTACGAGCAACCCAATGTCGTGGCAGTAGGCGTAACCGGTATGCTGGACAGTGGCAAACCAACATTTACCAGCTTCTACGATGATTCTTTTGGTACATGGACGACTTTGATGACTCCGATTAAAGATCCAAGTGGCAAAATCTTTGCATATTTTGCAGTTGATGCAGATGCCGGTGCCGTACCTGCAGGATTGACCAAGCTGCTCATTAGCGGCGCTACCATTTTAGTGATTTTCCTACTGATCTGTCTGGCGCTTCAATATTGGGTTGTGAAACGCACGCTGTCCCCGATTAAGCAACTGATGTACGGTATCAGCGAAGTAAGCAGAGGAAATCTGGATGTTCAAATTCATGCAGGTCATGATGATTTGGGGCTCGTGAATCAGAACTTCAACGATATGGTAAGTCATATTAACAGCATTATGACCAAAGTGAAGCAAACAACTGATGAAGTCAATGAATCTGCCAAGGAATTACTCGCAATCTGCGAACAAAACGGAATCAATTCCAACATAATTAATCAAAACATCAGTGAAATCACCGAGAATATCCGTTCGCAGGAAAAAGCAACAGAAGATAGTGCACGTGCCATGGCTGAAATGGCTTCGGTAATTCAAAATATTGCCACGAGTTCTTCCAATGTTGCGGAGGAAGCCAATTCGGTAGAGAAACGTTCTAATGAAGGCAACGAGATTGTAAGTAAGGTATCATCCCAAATGCACTTGATTACCGATACAGTCACCAATACTTCCCGTATCATCAAGTTGCTAGACAGTCGTTCGCAGGAAATTGGCAATATCATCAGTACCATTTCTGGCATCTCCAGTCAAACCAACCTGCTCGCATTGAACGCTTCTATTGAAGCTGCGCGCGTTGGTGAAGAAGGTAAAGGCTTTGCCGTTGTTGCCAGTGAAGTACGTAAGCTGGCAGAACAATCTGCGGATGCAACCAAACAAATCACGTCCCTGATTGAAGAAATTCAAAGTGAAATCGGACAAGCTGTGAAGTCGATGGAGCAAGGAAACGTTGAAGTTCAAAACGGAATCGTCGTTGCCGGACAAGCAGGCGTGCTGTTCAATGATATTCTTCAAGCAACTAAAAATGTAGCATGGCAAATCCAAGAAGTTTCCAGCGCTACTGAGCAAATATCTGCGGGTACACAGGAAATGACCGCGACAGCAGACGATCTTTCTTCCACTGTAACCAAAACAGCCAATAACAGTGTTCACATTGTGCAAACGGTGGAGGAACAAAAAGCTTCTTTGGATTCGATCATTGATTCATCCCATAAATTGACGTCCATGTCTGAAGAGCTTCAAGAAATTACATCTTATTTCAAAATTGCAGACACCAACCGTACCAAATCATAATAACCATTTATCGACTCCAAAATTTATTTTATAAGTAAATCAATCGGTAATGCCTCCCTCCTGTTCATGCATTTGAAGGGATCGGAGGCATTTACTGAGTTTTACCATTTATATTAAGAATTCATACATTCAGGAGGTTAGCGTAATGGCTTCATTACTACAAAGCAGCACACAGACAACCCCAACCCCATTCCTAGTTCCCTTGGATTGTGCACGTATACAACGCAAGCATACATCCTCTACTTATCAAGTAGAGTTAGAAGCGTCCATCTCGGAACAATTAAATCAGCAAAAAACTGCGGAAGACAAACAAGCGTTGCTCTTATCAGCATATACTGCATGGGTATATCGCCTATCCGCAGAAGAAGAAGTTTCTTTTTCTACATTTGTGCCACAAACCGGTCTGCTTACAGCTTCGCTGACAGTCGAAAAGGAAACGACTTTTCATGAACTAGCAGGCTTATTTCAGGAGATGCTCCGTGAGCCTAATGCATACCTTGCGGAACCACAAGCCGATACTTCATTTTCGGCAAATCTGCCTACGGACAGCGGTGTAGAATCCCGTATTATGGACTGGGCTGTTAGTGAACACAATGGCACTTATCAAATACAGATCCGATATGATCAATCACTCTTGCTGGAAACAACGGTTGTCCGATACGCAGAATACTTTGAAACCCTTTTGCGTGGCGCGCTAATCAACAGCCATGCACTTGTGAATTCCATTGATATATTATCGGATGCGGATCGAGCTGCTCACGAAGCTTTAAATAATACAGTCGTGAAATATCCTGAGCATCAAACTATTCATGGAATGTTTGAGGAGGCGGCTTCAGAATACCCTGATCGTCCGGCCATTGCTTCCCACACTGGAGAGTACACATACCGTGAGTTGAACGAACGTGCTAACCAAGTCGCACGTGTCTTGTTATCCAAAGGTCTTACCAAAGGTGAATTCGTGACTATCTTTATGGAACGGAGCTTAGAGACCGTTATTTCCCTGCTTGGTATCCTGAAAGCCGGGGGCGTGTATGTGCCTGTTGATCCCGCTCACCCCGCCGACCGGAGTAGCTACATTGTCGAAGACACGCGTTCTCCTTTTGTCTTAACAACTTCCGCACTCATGGAACAAGCGACTGAACTGTGCGGTTCCATTGATACGGTAAAAGAAATTTTAGCAATTAACGGACCACTGGCAGGCTATGCTGCAAGCAATCCAAACGTTAATGTAAGTCCAGATGATCTAGCTTATGTCATCTATACATCCGGCTCTACAGGCAAACCAAAAGGTGCCCTGATCGCTCACCGCGGTGTCGTAAATCTAGGAGCTGTCGTGCAACGCGATTGCGACATTACCCCACAGGATGTATTGACCCAATTTGCAACCTACAGCTTCGATGCATCCGTTTGGGATACAATTGGAGCCTTGTTTTACGGTGCAAAATTGTACTTGCTGTCTTCCGAGGAACGTGTATCTGTTGAAGAATTCGCTGAAGCCATTGCACGTACAGGCACGACGATTATTACCATTTTGCCGACCGTATTCTTTAATCAGCTATCTACGTACTTGTCAGACGAAGGCTATCGCAAACTCGCTAAGGTACGGATCGTTACCGTGGCCGGCGAAGCGCTGTACGGCTCACAAGTTCGAGCGTTCCAAAGTAAATTCGGTACAGATACCGACATCGTAAACGTATATGGACCGACCGAATGCACCGTAGCGACAACGACCCATCGGGTCCGTGGTGCCGTGCCTGAGCATGTCGTCAATATTCCGATCGGCAAGCCGATTTACAATTACAAAGTGTATATCGTTAACGATGATAACAAGCTTTGCCCTGTCAATATTCCGGGCGAAGTATGCATTGCTACTCCTGCGTTGGCCCATGGCTATCTCCATCAGCCAGAACGTACAGCCCAATCGTTCGTGGACAGTCCTTTTGTTCCGGGTGAAAAAATGTACCGCTCGGGTGATATCGCCAAGCTGCTGCCAGACGGTACGATTGAATACGTAAGCCGCAAGGATTCACAGCTCAAAATTCGGGGGAATCGGATTGAAATTGGAGAAATTGAAGACCATTTTTCCAAACATCCAGGTGTTCAGGACGTCGCTGTAGTAGCCGTCAAAGATCACACAGATCAGAACATGTTAGTTGGCTATTTCACCACTTCGGATGGACAATCCATTCCACAAGACGTTATTCAGTCTTATATTGGGGGCAAGCTGCCTTCTTATTTTGTACCAAGCCATGTCGTTCATCTGGAAGCCATGCCAATTTCACCAACTGGCAAGATCGATCGCAAAAAGCTGGCCCTGCGACCACTGCCGGAAGTGTCTGATCTTTCATTTGGCGGGGAACCTCTCCGAGAAGGAACCGAAACACTCATTGCCGAAGCATGGACTCAAGTGCTTGGTAAAAATAACATTGGCGCTACCGATGATTTCTTCCTAATCGGGGGCGATTCGCTTCGTGTCATTCATGTGTTGGCTATTCTAAAGCCGCGTTATGGCGCGCTGCGCATCGGAGATTTTTTCCGCTACAAAACCGTACGCGAGCTTGCTGAATATGTGGAACAATTAGGTACGGAACAAACGCCGCAACGCAAGCCTCTCGCGCTTTCTCAAGAAAAAATGGACTTGAATGAGCATCCTATTGAGTTGTCTGGTGCTTCTGACTTAGCTGAAGTCCGCGACTTGCGCGTGATCTTGTTGACCGGAGCTACAGGTTATCTGGGCTCGCACATTCTATATGACCTGCTTCAACGGACAGAAGCCAAAGTATACGCGATGGTACGCCCTTCTCAAGACGGTCCATCCGGTATCGAGCGTATTCAGTCCGTATTGACAGGATATTTTGGACAAGATGTCTCCAGCTCGATCGAAGGACGGGTAAAGGCTGTGTATGGGGATCTGGAGCAAGCTGATCTTGGTCTCTCTTCCGTCGACCGCCATATGCTGGAGCACCAAATCGACGGCATCATTCACAGCGCCGCTGACGTTCGCCATTTTGGTGATTCAGCAGCCTTCGATCGCACCAATGTGACCGGAACACTGGAACTGCTGAAAATCGCTCAAGCCAAGCCAGGAGTATCCTTCCATCATGTCTCCACTATGGGAATACCGGAGGATCTTGCTAACGAAGGAAAATGGGAGTCTGCATTGGAGCTTTCTGCCTTCCCAGACGAATTGAACGTGGACAACCTGTACACGAACAGTAAACTCGCGGCGGAGAAGCTGTTGTTCCAAGCAGCTCAAGCGGGTACGCCTGTCTCGATCTATCGCGCGGGTAATTTGACAGCCCATTCGGCCAACGGACGCTTCCAGCGAAATATCGACAGCAATGCTTATTATCGTATGATGAAGGCGATGCTGCTGCTGGGCAAAGCGCCACAAGCTGATTGGCATACGGACTTCACACCGATTGATTACGCCAGCCGTGCTATCGTAGAGCTGTCCGTTCATCAAAAAAGCGCAAACCGCATTTTCCATATCTGCAATCCGAACCCACTGCCATATGATGAACTGATCGCTATGGTAAACCAACTCGGTTACGCAGTAGAAACTCTGCCTTTTGACGATTACAGCGCTTGGCTGCTGAATCCGTCTTCCGGCATTCAGGAGGATGCCCTTCACCTTGCTATGGGACAACTGGAAGGTGACGGAGCCAAGGATTCAGCTTACCGTTACGGATGCTCTGTAACCGCAGCTCTGCTGGAACAAGCTGGCGTTCAATGCCCGGCAACCGACCTTAACTTTATTCGGAACATGATCCAGCATGCCGTCGAGATCGGTTACTTCCCGACCTCTCCATCGGTATCTGTAAAAGCAACACAGAGGTAACAAAGTTGTGATATTTCCCCCGCATGTTTTCGGTATGATAGACTAGATTTTGCTAGTTTCATATTTAGTATAAACCTCTATACTTTCAGAATTTTTTTGCATGCGGGGGATGTCATTCAATGAAACACACTTTTTTTAAAAGAACGTTGCTAATCATAAGTTTGTTGGCTATTTTAGGGATTTTGGTGTATGAAGCACGTAGCATATACCACACACCCACAGTTAAGGGGACTCATCGTACACGTACAGCTCATGCAGATCGACTGGTACGCCATTTGTTCTCACTGACGCCTACACCAGATAAAGTATATTACCAAAACAAAGTAATTGTCCTGATGTATCATGAGGTGACCAAGACTCCACCTGATCCCGGCGCTCTCAAGCTTAGTAATTTAACGAGGCAGTTGGACGAAATGAAAGCTAACGGCTTCCACTGGATCACGATGAAAGAGTATACGGACTTTATTTTACATAAAGCCAAGGTTCCTGATAATGCAGTACTTATGACATTCGACGACGGCTATGAGTCCTTTTATACGGACACTTTTCCTGTGTTGAAAAAGTACCAGGTACCGGCAACCAATTTTCTCATCACGTCCACGATCAGCAATCCCAAACATATTGGTATTCCAAAGCTGACATGGGATCAAATTCATCAGATGCATGCCGAGGGTATTGATTTTTACAACCATACCAATGACCAGCATGCTTACGGATACTCCAACACAGCGCGCACCCAACAAAAGCCACTTCTGATGGGTCCGGTGTATTCGAAAAAGCTGGGGCGAATGGAAACCGAGAATGAGTTCAAACAGCGGATTTATACCGACTTGGGCATGGCTGACAAGAAGCTGTTCAAGCATCTACACAATGATCAGAATGTACTTGCCTTCCCTTATGGTGGGTATACCAAGGAGACGCTGGAAATTTGCCGTTCCTTGGGAATTGACGTTACATTCACAGTGAAACGGGGGATTAACTCGCCCGGGCAAACGAACGGCTATCGCGTCAATGCAGGTGGAATACACAATATTCCAGAAGTATTGGTGCAATACATGAAGGAAGGTGCTCCCCTTCGCCCACTTCCTTTTGCCCAAGGTCCCAACAAAGTATCCTAAACGTTGGCTAGCTTATTGAAGGATAAAAAAGAACCTTTAAAACCATTTATGTCGTGGTTTTAAAGGTTCTTTTGTTGTATGAGATGTAGATTAGGGCCAGATGCGAATTGCCGCGATAACAGCCAGATGTACCGGGTAAAAGCTGCGCCACAACCAGCGCGGTACCCGACTATAAAATCCGCTTTCTCCAGTTGCAAAACATGCGATCAGAATGCTAGACAGCAGACTAAAGTGTTGGAGATTCGCGTGATGCACCATATCATACACTACGTTCAAAACAAAATGGGCCGCAATCATTATATATGAACGGGTGTATCGATAAATGAGAACCAACAGCAGTCCATAGGCTCCGTAATCCATCTGGCTGAGCTCCATAACCAGAGCTGAAAGGACGTACAGACCCGTTACAGCTGTCCAATACTTCAAGCGGGATGCAGCAGCCAGCGTGAGCAACGAGGCCAATAGCGTCCAGATTACGTTCGGTCTAAGCACATCAAATGCCAGCATATAGGGCACCTGAGAAATCAGAGCCAGTCCGAGTAGACGGAGCATATAGCTCCGAATGTCTCGGGTATGAGTATATCCCAAATACAGCGCGTAGGCGTAGATTGGAAAAGCAAGCCTGCCGGCAATTCTCCAAGCCGGATCCGTCGGAAAAAACACAAGTCCGACATGGTCAATCAGCATCGTCAGCATGGCCAACCAGTACATACAAGGCCCCCTTATTCAATGTTTTACGTTTTTTCTTCTGTCAAGCTCAGAATGGCGTTCATGATATCCGTTTTCGTAACCCGTCCTACCAACCCCCGAATTAGAGTTGAGGAGCTACATTGCTCGTCCAAAACTGGAAGACAATTGACCTGATGCCGAATCAGTCTCGATATCGCTTCCAGTAAAGTGTCTTCTGGAGCAAGCGTCGTCATTTGGGCCCGGCGCGTCATGGCCATGGTCACCGGGACGGTGTGAAGATCGGTATGCCCCAGCATGACCTTCAGCAAATCCTTGCGGGTAACAATTCCAATGAGCTCCTGCTCCTCCCCTGTGACCATCAGCGTGCCTGTATTTTGCTGAAACAGCATCAGCACCGCATCATAGGCGGTAGCGTCACCGGAAATCAAAATCGGATCGCTAAGTATATCTGCCACAGTCAGCTTTTTGAGCATGTTGCCGATATGACTATCATATTTGGGGTAACGTCCTGGCAGGTAGCCTACCTTCGGTTTGGCATCCACCAGCCCGAGCATAACGAGCAGAGCAAGGTCAGAACGGAGAGTCGGACGCGTCAATCCCAGTGTTTCAGCAATTTTATCCCCCGTAACAGGTGCCAGACGCCGGACAATATCAACAATTTCCCGCTGTCTTTCAGACAGTTGAATAATGATTACCTCCTTATGGAGTGGGGTAGTATACATTATAGACGAGCATAGATCGATAAATTTCAGCATCTTCCGACAATTCATCAAATTTTAATCATACACAGCTTGTTTTCAAATTTAAAATGTGTCACAATTAAGAATGTAATACATACTAATTATAAGTTTAACGTGTGCAATATGCTACATTTAAATGAACTATTGTACATCGCATGTGATATGTATTATGTATTATCTAAACCTGAGGAGGAAATCAAATGAAATTTTTCTTGGATACTGGTAACATTGAAGAAATCAAACGTATTGAACGTTTGGGTCTGGTTGATGGTGTAACAACGAACCCTTCACTGATCGCTAAAGAAGGTCGAGTGTTCAAGGAAGTCATTCAGGAGATTTGCAGTATCGTTGAAGGTCCTGTAAGTGCTGAGGTTATTGGTCTGAAGGCTGAAGATATGCTCAAAGAAGCTTATGATATCGCCAAGTGGGCACCGAACGTGGTTATCAAGCTTCCTATGACCGAAGACGGCTTGTACGCTTGTAACGAGCTGACCAAGAACGGAATCAAAACGAATGTAACACTGATTTTCTCCGCGGCTCAAGGTTTGATGGCAGCCAAAGCTGGCGCTACTTTTATCAGCCCGTTCGTAGGACGTCTGGATGATATTGCTGTTGATGGTATGAAGCTGATTCGTGAACTGAGACAAATTTTGGACATTCATGGTCTGAAATCCGAAATCATCGCCGCATCCATCCGTAATATTAAGCATGTAGAAGATGCTGCTCTGTCTGGTGCACATATTGCCACCATTCCAGGTTCCTTGCTCCCTTCTCTGTGGAAACACCCGCTGACAGACAGCGGTATCGAACGCTTCCTGAAGGACTGGGAAACTGTACCAAAAGCTTAATTCGCCAGTCATGACAAACGATATTATATCAACCCAAACAGCCCGTATTTTACGGGCTGTTTTTTGTTTTGCTTTAGTGATGGCAGATCCAAAAAGCTGAACAACTTTTTTTGACAAAATAACTTGTTGTTCATATAATTGTTATAACAACTAATTAATTTATGTACGGGAAACAGAAAGGAGTAACTATGAATAACTTGCCTCCCGATTGTTCCATTGGGATGTTGCTCGGGATTACTCACCGCAAAATGAGTCAGCAGCTCTTGCACCGCCTCAAACCTTATGATATTTCCCCAGAGCAATGGTCGGTTCTGTACCAAATCTATCAGGCTGAGGGTTTAAATCAGAAAGAAATTGCAGCTAAGGCCGTGAAGGACCAGCCTACCACGACTCGAATTATTGATATGTTGGACAAGAAGGGCTGGGTACGGCGTGTCAATAGCCCACAGGATCGTCGGGCCTATCTGCTTCATTTGACTGAAGCAGGCCGACAGCTTGTGGAGAAGACTCTTCCTGTCGAACGTGATGCCAATCACGATTTTGTAAAAGGAATTTCCTCGGCCGATCTGAAGCAATTCCGCCAGACTCTTTTACAAATTCACGCCAACATGACTGAATCAGAAAAACAAGGAGAGACCGATTAATATGCAACAGGGCAAGCAACCTCTTTGGACCAAGGAATTTATCGTTCTTACGGTTTCCAATCTATTTTTATTTCTGGAATTACAGATGATCCTATCTTCCATTCCTTCTTATGTGAAAAATACATTCCACGCTAGTTCCGTTCAGGTGAGTCTCGTTACCACCTTATTCGCTTTAAGTGCGATTGCAGCACGACTCTTTTCAGCCCGTATGCTGGAAAAAGGACACCGCAGTACCCTGATCTTCGTGGGCCTGCTATTTGCATTGGCAGGAACGCTGGGGTACAGTGTTTCACCGACGATTACAGTGCTTCTGCTCATGCGGATGTTATTTGGGATCGGCTTCGGTATGAGTAGTACAGCCTTTCCAACGATGGCCTCTGATGTCATCCCGCCCAAACGTCTCGGTGAAGGAATGGGTTTTTTTAGTCTGTCCACCAGTCTAGCGATGTCGATTGGGCCAACCATCGGCATTTCGATGCTGCAATACGGGAGTTTCAACCTGCTTGCCTATACGACAGCAGCTGTAATTGTTGTGATATTCCCGTTGGCTTACTGGCTGATTCGTACACTACCTAAGGGGCACATCGAACCACCTATGGTTCCTTTGGAAGAAGGGCGAAAACCGGCATTTAACCGTAAATTGTGGATTCCCGCCTTGTTGAACATGCTGATGTCTATCACATATGGTGGGTTACTCGGCTTTATGGCGCTTTACGGGGATGAAGCAAATCTTGCGCATCCTGCCTACTTTTTCCTGTTTAATGCGGTATCCGTGCTGATCGTGCGTCCCTTCTCGGGCCGTATTTATGACAAAAAGGGGGCAAAAGCACTGCTCATCCCCGGCTCTCTGTTTTTAATTGGCGGTCTGATCCTGCTTTCCTACGCACACAGCGATGTCTTCATGTATATGTCTGCTCTTTGCTACGGTATCGGGTTTGGAGTCATGCAGCCGACTCTGCAAACCTGGATGATTCAGGTCGTGTCTCCTAAACAGAGGGGTATGGCAAACGGTATGTTTCTCAATTCCCTCGATTTCGGGGTTGCAGCCGGAGCGCTTATACTTGGCATTATCGCCAAAGCAAGTGATTATGCGTGGATGTACCGTCTTTCCTCGCTGTTTATTGTACTGTTCTTACTGATCTATGTTATACAAATCGTCGCAAGCCGTAAGCCTAAGACGCATGTCCCTCTAGAAGGGTAAGAGGAATCAAAAACACCCGTTGCCATGATTTCATGGACAACGGGTGTTTTTTCTTTATTTCACAGGAGCTTTGCGTCTTAGCTTGGGAGAAAGAGGCTTTTCTCGGGACACATCTTTTAGCCCCTCATCCACATTCACAGGGTCACTGGATTTGTCATCTGTGGGTTCATCCTGCTTGGGTCTGACCGCAAACAGCATCAGCAGAGCTGCAATGCCTCCCACTGCGGCCATCACGCCAAAGAGCAGACCATGTCCACTGCGACCCAGCAGCAAGGAAACAACCGGAGGGCCTAACGATACCCCGACAAAGCGCATGCTGCTATACAATGAAGTAATGGTTCCGCGCTCCTCTTTTTCAATTCCCTTTGTAATGAGGGAATCCAAACAAGGCAGTGCGAGCCCAATTCCGCCGCCCCCTAACGTAAACAGTCCGATCACCGCATAAATATTTTGGAAAAATCCGAGAATGGCAAAGCTGATCGTCAATACGGCCAAACCACTGAAACCAATCCATTTCATGCGCTTTTTGTGCTTGCCGATGATCTTGCCTCCTACATATGAGCACAGACAGAGGGAAATCAGCGGAATGGCTAACACAAAACCTTTCCACACTCCATGAAGGTTGTAACGACTTTCTAGTATGTCGGATAAGTAGAACAGGACGCCAAAAATGACAAACATACAAATACCGCCCATGGCGAAAATAGCATAGAGCCAGCGTCCTTTTTCGGCAAGCACCTGCTTCACATTTCCCACAAACTCTCGAAACATAATCGGTTGGTTCTTACGCTTAGGCACATGGATCAGCCAAAGCACTAAAATGAGCGAAATCAGACAAAGTCCCGGAATCACCGCCAATGGCAAAAACCATAGGACTGCTCCCAACGCAGCACCGAGTATCGGACTTAGCACTTTACCAAATGTGTTGTAGGTCTCAACTACCCCTAGGTTCTTGCTGGCCTCATCCTCGTTTTCGTACAGATCGCCCACAAGCGGAATGACTATAGGAAAAGCCCCTGCCGCTCCCGCACCCTGAAGTAGACGGCCTGCAATAATGGTCCAGTAAGCTGCCAAATCGTGAAGCAGCCATGCCCCCACCGCAGAAATCCCCCCTCCAATCACAGTCAGAATCAGACAGGGAACAATCACCGCCTTACGGCCAAATCGGTCGGAGAGATAGCCCGCAATCGGTATCAGTAAAATGGCCACCACCGCATATACTGTAATCAACATACTAATCCGAAAAGAGCTTACATGTAGCTTACGTCCGATTTCCGGTAAAACTGGAATCAGCATGGAATTACCCAGCGTCATCATCAGCGGGATGGAACCTAACGCAAGCAGATTCCCTTTATTTTGTTGCATCCCGTTACCACCTTTGCAAAAGTAATAACACAGCTGTTCTGATTCGTTCAACAGATGTTATTGTGTTTACATTGGTGGGAATTTATACGGCTACACTTTAAATCCACCGACCCTTGCATTCAGCAGTTGCGACATATCCGCCAGTGTATGAATAGATGATGCAATTTCCTCCATGGAAGCCAGTTGCTCTTCAGCCGCCGCACTGACACTCTGGGTTCCCCCTGCCGACTGCTCTGCTACTTCACGAATACGTTCTACTGCTTCCACCATTCGCTCGGATCCGCCGGACATTTGTTCTACGGACCGATTTACACTGTGAATCTGTTCGCTGACCTGTTGAATGGAACTTCCAATCTGACGAAATGCGGTTTCTGCGGATTGCATGACCTTTACGCCAGACTGCACTTCAATCGTCCCGGTCTGCATACTGGAAGCGACATTTCCAACATGCTCCTGAATATTTTGCACAAATTGTGTGATTTCTGCTGCTGAAACTGATACCTGCTCGGCCAATCTTCTTACCTCAGAGGCTACAACAGCAAATCCTTTGCCCTGCTCTCCGGCTCTTGCCGCTTCAATCGACGCGTTGAGCGCCAGCATCCCTGTCTGTTTGGCTATTCCGGTAATGACCGCTCCAATCATGCCAATCTGTTCGGCCTGTTCACTAAGTGAACGCACAGCACGCGCAGAGCTGTCTACACTTTCGCTTACCTTCTCCATCTGACGCATAGCCTGACCTATAGATTGTTCTCCTGCTTCTGCATCTTTAGCGGCTGTATCAGATAACTCGTACACCTGCTGGCTCGTAGCTGCAATATGCTCCAGTTCGTGGGCTAGCTCTTTCACGGTATCTGTAGTTTGTGTAATATCATCGACCTGATGCTCCATACCAGCCGCTAGCTCTTCCATTACACCGGAAGTATGACGATTGGCCTGATTCATTTCCTCTGTACTTACGCTAACCCGCTCTGCGGTTACGGTTAATGTACGCGCCGTATCCTGAGCATCCACTATAATACTGCGGAATCCCTCAATAAGCTTGTTGTAGGAGCTTGCAATCATACCGATTTCGTCTTTGGACGTAATATCCAGTCGGCTACGCAAATCTCCCCCACCTTCAGACATTTCCAACAGCTGCCCATTCATATGGTGTAATGGACGAATTGAACGAATCAGAACAATGGATTGAAAAATACTGTAAATGATAACTAGAAGTCCTACAATACTCGTAATCAAGGATGTATTCGTCATCGTTTGGTGCGCTTGCTGTACTTTCACCGTTACCATATCTTCTTGAGCTTTGACGAATGCTACTACCTTGGTATCAAGCTGCTTACGCAACACCCGTTCGTTTTCAAAATCATCGAGCAAATCAGAAAATGGCGGGAAAGCATCATCTCTTGTACTCTGATACCCCGCTGTAGCCAGTAAACGATGAACTTGATTCATATAGGTATTAATCCCCGTCTTGAGATCAGTCATCTTTTTCTTAGAATCCTCATTGCCTGTACTAAGCAGAGCTTCTGTCTCCTGTAGCAACTTTGCAACTTCACTCTGCTTGTTTCCGATCTCTTTCCCATACTGTTCGTCACGAGTTAGCAAATATGCCCGCTCATCATTAGATATGCCGTTTAACAAAAATTGAAGAGACTTCGAGTTATACGCAATAGCCTCTTCACGATTCATAATATCCTTGTACTCATTCTCACTATGTACGCTTAAAATGTAATTGGTAAGCAGCATAGCTGCAATCACACTCGGGATCAGTATCGCGCTAAGAATCATTTTGGCCTTAATTGTTAAATTCATGAATCGGTCCCCCAGTTATTTCTGAATAAAATGTCCAACTTACTATATATCGTTTTATCCGATTGTTTTTTTGAATGAAACAGAAAAAGTGTATAGATTTTTAAATATATTTGTGTCTATTCAGTGAACATATATATCTTTTTTAATATCAAAAAACAAAAAAATTCAAAATTAGGTAAATGAACTGTTTTCAGTTTGTAGCCTTCGAATTTCAGACTATTAAAATGATATACTATGTATTGGTATGCCATAAGCCTCAAGGAGGATCTGCATGAAAAGTCTGGAACTCAAACCGCTTATTCACGTGCTTAACGAGTTGGAAACCCGTAGCTGCCTTATTGAGCAGCAGGGTAACATGATCATGAATTACTATCGTGAACCTCAAATTGCTAACGAACTCTATAAAATAAATTCCTGTACGAAAAGCGTGATTTCCGCATTAGTTTGTATCGCTATGGACCAGCAACGGGGACCGAAACCGGAGACGCCAATCCTCGAATTCTTTCCCCAGTTGGCCACAGATAGTGATTCTCGAAAGCGTGATATAACGATTGAACATCTGCTGACGATGTCCGCAGGCTTTAACTGGACGGAATTTGGCGGGCAAAATTCTTTTCCTACCATGAGCAAAACGTCAGACTGGGTGCAATTTGTGCTTTCACAGCCATTATCGGATGTGCCAGGCACACGAATGGAATACAGTTCTGGCTGTTCTCAACTTTTGGCCACCATACTACGTAATATTTCTGGACAAACAGTTGCTGAATTTGCCGAGCAGCAATTATTCCAACCGCTCGGTATCGAAAGCTACCATTGGGAGACCGATCCTCAGGGCACTCATACGGGTGGATTCGGGCTGCATCTCAGGCCGATGGACATGCTCAAATTCGGGCGGCTTTATCTGAACGAAGGAGGCTGGGAAGGACGGCAGATCATCCAAACAAAGACAGTCCGATATTCAACCCGTCCGTTTCTTCCTGCTGCCAAACCACAAAAAGCATTTTACGGCTGGCACTGGTGGACTTCTTCCTTTTCAGATGAAACAGAGACAGGAACTGAAAGGGACTATTTTTACGCTCTCGGCTTCGGTGGGCAGTACATTGTTGTCGTCCCGTCGTATGACATGGTTGTTGTCGTTACCGCTGATAAATTCAAAAAGAAACGGGCTCCTGTGGATATTTTCCGGCAGTATGTTGTACCGCTGCTACTCCAGCAGAATGGATAGGAATAATACCGATGCTAAAAGTTGCAACTGGTCTCTATTCAAATTGATCTCTATCAAAAATCTGCATCAAAAAGGGCTTGCCTGTTGGATCAGGCAAGCCCTTTTTTGCATATAATCGCTACATTATGACATACTTCATCCACTTTCTAGAGCCTTACCTAGCCCAAGTGAATCGTAAGCTCTTGCTGTCCGCTGGAAGCTGGTGTAATGATTACACCCTGTACTCCCGGCTGGCTGCTGCCTTCCTCCACTTGAACAGTCTCATGGATACCGCGCAGGACTATCGACCATGGTTTAACAGCACCTTCAGCCTTCACCGTAATGACAGAATCCTTGCGGCTTGCAGTAACCGTTAGCTCTTCTTCACCTGACGTATTCACGATAACCGTTCGAGCCTGTTGACCCTCACCAAGCTCAAACAAATGAAGTGCCACTTGATCAGCATAATCATAATCCGGACGACTGTCCTCATGACCGATTGCTAACAGTGTGTTCGGCTTCACGAGCACAGGCAAAGTTGTAAAATCATGATGCTCGTTAACCCAACAACCACCTGACACTCTCTCATTCGTAAGTAAATTTGTCCACTGACCCTCTGGTACATAATACTGCACATTGCCTTCTTTATTAAAGATCGGGGCTACCAAAATGGAATCCCCCAGCATGTATTGCAGATCCAGCGTTGCACAGGTTGGGTCCTGTGGGAATTCCAATACCATAGCCCGCATCATCGGCAGTCCCTTTACTGAGGATTCCACAGCAGAAGGATACAGATATGGCATTAGCGAGCATTTGAGTTTTGTAAAGCTACGCACCACGTCGACTGATTCTTCATCAAACAGCCAAGGCACGCGATAGGATTCGTTTCCGTGCAGACGGCTATGGGAGGACAAAAGTCCAAATTGTACCCACCGTTTGTACACGTCCGGCGCAGCCGTTAACTCAAAGCCGCTAATATCATGGCTCCAGAAGCCGAAGCCGCTCAAACCAAGCGACAAACCGCCTCGCAAGGATTCCGCCATCGACTCATACGTCGACGAGCAGTCTCCGCCCCAGTGAACCGGGAACTGTTGCCCCCCGGCTGTAGCGGAACGTGCAAATAGTGCGGCTTCATTTTTACCCAGCTTTTCCTCCAGCACATCAAATACAGCCTTGTTGTACAAATGCGTATAATAATTATGCATCTTCAGTGGATCAGAGCCGTCATGATATACCACATGGGTAGGGATGCGCTCGCCAAAATCAGTTTTGAAGCAATCCACCCCCTGATCTACCAACACCTTCAGCTTATCCTGGTACCAGGCGACTGCAGCCGGATTTGTGAAGTCAACCAGCCCCATCCCCGCCTGCCACATATCCCATTGCCACACGCTGCCATCGGCGGTTTTGACCAGATAACCATTTTCCATACCTTCATCGAACAAAATGGATTTTTCCGCAATATACGGATTGATCCATGCACAAATTTTGAGACCCTTTGCCTTCAATCTCTGCAGCATGCCTTCCGGGTCCGGGAACATGTCTTGATCCCACTGGAAATCGCACCATTGGTATTCCTTCATCCAGAAGCAGTCAAAATGGAATACCGAGAGTGGCAGATCCCGCTCAGCCATCCCGTCCACAAAATGGTTCACTGTCGCTTCATCATAATCTGTTGTGAACGAAGTGGTCAGCCACAAACCAAAGGTCCAGGCTGGTGGTAATGCAGGCTTACCCGTCAGCTTGGTGTAATTGTCCAGTACCTCTTTAGGGTTAGCTCCACCAATAATAAAATACTCTAACGATTCGCCGGAGACGCTAAACTGAACCTTTGATACATTTTCCGATGCAATCTCATAGGATACCTTTTCTGGATGGTTGACGAACACACCATACCCTTTATTAGATAGATAAAATGGAATGTTTTTATAGGCCTGCTCACTGCTAGTCCCGCCATCTTCATTCCAGATATCGACCACTTGGCCATTTTTTACGAACGGGGTGAAACGCTCTCCAAGTCCGTATACGTACTCACCGATGCCAAGCTCCAGCTGTTCCCGGAAAAAAGGCTGATCCTGCGGGTCTGTAATATAGCCTGGTCCCCGATGTCCGCTGCCTGTGACTTTGCGATCCTCGACATAAAAGCCTACA
The DNA here is from genome assembly GCF_002894905.1 of Paenibacillus sp. F4. NCBI lineage: Bacteria > Bacillati > Bacillota > Bacilli > Caryophanales > Paenibacillaceae > Paenibacillus > Paenibacillus sp. F4. The sequence goes on from NZ_POVS01000009.1 coordinate 374,488, forward strand.
TCCCAGCTCTTCCCACGGCCAACTCGCACACTCAGATCGCCGCTTTTCAGTACCGCTACGTCCTCATCCACCGTAATGTCTACCTCTGTTGGTAAGGTGTGAATTTCAAAATTCGGTCCCTGATGCACCCGTCCCTTATGGTGGTTCAGACGCACCTGAATGACATTCGGCATAGGCGAGCTGTAGGTCACTTTCAGCAACGCTCCGTTCAGCGTATCTCCTTTATGCTCGATCCGGTGGGTCGCTGCATATACCGTCATGGAAGCATCGTCCGTCACAATATCACGGATTTCAGCAGGATTTTGTATTTCATAGCCCTTGCGAACCAACCAATAGCCATCTGTAAATTTCATCTGTTCCTTCCTCCGTCTCGATCTTTATATTCTTGATTCCAAATCGCTTGTTGGATTTTTTCGAAATCCTTACTATAATAATATTGATTTATGTAAGGGTTTACTTCTTTTATTTTGACGTATTGTATCAATATTTTGATGTTTTCTATATAAATCAGTTTGCGGAAAAGGAGTCATAGACATGCAAAGAGAAATGTTGCGGGAAAACCGCATTCATGGCAATCCTATGTACCCAGTCAGCGTATACCCAAGCGTGGAGCAGTTGAACGGAAATAGTATATTGGAGTCTCATTGGCATGAAGAAATGGAGTTTATCATAGTAGAACAGGGGAGCGCCGTATTTCAGACGGATATGGTCTATACGGAGGTGAACGAAGGTGAAGCTCTTTTTGTCAACAGCGGCGAGCTTCACGCCGGTTATTTACAAAAAAGCCCTCGCTGCATATTTTCTGCGGTGGTGTTTCATCCAGACATGCTGCACAGCCGCACGCAGGATACGGTGCAAACGCAGTTTATTGACCCATTTATCAGTAAAAAGCTTGTCCCTCCCCCTCACATTCGCGGCGTGCAGCCCTGGGAGCAAGAGGTGCTGGCTGCATTGCGACACATTATCACCAGCCATGAGCAGAATACGCCTGCCCGTGAACTGGCGACCAAGGCGCAGCTCTATAGCATGATTGCCTGCCTGTACCCACACATGACCCCCGCTAATGGAGAGGATGTGATTATGGCAGGTCAACGCAACAAAGTGGAACGGATCAAAAAAGCGTTGGCGTATATCAACAGTCATGCTCATGAGCCTATACGTTTACGGGAGATCGCAGATGAGATTGGAATGAGTGAAGGGCATTTTTGCCGTTTTTTTAAGCAGATGGTTCAGAAAAGTCCGGTAGAATATATCAACTATCATCGGATTCAAAAGGCTTGCAGGTTGCTGGAGCAAAGTGATCGCAAAGTGGTTGATATTGCGCTGGATGTTGGTTTTGACAATCTAAGTTATTTTATTGCGACCTTTAAAAAATGGAACGGCCTGACCCCTTCGCAGTACCGTAAGCAGCACGAAGCAGATCAGGCGCTTGCTGTCCCTTATATAACAGACTAATATGCATAGGATAAATCATTTATTTTTTTTGGGCTTCATAAGTACTAAAATTATTTTTCTTCCTCTTAACTTAGTAAATATGTAGCCAGCTACGCCTCCCAAAACAGAGGGAATTAACCACCCTAACCCTACATTATATAATGGAAGAAGATGAGTGAAAAAATCGTTAATTACATTAATTTTTATTCCAGCAGCATTCAAGCCATCAAATAAACTAATGATAAAGGTTAATATCAAACTGCCTTGATATACTTCTGACTTTCCTTTAAATACGGGATGTAAAAAAGTTAAAAATATTAGAGAAATAGCAATAGGATATATTGCCATTAATACCGGCGTTGAAACCTTAATGAGCTGTGTTAAACCTATGTTGGCTACAAGGGTACTAAATATAGATAACATGAGAGCAACTCTTTTATAAGAGATTTTTGGAAATAATCCATGAAAAAAGGAAGAGCAGGAAGTGATAAGCCCCACACTTGTCGTTAAACACGCTACTGTAATCATTAAGCCTAATAGAATAGAACCATAAGATCCAAAATAATAGGAGGAAACCTTAGCTAACACCTCAGCGCCATTTCCTAAAACACCCAATTTTTCAACGCTAGAAGCTCCCATGTATGAAAGAGACGTATAGATAAAAGCTAAGAGTATAACCGCAATTGCTATCGCTTTGGCACAAATGATCATCAACTCTTTTTTGGTAGTAACTCCTCTATCCTTAATTGCATTAACAATGATAATTCCAAAAATAAAGGCAACAAGAGCGTCCAATGTTAAATAACCCTCTTGAAAGCCTTTGAAAAAGACATTCGATGTATAACCTTCCGCAGGTTCTTGGAACTTTCCTATTGGGTGAATAATAGCTACAATCACAAGTAATCCAATGAAGGTCAATTTAATGGGTGTTAGGAACTTTCCGATTACATCAATAATTTTTGTAGGATTAAGTGATAACAAACATGCAACTGCAAAAAAAAGGATAGTAAATACAAAAAGTGCGACAGGATGATCTGCATTGTTTGAAAAAAAAGGTTTTACTCCAATTTCAAATGACACACTACCGGTTCTAGGAATTGCATATAAAGGCCCGATGGCTAGATAAAGGATTGTTGTAAAGACAAGGCCGAATACAGGATGTACACGACTCGCTAAAGTTTGCAAATTGCTTTTGCCCGAAAAAACAAAGGCTGTGACGGCTAGTAATGGTAAGCCAACTCCGGTAACCAAGAAACCCGCATTGGCTATCCATACATTCTTTCCAGCCATTTGCCCAAGCATAGGTGGAAAGATTAGATTCCCTGCACCAAAAAATAAGGCAAATAACATTGATCCTATAATGATAATAAAGGACGAAGAAACACTTTTCGACATAATAAATCCTCCAACTACGAACTCACAACATTTTGTTTTTATTCGTTTTCTTTTTAATTTGTATACTATATGTTAATAGGGACGTAGCCCATTGTTGCATCCAAAGGACGGTATCTGATTGGCTAGAGTATGTAACCCTCGTGCTTTTCACAAATAATCCTCAGTTCGATCTAAATACAGCATCAATCAGGGACAGCCATCCGCTCCCCCTTCTGACCGGTATAGGAAAGTTTTTAATCAATAAAACGTGGCAACTATAAAGACTGCCGTATTCTCGATTCGCATCCTACTTCTATCTGGATGTTAGCAATGTCTATTGAGCCTAGTGATAACCTGTGCCTTTAGGATGAGTGGGCTTCGTCCTAACTCTTCGTTACACAATACTCTATATACGATCAGTGTTTCAAGTAACTTTGTACTTGCAAAATGAACTTAGTGAGCTTAATGAACTATAAGAGAATTTTACACTTAGGACTTATTTCTTACAAGATGTAGATGTAGTTACACACAAGCATGTTCTCATGGTTCAATCTTTTCACTATTCATCCCCTACTATTCCTCTTCAACATATTTAAAATAGTTTGAGCCCCAATTTAATCCATATCAGGATCTGCTGTTTTATTCGAATCCTCAACTGATTGAAATAAGCACAGGAAATCTTGGGAAAATGCCCTATGGAAGCAAATGAAAAATCCTTACAATTAATAGTATTGACAATGCATATTGACGTTGACAACACATTGAGCGGCTACAATTTGAAGGGGTGCTTAAACATGATGAATTTGGCAAAACGCAACTATTGGTCTCTGAGTATTTTTAACTTCGCTTATCTGTTTACATGGTCTGCTGCCATGTCTTTTTTTGTCATTTGGCTGGGACAAAGCCTGGGAATTTCAGAAACCTACACGGGATTTCTATATGCGGCTAACTCAATCGTGGCCTTGATCATGCAGCCCCTGTTCGGTTACTTATCCGACAAGCTGGGTCTGAGAAAACATCTGCTGTACATACTCTTTACGATTCTTTTGCTCGTCGGACCCTTTTTTATTTATGTGTACGGTCCATTACTACAAACGCAGTTCGTCATTGGTGCCATTGTTGGTGCGCTATTTATCGGCCTGGTATTTAATGCAGGTAACGGTGTCGTCGATTCGTATATGGACAAAGTTTCGCGTAAATATGGCTTTGAATACGGACGGGTTCGTATGTGGGGTTCACTTGGGTGGGCGGCGGCTACTTTTGTTGCAGGACGGGTCATCAATATCAATGTAAATCTGACCTTCTGGATTGCCTCGGTATCTGCCGTTGTTGCCATGATCTGCATCTTCCTGACCAAAGTCGAAATTTCCGGACAGGAGCAGCAGAAAACAGAATCATTGAAGCTAATTGATGTGCTGCATCTCGTGCGTACCAAAAAGTTCTGGTTTCTTATGCTATTCATGGTTGGCGTGACCCAAATCTATGAGGTATATGACCAGCAGTTTGCCACATACTTCGTATCGCAGTTCAGTTCCAAAGCGGAAGGAAATCAATTCCTCGGCGATTTGAGCGCTGTGCAGGTTTTCCTGGAATTTGTGTTCCTTTTCGTTACCCCTTGGTTTGTGAACAAAACGACCGCCAAATGGGCATTAATTATTGCCGGGTCGATCATGTCTTTGCGTATTATCGGCTCTTCGTTGCCATTCGGTTCCATATGGGTAGCTGCAATGAAGATGATTCACTCCTTGGAGAAACCGCTTATTCTGGTAGCCATCTTCAAATACATTACCGTTAACTTTGACCAGCGCTTGTCCTCCACCATGTACCTGCTGTATTTGTTTATGGGCTCCCTGGTGGTTTCCATTTTCTCGCCCATTGTGGGGCATATGTATGAAGTATTAAATTTCCCGATAACTTATGTAATTCTGGGTTCCATTGCAGGCCTGTTCACCATCATATCCTGCTTTACACTGACAGCAGACAAGAAGAATGGGGAGCGGTATCTGGAGGAACGCCGTAAACAGGATCTGAAAAGAGCAGCCAAAAAAGCTGAAGCCGTTCATTCGTAATCTAATGGTTTGAGCTTAACAAAACAGCGGCAGTCTAGGACTTTTTTTCTCGTCCAAGGCTGCCGCTCTTAACTCCAGTTGATTTGAAAGCTTATTTTAAATCTTGAATACCGACACCGTTTGATTCATCTCTTCCGCCCTCTTGGCAAGCATATTAGCACCTGCAGACACTTCCTGCATGGATGCGGTAGTTTCCTCAACTACGCTTGCGACTGTTTGAGTAGAATCTGCTGCACGTTCTGAGATTTCAGAAATTTTCTTCATCGATTCCACCATAGAAACGGTTCCTTCATTTACGGATCTTGCTTCTATAGCCGCTGTGTCCACCTCACCGCTCACTTCTTCAACGGCACCGACAATCTCAGAAAAAACGTTACCTACACCTTCGACAAGCATCATGCCTTCATTCAGAGATTGAACACCTTCATTCATTGAAATCACAACTTCATCTGTTCTTAAGGTAATTTCGTTGACGAGCGAAGAAATCTTGCCCGTTGCTTCACTTGCTTGTGCCGATAAATTGCGTACTTCATAAGCGACAACCGCAAATCCTTTTCCCTGCTCTCCCGCTCTTGCAGCTTCTATACTCGCATTTAGTGAAAGCAAGTTGGTTCGGGCTGCTATATCACTGATCATAGCTGTGATCTGTTTAATCTCCGCCGACTTTTCGCCTAGAATATTTACCACTTCAGCAGATTGAGTTACCTTGGTATGCACATCTCTTATTTGGGAGACAGTGGAAGACATTTGGGTTTTCCCGTTGTTTGCTTTTTCTTGTGCTTGGGTTGTGAGATTCGCCACATTCACAAAGCGATTGGTTATGTTCTCTACACTTTTAGAAACGTCTACCGTATAATTCAGCGTTTCAGCTATATCTGCAAGCTGTGTCTGAGATCCCTCTGCGACTTGAGTGGCACTTATAGCTATCTGCTCGGTAGCGATGCTTGTCTGTTCCGCACTGGCCGTTAACTGTTCTGCTGTAGAGGCAACCAGTAAGGAATTATCCACAACTTCCTTTAAAAGGTTACGCAGTGAATCGCACATTTCATTAAAATCGGATGCCAGTTCCCCGACCTCATCTTTTGATCGGATACTAAGGGGTTCCACTTGCAGGTCCCCTCTCGTTACCAGCTTTATCTGTTCCGCTATCTTTAATATGGGCTTAGTGAACGATTGAGCCAGTAAAAAAGAACCGATGATTCCAAGGATCGTACATATGATAGTCAGAGAAATCATTAAAATTCTACCTGAATGGTAAGATTGACTCGATTGATTAGCGGCATCAGTGGCGTACTGCTCATTAAGTAGCTTCAGTTTATTTACATCGTCTAATGCTGCCTTATAAATAGAAGAATTTCCATGAATGATCATGTAGGCCATCACTTTGTCGTTTTCTTCCATGGCAGCGGAAACCACCTTTAGATGGCGAAGATACATTGCCCACTGACCATAAAAGTTGGTGAACAGTTCTCTTTCCTCTGCCGTAGAGGCTAAACTTTGATATTCATTTACACTCTTATCCATTGAAGCTGTAGCTTTGGTTAATTCTTCTTGATAAGTGCTGCGAACAGCCGCATCCTCTTCAAGTATCAATCGAACGGTGAGTCTATCGATTTCTGTAATCTGCTTATCCATACCCTGAAGAAGAATAACCGCGGGTAAAGACCTGTTATTTACCTTATCAGAAGCCTCACCCATTTCCGACATCTTAATGACGCCTATAACACTTGAAAGGGACAGTACGATAACCAGTATGAGCGCTGCACTAATTATTTTTTTCTTTAACGTTAATTTAAACATCTTTATCTTCCTCCCGTAACTGGTCTCGTATCATCACTGCTGAGCTTTCCAGTATATGCGTATTTGGCGCAATAGCTCAGTCTTATCTATCTTTCCACTGATATAGCTTTGGATAGATGCTCCTGTGATGCCCCCATGATCAGGTGGAAGGGTTGCCATAAACGGTAGTGTCTTTCCGGTCGAGATATACGACTTGATTGATCGTCCCAAAGGATCGGCAGGCTCTAAATCAATATTTTTGAACGCAGGTACCGTATTAGCCTTGTTTACCAGAAAATCTTGTCCGGACTTGTCGTATGCCAGCCAGTTCAGAAATTTCTTTGCTTCCTCTTGCTCCTGAGGTGTGGTAGCTGTGGAGTCAATGAAAATATACTTTGTTACACCGACTGTAATCTTAGCATTGTTAGGGTCATCCGTATTATCGCTTAACGGAAGGGGCAAAAAACCGTATTCCTCATTTGCTGTATCATTGCTCTTAATCCCAGCCCAAGCCCAGTTGCCCATAAACCAAAGCCCCACTTTTCCCTCTCCTAATGCTTTGGCTCCATCGTCATACGTGCTGTCCAAAGGCGAATTCTTATTGATGCTGTTATCCTTGAGCAAGTCTAAAGTTTGTACCCATCCAGACATTACATTATTTTGGGACATGTCTATGGAGTTATCCTGCATACCCTTAACAAACTCCGGAAAACCCCCAGGCTGAACAGAATAAGACAGAGCTAAAAGATGTGAGCCGAGAGACCAGTCCATTGGTGAAAGCATGACCGGTGCTACTCCCGTCTTCTGAATTTTAGCCATTAATGAGTTCAGGTTGCTTCTACTTTTTACCGAGGAAGCATCAAAAGCCCCCCCTGTTGCTTTGTCAAGCACTTTCTTATTGTAAATTAATCCGTAGCCTTCCACTGCAAATGGAAACCCCAGCACAGCATCACTTTTCTTAACGGCGTCAAGTCCATTTTCTATCGTATCAGCTACCCACTTTTCTTTGCTTAAATCAACGGCTTTATCCAGAAATTGCTGAGCATCCCCAGGATCAAGCATCGACATGGTAGCGGGACTTCCTGAGCCGTACATCGACATCAGCTTTTGATATGCAGACGTCCCCTCAGGAGCGGTTATAATCTCCAAAGATACTTCAGGGTGCTCTTGATTGTATTGTTTTGCTACTTCTTCTAATTGGGTTTTTATTTCAGATTTGGAATTCAAAAGTGTAATCTTGGTCGTCTGCTGTGATACTGGTGAAGCTGAACAACCTATAAACATCATTAAACATACTAGAGAAATCGCAACTTTTAGCTGTTTTCTCATTAACTTTCCCCCTAAGGATTTACTTTGATAAATTTTATGAATAATATCCAATGTTATCGACATAATTCTCCAGGAAGATTAGCAATTTTTAGTTGGTATATATCGGAAGGTGATCAAATAGTACAAACTGGTTGTTACGTTAAGTTAACGGACAGGACAGCGCAACGTTTTTTTATCCAGTTGCGTCTTAATATGGGGGAAAGTTACTGCACAACAAATTTAACCAAAAAAGGAGCAATCATTTATGAAAAAAGCATTCTTTGCGGCTTTTCTTGCAATTTTTTTATTTATTTCATCGTCCACAACTTATGCAGCACAAAATCAGATCAAAGTTGACGGTGTGACTATTACATCCGATGTGAAGCCCGAAATGAAGAATAAACGCGCCATAGTACCTCTACGTGTTATGAGCGAAAGTTTGGGGGCTAGTGTCGAATGGTCCAATTCCGAGGTTATTCTCGCTAAAAGCGAGATGAAAGTAAAATTAGCAATAAACAGAAGCATAGCGGAGAAAAATGGTAAAAAGATGCTGCTTGATGTAAAACCATACACGAAAAATAATCGCATATATGTTCCACTTCGTTTTATTGCAGAGACGTTTGGCTGCAATGTCAATTACAGCAACTTTGCAGTGACTGTTGATACTAAACCATTGTTCATAAACGGTGTACAAGTAAAAGCACTTCAACAGGAATACCATATGACTTTGGGCGGCGTAGTTCAGCAAATTAATGGCAATGCATATAATGAAACCATTTATAATATTTTCGCAAAAAACAAAGGTGAAAAGGTCGAAGCACCTGAAAACTATTCTTGGAGCTTAACTCTTGACACACCTGGATCTTATTATAAAAATGCACAATATGATTTTTTAGACCAAAAAGGGAAAAGCTTAGTTCGTTTTGATATTTATTCTTTAATTAGTCCTGTTCCATCTGAACTTTCAACAGAATATCCAGAGATTTTGCTTCATGACGTATCGAAAGATGAGTGGTATTTGTTTAACGATACCGCAGGAAAATCCATTAATCAGTTAATGGATACCGCTGGGAAGAACGGTTTTCTGAAGATTATAAGTAACACAGTTGTATAATGTGATTTTTTCTTATTACACTTTTTCGTCTCCAAAAGATAAAAGGCGAATTTCCAGCTGAACATAAACAGCACAGGAATTCGCCTTTTTTAACCGTATATAAGCTGAACTCTTCATTTTACATAGAAAGCGGAATGACGGTTATTTTTCCATCTGTAGCATTTCTGACTCATAGGACTGAAATGCATTTTCCATACCCATCACTACATCTTTAATCTTCATGTATCCTTTGGTATACGGCTCCGAATCGCGAATTTCTTCCCACATATAGTGATATTGCTTCATGTCCTCCGTTTCGCATACGACGAAATCAGTGTAGTCGTTTCCAGGCAGTGCTTCTGCATCAAAAAAACGAACCTGAACATGTTCGCTATATTTTTGAATGGTAGCCTGCAAGGCCCCCGCATGTTTTCGACGTTCCTCCCGAGGTAGAGCCAACCAGGAAGGGTAGAACTCCAATAATACAATCATCATATAACGCATATGCCTTATCTCCTTTTTTGGTGAAGCTTGAATGATTTATCGTTATTGTACGCTGCTTGTCTACAAAGTCGCATTAACATAGGTTAATGCGGATCACTACGCAGCAAACGACTAAGTGATACAGGGGAGACGCCTATGTACGAAGCTATATGATATTGGGCAACTCGTTTGTCCAATCCGGGGTATTTGAGAAGAAAAGCATGATAACGCTCCTTAGCGGAAAGATACAATAATTCGCGCTCCCGTTCCTCTTTTCGAATATAAAGTCTTTCTACACTTTTACGGACGAATCTTTCCCACATATGGCTTGTATCCATAAGCTCCTTCAATACGTGATATGGAATTTCAATAACAACCGAATCTTCCATTGCCTCGATCGAAAAAGTGGATGGTTCTCCTTGGATCATAGCCCCATAAGAGGTTACGTAATCATCTTCTGGCGAAAAACCGACATTATATTCTCTGCCATCTGCTAATGGATAAAATAAACGGAATAATCCCTCTGAACAAAAATAGGCATGTTTCACAGGCTCACCCGTTTCAATGAGAACCGTTCCCTGCTGAACATGCTTCACACGGGTTTGCTCTACAAACCTGTTCCAATCCTGCTCTATAATCGAGGCATGATGAGCCATTTTTTCTAGTGAACGATAATAGGGATGCATCTGCCCACCGCTCCTTGACTTTTATAAAGAAATCGAAGATATTTTTTTGACTTCGTGTATGAAAAACAGGGGTTATCCCTCAGGTCTGGGCAGACCTGCAGGACAACCCCCAGCGACGTGTTCTATCAGACTTCCGCAGCATCCTCTTCCACGAAAAGAGATACCTTGCGGATGCCATCCGCTCCGATCACGACAAGCCCCTGATCCGACAGACGGATTTCAGGGATAACGACCAGTGCGAGCAGTGACAGTGTCATCAGCGCGTTGTTCAGCATGCAGCCGGATTGCTGAAGCGCCCGGCTGATACTTTCGGACTGCGCAGCTACCTCCGCAAACGGAGCTGGGGACATCAGCCCGGCGATAGGCAGCGGGAAGCGCGTCTCACCCGAGGCGGATACGACCACCACGCCACCACGCAGGGCAACAGCCTGCTTCGCCGCCTGGGTCATGAGCTCGTCATCATTACCAATGACGAGCAGGTTGTGGCTATCATGCGCGACGGTCATGGCAATCGCAGCCGGCTCGGTGAAGCCGACACCTGTCACAAGTGCCACCGCGTGACTGCCACTGGCATGATGGCGCTCGAAAACAGCTATTTTGCACAAATCCTGTGCAGGATCTGCCGTGACTTCTCCATTACGGACCGGAACGGTCATTCGCACTTCCTTCGTGTCCACGTGATTTTCCGTAACACGAATCACCCGTACAGGTACATTCCCCTCCTGTACTGGAGCCGCAATGCGAAAATCTGCAGCACTCAGCTCTCGTCCCAGATGGACCGTGTCCATCACTTCAGCAGGATAAACGAAGCCGTCCCAATCGGCGACCATTTGACCGTGCTCGGCCACCAGCTGGCCCGCTGCAATGGTAGCCGTCACATTCACTTCGGCCAATCGGCCATCAAGCAAAATAATGTCGGCAATCGCACCCGGAATGATCGATCCGATGTCCCGTGCCACGCCGAAGCGCTCTGCCGTATTCAGTGTGGCCATCTGAAACGCGGTTACGGGCTTGACGCCCTGTGCAATGGCATGACGCACGACGAAGTCCATCTGCCCTTCATGGAGCAGGGATTCTGCGCTACGGTCATCCGTTACCAGCATCATGCGGCGCGTGTCGAGACCCATTTCCGTGCTGGCTCGGATCGTCTCGGCCACATCATGCCAGGCAGAGCCTTGCCGCATCTTGGCATACATGCCGAGCCGGATACGTTCGGCTACATCCTCGGGCGTGACACACTCGTGGTCGCCCGTAATTCCCGCGGCTGCATAGACCGGCAGCCGCCAATCATCGGAGGCCCATGTAAAATGGCCATCCGCCACCTTGCCCGCGCGCAGCGTGGCCTGAATTTCCCCGATCATCACATCGTCTCCATAGACGACACCAGGGAAATTCATGACTTCGCCCAGCCCGATCATATCCGGGCCCCAGCTTAACGCCTCTGCGACTTCCGCCGGGCCGAAGGAGGCACCCGTCGTTTCCAGCTCCGGACCTGTGGACGGGACGCAAGAAGCCACCTGCATGTAAGCAGCCAGCGGTGTCGTACGTGCTTCGTCCAGCATCAGACGAAGCCCTTTTAGACCCAGTACATTGGAAATTTCATGCGGGTCAAAAAAACCACCCGTCACTCCCAGCGGCAGTACAGCCTTAGCGAACTCCGTTACGGTCAGCTGCGTGCTTTCGATGTGACAATGTCCGTCCAGTAACCCCGGTGCCATATAGCGGCCTTCCGCTTCAATGATTATGGTGTCTTCTCCAATCGTATGACTGACGTCCCTACCGACGTAAGCGATACGAGAACCTTGCACAGCAATAGACATGCCTGGCAGCAACTCGCCCGATACCACATTGACCAGTGTTCCTCCGCGGATCACCAACGATGCCTTGCGCTCTCCTCTAGCTGTAGCTACCAACTCGGGTACACAGTCCGCCAGCGGCGGGCGTTGAAATACACTCTTCATGTCCATTACGTTTGTAACCTCCGTTTATGCTTCTTACCTGTTTTGCCTATTTGCTTATGTTACTGGAATACGCTCCATAATGCCAGCCAACTCTACATCTATTCAAGTATCGCATAGGTTCCTAAGGTATTGGTCCCCAGCTGATTGCCAATGTCCTCTCTATAGAACACGATCACTTTCTTCCACTTTGCGGGTATACGTATCCGAATCCCGTAAACTCACGAATGGCGTAATCTCCCCTATGCTATAAATATGCAGCAGATGCATCGCTCGCGTACAGGCGGTGTAGAACAACTTACGCTCACTCTCACGCTGGTATTGTTTCGCTGATCCGTCATAAATCAGGACCGCATCGAATTCCACGCCTTTTGCCAGGTAGGCCGGAATGATATGAATCCCCTTTTCAAAAGCAGGAGTTGTTTTCTTAATTAATTTTGGCTTCACTGACAGCTGTCCTTCCAGCGCTTCGTAGGCTGCCGCGCTTTCGTCAGCATTTTTACAGATCACCGCGATGGATTCATAGCCTTCTGCCAATAATTCTGTGACATTCCCTGCTATCTGTTGATGCAACTTTTCACGCGAACGCACCTCGGTTACAAGAGGCTTCTCACCCTTACGGTTAAACGGTACAATGTGCTCTCCCCCAGGGACCATCCCCCGGGTAAATTCCACAATCTCCTGTGTTGAGCGATAGCTGCGTGTCAGGGAAATCATCTCGGTCTGATCTGCACCATACAAGTCATACAATGGCTCTGCATCCTGAAGCACCGAGGCATGGGCATAGATAGCCTGATTAAAATCACCCAGTGCCGTCATTTTAGCCTGTGGAAATAAGCGCTTGAAGAAAGCCAGTTGGAATGGGGAATAGTCCTGTGCCTCATCAATAAACACGTGACGGATGTTGCTATTGGAACGGAAACCCAGCATCAGCTCACGCAAATATAAAAAGGGTGTCACATCCTCATACGCTAACTCCCCAGCCTGAATTCGTTCCAGAGTTTGTCGACTAATTTCACCCCAGCTGACGGGTAGCTCTGCATGATTCGCCAGTTGGCTCAACAACGCCTCATTCATAAACAGCTCGCTGTAGAGCCGGGTCGTATCTACGAAGCGAAGCGCCTTAATCCATTTGCGCAGGGGCTTCAAGCGGTCACTGACCACCATACGCGCCAATATTTCTCTTTCACGCGTAAAATCGTCGAAGGTATCGCCCTTATTCTTGGATTTACGGCGCATGCGGTTATAGGCACGCTGATAATCCTCCGGCTCCATCAGATCCATCTGTTGATCCACCCATGGGGCAGAGCATTCTTCCTTACCAAAGCGGGCCAGCTCTTTGAGCATCCAATCCCGCAGCAGTTCCAATCGGTTCGCCAGCCGCACCGTAGAGTCGAATTCATAAAACTTGCGGGCCATTTGCTCTACTGAAACCACCTCACGTCCCTGAAAGCGGATGGGTTTAAAACGCATTCCTTCCTGTTCCAAATACGTCTTGTAGCCTGTAATCACATGTAAGAACGTCTTGGACGACTTAAAGCGGATACCCTCCATCCTGGCTTCATACCCAGGCTGTAACGACGCTGAAAGCACATATTCCAGCTGTTCAAATGGATCTTCTAACTGAAACTCCCGGCCCAAACGCCGCTCCAAATATTCCTGAAACGTGGCCTGAAGCATATTTTCCTCACCCAATTCAGGCAATACTGTCGATACATAACTGTTAAACATCGGGTTAGGCGAAAATAACACGACCTGATCTGCTCGTAAGCGATCCCGGTACTTATACAGCAAATACGCTACTCTCTGAAGCGCAGCAGAGGTTTTGCCACTTCCTGCCGCCCCCTGAACAATGAGCATCCGGCTTCGATCATCACGGATGATGCGATTCTGCTCCCTCTGGATGGTAGCGACAATACTTTTCATTTGAGCATCCGAGCTGCGGCTCAATACTGCTTGAAGAAGTTCGTCTCCAATCGTCACCCCTGTATCGAACATAAAACGGATCTGTCCATCACGGATCGAGAATTGGCGCTTGAGCGTGAGTTCCCCTTCCATCTCCCCTGCCGGGGTCTTATATGAAGCGGGCCCCGGCATGTTATCGTAATAAAGATTGGAAATAGGCGCACGCCAGTCGTAGATCAGAAATTCCTCATCTTGATTATCCAGCAGGGAGGCAATCCCCAGATAAACACGTTCCGCAGTCTGCCCTTCCTCAGCAAAATCAATGCGTGCAAAATACGGTGAATCAAGCAACTTTTTCAAACGACCTAACGCCTCTGTGGAATGCTTGTGTCTTCGTTCCCGCTCAGACAAAATCTCAGACTGCTGACGCAAACTGGTGGACGTCTCACCCACATCATCTGCCTCACTGAAATTGATCGTTACCTCATCCCAGAAGTCTTTACGCATATCGACGACATCTCCGCGCACAGAACCAACCTCTGTCTCTAGCTTCCGAATACGCCGGCTAATCACTGCGGTCACATCTTCTACTCTTCGTTGTTCTTCATTCCATTGCTGTTCAGTAGTCACTGACATCGCTCCTGTTCCGTTTCCTCCTGCTCCACGCAGGGCTCCCTTGCGTACAAACTATGCTCTATTATGGACCCGGGCATACTCGCGGCATCCCCCTGATCCGGGAAAATTGACTAATCCTTTGAAGCATGCTATAATGTAAAAAGAAGTGTGATTCACAACTTATGCATATGGTTTCACCATAAAACAGAGCATCCTCTATTGTAGCAAGTTCAGTCCCTGTTCGCAACCAGCGGGCTTTTTTTGTGCGTTCTGGCAACTTTCTATTAACCTGTTCTTACACACTTGAATTCATTACATAAAAAAGCGACCGGCCATCTGATTGATGAATGCGGTCGCTTTTCTTTTAGGAAATTCGCCTATCTGCTCTCTTCTACAGGATGAATATGGTCGGCCAGTCTGCTCAACCTCTCCAGCTGATGACCATAGTCGTACATCGCCGCAGCCACAATGGAAAGCCGCAGCATTCCTTCCTGACAATGGTCAAAACGTGTAATCGCATGCTTCATAAATTCGCCGTTGGCTTGTTGAAACAATTCACTTTCGTCCTCATTCGGTTTTAGCTTATTTTCGAATTTCAGTAGAGCATGCTCGTGAAAACGAATCAGTAACTCCAGATGACTGTCAAAAAAAGCATCCGTTCCCTTTGGCCGTAAAGACTGGAAATAGTGCCTTTCCACTGCATCCAGTACCTCATATCCTTTGTGCAAACTTCCGAGCATTTGTTTGTATACTACCATTTGTCTCGTTTGACTAAACTTAGAGCGCTTGAGCTTCTTCTGCTCTTCCTCGAACAAATGATATTTGTCCGACAGCGATTTAATGGCTCCCTCCAGATTGCCTTTTTCCTCTTTAAAGACAGACTCCTTAATCTCATCGGAAATGGCAGTACGCAGCAGCAAGGACATGCTGTTAAATACATTTTGAATCTGATTAATAAACTGCCTTTTCGGTTTCGGGGGAAAAACGCTAACATTGATGACAAAAGCAGACACAATCCCAATCAAAGTGAGCGCAAAGCGGGTCACCGCAAATTTCCAGTCCCCTGAGGCTTCCATTACAGAAACAACGGTCACGAGTGTCAATCCCACCGTATCAGCCATATTTA
Organism: Paenibacillus sp. F4; assembly: GCF_002894905.1. Lineage (NCBI taxonomy): Bacteria > Bacillati > Bacillota > Bacilli > Caryophanales > Paenibacillaceae > Paenibacillus > Paenibacillus sp. F4. The sequence continues at coordinate 390,318 of NZ_POVS01000009.1, forward strand.
TTTTCAGACATATCATAAGTACCAATACACATACCAGTCCAACTGCAATCGGCTCATTCGAAAATACCATTCCGCCCAGCAACGCCATGATTGCACCTAGTGTGCTTGTTTGGAGTTGATCCAGAAAATAACGCCACGACCTATATATCGACGGTTGCATGGCAAAAATAGCGGCTATCGCTGCCCCCACAGGCGAATGGGTGTTCAAAAGCGTGCTCAGAAAAAGGGCGAGCGTCACTGCGATTCCCGTTTTTAACACCCGTGCTCCAAAAGCCAAAGCCATCCCTCCTGCTTACCTTTCAAATTTATTCATACCGAATTACTATAATGAAAATTCAATGTAAAGTCCATGCTTTATTATTACCCAAAACAATCGGAGATCAGGAATATTTATGAAATGTACAGTTCCTGCTAGAATACATATCAACAGTATTAACTTATTTGCAACACGTCACAGGAGGAACTCATCGTGCCATGGATTAGTAAAATGTTAGAAGAGCCCCAAAAGTGGCCGCGTAATATCCGATTGTTTTTTATGGCCAATCTGTTGTACCAGATGGGCACGGGAATGTTTTCTGTACTGTATAACCTGTATATCCAAGGGCTTGGCTTTGATGATGATATGAACGGCCGGGTGGTCAGCTTGCAGGCGCTGGCGACGGCGTTGCTGTTCATTCCGGTCGGATTTTTGGGGGATCGGACGAGCCGCAAAAATATGCTGGTTATCGGCGCATTATTCAGCGGCCTGGCCTTTCTCGCCCGTACCTTTACAGATACCAGCGGAAGCATGTTGGTATTTGCCGTAATCTCAGGTGTATTCGCCGCCTTTATTCAGGTGCTGGCTGTGCCTTTTTTAGCGGAAAGCATTAGTAAATCCCAGCGTTTAAAAATATTCAGCTATTACTCAGCTCTTGTACTGGCAGCCCAAGTCCTGGGCAGCTTCGGGGGTGGCGTACTCGCAGATGGGCTGCAAACGTGGGGAATCACACCGCTATCCAGTCTGCGGGTTGCTCTGTTCCTTGGAGGAATGGCAACATTGACTGCTTTTATTCCTCTATTGTTCATCACAAAAACTACGGCAATCATAGAAGCACCAGCTCCTGCCCAATCTTCACCTCAAACAGAACAAGTACATATACCGCACAGTACACCCGATATCCCTGCATCAGAGACGCCTGCTGTTTCTTCTGATCGCCGGGTTATTGGACAATTTGTTCTGGCCCAGTTTTTTCTTGGGTTAGGTTCAGGTCTGGTCATCCCGTATCTTAATTTGTATTTTACGAACCGCTTCTCCGTATCGCTCAGCGCAATGAGTTTACTGATTGCACTCGGCCAGCTCATGACCATCCTCTCCATGTTGATCGGACCTACCCTCGGCAGCCGAATTGGACTGGTCAGAGCTGTAGTTGGCTTCCAACTGCTTTCGCTACCGTTCCTTCTCATTACAGGCTTTACGAACGTGCTATGGATCGCTTCCATCAGCTTTCTATTCAGGCAAGCACTAATGAATGCAGCCAATCCGCTGCAAACCGCCATTCTCGTCGAACGTGTGTCAGATAAAAATCGTGGCATTGCCAACTCCATTCTCCAGACGACCTGGATGCTAGGCACCGCAGGTATGGGACCTGTACAAGCCTATTTAGTTACAACTTATGGCAACTATTGGGGCTATGCCATCACATTTAGCATGACAGGTGTTTTCTATATTTTGTCCTCCCTCGTCTATTACAGAATGTTCCGAGAAAAGCGCCCGTCCGCGGGCCAGCTTTTACAAAACCCGGCAAGCCCGTAAACAAAATCATGACACAATAAAAGCCGGAGCCTCCAAGCGGACTCCCCTGGAACGTCATAGGATAAATGAGAATGGCGGAGGAGGAATGAAGGCATGCTTCGAGTTGCATTGCTTACGGACACGTATACGCCTGACGTGAATGGCGCTGCTCTGACCCTGGAACGATGGATTGGCTATCTGGAGACACATGGAGTATCTACGCTCGTCTTCGCACCGGAGGCAGACCATCATCTGCCCTCTGGGCCGGGTGTAGAGCGATTTCGGAGTATTCCCTTTTTATTGTACCGGGAATGCAGACTTGCGATCCCCAACGCCAAACAGATCAATGAGCGTCTGTCAGCCTTTTCCCCGCATTTGATTCATGTCGCTACTCCGTTTAACCTTGGCCTGTATGGAACAAGCTACGCAGCCAAACACCATATTCCACTCGTCGCCTCATATCACACCCACTTTGATAAATACCTCGAATATTACAAGCTTCGCTGGCTTGAACCTGCGTTATGGAAATACATGCTCTGGTTTCACAGACATTGCGAAAGGGTGTATGTCCCTTCTCAATCAACCATGGAATTGTTGCGCAATAAAGGAATGGGACAGCTCGAAATCTGGAGTAGAGGCATTGATACAGACCGATTTCAACCAAAGGTGGACCGTAATACAGTATGGAGGAAATGGGGCGTTCATGCAGATGCATTTGTTATTTTGTATGTAGGCAGGCTTGCACCGGAAAAGGGGATAGACACGTTACTGGATTCCTATCTCCAGTTACCCGACGACGTCCGCGCAGCCTCTGTGCTGGTCATTGCAGGAGATGGTCCATTGTATAAGGTCAAAACTGCAGCGGATATAGGAGTGCCGGAGCATGCAGTCCACTGGCTTGGTTTTGTGAAAGGCCCGGAACTAGCTGAACTCTACGCCGCAGCCGACGTATTTCTCTTCCCTTCCACCACGGAAACCTTCGGCAACGTTGTACTGGAGGCTATGGCGAGCGGTACACCTGTGGTCGGTGCCAATGAAGGCGGGGTAAAAGATAATCTAATCCATGGAAAAACAGGGCTATTGTGTCCTGCTGGGGACGCCGCTGCCTTTGCCAAAGCTGTACACCTGTTGTACGAGGATGCCTCACTACGCGATGCTATGTCCAGAGCTGGTAGAGCCTACAGCCTGGAGCAGACGTGGGACCGTATTTTTGAACGGCTACTGGACAGCTACATGGACGCAGCAACTCTACACCTCGACAGCCGTCCCATGACGCGAATGTAGCCTTCAAAAACAGCGAAATTTCAGATAGCATGATAAAGGCGAGGTAAATAAATTCTGCTAATACCTTAATTGTTTCAGCAGCTTGTTATGTACCCCACTCAACAAAATCACTGCTGTCAGGGCGCCGATGAACGCAAGAAGCATATCCCATTGGGTATCCCATACATCTCCCTGTGTGCCCAAAAAGGCTTCTGCTGCCGTTCCGGTTGCCTTGGCTACAGCAAACTCAATCAGCTCATACACAGCGCTGATCGCAAGACACACACTAACCGTGAGGAAAGTGAGCCAGCTCCCGCTTCCCAAAGCCGTTTTACGCAACAGCACTTCCCTGACAATGAGTGCAGGTACAAAACCTTGTACAAAATGCCCAAGTCGATCATAATAATTGCGCTCCAGTCCGAACGTATCCCGAATCCAGTTGAACAGTGGCATTTCGGCATAGGTATAATGTCCACCGACAATCAAGATCAATGCGTGCAGCCAGATTAGGGTGTATACCAGATTGGTAAACCGAAATCTACGGTACAAAGCCGTCAGCAGCACAGCTCCCAAAACCGCGGGTAGAACTTCAAGTACCCATGTAAAATAATCCGCTGGGCGAATCAAGGACCAAATGAGGGCAAGCGCCAGTAATACAAGTAAAACAAGCGGGTAGCGATCATTTTTAGACCATGCCGTTGCCTGGTTCATCTTCATTCCTCCTCAGCCCAAAGCTCTAGCCTTCGTTCGTTACGATATGTTTGACACGCCCAACCTGTCCGTCTGTCAAACGCACTTTGATTCCATGCGGATGACGCGGGGAATTGGTCAAAATATCTTTCACCGTTCCTCGTGTCAGCTTACCGGTAGGCTGATCCTTTTTAAGTACAATATCTACCTGAAGACCAGCGTGGATATCGGATCGATTCTGTCCGTTCATTGTAGCTATTCCTCCTTTATTTTTACATTTTTTGATGATATTCAGCCACTCAGCTACAATTGAATCACCAGCGACGCCATTCGTCCTGGCGGTTGTTCCCCATCCAGACTACGCACATCGTGGATACATAGCTGACGAGCAAAATGACGAATACCATCCCACTAAACTCCACAAAATGAGTACGTTGCAAGGAGTCTGCCCATATGGAAGATACCTGTGCATACAGTTGAGAGGGCGCAGAAACAATATCCCATGTGTTCCCTCGAAAGAAACGGCCAATGTAAATACCCAGGCTGCTCAACAAGAGTACCGCCAGCATAAACAGCCAACTAACAAGCCCACCACGTGCACGCTGTACCAATTGTCGTACGGATTCGAGCGATACAAAACCCATTGTCAGGCCAAGTACGGCTACCAGCAGCATTCCCAGTACATGATTCCAAAAGTACGGATTTCCCCAGAAACGTTGCTCCCCGAGAAATGGATATCTGGCGAATACATGCAGCAAATCTGTGATCAAATAGGGTGTATTGGGATAAAAGAAAAGCCATGCCGCCCCCGTAACCCAGAGTAAAAATGTTCTCGTTCCCCGCCTCCACGAGCTGTACATTACATCAAGCAGTAGCGTCAACAGCATAGGAATCCAAGCCAACATCATATTCCACCAAATAAAAAGATAAGGGCGGCCCCCTGAGGGCAGTCGCACGTTAATGATCCACAATGTACTGATTACGGAGCATAAGGCCAGTGCTAAAAAAACATAGAGTTTTAGTGGATAATTTAACGATCTTAAACGGGCATACATATGTGTCTTTCCTCCTTGTAACCGTCCTGCCTTCCTGACGTTCCAATTTACACCTGTTCTGGACAGTGTACACCACAATGGCTTCAAGCTCAATGGAAGCGCTCTACCCCTGCATAAATGAACATAAAAAACATCTATTCTTTGGGAATGGACCTCATCCCCGAAAAATAGATGCTTACTGTGTTTTAGACTTCACTCACAGGTAAAAGCGTAGCTCCGGTAGTTTTAATATTCGGGCAGCATGAATTAGCATAATATCGCTAACAGCATTATAAATTCCGTTGATGCGCTCCGTCCATTCGCCATCCGGCGTCCCGTCCAACCCTTCAGCTAGCCAAGCCTCGGCCCGCGCGAGCGCTTCGGGTAGATCAAACAGCCCATATAGAAATCCCAGCGCAGCACACAATACCCAACGGTGATTTGGCGTATGGCAACCTCTGGTCACTCAGTGAATTCCGACGCTCCAGTATTTGGGCCCACAACGTTTGGATAAGCAGCAGAATCCCTGCACTGCTCATGGAAAAGCCCTCCAGTTCCTCACTGATATTGTATGGAAATGGAACCTCTACAGGATGCACAATTACCGCTTTTGCTCCGTACCGATGCGCATATTCCACAGATTGCACCAGCAGCTCTATCGCACGTTGTCGCTTGGTTTCAACGTCAAACCCGAGCAGAACGGAATTCGCGCCGTAATCCGGATCTGGTGTATGAGGAAATGTATTATGCACACTCGATATGCCGATTTCTCCCCGCTCAATCATAGGCTCAATCGTCGTTAGCATTTCCCGGGTAATGTTATAGTTCAGCTCCACCCTGCTAAAGCCCAACTGACGGATTTCCTTTACAAGTTCTCGACCAACCGTATGCTTTTTTATATTCCAACAGTTAGTTGCTAAATAGACAGATTTCTTACAAATGATCTGTTACCACTTAACTCCCAAGCCTTCTTTTGTTATGTATATTAACATTATGAAAACGCTATACATATCATTAAATAAATTTATATTATAAAAAAAAGCCTATCCATCATCTACTTAAAGACGGATAAGCTTTTACTGTTGTCTAACCTTGTATCCAATTGACCAATGAATGTACTGTCAATGTACCCGGCGCAGCTGCCACAAATGCTGATGAACCGTTGCGCAAGGCCAAAAACTCCACTGTTTTTGGAATACCGGGAGCCAGATCCAGATGGTTGTCGCTGAAAATACCTTCCTGCTCTGCCGATAGCCACACGTGTCTGGCAAGTACATCCGAACACAGCATGAATCTGCTGCCTCCGCTTCCCTGAATCTCTGTCACTTCAATTTTTGCCTGCGGTAAATCCATCTCTTTCGTGTCTGCAAAATAAATTTCACCAGTGGCCACCTGTTCATCATTCTGCGTCAGACACGCGACCAGCATATGCTCCGCACGGTTCAGGCCACTCAGCCATTTGTCGATAGGCAGTATATGTACAATTCCTGCACCGCCTGCTGGTTGCTTTACCTTAACGTCCTCTTCATGAATAGCCTGGCTGCTACGGATATGCAAAAGAGTCAGCCGCAGCGTACCTGATATCGGCTCTAGTGTATCGTTGACCAGATGCAAGACCTTATTCCCCTGTTCTGTATCGGTTGCACTCAACAGCACATCGGCAAAGCTGCGCTTAGCCGTATATTGGAGCGCCTTCCAACGACCAAAATAGTCCATACTCGACCAGGAGGCAACGGGCCAGCAGTCATTCATTTGCCAGTATAATGTCCCCATGCAATAGGGCTTGTGACGACGATGCGTCTCTATGGCTACTTTCATTGCTTCTGCCTGTAAAATTTGGCTCATGTGAAGAAAACATGTAAAATCCTTTGGCTCTCGCATGTACCGCTCCATATATTCTTTAATCAGACGATTGCCCGCATCGTTCTTCTGATGTGCCAGCATCACCGCAGATTCCAGCTCCAAATCCTTCTCTTCCGCATAAGTACGAACGGACTTGTATTCAGGAAAGGACTGAAAACCATATTCACTCATAAAACGGCCCACATGTACATGATAATTCTCAAACGGCTCAGACGCGTGCCATACACCCCAATAATGAATATCACCTGCAGTTGAAGACCGATGGGCATGCTGGTTCCGATCTCTCGTCAGGTCTATCAGCGGGGAGGAGGGCCAATAGGCTGTCTGCGCAGACCAGGTGTGTACCGCCTCCGGTAGAATCCGATGAAAGAGTGTTTCATAATCATTCCATAGGCGTTCCCGTTGCTCAGGTGTGTAGTCCTTTTTCCAGCCCCAGCCTCCATTCTCTTCATAATGCGCCCATGCAGAATCGATCTCATTGTTGCCGCACCATAAGGCAATGCAGGGATGATGACGCAGCCGCTTAATATTGTCCTCGGCTTCCTGTGCCACATTGTCCATAAAATCCTCATCCCCCGGGTACATACTGCAGGCGAACATAAAATCTTGCCACACGAGCAAACCGTATTCATCACAAAGCTCATAAAATATGTCTTGTTCATAAATACCGCCGCCCCACACCCGCAGCATATTCATATTCGAGGCGGCTGCACTGGCAATTTCATACCGATATCGTTCCATCGTAACTTCAGTGATGAAGCTGTCATTCGGAATGTGGTTAGCCCCTTTTGCAAACACAGGAATTCCGTTCAGCTCAAAATAAAAGCTCTCTCCTGCTGCATCCCGTTCACGTATAAGACGGATGGAACGCAGTCCCGTTTTTACTGATTTTCCCGCGATTACAGCTCCTTGTTCTTGTTCCACCAATTCGGCCACAAACGTATATAAATGAGGCTCCCCCAGTCCACGGCACCACCACAACTTGGGCTTCTTCATCTCCAGCTCCAGCTCCACCGTCTGCTTCCCCTTCAGCAGCCGAACCGGCTTGGACCACACCTTCCCGTCAGCGGAAATACGCAACTCGGCATCTCTAATCTCATCTGCATTTTCGATCTCTACCACTGCCATGAGTTTAGCCCCTACCGAATTCACCTCGTCCTGTCGAATAAACAAGTCTCTCACGATCAGACCGGACCAGGCCTCGATCCGGACCTCTCTCCAGATACCGCTCGTCACCAGCCTCGGTCCCCAGTCCCAACCATAGTGGTAGGGAGCCTTACGTGCGAAAACGCTTACCTTTTTGTCGGACAAACCACCGATCTCAGACTGATCATTGGGTGCAGGGAGTCCATAACCCAAGCTTTCAAGCTTGGGTACATCTTCAGTGATCGGAGAACGAAAACTGATTTCTAGCCGATTTTCCCCTTGCTGAACAAATGCCTTCACATCCTGTCTCCATACCCGAAACATATTATTGACTGACAAGACAGATTGACCATTCACTTTTACATCAGCGTATGTGTCCAAACCTTCCAACACCAACTCTACACATTGACATTGAAGCTGATCTGCATTTATCTCAAAAGGGGCTTCATATATCCAATCCTGTTTATCAATCCACTGTACCTCCATCTCGTTCACACCAATAAACGGATCAGGAATTTTGCCATGTCGTAAAAGATCAGTATGCACACAACCCGGCACTTTCGCGCTAAGCCACTCATCACTTTGTGCTTCCCTAAACCTCCAGCCATCCAATCCTATCACATTAACCATCGTCACAAGCCTCCCTATAAGCATGATTGGGAACATCTGGATTCTTCAGTAACATAACAAAAATAACATTAAGCTAACAAAATAGTCAATTGTTTTTTAGAACAAATGACAAAATACAAAATAAAAGTCGCCCTCTGCCCCTAAACAGGCTAAAAGCGACCTCCTTCGTCTTCACGGTGTATGGTGTCATAACACGCATCTGGACATTAACTATATGTGATTGTGTTAATGGGACGCTCACGGTCATCATTTTCACGACTGATCCGGGGTGCATGAACTTCCCGTACGAATAGCTCAGCATGTAGCAACTTTTTCTCGACAGGCGAGTTCGGGTTCGTTATGCGCCATAACAACTGGTCCACTGCACGCATTCCCAGCAATTCCTTATCCACTCTCACCGTGGCATAAATCGGCATTTGTTCATTCGTATCGTCAAACCCGGTCACTCCGCAACGCCTCGGAACGTCAATCCCCTTTTCTTTCAGCACATCCACGACTTGCGCAGCAGTCACATCATTAGCACATACAAAAACCTCAGGCAGTTCGTCCTCGGACAACTTTTCCATTTCCTCAGCAAGCGCTTGCGCTCCCCTGTGAAGAAGAGCTTTAATCTGCCGCAATTCTACTCCGCTCATTTCCAGTGTGGAACGACATGCTTCCCAGCGTTCGTAGAAACTGTGAGCGTCATCAATATGACCCACAAACTGAAAGCGGGTATAGCCCCTGCACAGCAAGTCCTTCATTAATTCACTCATGCATGTGCGATTATCTGTAAACACCGTATCACTTAAAAATGCAGAATCCCAATGATCTACCATGACGACCGGAATACCCATCCGATAAATGTTTAGCAACAACGAAGTTGAAATCGTCCCTACTGTGATAATCCCTTTAATCGACTCTGGATTCAGTAAAGAAAACATGTCTTCAGTCGAGGGCTCCGTTAACGTGATCATATCCATACCCTTACGGTTCAGACGCTCGGAAATCCCTTCAAATACTGGCCCCCAGTATCTAGATTCCCTGTTCTGATACCTAATATTCGGAAATAACACTAGCACAGTACCTGACCATTCTCTGGTATCTGTGTCCCGAGGCTCTACCCCTGTCATTTTGGGGTGACTGCGAAAATAGCCCATCTGGGCGGCAAGCTTGACCAGAACCGCCCTTGTCTCTTCACTTACACCGGGTTTGCCTGATAGTGCACGCGAAACAGCGAACTTTGAAACGCCCGCCGCATCCGCAATTTCTTGCAATGTTACTTTTCCACGCATCTTCTCACCCAACCCTATTCGGAGTCTTTTTCTATCTTAACCTTTCTAATACACGGGTGTACCTCTAAACTGGTACCATCGTAGCATACTTTGTTTTAGATCATCAAATGATAGATTTGTACAAATCCACACCCTCCACCAAAATATGTTTGCTTAATAAAAAAACAAACCGCATAACAAGCAATTATAAATAACTTGACGAGAGGTTCTCTATTTCCTACAATTTACTATTGAAAGCACTTACATTGTGTAAATCATACTTATTAAGGGGGATTTGCAAATGTTCATGAACAGGTCGGTACGACAGAGCTCCATTCTACTCCTGTCTTTGCTGCTGCTCGTTACAACGGGCTGCGCGAATGGAACAGGCGGTAAGGCAGAAAAGGAAGATCCTAATGACACCAGTCCCATTACACTTACTTTCTTTGGCGGTGATTCCAGCTCTAACTGGAACAACATGAAGGATGCTGTCGGGCAGGAAATTATCAAGAAAACGGGCGTTACGCTAAATGCCGAACATGCTGTCAATGGTCGAGGCGAGGAAAAGTTTGCTTTAATGGCAGCGAGCGGGGAGTATCCAGATCTCGTGTACCCCAAATCAGACATTGGCAAGTTGGTCGATGCCGGAGCACTCATTGACTTAACAGATCTCATTGATAAATACGGCCCTAACATTAAGAAAGTGTATGGAGACTATTTTAATCGTATTAAATATAGTAGTGAAGATCCAGCCATTTACACGATCCCGACCAATTTGGGTGTGGATCACATCGCGTTTGATGCACAAGCTGGCTTCGAAATCCAGCATCAGGCACTTAAGAAGCTTGGATACCCTAAAATCCGCACCGTTCAAGATTTTGAAAAAGCACTTAAAGATTATGTCGCCAAATATCCTACCACCAATGGCCAGCCTACCATCCCCCTATCACTCGATGCCGAAGACTGGAAAATTCAAATTACGGTGACAAACCCGGCTGTTACTGCTACTGGTGGACCCGACGATGGCGAATATTATATTGATCCTAAAACACACAAAGCCATTCTTCACTACAAGCGCCCAGAGGAACGTGAATATTTCCGTTGGTTGAACCATATGTACAATGAAGGACTGTTGGATAAGGATACATTTGTGCAAAAAAGTGATCAGTACAAGTCCAAAATCGCCGCAGGCCGTGTCATCGGACTCATTGATCAGGAATGGAACTATCAAGATGCTGAAAATGCGCTCAAGGCAGCAGGTAAGGATGAATTCACTTACGCCCATTTTCCAGTCACTTTAAATGAGAAATACGAGGATCATTCTCTCCAGCCTATTGGCTTCGATACTGCATCGGGGATCGGAATTACAACCTCATGCGAAAATCCGGTGCGAGCTATCAAGTTTCTGGATTTTCTGGCCTCCGACGAAGGACAAATTTTACGCAATTGGGGAATTGAGGGCCAGCATTACAACGTAGAGAACGGCAAACGAGTCATTCCGGCGGATGTGCAACAACGTAAAAACACTGATAACGCTTCTTTTAGCAGAGAGTCAGGAATCGGTTTGTACTGGATATGGGGGCCACATTATGGCGATAGCGTGAAGGACCCTTCTGGCAACTATTACACAACCAATTATCCGGAAATGATTACCGAAAATTATAGTCAAGCCGAAAAAGAGTCCCTTCAGGCATACAAAGCCCAGACGTGGAAAGACCTTTTCCCGAACGAAAAGGATTTTCCGGTAAAAGAGTGGGGTGCTGCCTACAACATGCCTGTTCCGACCAATACGAATTACAATGTTATTTATCAAAAGTCGCAGGACATTGTACGCAAACGGATTCCTGAGGCCGTACTCGCCAAACCAGATCAGTTCGACGCTGTGTATGACCGCATGCTCCAAGAGCTGGATCAGGCAGGTGTGCCAAAGGCTGAAGAAATCTATACTGGCCTAATCCAAAATCGGCTGAAGCTGTGGTACGGCGAAAAATAGGGTTTGTCTTTAATGAAATATTATAGGGCTGACAGACCATGCTGTTCAGCCCTTCTACATTAAACATTCTGTTTGGTTTCTTTGTCTTCCCAAGAATTACTTTTCCTTGATACCCGATTGACGTAAAGCAAATAAAATGATTGGAATCAACGCAATCCCGCCACACATCACCCAAGATATTTGAATCGGCGTTTGATCGGAAGACAAATCCGTAAATTTACGGCTTATGATCCCTGTCACGATTAAACCTACGCACATGCCTAATTGTGAAATCGCAGAATCCAGAGATAGTAATGTGGAACGATACTCATTCGTGATTCTTTTGTTGAGAAAAATTTGTTTGGCAACCGGGTACATCCCGCGCCCAATCTCATAAATTAAAAAGGTAAGCAATACAGGATAAAATGTGTTGAACGCACCGGCTAAAATGAGCCATATCCCAATCATCCCGCAAGCATACATGAGTATATGTACATCACTGTATCTGGCGCCTAGCTTTCGAACTAGATAACTTCCCAAAGTCATACATAGTGAATAGCCTGCCTTGATAAACCCCATAATCCAAATCCCTTGTTCGGAAAGGCCAACCAGACGTGGCTGTTGAAATGTATTCCCCGCTGAGTTCGAAAAGCTGATAAATAAACCAATCATAAATACAATCCAGATAGACTTATTTTCAAAACCGATACGGACACTTTCTCCGATAATCGTTTTAATGCGAGTAGTAGACGTCTTTTGATGAGCAACATTCTCCTCATCCATATAAAAGGAGCATAGAAAAATGCATACAATAATAGATAAAATACTGACCGCCCATGGAAGTGAATAGTTATAGGTTGCGAGAAAGGCCCCCAACAGACCACAAATAAATCCCGAAATGTACTGTATACTGTTAGAGGTTGTAAAAAGAACTTCCATGGGCTTATCACTGTTTTCCACAACCCAGGATTCCAACGAACCTGATTGTAAACATATAGCCAGACCCCCAAAAACTTGCGCGAACACAAGCACCCCGATATGATCTGTCCAAACGAACAATACACTGTAGACTAAAAAACAGCAAAGTCCCAAAATAACAGAAATTTTTCTGCCATACTTGTCTGCAATAGCCCCTGTGGGTATCTCAAACAAAAAAATACTTACAAAGAATACAACCAGTAAGAAGTTCGCACTTTGCAGAGAAAGTCCTTTAGCTAATAGAAATAGGATGAGCGTAGTCCCCGTGATTTCACTCATAAAAAATTGAAGAAAGCTGACGGAGTAAAATAGCTTATGAGGTTGCACTCTCAGGATTCCGTCGCTTGCTCTGCAGCCTCATATTCACTTCGCAAAATCCCCATCTGAATAATGTCATAATATTGCCCTTCCCTGAATAGCTTTTCCCGTAGCCGCCCTTCCTCCTTGAAGCCGCATGCCAAATAGCAACGGTATGCACGTTCATTGAACGCATAGACCTCCAACTCCAGCCGATGCAGGTTCAGCGTATGAAATGCGAATTTTTGTAACAGCCCGATCGCTTCCCGTCCGTAACCTTTGCCCAGATCACCGTCACGCCCGATCACAACACCAAAGGTGGCGTGCCGATTCACCCAGTTGATTTTGAATAAATCCAGTTGTCCGATATAGTCCAGTGTGTCTTTATGCGCAATGACAAAACCTTTGATCTCGGGGTTGCCGTCAATCATCATCTGCACAAAGGATTCGCTATTCACCTGTGAATGCGGGTAGATAAACACGTCGCTTAAACCACGTGTGATTCCCGGGTCATTGACCCATTTTCGGATAGCTGGTACATCTTCTTGACGGTATTCTCTCAATACAATTCGTTTTCCAATGATATGCGGCATCGTAATCTTCCCTCCAATTATGTATTTGTTTTTGGCAACACTAACTCCCCGCCAACACCTTTATGCTTCCATTACTCTTACAAACTCCAGAAAACGCGTACCTTTATAATGAAGCTCCCCACGATCCCCGATCACAATCATACCAAAGTACGTATCCTTCACCTCCAGCTCCATACGCTCACCCCCGTCAAACTCAAAGGTGATATAATAATATGTCGAAGCTGAAAAATCGCCTGATCCCCCACGCACTCTCGTCCGTTTATCCACAACCTTACATGAACGTTGTACCCGTTCGGCTGCTTGATTGGACAGGCCCGCTCCTATCGTTTTGACAATTCCCATAATCATTACAAAAGCAATGAGTCCAAATACGATAAAAAAGATCATATTAAACGATTGAAATTCCATAAAATCACTTCCCATTTGCTTCATCCTTTCTACAGTAAAATGTAAATTTTCCATTCTATTGCCCATTGACAAATCGTACATCTTCACCCTCAAAAACTCCAATACTTTTTTAACATACTTACGAAAAAAAAGTTCTTTCGCTCTTTTCCGCACCCCGCTTGGACTTATACCCGATCTGGGTCCTCTGATCTCCTCTAGACCGATTGACAAAACTATATATAGATATAAAATAGAGAATGTACTCTAAATATAGTGTAAAAAACGTATTTATGCCCGATATCTTGAAGATACAGGTATGAAAATACATGTAAATATAGAGTCAAAATCTTAAATGGCGCAGCCAGCAAGGGATTCCATCTATAATAGATCCCAGGCAATGCGTTTTCTTTTTTCGTTAATTGTTTAAGGAGGTTGCATACCATGCTGATTGCATATGATTCGAAGACCGGCAATGTAAAAAGATTTATAAACAAGCTCAAGCTTCCAGCGGTTCAGATCGAGGAGCAAATGACTATAGAAGAACCTTACGTACTTATTACATATACAACTGGGTTTGGGCAGATACCTGAGAGGGTATCTTCCTTTTTGAAAAAGAATGCTCAAAACCTTGTTGGTGTAGCTGCAAGCGGCAACCGTAACTGGGGTGAGAAATTTGCCAAAAGTGCGGATTTGATTGCCGATCATTATAATGTCCCCGTGATTAGTAAATTTGAATTATCTGGAACGTTCGGAGATGTAGAGCGTTTTAAACAGGAGGTGAGCCGAGTTGCGGCATATTGAATTGAACAACATGTTGATGAAACGCGATACAGACGGCTTTTTCCAATTGGAAAAAGACCAAGAGGCTGTAGCAGAATTTATGAAGGAAGTTCAGGAACGGAGTTTGAAGTTTGCTGACACAGCCGCTCAAGTGCTGTATATGATTGAGAATGATTATTACGAAAATTTTTATAACAGCTACACGGCTGACGAAATTAATGATATTTTCCATATCACTCATAGCTATAATTTTAAATTTCCTTCCTATATGGCAGCATCCAAGTTTTACACCGACTATGCAATGAAGAGTAACGACCGGAAAGTCTATCTGGAACATTACCCTGACCGGGTTGCTGCTGTCGCGCTGCATTTAGGACGCGGTAACGCCGATACAGCACGCCTGTTGTCCCGCTCGATGATGGAGCAACGCCTCCAGCCAGCAACACCAACCTTCCTGAATGCAGGCAAAAGCCGCCGTGGGGAATTGGTATCCTGCTTCCTGCTCGAAATGGACGACTCCCTGAACTCAATCAACTATGTGCTGAACACCTGCATGCAGTTGTCCAAAATCGGGGGCGGTGTTGCGGTCAACCTGTCGAAACTGCGGGCACGCGGCGAAGCGATTAAAGGCGTAGAAGGCGCAGCAAAAGGCATTATGCCTGTGCTGAAGCTGATGGAAGACGGTTTCTCCTATGCGGATCAAATGGGGCAACGTAAAGGCTCTGGGGCAGCCTATTACAACATTTTCGGATGGGACGTGCTTGAGTTCCTGGATAGCAAAAAGATCAATGCTGACGAAAGAGTACGTCTCAAGACACTTTCTATTGGATTGCTGGTGCCAAACCGCTTTTACAAGCTGGCTCAAGATAATGAACCGCTGCATGTATTTGCTCCTTACAGTGTGTTCAAAGCCTATGGAACGCATCTGGACGACATGGATTTGGATGAAATGTACGACACGCTGCTCGCTGACGATCGGGTGAAGAAAAAAATAGCGATGAGCGCACGTGATATGCTGACGAAAATTGCCATGATTCAGTTGGAGTCTGGTTATCCATATATCATGAACAAAAGTAACGCGAACCAGGCACATGCTCTTAAAAACGTGGGTCAAGTCAAGATGTCGAACCTATGCACGGAAATCTTCCAGTTGCAGGAAACTTCCGAAATTACAGATTACGGCCAACAGGATACCATCCGCCGGGACGTGAGCTGTAATCTAGCTTCTCTGAACATTGTAAATGTGATGGAACATGGCAAAATCCGCGAATCCGTTCACGAGGGTATGATTGCTCTCACCTCGGTCAGCGATATGACCCAAGTAGCTAATGCACCGGGTGTTGCGAAAGCAAACCGTGAAATGCACTCCGTCGGTCTGGGTGTCATGAATCTGCACGGCTATCTTGCCAAGAACAAAATTGCGTATGAAAGCAATGAAGCGAAGGACTTTGTCCGTACCTTCTTCATGACGATGAACTATCATTCCATCGAAAAAAGTATGGAAATCGCGAAAGCAGCTGGACAAAGCTTTTATGGATTTGAGGAATCGGATTATGCGACAGGCGTATATTTTGACCGATACCTGAACACAGATTATCGTCCGACAACTGCACGTGTACAAGAGTTGTTCAAAGACATCTATGTTCCGACTTCAGCGGACTGGGACAAATTAAAAGCAGATGTGATGAAAAATGGTCTGTACCACGCCTATCGGATGGCGATTGCGCCGACTGCTAGCATTTCGTACATTCAAAATGCAACATCCAGCGTCATGCCGATTGTTGAGCAGATTGAAACCCGTACCTATGCCAATTCGACGACCTACTATCCAATGCCTTATTTGCAAAAGGATAACGTGTTCTTCTATAAATCTGCTTATCAAATGGACCAGTTCAAAGTGCTTGATCTGATTGCAGAAATCCAGCCACACGTGGACCAAGGAATTTCGACCGTGCTTCATGTGAACAGTGACGTGACTACGCGTCAGTTAGCACGTTGCTATCTATACGCTGCACACAAAGGACTTAAATCGTTATACTACACACGCACCAAAAAGCTGTCTGTGGAAGAGTGCCTCACCTGCTCCATCTAAAGCATAAATGGTAACAAGCTGTAGTATAAAAATTAGATTTTGAATAGATATAGATGCTTTGCATTAGAAGCTGTATCCAGCGTGTGGTTCAGACCTTTACGGGACTGGACAAGACCCCTGCGGATACAGCTTCCGTATGTCAAGCATACGATGATTCGCCTACACTATTTCAATGTGTGTTTCCAGGGAATCTCGCAAGCTGAAGGGAGAATGCTAACAATGACAGGTATACAAGCTGTAAACTGGAATCGCTCGGACGATGATTTCACATTGATGTTCTGGAACCAGAACATTATGCAATTTTGGACGGATGATGAAATCCCGTTGTCTGACGATAAAATGTCCTGGGTAACCCTCAGTGATATCGAAAAAGAAGCCTACATGAAGGTGCTGGGCGGATTGACGCTACTGGATACCATTCAAGGCGGCGTGGGTATGCCGCAAATTATGGAGCATGTGGACGGACTGCAACGCAAAGCCGTACTAAGCTTTATGGCGATGATGGAACAAATTCATGCCAAGTCGTACAGTAGCATCTTTACAACGCTAGCTTCCACGGAAGAAATTGACGGTGTATTCCGCTGGGTGGAAGAAAATCCACATCTCCAAACCAAGGCAGAAACCATTCGTCAGTATTATATGAATATCCACACACCGAAAGACCTGTATCTCGCGATGGCAGCGTCGGTGCTGTTAGAAAGCTATTTATTTTATAGCGGCTTCTTCTACCCTCTTTATCTGGCGGGCCAGGGCAAGTTGACATGCAGTGGAGAAATTATCGATTTGATCCTACGGGACGAAAGTATTCACGGTGTGTACGTAGGTGTACTGGCACAGGAGATTTATGCAGAATTGGATGAGGAAGAGCAACGTGATCTTTATCAGACACTGGTAGGCTTGTTGCGCTACTTGCACAATAACGAGGAACAATACACCGAGCAAATTTACACTCCTATTGGACTCGTAGACGATGTGAAAGTCTTTTTGCGCTACAACGCCAACAAGGCCATGATGAACTTGGGCTTTGATCCACTGTTTGAAGAAGAAGAAGTTAATCCTATTGTATTCAACGGCATCAGCACCCACACTAAGCAACATGATTTCTTTTCTAAAAAAGGAAACGGCTATGTGCGGGCGATGAATGTAGAGCCGCTGACAGATGATGATTTTAATTTTGGCGTATAAGTACAAATACGTGAAATTAATTTAGCAAGGTGATACTATGAAGAGCCGTCCGCATACGGATGGCTCAGACTGTAAACAAAGTAGATAGTTTACATATTTTAGGATTTTGCAAAATTCGATTCCAGTCGCTCCGAAGTGCAAGATATAGACGAGCTAAACCATTTCGATCTATATCTTGTTCATTGGAAGTCGCTTATGGGATTTTTGCAAAATCCTTATTTACTTGCGTTCGCTTATATAAAACTGGTATTGCCGCTGCTATAAGGATTATACCCATAAAAGCGGGTGCGGCATGACCAAGTGATACATAGATTTGACCTCCAATGATAGGCCCCATCATTCTTGCTAAAGCCTGAATAGATTGACTACCTCCTTGAATCCTTCCTTGTTCACTAGAATCAACAGACTTGGAGAGCATCCCATTGAATGAAGGCCCAAAGACCGAATCACCAAAACCAAATATAAACATTCCAGCGATAAAAAGAGGATAGAATGAGAACAATGCCGAGGCTGCAATAAGACTATAGCCTATAATCTCCGAAACCATTCCAAGAATGGCTATCTGTTTATCACTAAGTTTTCTCAAAAGCTTTGGCATGATGAAACCTTGTGAGATAATGTCTTGGACACCCATAATTGAGAACATAAGTCCGATTAGTGTAGGCTTCCAACTAAAAGTATCCATTGTAAATTGTGAAAAAACGGCCTGTAAAGATCCGTTGGGTATCCAAAGTAAGAACGCTGAGATAAGTAGCCTGTTTAAGTTTTTCATGGAAAGCAGGTTTGCAAGCTGTATGAATGGATTAAGTCTTACAAAAGTAATTTCTTTCAGTCTATGTTTCTTGTCAAGGCTCTCCGGCATAAAAAAGAACCCATATATAACATTCACTAAAGTTATGATTGCTCCAAAATACATGGGTACAGAATAACCAAACTTGGCAAGTAATCCGCCTAGAGTTGGGCCAATGACAGTGCCTACACCTACAACCGCACTCACCCATCCAAAGTATTTGGTTCTCTGTTCTGGAGGAATGATGTCTGCAAAATAGGCGAAGATCGTGCTTATGCTCCCACCTGTTATACCCTCTATTATGCGTCCCGCAAATAGTACCCATAGAGCTCCTCCCATGCCAAAAACCAAGTACCCGATTGCGGAACCCAAAAGGCATATTAAGAGCAATGGACGACGGCCATATTTGTCACTCAGAGCTCCAAGCACGGGGGCCGCAAAAAACACGCAGAAGGCATAAACAGAGGTCAGCAGCGTGACAACGATAGCTTGTTCTCCCGGATTGCTTATATAAGGCTGTACTAAGAATGGGACGACAGGTGCTATGATACTGAAGCCTATTCCGCAAAGAAACACAGAGATAAGACCGAATATTAAAGCGTGTTTATCTACGGTTTGTTCTGTGTTCTGTTCATTGTGTGATCTAAATTTGAACATTAAATTCTCCCCTCAAAAGCTATGTTTTTATTTCCTTGGAAGCAAAAATATCGTATCACAATTTTGCTTCCTCGGCAACAAAATAATAACAAAAAAAAATGCAGCCCGTTCTCAATAGAGCCCGGCTGCCTGTGGTTTGATTTTCATTATTCAAATTTATTCCGACTTAATATCTATACCCTGTTTCTTTATTTCTGCATCCAAATGCCTATTATACTTTTCCACGAAGTTAAGCATACTATCAAATTGTTCCTCGGTTACCTGCTCAAATACGGCTTTATCTCGCTCTTGAAACTCTTTATGCAGGTCCTCATGGATTTTATAGATTACTTTCCCTTGCTCCGTAAGCCGAAAATAGATCTCTTTCTTGTTATCCGGCTTCTGGTAGCTTTCTATAATGCCTTTTTTTATGAGCTTCTTAGTTATTTTACTTATGGCACCGCTAGTCATATAAATGGACTCCGCAAGTTTTGTCACGTTAGAATCTACATTTCTTTCAATGTATTCAATGCAATGGACTTCTGAAGACTTATAACCCTTAAGACTGTCTTCCATCTTATCCTTATTTAGCCAAACCATCTTGTTATATAAGTCCCTGAAACCCATCATGACCTGTTCTTCTTTGTTCATGGCCTGTCCTCCCACCCGTTGGTGCATTAACAACATAATATAATATATTTTTGTTTCTATTTCAACAAGCGTCTAAGATTCAGTAAATAAACCTAATCTACTAAACGGCAAGCAGGGTAAAAAAAGATATCACTCCCCATGCTGTATGTATGTATATTTATTTTTCAAACGAGGACATACACGCAAAAAAACGGCCAGATCGCTAAAGTAGCGGAATCGAGCCGTTTTCCATTTCTTAAGACCGAGCCTCTGTGAACATTTGAAAGGTGACACCAAACTTGTCCGTTACATTTCCATAAGCTGGACTAAAATGGGTTTCCTGCAAAGGCATTCCCACCTGTCCTCCTTGCTGTAGAGCATCAAACATTTTTTGAGCTTGCTCCACACTATCGGTTGTAATACAGATGCTCACCTGATTCCCACTGCTAAACGGTGATCCGGGAAAGGTATCAGAAAACATGAGCTCTGTCTCACCCACTTTAAGGGTAGCATGTCCCACACGTTCCTTGACCTCTGCGGGAATGGGAAAATCGGGGTTTTCCGGCATTTCCCCAAAGGTTTGAATAAAAAGCAGTTGAGCATCCAATGCCTCTTCATAAAATTCGATTGCTTCTTTTGCATTTCCATCCATCGTGATGTAAGGAATCAAACGTTTGGACATCTTCAACACAGCTCCTTTAATTCGAGGTGATTAACCTAGCCATTTCTCCTGTATTATATACAAAACTTGTTAAGAAAAACAAATCTGTATGCTTAGCTTTCATGCACTTGAACGCCAAGCTGCTTTAGCTCCTTTATCGCTTCCGTAACGTTACGCTGTGGATGAAGCGCAGAGATCATCTGTGCAGTGATCGGAACGCCGTTGAAAATCTGGCTTACCACTCCTAGAGAAATCGGCAACTCATAGTAACTTTCAGCCCAATCCCGATATTCCTCCGGTGTAACTATAATTTTCCCCAGCAAAAAGGATGAGCCATCGTCATATCCCTCAGGAAAGTTCGTGTTGCCCATACGCCACTCCTTATCTCCCGCCTCCCTCCACATACAAAAGGTAACGTCCTCTTTCTCCAGCGCTTCGTCTTCCAAAAGCTTCATCATATCATCAGGCACACCGTCGTACATGCCCGGCCAGACCTCATATTCGTCTCTCTCATGAGGACTTACAGGGGATTCGTGGTCAAAACCCTTCAACAGCACACCTCCACGCGTCCATAGCATAAGAATCGTATCTCCAGCGCCGTTGTTCACTTCACCTAGGCACACATCACCAGACCATTCAGACTGCATACGATACGTGCGTAACCAATCTTCTGGAGACAATATAATGTCCAGCGCTGACAGCAGCAGCATTCTGTCTTTTAAGCCATTCGGCGTTACCTGTGCATCAAGCATCATATTCTTCATCATTCCTCCACTTTGTGTCCATGCGTACTAAGAATTCATCTGTCCCTGTCTATATCTTTCAAGCTTCGCCCGCTCAACCACCTGCCGAATGAATGGTCCTTTGGCTTCGGTATACGCTGCACGGTCATATTTGAATTGGTACGCCAAATCTTTTTTTAAAGTATCATACGCTCGCAGGCTATCAGGATGCGCTTTTAAGTAATCTCTGAACAATAGATGGTTTTCCCAATGCTCATCTTTATACTTGTAAATATGCAAGTGATGAGTCCCAGCTCCCCATTCTCCACGGCGAAAGAAAGCTCTCTCTGGAAAATCAGGCTTATGTACATATTCATATTGAATACCCTGTAGACGCTCTCGATGTTCGGATTGAAGACTTGCCAACTCTTCCACTCCAACCATAATATCAATAATAGGCTTGGCTCCCAGATTGGGAACGGACGTACTACCGATATGCTCTATGCCAACACATACATCTCTGAGAGCCTCTACAATTTTCCTTTGCTCTCGCATATACTCTTCAGCCCACTGCGGGTCATACCCGGATATTTCCACCTGCGAGGACATACATGAACACACCTCCACTAGCTTTCTAAAAAATGCCTTCTAATCGTGCTTGGCACAAATCAGAAGGCATTCTCTTGTTCAAATTAGAAATCATTTAACAATTCCAGCCCTATCATTCGGCCTCTCAATCACGATCAGACAGGTGCTGTCTGGCAAAGGAACTGGCTGGCCCTGCTCATTCATGAACTCGACACGGCTGGACAGCGCCTCGGCATAGCCCTCCTGTAAATAGTGGCGGCTCACCCGGATAATCGCTTGTGGTCCAAGTGTGTTACGAATACGCTCTTCATACTGTGACGGGGTAAAATAACCAAACTGCTCCTGCACTTCATGCACATAGGCTTCCGCCCCCCATGTATAGGTATATAGAAATTCCATTGCATCGTTTACTGGCAAAACAGCCTCATGCTCCCCCACACGCTCAATTTCAATGTGACGGCCCGCAAAATCTTGCGCATACCGCATCAGCCATTCCATTCCATCCGGCTCCAAGAATCGAATTCGTCTGCGCTGCTCTACTGGTTCGGTCATAATACCGTCACGAATGATGATACGCCCGCCGGGTGCAAGCACACGATAGGCACTCTGCAAAGCAGCCTCCACCGTTTGTGGATTGAACCGAATTCCATCTCGTTCGATGTAGGAATAGAGCTCGTGAAGAATCGAAGAGAATATAACCGTGTCCATGCTCCCCGTTTCCACATATTCCTCCAACCGAAGCGCATCTCCTTTGATGACATCCCAACGATGGCGCTCCAATTGCTTTTTACGTTTAAGTGCCTCAATGACATTCACAGAAATATCAAGACCTAATGGCTTCGCATCTGGTCTTTCCTGTTCGATCAGATCCAGCAGCACGCCCCCGCCGGGTCCAATATCCAGTATGCGGGTTCCAGTCACATAATCCAAAATGACCCTTTTGTAATCTACGGTCTGGTTCATATCTGTAAGATACGTTTCCTCATTGTGAAAGCGATCATAAGCATCACGCCGTAATCCGAACAGATCGAACAGCAGCAGGACTGCTTTGTCATACAGAGGCGTTTTTTCTGCCTCAATACAAAAATCGATTAGTTTCTCAGCCGCAGATGAAAATACAAAATTAAAAAATACAGTACTCGGCAGCTCCTCTTTATGCTCCACGATCGCACTCAAGTGAGGATTATGCTTCCGTTTTCCTTTTGAAATGTCCTGCCAAGACAGTGCACTTAAATATTTTTCTATCATTCGTTTTTTATATACATTAATTTTCTTGACACCACGATAGTCATAATACATCGTATTCATGAGCGATTCGAAACTGATATGGCGAACGGTTGCAGGCTGTTCCTGCCCCGTGCCATCCCTCAATGTGAGTAAGAATACCTTTACCAGTTCTTGAAGTGAAAAATCCTGCAAAGCTGATTCTACATACCAAAGTGTCCGATTCTCCAACGGAGCCAGCGCCTTCTCTACATTCAACTCCCGCTCTAGTTCTGTGTAAGCCTGCTCGAACGGCTCCCCTTCATGAATCGAAACCGACCGTAATCTCTCCAGTCGCTCCTTTACACTCCAGACTACAGGTGCGTTATCCCATGCAATCCAGCCGATCAGCTGCTCCACTTCACTGCGTACTTGGTCCCATAATGCAGGTTCTACCCCGGCGATAATACACTCATTCAGAGCCCGTAAAACAAGCTCCAGTTCCTCAGGGCTCAGCCAGCCCTTACGAGTAATTTCAAGCAGCAGTCGATTTTCCGCAAAAGGAATTTCTCCCCGTATATATTGCCCGATCAATCCATGCGTCTCAATCAGAATTCGGGTCATGCTATTGCGCGGGTAAGCAGGGGACTCCGCTTGGGCCTGTCTGACATACAGTTGGGAGGAGCCGATATTATGTACAAATAAATTTATACCCTCATGCTGCCAGCGTAGCCGCTCGCGGACTGTGCCTCCTTTAGCTGTCTCAGACCATACCAAAACATCCTCCAGTAGCTCTTTAACCCAGAATGACAATGGAAGTCCGTCCAAAATAAGCAACGTACGCTCCACGTAATCCAGTACAGGATTGGCATCCTTTAACTCACCTATGGATCGAATGCGTTCCAGATTAACAATACGCTCCTCAGCCGAAACAAGCAGCTTTAGCCAAGTCGGTGTATCCCAGGCCAGATCATTTTCTTTCCTGTAATTAGCAATGGCTTTTAACGATTGCAGCATTTTTCTCACCTCGTGTGATTCGGATTCGGTATGCACAGGAGACTTTCGATAGGATATTTGGATAAAACCTTGTATATATTACACTTTACCATACATTTGTAGCTTCCATCTCGTGGAAAATATTAAACATTTGTATCAATCAACCGCTTGACATACTTTCCAAACGCATACATAACCCCCAAATGTACTTTGGCCTGTGTATATTTATAAATAAACCAAGGCAGCGATGGCACATAATCATGAATGGCTACGACGCAAATATTTGTACCGGGAATTTGCAGGAACTCAAGCCTGCCGTGATGGTCTTCCCTTACAGTAGCAAAAGTACCTCCTGTGATTCGATAGAGTGCAAACTCAGAGGTGCTCTGCACACGGTCATAAGTCATTTCTAACAACGGCTTTCGACTACCCAAAAGATACAACTGATAGGTATCCGCGCCCCCTGTCTCGACACGCACCCAAGGTTTTGCAAAGACCGGAAGCCAGGTCAAATAGCGCTCCCCGGCCCATGTTGCATCCTTCCCAGGCGGGAGTTTGATCCGTTGCACCGAGCGTACATCAGATTTTAATGATCGAATTGCTGACTTTAACGGCTTTTTGGACTTACTATGGGAATTCTTCTTATGCCGATATTCTTCTTCCTGCTCGAGTGAGGTTCGAGCTGCCTTGTCAAAGGAAATCTTCCCATCGCTGATGCCTTGAACCTTATGTTTCCGTTGCGCCACCATCGGATGAGCTAAGCTTTCGATCAGCGGATAAGCCATCTCTTTGGGGGCTCCAGTCACTAGCGTAACCCAAAGGCGGGACAGTTTGATCGTCAGCAACGGCACATTAAAAAAGCGACGCTTTTTATCCATTATTTCTGCTGTTCTTTGCATCATTTCTCTATATGTCATAACCTCCGGCCCGCCTACATCTACAATTTGTTCATCAAGAGTACGGTTGCCAATGCTCCGATCCAGCGCATTCAAAATATCCTCCAATGCAATCGGGTGGGTCTTGGTTCGGGTCCAACGAGGCAGAATCATGACTGGTAATCTGCGAACGAGCTTGACCAAAATTGGAAACGATGAATCCTGTGGGCCGACGATCAAGCCTGCACGAATTGTGGTTACAGGTACTCCAAAAGACTTCAATACACGCTCAACCTCCAGACGGCTGCGTAAATGTCGGGACAGTTCATCCTCACTTGTATGCCCAGGAAGGATACCGCTCAAGTATACAATCTGCTTCACACCGTTATTACGCGCTGCCCGGGCAAAATGCTCTGCCAAAATCACATCCATATCCTCAAACGTTCCTTGTGTCAGCTTCGCCGAGGGCAGCATGGAATGAATGAGATATACGGCATAATCCGCTCCTTGTAATCCTTGATTTGCATCCTCCATGGAAAAAAAATCACACGAGCGCCATTCCACGTGCTCTGTATTTTTACGCTGATCTCCATTGCGGGATAAGGCAATGACATCTGCATGCTCAGTCAGCCTCTGTAGCAGATTATGCCCGATATAACCACTGGCGCCTGTCAGTGCAATTCGGGACCTGCCTTTTGGATACAATGCTCCAAGCTCCCGCTCTACTTGTCTTATCTCAGGTTCCGGTCGATACTGCTCATCTACACGCCTTTGTCTGTCATTACGTTGCTGCTCATTCACTACACACCGCTCCCCACTCGTTATCACGCTCTGTGTTTCACATACCCTGATTTATAGTACCCGTAACAAGCCTCATGACAAGACATGGAAACGTAAACTAGACAGTGCCACCCCAGACAAAACAAATGACCGTAACTTCCATATAAGGAATTACGGTCAGCCTGTTTACTTCCATATACAGTTTAACGGGACGACTCCCATTACCTCCATCTTCCGAACTTATCATTCTGCACTTCGTTAACCTGTCCAAAAAATACCTGCTGGATCTATTTCTACCTGTTCGAGCTGTTCTTCAAAGCACGGATTAGGTGCAATCTCTTTTACACGCTGCCAGCTTTCAGCCTCTTGCCGGGCATATACATGCCAATGATTTTCTTCCCAGCGAAATTGGACAATGTCCGTGCGTTCCCACGACTCAGTTTCATTAGAAGGCCTTTCCTCCGTCAAGATCAAACAATTATCCTCTATTTGATAAATGAGCCGCACGTCAGAACGCACGTAGCCTGGCACCTTTAGCGCAATATAGCCATCCAGCAGGTATTCAACCTTTTTAACGGTAAACGGATCAATCCGCTCGTTCACGAGATTTCCACCCCTTGATCAATTCGTAAATATTACGATTTAAATATAGCAGAAATCGAAGTTTTTGAAAAGAGTCCTCCTTGCCGTCCCAAAAGCAAAAAGATATCCTCCAGCCCTGAAGGCTCAGAAGATATCTTATTACTCTTGTTATACGCAGTCGAATCATAATTCCCTATGATTTCTAGAAAGTTATAGTGCCGCTGTGCAACACGTCAACCATCTATAATAGATTTCGCTTATTTATCAACAGAAACGCCATCTGGTACTGGAATACCAAAATCAGGTGTTCCATCTTCCTTCCAGTTGAACGGCTGAACACGTGTATGACGATTCGGATCATACAGCGGGTCGCCTGTAATTTCCTTGTAGTTCCGGGCGTGATATACGATTACATCTCTACCGTCAGCAGCAACCGTAAAACTGTTATGGCCTGGCCCGAATTGTCCTGTTTCCTCATTGGTGCAGAATACTGGCTCAGGTGATTTCGTCCATGATTTCGGATCAAGTAAATCCGCATTCTCATCTGCTGTCAACAGGCCCATGCAATAATTGTGGTCAGTGGCACTAGCTGAATAACTGATAAAGATCCGCCCATTCCGTTTTAGAACTGCTGCTCCCTCATTCACCTTAAAACCGATGATTTCCCAATCATATTCAGGAGTGGAGATCATGACCTGCTCACCGCGCAGTGTCCATGGATTGCTCATTTCAGAAATATACAGATTGGAATTACCGACGATGTCAGGGTCCTTCTGAGCCCACACATAATACAGAACTCCATTATGCTGGAAGGTTGTCGCATCGAGGGCGAACGTCTCCCAACGGGTTTTGATCTGTCCTTTTTCCACCCATTCTCCTTCTAGAGGATTAGCTGAATCATTTTCCAGCACGAACATCCGGTGGTCGAACAGGCCTTCCTTCGTTTCCGTTGTACGAGCTGCTGCAAAATAAATGTACCATTTGTCGTTAATATAATGAATTTCCGGTGCCCAAATGTTCGCACTTAACGGGCCCGTTTCATATTTGTGCCACACTGCGACAGGCTCTGCTGTACTCAAGCCTTGAATAGTACTTGCTCGTCGAACCTCAATGCGGTCATACTCTGGCACAGATCCGGTGAAATAATAGTATCCGTCACTATGCTTGTAAATCCAAGGGTCTGCCCGTTGCTCAATGACCGGATTATTAAAGGGTACAGATTGATTCATGGTTATTCTCTCCTCTATGTGTAGTATGTAGTTCATACAATTAATCGCTGATACGTTTTCCCCAGATGGAAATTCCCTTTTCATTCATACCCGTGAAAATTAGAGTATGGCGGCCGAGCTCCCAGTCCCATGAAGGAAGCAATAACAGTTCTTCCTTTGTTCCTTCGGATGTATCACTCCAATCCATTGTTAGAGTACGCTTGCCATCAAAGCTCCAGTGACCTTCAAGAGAACCACTGGTTGCCCGACCTCCATCTTCCAGACGGAGCGGTTCAGCTTCCACCTGACCATCTACTTCCTGCCTTATAACGATGCGCTCCCAGTTGCCGGATAATAGCCTTTTGGGTATATCCTGCTCCTTTTCGCCCGCATAGCGCTCCGGAGAGACGACCGGCCAGCCCTCTGCCGTCCATAATATTTTGCGTACATGCAAGTACGGCCAGCTCTTGTCCGTTTCTCCCCGCGCATGATGTACAATATAATAATCCGCACCGTCCTTTAGGACAGAATTGTGACCTGGCGCAACCCAGCCTTCTCCTTCGCTGAACCGATAACCGCCCAATACCTTGTTTCCAATCTCGTATTGAGGCAAATAGCTGGTATCTGCCATATCATGTCCATTCATGTCCACATAAGGGCCTGTGATTGAATCTGAACGGGCAACGCGAACATTGTAGTCCTCAAACAAAGAATCATACGAGACAAACAAGTAGTATTTACGGAACATTGGATTGTACACAATGTAAGGCCCTTCTACAGCACCGTCCTCAGTTGCCCGATCTCTGGCAGCGATATTTTTACCATAGCCAGATTCTTTGAGCTTTCCAGTCTGGAGATCAAGCGGTGTAATATAGATACCGCCGAAAAAAGAACCGTATACCATCCATGGATTTCCCTCTGCATCCAGCACCGGATTGGCATCAATCGCATTCAGCTTGTCATGCTCTCCCGTTTTAACGACCAGCCCCTCATCCTTCCAAGGGCCTTCCGGGGAGCTGGATGTCTGCAATCCAATCGCAGACCGTGTGCTGCCAAAGGTAGAAGCGGAGTAATACATCCGATAGGTATCACCCATCTTGATGATGTCTGGTGCCCACAGATTGGTTGCTGATGACCACGCCTCTGCTTCCTTTGGAATGCCGGGGAGTGCATACTGAACCCAGTTCCAGTGAATCAGATCAGTCGATTTGCGTACCATGACACCAGGTCTCAATTCTCCACCTGTCTTTACATCCGTTGAGTAGACATAATAGCCTTGATCTGTTTTGATAATCGCCGGGTCATGTGCATTGTTAATGGTCCAGCGCTGTTCATCATTAATCGTACTTTGATCATACAAGTGATCGGGAGGTGGAGCCTGCGGATACACAGGGTCCGGAGTGTTATCCCCACAGCCGGATAGACCCAGCATGAGCAGCATAACCATAACTGTTATTCTCCTCCTTCCTTTATCCATTACATATTGTGACTGCCTTACATCATTCATCCATACCCTCCAAGTGTCAATTAACCTTTGACACCCGAAATGGCAACCGATTCAATAATTTGTTTCTGGAAGATCAAGAATATAATCAGTACAGGTAACAAGGCTATAATCGATGCTGCCATAATAAGCGGATAGTCCGTCTGAATGGCGTAAGTCGCATTAAAATTCGCGATAACCAGCTGCAGTGTCTGCGTTTCTGGTGAGTTCAAGTAAATAATCGGTGCCAAATAATCGTTCCAAATCCCCATGAACCATAAAATAAGCTGTGCCGCAACTGCCGGCTTAATGAGCGGGAACGTAATCGACGAATAGAGTCGGAAATAAGAACTTCCGTCAATTTTCGCAGCTTCGATAATGGCATCTGGTACGCTAAGCAAGTACTGCCGCAGGAAAAAGATCATAACTACATTTCCGAACAAACCTGGAACGATCAGAGGCAAAAGTGTATCGACCCAGCCAAGTTTGGAAAACATCATAAACTGTGGAATCATAACCGTTGGGTATGGAATCATCATAGATGCGATGAGTGCCAAAAACAGTTTGTTTTTATGAGGGAATCTCAGCTTTGCAAATGCAAAAGCGGCCACACTGGATGTGAAGGTACCTACAACGGTAACACTTACAGCCACAATCACGCTGTTCTTGATCCCGCTTAACAAAGGTCCTGCTTCCCAAATTTCCTTATACTTGCCAAACTGGAACACCTCTGGTATCCATACTGGTGGAAGAGCAAAGACATCCTGCTTTTCTTTCACCGAAGTGGACAGCATCCAAAGCAGCGGCGCGATCATCACAATCGCTCCAATCGCAAGTACAATAAAGATAATGATATTGGTAACTTTCGTTTTTTGACTATGGGACATAATCAGACTCACTCCTTTCCGCGAAAATCAATCCCCATCAAAGGACGATTTTTCATTCATTTTGAATTGAATCAAAGTTACGATAAAAATGAAGATGCCGAGAATCATAGCCATCGCGGAGGCATATCCCATTTGCAGGTTTTTAAATGCCTTATCCCAAATATAAAAGACGATTGAGGCGGATGAGTATTCCGGACCCCCTGTAGGTGTCATAATGTTCATTTCAGTAAAGATTTGCGAACCACCAATGATATTAGTTACGACCAGGAAGAAAGTTACTGGTTTCACCATTGGCCATGTAATATTGCGGAACATTTGGAATCCGCTAGCTCCATCTAGCTCTGCCGCTTCATAATAAGAGCGAGATACGCTTTGCAGGGCTGCCAAATATAGCAGCATCGTATATCCGAGACCCTTCCAGACGGTCATGAGAATCAAGGCCGGTTTGACCGTATCCTTATCCATTAGCCAGTTAGGACCCTTAATACCGAATATTTCGAGGAATTGGTTCACCAAACCATAGTCCCCGTTGTATGCCCAGTTCCACATAATAGAAACGGCAGCCAACGAAGAAATAACCGGGATATAGTAAATCACACGAAATGTTGTCGTACCTGGAATCTTGCGATTCAAACCTAGTGCCAGCAGTAAAGCTAGTACAAGACCGATTGGAATACCTAGCATTAAGAAAAGAGTATTGTACATCGATTTATAAAAGAGCTCATCGCTAAATAAATCTTTAAAATTGTCGAGACCAATAAAGTTCATTTGTCCCAATCCGTCCCAGTCTGTAAAAGAGCCGTATAATGAATAGACAAACGGGAATAACGTAAAGATTAGCAGACCGAGAATAGGTGGAAGAATAAATAAGTATCCATATACCTTCTCTTTGCGGTAGAGATTAGATTTGGTTATCACAGGGCTCACCTCTGTTTCTAATTTGGAATGAAGATGATGTTAGCAGCATGATATTCAGCCACTAACATCATCCTTTTTTCCTCTATTTACGCATTATTTCTGTGATTTTTTCTCTTGCTCCACCGCTTTATCCAGCAGTTTCTGCATCTTCGGTTGTTCTTGTTTCACATAATCTGCCGCCGTAATTTTACCATCCAGCACAGGTTGAATATCTGTGAAGAAAATATCGTACCATTCTGCATTATACGTATAGTTGCCTGGTAATGAGCGTCCATAGTCATTTACGATATCAATAAATTCTTGTTTATTGTTAGGCTTGGTTTTCGTATCTTTGGACCATTCATCAGCCATGTCCAGCAGATTCGGAATTTGTACCTTGGCATCTACGAGCTGCTTCATTCCTTCTTTAGAAGTCGTCAGATAGTTAACCAGTTCAACAGCTTCATCCGGGTATTTTGTTTTAGAGGAAACGCCGATACCCAGAGAACCGATCCATGTTGCTGATTTGCCAGTCGATCCGGCTGGGAACGGCAGTAAATCATATTCGAATGGCAGTTTTTCAAATGTACTCATATCCCAAGGACCTACCGGGAAGAATGCCATTTCACCCTTCATCCAACGTTGGTATGTGTCCAATGTTTGTGATTGTTCAATACCAGGTGTGATTTTATATTTGTTTTGCATGTCAGCAAAGTACTGAAGCGCTTCCGCAAATTTCGGATCATCAATCGTTACTTTAGTTTTGCTCTCATCCAGCCAATCAGCCCCATTACTCCATACAAAGGCTTGCAATGCCCACTGAACGTTAAAACCTGTACCGTATTGATCTGGCTTGCCGTCACCATTGGTATCTTTGGTCAACTCTTGGCTAACCTTGATAAATTCATCCCATGTATACGGTTTGTCTTTGTCAGGCAATGGAACGCCCGCTTTTTCGAACATCGTTTTGTTGTAGCCGAGTGCGAATGGACCTAAGTCCTTCGGCATACCGTAAATATCTCCTTGACCGGCCATTTTACCGTCATAGCGATACAAATCTATACCGTATTTCCAGATGTTATCCAGTTTAATATCCTTGTTCTTCTCAATGTAAGGAGTGAGATTCTTCAATACCCCACTGTTTACATAAGCTTTCACATCTCCAGGGGCAAAGTAAAAGATATCTGGAAGATTATTTCCTGTGATCGCAGCTCTTAGCTTTGTAGCATATTGATCCGCTGCCGTCACGACCATTTTAACCTTTACGCCAGGATGTTCCTCTTCAAATTTCTTGATTACTTCCTTATAAGCCTTTTGTTCATCTGTGCCACCACGGAACATGAATGTCAGTTCCTTACTTCCATCACTACTGGAACTTCCCCCACTACAACCAGCCAGTGCAGCCACCATTAACAACAGAACAACCATTGTTATTGCAAAACCTTTTTTCTTTATCAACGCGACCCCTCCTAAATTTAAATGAAACCGCATACATTTAGTGTTAAAATAACTTCATACCACTCGGCCTAATCTTTAACTGTGCGGTACACAACCCGTTGTTGATTGCCGCTGTGATTATCATCCCTCTCATGTACCATATAATTAACATTTTACTTTATCAATAATGAATTCGTTTACAAACAAAATATAGCATGCCTTTCCTCGGTTCGTCAATGTATTTTTCAATCTTTTTAAATAATTATAAAACATAGAATAGAGTAACATGAAAAGTAAAATCAAATCGTATTTAAGTTAATTTTCATCTAAAAAACTAGTAATAAAACTTAAATACGATTTATTTATGAAATAATCTCTAATTTGGAGTCTAATTCACTCCCCTCTTTATTTAGTAAAAAAAATTTACAAAAAAGCAGTTTACTTCTTTTTGATTTTATTTTAACATAAATCAAAGTAAAAAATATAAGCGCTTACATCACAATTTTTATAGATAAGGATGGTCTATAGATATGATTTATATTAAGGACTTAATGTCAGGGTTAGATATTTTTAAAGCGCTGGGTTCCGAAATCCGCATTCAAATTCTCGAGCTACTTGCTTATCAGGGACAAAGTATGAATGACATTGCCAACAAACTTAATTTGAGCAACGGTACCATTACAATGCATATTCGAAAATTGGAAGAATGCGGCCTTGTGGAGATCAATACCGTGAGCGGCAAGCACGGTACCCGAAAAATGTGTTATTTGAACAAGGATAAGCTGATGGTCGATTTGCGCAGCAGAGAACAAAAAAATGTGTATGAGGTTGAGATTCGCGTAGGTCATTATAGTAACTATCAAGCGTCCCCCACTTGTGGATTGGTGACCCGAGACAGCATTATTGGCGATTTTGATGATCCACGCTATTTTGCAGATCCCGGGCGGCTGGAGTCGGAAATGATCTGGATGGCTGAAGGCTTTTTGGAATACCGCATCCCCAACTATCTGAAAGCGAATCAATCCTTTAAAGAAATTCAATTCTCCGCAGAACTGGGCTCAGAAGCACCCTGCTATTGTGAGGAATATCCCTCCGACATTTGTTTTCATATTAACGGTATCCCTATTGGGCACTGGACCAGCGCCGGAGATTTTGGAGAAGTGCCGGGAGTTCTGAATCCAGATTGGTGGCCACCGCATTTGAATCAATATGGTATGCTCAAATTAATTCGCATCAATCAGCATGGCAGCTTCATTGACGGGTGCCGCATATCCGAAGTCACAATAGACGATATTAACCTTAACTATAAAAGCGACATTACACTCCGTTTATCTGTAACCGATCAATCGGAAAACAAAGGAGGGCTCACTATTTTTGGAAAAAGATTCGGGAATTTCAGTCAGGATCTGCTTGTGCGCGTGCTTTACGATGTGCACGGGGAGGACAACGCCAACTCCTGACACTCCACATGAAAAAATAGGCCGAAGCCTGTATTCATTGAATACATGTCCTCGGCCTAAACATCCTGATCCTCACTTATAGAGATATAGATCAATAAATAAAAAATGACTGCTATCCCAAACACCAGCCAGCAAAAGGACAGCAAATGAAGCCTTGGTCCTGCATGTACTCCCCATCTCCAAATATCCGTAAGGAGCACCAGTGGTTGCAATAATACATCCCAGCTATTCCAGCGAGCAAATCTGCCAATATATACGCCTATGCTGGCCAGCCACAACAACACAAAAACTACAGCCCATGCGAGCCTACCTGAACAAATCCTCCTCAGCATATGGTGGATCACCAATATACAAAGGGATGTAAGAAAAAGGCCCAGCCCTGCTGCTGAAAAAGACGTAAATAAGATTAACCAAAATTGTGTGTTCAACCAAAAACGTGTATCAGGATTCACATCGTAAAAACGAAATGCATGAAGTAACTCAGTCACCAAATAAAGAGCATTCGGCAAAAAAAACAACCATACAATTGAAGAGAAAAATAAAAGAATACTTCTCACTTTTGTACTTCGCAGTCTGGATAAAACCATCATTCCCAGAGTGATAAAGACCGGAACCCAGGCCAGGAATATATCCCAGTACAGAAATTGATACATCCTCGTTCCGCTTGTGGACTGTAAATACATAATGAGTCCGAAACAGCCCAACGTAGCTACAAGCAGCACTCCCAACAAACTGGGCAGCTTGTAGCCTTTCCTTCTTAACAGCAAGCTTCCATCTACCTCCTGCCTGAGTATGCGTATATACGTCTTTTCAAGTCCTGTTTTATAGCGCTTTCATACTTAGAGAGAAAGCCTTTGTCTATTTACTCCACGTTTCGTATGTCCTCAGATACATGGTTTGTTATCGTCAAGGCATCAAAGGTAACAGCACAGCCCTCCCCCACCGGAGATTGAGCAACAACTCCGACTTTGAGCTGGTTAGGAACATTCATACCAAAATATCTCGCCAGCTTCCAATGCTGACCGTCTGATGAATAATGAAATGCAAAGCAATTTCCAGCTCGTGCCACTCGTAAATACGGATTGGACACGTCCATCGCCCCAGAGATACAATCATCGGATGTATCCCGAGTGACCACACTAAGAATAGATGGAGTGCTTTCAAAGTATTCAAAGCACAGCTTAGCCCAATGGGTATCATCCGCCATCATCATCAAGCATCCTGAATCATAAGGCTGCTTCATATCAACACGGACCCTCGTCCATATTGTAAAATCACCTTGAAGCGTTGTATGCAAAAAGGGTGCGGACGATTTTACCGCTGCGCCTGACGGATCCCTAAAGAAATCTGCCTGTGAAGGTGCAGAAATTTGCAAAGACTTGGAATCATCGAATCTCCATACAGTCGGCTCATTGATCCAGCTCCAATCCGCCGGCAAAACTTTACCGCTAAAGCGTTCAAATACGTTCATATGGATACCATTCCTCTCTGGCAATATAGTCATATAACACATTGAAATCTGGGGCACAATCCCCTTGATACCACTATATACGTTATTTTCCAGTCGTCAATAATGATGATCTGTCTTTAATGTTTATAAAAAAAAAGACTTGCCATCCTGAAATGTTGTGCTTATAATTACACCTAACTTGATACGGTAACAAATTTCAATGACGAGAACGAGTAAGCTATACAGCGGATTTGCAGAGAGTTGGGGCAGGTGAAAGCCAACATTCCGAGGGTAGCTGAACGCCATCTCTGAGAAGCGGGCTGAACCTGAAGTAAGCTCTGCCGCCTTTCCAGCGTTAACCGGAACACGTATTGATGGATACGTGAACAGAGTGTCATTTCGTATGGAATGAAACTAGGGTGGTAACACGGGTATAAACTCGTCCCTTTACAGGGGCGGGTTTTTTTGTTTTTCAAAAAGGAGGAAATCATCATGACAAATGTATCGACAGCAGTATCTATAACCGATTTTTTGACTCCAGCTGTACGGGAAATGCCACCTTCAGGCATCCGTAAGTTTTTCGAATATAGTACAGGCAGAAAAGATATTGTATCGCTTGGTGTCGGTGAACCTGACTTTGTAACCCCTCAACATGTCAGAAAGGCCTGTATCACAGCACTGGAAAATGGTAAAACATCATACACACCGAATGCTGGACTTCCCGAGCTTCGTGAGGAGATTGCCGGGTATCTGGAGAGTAGCTTCAGCACATCCTACAACCCGGCAGATGAAATCATGGTTACCATTGGAAGCAGTGAAGCACTGGATTTGGCACTACGCGCTCTGATCACCGCACACGATGAAATACTCATTCCGGCTCCATGTTATATTTCGTATTCGCCCATCACGTTTCTGAACGGAGGACATACCGTAACGGTTGAAACCTCTGCGGATCAGCAGTTCAAGCTAACAGCTGAGGCACTCCAAGCCAAGCTGACTCCACGTTCCAAAGTGCTTATTCTCTGTTATCCGAATAATCCGACGGGTGGGGTGATGACCTATGAGGATTGGCTACCGATTGCCCGCCTGGTTGAGGAGCATAATCTTGTCGTCATATCAGACGAAATTTATGCTGAACTGACCTATGAACAGAAGCATGTAAGCTTCGCAGCTCTGCCAGGAATGAAAGAGCGCACCCTGCTCATCAGCGGCTTTTCCAAAGCATTTGCGATGACAGGCTGGAGGGTCGGCTACGTGTGCGGCCCAAGAGAGTTGATTTCAGCTATGCTGAAGATTCATCAATATACCGCCATGTGCGCTCCTATTATCGGGCAAATTGCCGCTATTGAATCCCTGCGTAACGGGCTGGAGGAAAAAGATCGTATGATGGAATCCTACAATCTGCGTAGAAAATGGTTCGTTGAAGGCCTATGTCAGACAGGACTGCCATGTCACGAACCAAACGGTGCCTTCTATGCTTTTCCCTCCATTATGCACACAGGGTTAAGCTCAGAACAGTTTGCCAAGCGGTTGCTGGAAGAAGAAGGAGTCATTACTGTACCCGGTTCCGCATTTGGCCCAGGCGGCGAGGGCTTTATCCGCTGCTCATATGCGTCATCGCGAGAACAGTTAGAAATGGCGTTGGAACGCATCAGCGCATTCTTGAAACGTCTATAAATACGATTTTTCCTATCTTGAAATGAACATGAGTACTGGATGAAAGTTACTTTAGCAGCTTCTGAATAAGCTTTTTCTGGTGTGCTGGCAAGCCTTCCGGCCATTCCCCTACACGGCAATAACAAATGTCGGAGATTTCGGCGCTTGGTCGGAAAGTACCCGGGAGTCCGGACATCCTAATCTTTAGGATGTCCGGTATTCAGAACGTTTTGAACAAAATCAGTCTTGGCCTCCGTGTACGCTTCACGATCATGCTGATTTTCCATCGCCAGCCGCCTTTTTAATACATCATATTGCTGAATCAGCTCAGGCTGTTCACGAAGTCGGTTCCGAAACAATAGCTGCCGATCCCAATGCTCATCAGATTTCAGTATGAGATGCAGATGTCCCTTTCTTTGATCCTGTTCCACTTTAACCAAAAATCTTCTCCATTCCCGACCGTCCAATTCAGGCGGAACATAGTTCCAGCCTGCTGGTTGTAAAGCAGACACGATCTGTTCCAGTTGATCCCAAGATTCTAATTTTGCCATTATGTCAATAATGGGCTTAGCGGAAAGATTGGGAATTGCCGTGCTTCCTATATGTTCGATTTCCGTCACCTTAAACGGCAGTAATAACTCCCGCAACTGGTGAATGATCTTTAAGCCCTGCTCTGACCAGGCAGGATCAGGATTCGCTATTTTTACAGGCTCCGTAGCCCACACCGGCCAATGTTCCTGGTTTTGCTCCTCATGCATTCATGATCCTCCCTAATTTCTACGCATGTATTCTTTCATTCAACTGTATCTTTTTT
The DNA here is from genome assembly GCF_002894905.1 of Paenibacillus sp. F4. NCBI lineage: Bacteria > Bacillati > Bacillota > Bacilli > Caryophanales > Paenibacillaceae > Paenibacillus > Paenibacillus sp. F4. Next base: position 428,007 of record NZ_POVS01000009.1, read on the forward strand.
AATATCCTTAACACCATCTTGTAACTTACGGCTGTATAACTGAGCATTTTCCGCATCAAAACAAACAAAAATAATCTCATTCAAAGCCGCATGTTCACGTACAAAACGTGTCACTTCCTGTATAGCAATATCCGCCGCCTTTTCTTTCGGGAAACGGTAGATGCCTGTGCTGATATTCGGAAAGGCAATGCTTCGTGCATTCAGTTCTAAAGCTAATTGGAGTGCATTATGGTAGCATTTCGCCAATAGCTCCTCTTCCCGATGGTCGCCACCATTCCACACAGGGCCGACGGTATGAATAACATATTGGGCATCCAGCTTACCAGCTGTTGTATAGACCGCGCCTCCTACAGGACATCCACCCTGCTTGTTTCTGATACGTACACAATCTTCTAAGATAGCCGGACCGCCAGCCCTATGAATCGCGCCATCTACGCCACCGCCACCCAGCAAGCTTGTATTGGCTGCATTGACAATAATATCCGCCTTACAACGGGTAATATCCCCTTGCATCACACGTATTGTCACGTTTAATAGTTCAATTTGGGTATTCATTAATCCTCCTCCTCTCGTAAAAAACAACTTCGTTATATAACCATTTTATAGTCAGCACAAGCGATTTCTAATATATCGTCATAGGTTTTCAGCATAAAGTGCTTTAGATTTTTCCCCCTAGACTGCATCACGTCCATACAATGCTCCAAATGAAGTTTGAACGGCCTTTATCTGCGGCATCCCTGCTTCCTCCCTTCATTTCTATTTCCCATCGAGTAATATAAGTAAAGTTGTAACCGCCTGATCGACAAAAGAGCGCGCTGGACGTGATTTCATCATCACGGTAATCCCAATTAACAAAGAGACCATCGTATGGGCCAGAGCTCGTGCGTCCATGCTAGCCTCCAGCTCTCCTGATCTTATACCACGCTCGAGGGTTTCCTGAAAGACGGCAGAAAGATACATCTGATGTTCTCTGGTTAAAATTTCAAATTTCTCATCATGAGGGGCTAATTCTACCATCGTATTAATACAAAAGCATCCCCTATTAGGCCCATCCTCGTACTCTTCTGCCACGACTCCTCCAAAAAAATTGTAAAACGCTTCTTTTACAGAAGAATTGCTTTGTAGTCTAGAGCGTACATAAGCAGCGTGGGATTGCGTATATTTGCGCAACGCGGCTTCGAATAATTGCTTCTTGTCTCCAAAGGCAGCGTATATGCTAGGGCGCTGAATTCCCATTTTGGAGGTTAAATCGCTTAAAGATGTAGCCTCGAATCCCTTTTCCCAAAAAATTCGCATCGCTGCATCCAACGCTTGATCTTCATCAAATTCCCGTGGTCGAACCATAAGTAGCTCCTTCTTTTCATATCGTTCAGTATATTAAGATTGTATGATCACGATAAGAAACTGTCAAATATGTACATGATGAACTCTTGACATTTCATATGTACACGAGTTATATTGACCTAAATTCATTACATACCAATCGGTATATTATACTCAACGGTATGTAAATTACAGAAAGCGACGTGGTATGTGAAAATGAAGACGTCAGAAGAAAAAGTGGTACTCCTCCCTCATCAAACGGTAGCAAATGCTGCCGAAACAGCCCCCATTCCCTCCTTGTCCCGATCTGTGGCACTCTTGTTTGCCATAGCCTGCGGGCTGGCTGTCGCTAACATTTACTATGCACAGCCATTGCTGGATGCGCTGGCAAACGAATTTGGCATTACGCACTCATCGGTAGGCATGGTCATTACTATCACGCAAATTTGTTATGCGTTGGGATTATTGCTGCTCGTCCCGCTTGGCGATCTTTTGAATCGACGGCGACTGATTACAGGGCAAATGCTGCTATCCGTGCTGGCACTAATCGTGGTTAGCTTTGCTCCTACCCGTACAATACTGCTTATGGGAATGGCAATGGTTGGTCTGCTGGCTGTAGTCACTCAAACACTCGTGGCTTTCGCCTCTACCTTGGCTAATCCGACTGAACGGGGGCGTATCGTAGGTCTGGTGACCAGTGGAGTCGTTATCGGCATTCTGCTGGCACGAACCGTGGCCGGTGTATTAACTGATCTGGCAGGCTGGCGTTCAGTTTACCTTGTTTCTGCTATACTTACGCTGTTTATGGCTGGAGCTCTGTTGCGGGTGTTGCCAAAGAGCGAACCCACAAGTGCGACACTTTCCTATCCGCAGCTGCTCCGATCGGTTATCGTACTGTTTTTGCAAGAGCGAATTCTGCGCATTCGTGCTGTCCTTGCATTGCTCATTTTTACGGCGTTCAGCATATTGTGGACTTCGCTTGTGTTACCTCTCAGTGCACCCCCATTGTCTCTTTCACATACTGCTATCGGGGCCTTTGGTCTGGCTGGAGTGGCCGGAGCTTTAGCAGCAGCACGAGCAGGGCGTCTTGCCGATCAGGGCTTGGGACAACGGACAACGGGTATTGCCCTAGTTTTATTGCTGCTGTCCTGGTTACCTATCCGCTACACCGAGCATTCTCTATTCGCTTTAGTTCTTGGCGTCATTCTTTTGGACTTGGCTGTACAGGCTGTACATGTCACCAACCAAAGCTTGATTTTCAATGTTCGCCCTGAGGCACGCAGCCGACTTACTGCAGGCTACATGATATTTTATTCCATCGGTAGCGCCACCGGGGCCATTGCCTCCACTCATATGTACATCTATGCCGGATGGAACGGGGTGTGTCTATTAGGAGCTGGTGTCAGTGCTCTGGCTCTCATCTTTTGGGCTGTAACTCGACGTTCAACTTGATGGGGAGACTGCTATTGATTGAATCAGAAAAAAACCGCCGGGTCCACGACAATGACCGGCGGTTCTCTTCTGTCACAACAAAATCATCACTTGATTGCAATATAAATCAAAACAGGTTCATCAGGACTGCCATACACTTCAAAATCACCTGTGTATGTCCGCTCCCCTTGTCCCGTGGCAGCCCACTCCCAGATCGTCTGCCATACACGGAAGACAGAAGAGGGTTCCTGAGTTGCCTGAAAAATAGCATAGCGTGCAGCCGGAATGACAAGTTCTTCAAGATCGTCAGGAGTCTGGAAATCTACAGCCGCTTCCTTCCCGATAAAAAATGTATACTCGCCCAAAGTTCCATTTTCATAGTCAGAATAGCAACCATAGACAGAAGCATGTCCTGCTTTTTCCTTTATCCGACCAGGCACGTCCTCACCCCAAAAACGTTCCCACATGTTTGGAATGATCCCGTGAGATGTTTGTTCATTCTGATTACTTGTACGTGCTTTCAACCCAATCAAACGGATCTCACCTCGATATTCTTCCCGAATGGGTCCATCCAGTGTAAGCCCCATATCCTCTGAGGACCGCCATCGTTTCAAAAACGGCAGGTAATTGCGCAGCATCGAAGTCGCTTCTTCTTCCTGCATCCCCTCCTCTACCAGGATAGGCACACACTGCTGAATCATTCCCTCCATAGTCAAGTCAGGCTGTACAAATTCGCCTTCCTTGTAACAATACTTGCAATACTCATCCGTTTTATGATGTTGTGCATCCGTTCCATATTGATCCTCATGCTCCAGCGGCATCCCGCAACTTTGACAAGCTTTATCCATCCTCGTAAATCCCCTTTCGCTAACGGTATGCCACCAGTATAACGAAACAAACCTGACAACTATGAGTCAGGTTTGTTTTACTTTAATCTAAGATTTCCTTTATGATTCCTGAACTTCTTCATAATTAGACGCAATACGCAGCGCCATCTTATGAATCTTGTCCCGCAAATGGGCTGGTTCCTTGACAACCACATCCGGTCCCAGGCTTAAAATAAATCCGTACGCCCATGCATCCTCGGGAAAAGGGACCGAAACCGTGTAGATCCCTTCCTCCTGCTCAGTCAATGCTTCTACGCCAAACCAGTCCTCCGCCAGATGCCTTGAGTTACGGTTAAATTGCAGCGTAAATGGTTGTACAGCTCTGGATACCTCCATCCGCTCCTCATTCCAGGGCAGCACTTCATAAGAAAGATCCCTGCGAGCGAAAACTGTCTCTGTAACCACTGGGTTACTCATGCGGGAAAGTTTGAATAGACGAAACTGCTCCCTATCGGGACAATACGCATATACAAACCATTGTTGTCCTTTCAGAACGAGCGTATGCGGTTCAACATTCCGTTCTGTTATGGCTCCCCCCGCATTTCGATAGGTAAAGGCGACAGTGCGCGCTTGGCTCATTGCTTCTTTTACCTTTATCAATTTGCCTTCCTGCGTAGCCCGATTTCCCCATCCCGAATGATCGACGATAAACTGTGTGGTATGGACACTGAATTGCTCTTTCCCAGACTCTGGTATAATACTCTCAAATTTATGAAGTAACCGCGACACATTCGGGCCGCCCAACGACGAGGACAAACTCTGCAAACCCATCACGATATCCTTTATATCATGATCCGTCAGCATACTGCGATCCAGGCGGTATCCTTCCATCAGACCGATTCCCCCATTGGCTCCCTGATAAGTCACCACCGGAATACCTGCCATACTAATCGCTTCAATATCTCTATAGATCGTCCGGATCGAAACCTCATATAAATCAGCCAGTTCCTTCGCTTGTACTCTATTTTTCTTTAGCAGCAAAATGACGATAGAAAGCAATCGGTCAATTTTCATTTTTTCAAAACCTTTCACCCTTAGTAAAAATAAGCCATGAACTCCTCATCATATCCCTGACCGTGATATTCCAAAGCATTCTTTTCTATACCATAGGTTTCAAATCCCAAATTCCTATACAGCTCAACAGCAGCTTGATTGGTAGTCATCACACTCAGGTTGATTTGCTTCAAACCTTCCACTTTTCTACCTTGGCTGATAACTTCCAATAAAAGTTTTTTAGCAATCCCCTGACCTCGGTAGGTCGATGGTACATAAACTCCCCAAATTGCTCCCTTATGCTGCGTCTTTATTTTCTGCTCTCTTCTAAACCCGGTCATGCCAACCAGCTGCTGATCCTTTGTAAATGCACCAAGTATGTAATGATCTCGTTTATTTTGTATCTGCTTCACCACATCAGATAGCGGAACTAGTGCAGCTTCCTCATAGGAGGTTCCAAAAGCTTCGGGGTTCATTTGTAGGGCTTCCAGTCTCAAATTCCAATAAGCCTCAGCGTCTACTGGTTGTATGTTCCTGATTAAAACCATGGCTTCCCGTCCCTCCAAATGTTTTCCTTCATCTTACTCTATCTCTTATCTAAAATGAATCTGTTATTCTTCGATTAAAATAACCTCAGGTACTCTATCCAGCCGGATAGAATGCCTGAGGTTTCAATAACTCCTTACAAATTATGACTCGTAGCGCTTCAGAACAATAACCGCATTATGACCACCGAAGCCGAAAGAATTAGATAGCCCAATATTTAGTGGAACCTTGCGCGCTTCGTGAGGCACATAATCCAGATCGCAAGCCGGGTCCGGATTGTCCAGATGCATCGTTGGTGGAATGATGCCCTCCCGTAGGCTTTGCACAAGCGCAATCGCTTCGACCCCGCCCGCAGCTCCCAGCATATGACCCAGCATGGACTTATTCGCAGTAACCGGAATCTGATAGGCATAATCACCAAAAAGCTTGTGGATTGCAAGGGTCTCAGCGACATCCCCGACAGACGTACTCGTCGCGTGGGCGCTAATCACGTCCACTTCTTCAGGGGAGATGTGAGCCGAACGAAGGGCCGCTTTCATCGCCAAGTAAGCTCCGGTTCCTTCGGGATGCGGTGCAACCATGTGATAAGCATCCGAACTGGCTCCATAACCGATGACCTCACCATAGATTTCCGCACCACGGCGGATAGCGTGTTCCAGTGACTCCAGTACCAGAATACCTGCACCTTCGCTCATGACAAAGCCGTCCCGATTCTGATCAAAAGGTCGACTTGCTATAGAAGGCTCCTCGTTACGTGTGGATAAGGCAGTCGCATTAGCGAAACTCGCCAAGGCCAATCTAGTCACCGCCGCTTCAGCTCCACCAGCAAAAATGACATCCGCATCTCCTGTGCGAATCGTCCGAAACGCCTCTCCAATTGCTGTATTCCCAATAGAGCAAGCCGTCACGGGTGAAAGCGTAGGTCCCATCGCTCCAAACGCGATACTAATTTGAGCAGCAGCCATATTCGAGATCATCATGGGTACCAGCGTCGGGCTAACTCTACCCGGTCCACGTTGTAGCAGAACATCTACATTGTCCACCAACGTATCCAAACCGCCGACTCCCGATCCCACATAAACACCTACACGCTCCAAATCGGTGTGATCCAGTTCCAGACCGGAATCCTTAAGCGCTTGTTCTGCCGCATATAATGCAAACTGAGTAAACCGATCCATTCGTCTAGCATCTTTACGTCCCCATTGCTTTTCTGCATCAAAATCCTGTACCAGTCCAGCAATTTGTGCTTTCAAATCGGACACATCGAATGTATCAATTTTACGTATACCTGAATTGCCTTCCAGCAAATTCTTCCACAACGTGTCCACTTCATTACCCAGTGGGGAAACGACACCCATACCTGTTATCACTACTCTTTGCATAAGCTATTCATTCCTCCTGCTCGGTGACTTACTTATAATCCTCATTTTACCCTTGTCTTATCCTATTACAAGTGTTTGTTTATCCTGGTATAATGAACACTACTATAGTAAACGCCTTATTTGCTCACTTCGGATATAGCCATTGAATGGAGAGAAAATACCTATGAAAACGGAAGCACGTCTGGAAGCACTATCTGTTTTTCTAAAAACAAAAAGGGCCCGCCTACACCCACATATGGTCGGTCTCCCCCAAGGATCACGTCGCAGAACACCAGGCTTGCGCAGAGAAGAAGTCGCTCAGCTGGCAGGTGTCAGTACGACCTGGTATACCTGGCTGGAGCAAGGACGAGATATTAAGGTGTCCGCCTCTGTGTTAGATGCTATTGCTGCCGCATTGCAGTTGAACACAGACGAGCGCAAATATTTGTATGATTTGGCGATCGAGGCCGGGTCTCACAGCCTTCCTGTTCCTGCAGAGCAGGCCGTCATTTCCCCCTCTCTGCAAAAGATCGTACAAGAGCTACACTACTGCCCTGCTATTATTTCAGATCGGCGTTGTCATATTGTCGGCTGGAACGCCGCTGCTGCTCATGTTTTTATGGATTTTGCCGAGCTACCACATGAGCAACGCAATATGATTGAACTGCTATTCACCAAAAAGGAGTTTAAAAGTCTAGCCGTGAATTGGGAACACTTTGTAAAGGGGTTCCTTGCTATTTTCCGCGCTTATTACGGGCAATACGTAACAGATCCCTGGTATGCACAATTTATACAAAATATGAGTCAGACCTACCCAGAGTTTAACGAGCTTTGGAATCAGAGTGAAGTAAGCTCCGCGCCGGAGGTGCTCATTGAATTTCGTCATGCCAAGGCTGGCAAAATGCTATTTGACCTGACTTCTCTTCAGGTACAAGGCAGTGTTGATCTCCGTTGCAGCATCTACACCCCTAATGCGCAGACCTCTACGGAAAGTAAACTCCAAAAGTTAATGGAAGGCAGCTAAAGGATTTCATCCCTCCTGTTATGAAGATATCTTTTTCCGTCCATACTACATCTACGATCTGTGCTAAATAGATGCCACATTTGTGACAGAACCAAGAGCTTCAACTGTGCTACTACCAGGAGGGAGGGAATCATCATGAAAGCCAAATCGACAAGTTCCCCGCACATACCCAATCAAGCGCCACTGCCTGTTCCGGTGCAATTTGATCGAAGCTGGCAGGATGAGCTGGACCAGCGGCTGCGCAAAGGTGGCCCTTGGGGAGATTGGAATCTGTATCAGCTGGCCATTGAGGCTGAAAAAGTCAAACTGGTGCCGAGCTTTGATGAGCTTCAATGTCTACAGCATTTGCAAGACCTCACTCCACTACCCCATCAGCTGGATACCGCTCGAAAGGTACTGTTTCAAATGTCCGGACGTGCCATTCTTGCCGATGAAGTCGGCCTAGGCAAGACAATCGAAGCTGGAATGATCCTAAAGGAATATCTGGTTCGCGGGCTGGCTTCCAAAGTTCTTATTCTTGTCCCCGCATCCCTGGTCCTACAATGGGTGCGTGAGCTGAACAGCAAATTCGGTATTCCCGCTGTCGCCCAGAAAAAAGCGTATTCTTGGTCTTCCGAGGTCGTCGTGGCCTCTATGGATACCGCCAAGCGGGAGCCCCATAGTAACATCCTACTAGATACCGATTATGACCTGCTCATTATAGACGAGGCTCATAAGCTGAAAAATAAAAAGACATCCAACTACCAGTTCATTATGAAGCTGCGTAAAAAATATTGTTTGCTCCTGACAGCAACACCTGTACAAAACGATCTGTCTGAGCTGTTTAACCTGATTACACTGCTCAAGCCTGGTCAATTGGGAAGACATGGCGATTTTTCAGCCAACTTTGTTGTAGATAAACGTCTACCCAAAAATGAAGATCAGCTCAAGGATGAGCTGTCTAAAGTCATGATCCGCAATCGTCGCGGAGAAGGCCCTGTTCAATTCACCAAACGAAATGTTTCCAACATTCACTTGGAACTTTCGCCGGAAGAGCAAGCGCTGTACGATGGGGTGACCTCTTTTGTCAAAGAGCAATACCAGGCAAATGGCGGAAATCTAAGTAGCATGCTGTCTCTCGTTACCCTTCAACGGGAAGTGTGCAGCAGCCGGGACGCTGTGTTCGTGACGCTGGTCAACTTGTCTAAAAAGATGGCCCCAGACTCTCCCCTACGCGATCGTGTCTGGGATTTGGTTGCACATATTAAAGCGATCAAGGCCAATTCCAAAGCAGAAAAAGCGCTCGAGCTTATCCGTCAGATGAACGAAAAAGTGATCATTTTTACAGAATACCGGGCCACACAGGAGTATTTGCTGAACTATTTCCGTGACCGTGGCCTATCTGCTGTTCCTTACCGAGGTGGTATGAACCGCGGACGCAAGGATTGGATGATGGATCTGTTCCGTGGGCGCATTCAGGTCATGATTGCCACCGAAGCGGGTGGTGAAGGCATTAACCTGCAATTTTGTCACCATATGATTAACTTCGATTTACCGTGGAATCCCATGCGCGTGGAGCAGCGGATCGGACGGGTACATCGACTTGGACAGACGCATGATGTTAATATTTTCAACTTGTCCACAACCGGAACGATTGAGGAGCATATCCTGCATCTGCTGCATGAAAAGATAAATATGTTTGAGATGGTCATTGGCGGATTGGACGTTATTCTTGAGAAGTTTGAGAAAAAAGAATCCATTGAAAAAAGTCTGTATAAAATCATGCTTGAATCCAGTAGCGATGATGAAATTCGCAAAAAAATGCAAAAGCTGGGCCACTCGCTGGATTCCATCAAACAGGAAATGGAACAACTGCGCACAGACCAGCCAAACGCCGAGGATTTATTAGGCCTAGCAGGCAATACGGTTCCTCCGGGCAAAGCTCGACGCAGTGTGAAGGGAGGTAGCTAGTTTGACTATGAATGCACAGCAAGTCCAGCGTTTTGTCCACACCTATCTGGAAGCTACCGGGTGCAGTGTCATTGAGAGGTCGCCCCACCATGTAACCGTCAAGCTTTCTCCAGAAGCAGATAAAGCCTTAACTAACCGCCCCTACTATTGGGGATACGTAGAGCGTACTGGCGTTCCAGCGCAGACGATGTCCTTCACTTTCATCTTTGATGGGGAAGCCTATCGCGCAGAACAGGAACGTTTAGCGGATCATACGCCACCAACTCCAGCATCAGGCAACGCAGCACAAGATCAGGTCATGGGGCGTTACTTCGGTCATGTACCGACATTACCACAATTGGGACCTGGACGTATTTTGCAGGAGGAGCTTCGATATGGAAGCCGTCGGCTGCATCAAATTTTTGAAGCCGCACGGGATGGAGGAAAATATGTTTATTTGTTTGAGCAGCCTGATGCCCGTCAGCTGTCTGCCCGCTCTCCCGTAGTCTATGAAGCTTGGCTCAGCATCTGCTATAAGATTGAATTCGCCTGCGATTTGAAGCGTGAGGAACTTCAGTGGCTAGGTATTTCGCTTAAAAGCGGTACCATTGTAACCGATTTTGGCGCCATGCTCGAAACTCGGCAGCTCAGCCCGCTGCTGGCGGGCAATATGCATGTGCAGCCTGCCGAGCTATCTGTCCCTGAAGCTTCTAGCTCGCTTGAAAGCTACCTCACCGAACAGCTCCGTCAGCAAGATTATGTTTGGGCTGAGCAGGCGAAGGAACGATTGCGCGAGGAATTGGAGGTTATTGACCACTACTACGATGATCTAATCAAGGAGCAGAAAGAGGAAGAGGATAAAAAAGAAGCCATATCAGAGCAGCATCAAGCCCGCCGTAAAGAAATGGTATGGCAATATGAGCCCAAGGTACTCGTATCCGCCATTAACTGCGGGATATTTCATCTGCGGTAACCGATATCTCTTGCTCCTTCGCAGGAGAGTTGCAGAGGTATCGTCAGCTTGTAACATCTTGCTTCAGCCTACATCAGTTTCCGCTGCTGTAACCACAAGTTTGGTTAAACATGTCTCCTATGTATCGACAGCAAAAAACGAACCTGGATACGACATTTGCGCCGACAAGGTGCAGCAGTCTTTTTATCGGACAGGCTGTATGCTGTATAAAAAGAATGCCTCCGTCGGGCAATCAAGCCGACAGAAAGGTGGATTTCATTGAAGAAGAATCATTCCGGGCACTATAGCATAGGTATGATCGCAGCTGTTCTGATCGGCCTGTCCGCAGTCTGTCCGTTCGCTTCCATTCATGCGGCTCCCTCAGTCGCACAAGGCAACAATTTAAACTCGGTGTCTCTCTACAACGAAAGCTCGTGGGTTCCTCCATTGAACTCCACGAGTCCTGCTACTCCTTCCCCTTCCCAGGATGACGTTTCAGCAAGTTTTCCAACTGGGGAGCAAGGCGTGCCCGCAGACGTAAAACAGGCTGCAGACAACATGGTACAATCCCTATCGTCGCAGCCCCCTTTTGTATCGTGGAAAGATGCTGAGCTTAGTTATCATGCGCTCGGACCTGGAACCCATAGTTGGCTTGTTCAAGTAAACCGTGCAGGAGAATACATCGGCTACCTGATTATCGGATCAGACTCAAACGGCGCATATCAACTCAACGAATATGGGAATGGTCCAGGTGGACCTTATAGTATGGATGTACTTCGCCAATCTCTGGTGTCGCTCACAGAAACCGATCTTTCATCTATCGACAAACTGCAAGTCACACCTATGTATGAGGAACCGCTACTAGCCTACTGGCTGGTGCGTTCCTCTACAGGCGGCGAAATATGTATTGATGCTGTAACTGGCGATCCGTTACCTGTAGAAGTGGCAGATGGGAGTTGGAAACATAAGCTCCAAAACAACGCATTCTCTTCATCTATACCCTTTTTGAAAACACAGGCGCAAGCGGTTACGGTCTCGTCTGCTCCTTTCGATCCCTATGACGATCTGGGTTGGCTTCAACCCAAGCAAAAACTTTCTGTCCGTAACACAGGCCAATTTATGGATACACTGAGTATTTCACCGCGTATTATATTTTCTGCCACAGGTATCAATTTTGCCTTTGGAGGTCCCTTATCCATTAGTGGGTATCAGTCCTGGATATCCCCAGATCATCCGTCCCAACCCATTTTATATGCGTTAACCCACCACAATGGACTTTCCCGATTTGTGCCATTAAAACAGTTATTGTCAGCTGGCGAATTTTATCATTTGGACTCCTAGTTATTAAGAAACACGAAAAAGATCGGAATGATCCCTACAACATAAAAAGAGACCTCAAATGGCATACCCTATGCCTCTTGTGGTCTCTTTGGCGAGTTTAATGTCGCTCTCTCCGTTCTCTGCGTGTGGATTTCATCCACATTTTCAGAGCGAGAGGCAACATGCCAAACCATTTACTCCCCCACGGCTCTCTGGCTTGTTTTTGACTGCGCCGAACATCACGCGGCGTTTCCATATAGCGAACAATCCGCTGCGTAATATACGTCACCAGTTCGTCACTCTTCGCCATCCTTCATGACCTCCTCCAATCTGCGCCTATTATTTCCATTTACGTTGCTTGGAAATATCGGATTCACACGTTAGGTGCAGATAAAACTAGCTTGCTCATTTTCCAAAAGGTCTAACCCCTGTGGGAATAACTATGCATGGTTTCCCTTAAATGGAACATACTATCTTCAACATAACAGTTATCCCAAGGCTAATTGTCATATTTGAAGGCAGCTACGCTGCTTTAGGTTTGATGCTTGTTATGCATGGTTTTTCAGTAAATAATCAATTCGTCCATTGGAGGAATAGAATGTGAGCAAAAAAAAGTTAAACAAAATATGGCTGACAGGGCTGGGGTTAAGTCTATGCATCCTTTGCAGTGCTGTATTTGCCCCGTTTACCTATATAGCTGCTCAGCCCGACGAGAAAAGTAACGAACCGAACAAGTATACAGAGGGTCCACCCAACGTACATTCGTCCTATCACGCTTTTGCCAAGCCCGTTGTCCTGATTGATGTAGGCCATGGCGGTGTGGATGGTGGAACAAGTCATAAAGGAATTTTGGAAAAAGATATTAATCTCGCCATTGCTCAAAAGCTGTACTTGATTTTACGCTCCCAGGGATATCCTGCTGTCCTGAATCGGGACAAGGACTACGCACTGAGTGACGACAACCGTTGGCTGCAGTCCAAATCCCGGCACCTTAAAGACCTCGCCCAACGGAAAAGCCTAACAGAACAACTGCCCACCGCTTTGGTTGTAAGCCTGCATGTCAATTGGAACAAACGTGCCGAAAAACGGGGACCCATTGTACTGTATCAGGATGAAGGCAGCAGCTATCTGTTAGCTGAACGGATTCAGCATTCATTAAACCGCTTATTTTGCATGAATAGAAAAACAGTGTACGGAAAGCCCTTTTATCTTTTGAATAAAATTCAGCATCCTGCTGTAATTGTAGAAACTGGATTTATCAGTAACGAACAGGACAGAGCTATGCTTTCCGAGGATCGTGGTCAAAAAAGCGTTGCCGAAGCTATTGCCGAAGGCATTATTGCGCATCTGACGGCATGGTAGTGTTGGTGGCTGGGTCTCCCGTCCATCCCCATACAGCTCGTACCAAATCGCTAATACCCACAAATTTGGCGTGCTCCTTTAGCTTGGGAACCGACGAATGAAGAGCGGAGGATGTGTACATACCAGACACGCCGACGTGCCCAATCGTTACGCAGGTGTTGTGCTCATCCAGCCATTCAACCACTTTTGTAAGTTGGCGATTCACATGGGCGAGGTTATGGACATCATCCAGAAAAACATCATTTCGTACTGGTGGCATTCCCTTTTTAGCGGCAAGCTCAGGGACCACTGACCAATAATTAGTACGGCTATCGACAAAAAATAGTCCATGCTCCTTACAAACATCAAGAACAATGGACATAATGCGCTTATCCGAAGTGACCTTGGAACCCATGTGGTTGTTCATCCCTATCGCATAAGGAACATCCTTAATGGCTGCTGTCACCTTCGCACGTACTTCTTCATCCGTCATATTAGCCTTAATTGCTCCAGGCCCAAGCCATTCGGGCTTCCCCTGCTTTGGCTCCATTGGAAGATGGACGATGACATCATGACCGCGCTTATGCGCTTCCATAGCGTCCTGCTTGGTTGTAGGCAGGAAGGGCATCACAGCAACGGTAATCTTAACGGGTAAATTTAAAATTTGCTCAGTTCCTTTCATATTGTTTCCCAGATCGTCAATAATGACAGCAACCATCCTTTGCGGCTCGTCCTGTTTGTCTATTGCTTCTGCAACACCAGTACTACAGACCATGAATAACATGCATACCGAAATACAGAGTACTATGGTTCTTCGCATTTTGGAGCTTGAATGGAATACAGGTACATAAGCTGGCTCTTTCCGAGCGCGAGATTCCTTTAAAGCCTTTTTTATTATATTTCTCATGTGCAGCTTCCGTCGTGTACTCATTGCGGGTCAGCCTCCTTCTCTGTCCCTTCATTGTGTGAGTAACGTCGTCTAAATATGTATAAGGCAGATCCATGGAATAATCCCTGATCTGCCTTATCGTGCGTAGAAACGTATGTTAAAGCTGCTTACCAGTTCTTATTAATAAATTCATCACGACCTGATTGGGCCCGATCTTCCTTATAGTGCTTCACGTTTTTCTTGTGGTAATCCTGATGATAATCCTCTGCAGGATAAAAAATTGAAGCAGGAAGAATCTCCGTTACAATTGGCTTATCAAAACGTCCACTTTGTGCCAACTGCTCCTTGGACTGTTGTGCAAGCTCACGTTGCTGCTCTGTATGATAAAAAATTGCGGGTTTATACTGTGTACCCCGGTCCTGAAATTGACCTTCCCCGTCGGTAGGATCTGTTTGCGGCCAATATAATTCGAGCAGCTTTTCATAAGGAAACAGCTCAGGCTCAAAAGTAATCTGCACCACCTCGTAGTGACCTGTGTTTCCTGTTTTAACCTGCTCGTAGGTCGGATTGGGAATCGTTCCTCCAGTGTATCCTGACACAATGCCATGAATGCCCGGCTGCTCCTCAAACGGAGTCACCATACACCAGAAGCATCCACCTGCAAACGTTGCTTTCTCCATCGTACATCCAACCTTTCAATAACTTCATCATAAAGTGCGTTATTTTCTATCATATCTTAAAAGATAGCCTTATAAAAAAATTGTTTATGAACTTGAGGATTTTGCAAAAATCCCACCTAAAAGAAATCAAGTAATTTGTCAGAATCCGTTATGGAAATCCATAGTTTGTGTGAAGACAAGAAACGTGTTCAGCTTAAACTATGAGCAAATCCCCGGAAATATAAGAAAAAGGTCTCTAAAACTGCTACAAGAGCAATTCTATAGACCTTTTCTAATGGATGCGGTCGAGAGGACTCGAACCTCCACGGGGGGTTAGCCCACACGGACCTGAACCGTGCGCGTCTGCCAATTCCGCCACGACCGCATATAAGTTGTCGTTTATCCTCAAAAGATCAATCTTTCTTGGCGACAAGATAGATCATACCATGCTCATATCAAGATGTCAAACCTTTTATGTTTGTTAATTTTCTCTTGATAAAAAAGGAATAATAAACTAAAATGGGAACATAGGTTCTAGATAACAAAGGTTCCTTTTCTTCAATCGGTTATGAATTATCTTCACATTTTCCTAAGGCGGTGAATGGTAATGATCTCTTTAGAAACTACTCAGCATGAATGGTCTCTTGTGAAAAGTTATCTGCTCCTTACCTTTATTCAAAAAGTATTTGAGCGGGACAGCCTAATTCTTGAAGAAAGCGGTATGCTGAAAACCCCTGATCTTTATGTCGAATTGGTTAACGCAGGTGTAGATCGTACCGGGATCCTGCTGTCTGAAATAAAACATGAATTTAATAAATATCACATTCATGTTCTGGACATACAACAAAACCACTCCGGCGTTCACGCCACCTATATAAGTAAAGGCAATAAAGAGCAGTTCAGTATGGCAATGCCAGCATTCCGTAAAGAAATGTATGAGCGGATGCGAGCATATTTGGGGCTCTCAACCTCTATGCCCCATACAGCTGCCCTTCCTTTACTTGAGAAACATCGCCCCGAATTATCAAACAATTCAACTTCCAAACCCCTACGCATCGTTGAACGAAGTTTGGTTACATCCTCTTTGGCCTATAAGCGTAAAACGTCTCGCCCTGCTGCTTTTGCCGCAAGCAGAAGAGCATAATCCCCGCACAACAAACATGCAAAAGAAAGGAGCGTCCGCAGACACCAACTGTGCTCGGAAGCTCCTTTCCATAACCATCAGATACCCAAATCGATCTATATTCGCTATGACGAAATATAAGCATATCCATTAATGATTCGCTTTATTGCAACGCCCTCTGTACACGCGTAACCCCTTGACTTAGAGCATGTCCTCCACCTACCGCTGCGGCTACAGCAATGGTCTCCATAATTTCCTGATCACTGGCTCCTTTGGACCGCGCCTCGTCCACGTGATAAAACGTGCATACTTCATTGTTGGCAAATAAGCCAATGCCTAGCGCAATCAGTTGCTTGGTTTTCTCATCTAAGCTGCCGGCTTGAAAGCACTCTCCGGTAAAGCGATGATATGCATGAACTACCTCGGGCAACTGATCTTCCAAATGGCTGATTTGATCCTTGTATGCATGTACTTTTTCGTCCATAACCGTCATTGACACAGCACGTCCTCTCTGTTGGATTTTCCTTCATTACTGTGTCCGATTTAGAGTTTCTGTATGCCTAATGAATCACCCAGTTATTTTTATCCAACACCCATTTGGAGCCCATTCCTAATCCAGATCTATCGGATTATGACGCGGCTCGCTAAACGACTGGTATGTATAGCTGCGATCCAACTTGACCACACGTCGATTCTGGCGGCGAATAAGCACCTGTTCATCATCCCATGCGAGTACAATGCCCACAACATCGTTGGACTCCAATCCATCGCGTACGACACGCACCTTTTCACCGGAGATTCGATAAGCATCCAATTCTTCGTCCATAATCATCCTTGTCCCCTCCTTATCCACTTTTTTAACATAACGATCATGGTTCTATATACATGAAAAAAGTTTAAAAAGAGACCTAAACGAATCATTTAGGTCTCTTTCCTCTTACTACTTATATGGATTGCCAACAGAGCGACAAATTATCCCGACTGATTTACACTGTGATCATGTTCTTTTGTATCGTTCTTCTCGTACCAGAAGTCCAGCACTTGTGCAGACAACACTCGCTGATCTACATACTCCACTTGGTGAGCAGTAAATTCTTCTTTCCAAGAGAAGGACAATTCTTCGCATAGGTTAACCAACGTCAACAACTCAGACCAGGCCACATAGCGTTTATACCAAAAAAACTGAGGATGTTCAATCATATAGGGATACAAATCGTCGAATTCCGTATGCTTACAATCCAAGGCACGCTCAAAGTGTACTTTAGCCGCTGCCAGTTTTTCCAGAAAAAACTGTTCGGTCAATTGTTCTTTCCCCATGTTGCTGCCTCCTCTCCAAAACCTTATCTATATTATAAGCGAAATTGAAGCTCATGCAAAGGTTATTATTAGAAATAAGGATCAGGAGTTTTGAATTGTTACTATTCAGCAAACTCAATCTTGCCGTCAGCTAACGACGAAATTTTGACCAATGACTCTACACGAATACCCTGCTCACGGATGGTTCTCGCTCCGGCCTGAAAGCTTTTTTCCACCGCGACACCAAATCCAACCAACTCCGCTCCAGAGCGTTGAATGATTTTAACCATACCTCGCGCCGCATCACCATTAGCAATAATATCATCAATGAACAGAACACGGTCATCTTCGTGAATAAATTGACGAGACAGCATAATATCCGTAACAATACCTTTTGTAAACGAAGGTACGCGTTCACACAGCGCGTCTGGATCAGCTAATAGGGTCTTTTTACGACGAGCAAATACCAACGGTACACCCAATTCCAATGCTGTCGCAAACCCGATGGCAATGCCTGAGGACTCCACGGTCACTACTCTGGTAATCTTCTCTTCTCGGAAACGTGCTGCAAACTCTCGTCCCATTGCCATTGTCAGTTCTGGATCAACCTGGTGATTAAGCAAACCATCCAGCTTCAGCACCTGATCTGATGCAATCACGCCTTCATTTAAAATTCGTTTCTTTAATACTTCCATTACATGACCTCCCACGGCAATCCTATGCGGTAAAAGTACCATACTTCACCCGCCGCTTTCAAGCTATAGCTGCTTTCCATGCAGTCATGTGACATTTTTTTTACGCTTGTTCCAGAACCATGCGGTGATTCCTCCCACAACGATTATAAGAATAACGACTAGCCCTACCTGATGCGTTACCTTCTCCATTAGCTTCGCCACCTGCTCCCAATGCATGCCCACCGCATGTCCAATCCCCAAAAATGTACCGCACCACAGCAAAGCTCCTGCTGATGCATAACTGATATAGCGAAAAACGCCTAGACGGGTTGTACCTGCTAGATATGAGGATACATGTCTCAAGCCGGGGACAAAATATCCGAACAGGATTCCCCAGGTACCATAGCGCCCAAACCAATTTTCAGAAGAGGCAATCCTAGAAGGCGTAAGCCTCACCCATTTTCCGTATCGATGCAAAAGTGGTTTGCCCAACAGACGCCCCAGTGTGTAGCTAAGCATCATACCCGTCATACTACCGAAAAATGTGACTGCCAGTGCAGCAATGAAGTTGTAGTGCCCTTGAGACACGAGCCCGCCGAAGGCGATCATTAGCACTTCGTCGGGTATCGGCATACCCGCTACTCCAAGTGCAAGCAAGCCGAACATTGCCAAATATCCGTATTCCAGTATCCATGCAAGGATTTGACCCATAAATTACGCTCCCGTCAAGCTATTCATTAATTCACTTTAATTATTTTCAGTCTCATCCAGTCATGTCCTATTTCAGTTGAACATAGTTTGTATTATATGCTCGCTGCAGCGTTATTCAAGCAGGCAAGGAGGGACTGGGGATGAAACGTAATATTCATGTTTTTCAGATTGCTTTTACATACATCGGTACAATTGTCGGTGCCGGATTTGCTACCGGACAAGAAATTCTGCAATTTTTTACGCAGTATGGCCGTTGGGCTACACTCACTATTATGCTATCCACAATCATATTTGTATGGTTGGGTACGAAAATGATGCTGATCGCCCATGATATTTCAGCCAAATCCTACGAGGACCTGAACAAACATCTTTTTGGCGCCAATGCCGGGAAATGGATTAGCTGGTTCACACTCATCGTGCTGGTTGGCGTAAACAGTGTCATGCTGGCAGGAGCCGGCTCTGTTTTTGTAGAGCACCTTCACCTGCATTACCAAACCGGACTGCTTATTACACTGATTGGAACTTATTTGCTGCTAAGTAAAGGCATTAAAGCCATCTTGCACATGAACACCGTGGTTGTCCCTTTGATGATCATCATGTCTCTTCTGCTCGTTCACAGCACGCTCTCCATGCCCAATCCTCAGAGTTTTATTACGAATACGACAGATCACAGTACATTTCGAACCTTGCTCTCTCCACTGCTGTACACGTCCTTCAACCTAACTATGGCCCAAGCCGTGCTTGTACCCCTTGGCAGCCAAACCTTTTCCCGAAGAACCATCCGCTGGGGCGGAGTTTTGGGCGGAATTGGTGTCGGGTTTATGCTGATGGCTGCACACTTTGCCATGTCAGCACATATGCCGGGTATTCAGCAATTTGAAATCCCTATGGGAAGCATTGCTTACCGTCTGGGTGCCTTTGTCGAAATCATATACATTCTACTCATTTTCATGGAAATCTTCAGTACCTTTGTAGCCGACATTTATGGAGTCAGTCTGCAAATTCGTCAGCATGTCCAAATTTCGCCCAAGCTCATCACACTATTCATTATGCTCACCTGTTTTTTAATCAGTCAGTTCGGCTTCAGTTCACTGTTATCTGTCCTTTATCCTATTTTCGGAATGCTCAGTCTGATGTGGGTTAGTAAACTGATCATAGCAGGACGCGGGAGACCTTTCCGTTCCTCACGTCCTCGCTCCAGCTTTCGGCATTCCGATTCCAAACCAGGTGATACTCGTCATGGTTAATGTGGAAATTTCAAATACATTTTCTTCAACTCGTTAACCGCCCGACTTAAAGAATAGCTTGATTTAGCCTTATCGCAGGCAGATCTAGCCAACTCGTAACGATAGGCAGGGTCAGCAATGACCTTCTCTAATGCGTCTGCCAGTGCCCTCGGATTGTCGGGTGGCACGAGCAGGCCATTTACCCCATCCTCAATCTGCTCCGGTATTCCTCCCACTTCTGTACCTACCAATGCCAGACAACTCAACGCTGCTTCCGCAAATACCGAACCAAAGGCCTCCGCCCGAGAAGGCAAAACAAATACATCAAAGAAAGGCATAAACTCTTCTGGATGAAGGGTATATCCATAAAAAATCGTCTCATGGTATATATCGAGCTGTCGCGCCATCTCTTCCAGCTCAGGGCGAACCGGACCGTCTCCAATAATATGGAGCACAAATTCCAGATTTCTTTTTTTAAGTTCAGCACAGGCCCGCAATAAAATATCCAGTCCTTTCGCCGGAACAAGGCGGCAAACGGTTATGAGCTGCGTCACTTCATTTTCGTGTGGAATGGGCTTGAAGCGCTTCTCATCATATCCATTCGGAATGACTACTATGTCTTGCGGATTCTGAACGTAAGGAGTTAAGTAATGCTGAAAAGAATGAGATACCGCTATCAGGCGATCCGCCTTCTGCTCCATTTCTCCATACAGTGACACCAAGAATTGGTGTTCAGGCCCGTTCTCCTCTATTTTCCCGTTTAGAATTAACTCCTTCTCATAGGAAGAGTGAATCGTCTGTACGAGCGGAATGTCAGGAAAAACAGTTTTCATGGCGATTCCCGCAATCGGATGATGAGCATGAATGAGGTCATAGGGCTTCTGAATACGAAGCCGGGTCCACCACAAATAGTCACGGTACGTCTGAATATATTTTTGTACGATTGGATATTGTTCATATCTCGTCCAGTCAAAGGTGTCAAAAGTTACTTCGTCCCTACCCTTGTTACGAATCCGTTTAGGGATTGAAAATAGCTCCATTTCCCAACGGGGGGATGTAAATCGCTCTTGCAGATATGGAATCATGGATGAAACGCCTCCCGGTTGCTCGGGTGGGAAAAAGAGAGCCTGTAGCAATTTCATGACGTGCTTCCCCTTTCAAGCATTAAACTGCCCGGATCACAGATTGTATGTATAGGTTTCCGGATTTTCTGAAAGATGATATATTGAGAATAAATGTTAGTCACAAAAGAAAATTATAACATTTTAAATAGGATAAATCCTGTCTATTGTATCGGAACGATATCAACCGTTCAATAGATTGACTATTTTTGCAAATGGAGTCGGTGATGTTGACGTTGTTGTCCTTATCGGGAACCTTGGGTTTCCCATCTCTGGCCGGGGCCGTAAGTGCAGCCTGCGGTTTGTATATTATACTCATGATGGCACTGATGTGCGTGATCATATATAGCAGACAACGAAAAAAAGCCTATATCCTTTTTTCGGTTGCCGCTATTATTATTATGACATATGAAGCCATGAATCTCTATTCAGCAGGTGGAGGCAAGATGCAACTCCAAGGAATCGTGTGGAAAAATGTGCTGGAGGCGTCTGCCTTCGTGCTCATCAATGCCGCCGTATTTCAACTCTACCGGAAGCTGAAACGTGTGCAGACATGGACCTTGCTGCTGCTGGGTGCGTTATTGATATTGCCGGTTATTGCCTGGACTGCAGGTTTGTTGCCCGCTTGGATCAGCGCAGCGAAACTAGTTGGGTTCACTCTGTTTTATCGAGTACTGGTACTTATGCTGAGCCTTGTGTTCATCACCCCACGAATCGGACAGCCAAAGAAGTATGTAGCGGGCTTATCCATGTATTTGCTCTGGCTCGGCTATTTGTGGCTGCGAAATGACATCCCTGAAGAAGCTGGAAGATCAAACACAGTCCTATATATGTCATTTTTACCATTGCTGTACTACACTACGTTATTCCTCATCCTGTTTGAACGGATTGTGGAGCTGCTCCAAAGGATTTACCGTTCTTCCATCACCGATGGCCTGACAGGGCTATATAACCGTAAATATTTTTCGGGACGACTACGGCGATATATGGATCAAGGAATCCGCGTGTCGGTCATTTTTTGCGATATTGACAATTTCAAAAAGCTGAATGATACGCAGGGCCATGCTCGTGCGGATGAAGTACTCAAACAGGTGGCACAGATTATGGAGGATGAACTGGATGAAATCGGACTGACCGGACGATACGGTGGCGAGGAACTGGTCGCAATGGTTGTGGATCGACGGGCCAAGGTTGGACATGTCGCAGAACGTATCCGCGGGCGGGTCGCGGAAGAAAGCATTGTCACAATCAGTGTCGGACACAGTACAGTGAAGAAGGAAATGAACCCGGATGAACTGGTCAAGCAGGCCGATCAAGCGATGTACATATCCAAAACGACAGGTAAAAACAAGGTTACAGCTTATACAGCAGCCGAAGTGAAAAAAAGTCGGGCAGCACGCGCACAATAATTCGTAAACTGCGATTCAGTGTTGAAGTTGAGTTTGAATAATTCTCTGTCTGGTTATCTATTATCATAAAATGACGCACAGGAATCTCATAAGAGCCTGTGCGTCTTTATATTATAATCTGCCTATCAAACTTCTGACGTTGCAGATGCTATATCCCGGCCGATCCATGCCAGTTCTTCACTAGTCAGCTCTCGATAGCTGCCCAGTGGAAGCTGTTCATCCAGCTTCAATGGGCCCATGGCCGTTCTTTTCAAATAGGTCACCTTTTTACCAACCGCCTCGAACATACGCTTCACTTGATGAAACTTACCCTCATGGATTACAAGCGAAATATAGGAAATGACTTCTCCATCTGCCTGATACGGATGTTCGTGGCGAAGAATGGTCAACTGCGCGGGAAGGGTAACATACCCATCATCCAGTTCCACTCCTGCCGTAAATTGATAAATATCCTCCTCCGTGACATGACCCGACACGGTAGCCTCATACGTTTTAGGGACATGCCGCCGTGGAGAAAGTAGTTCGTGCGCTAGCTTACCGTCGTTGGTCAATAACAATAGTCCTTCTGTATCTTTATCTAAGCGTCCTACTGGAAAAGGCTCAAAATGTCGTTCCTCCGCACTCAGCAAATCCAGTACCGTCCGCTCCCTTGTATCTTCGGTTGCAGATATAACGCCCGGTGGCTTGTGCAGCATAATGTAAATATACTCCCGAAAAACAACACGTTCCCCGTTCACTTCAATCTGATCCTGGTATGGATGAACCTGTAAGCCGCTATCTTTGGTGGTCCTCCCGTTTACCGTGATTATCCCTTGCTTCACCTGTCGCTTAATATCACTACGGGAGCCATATCCCATATGGGTTAAAACTTTATCCAAACGTTGCGTTTGTCTACCTTTTCCACTCATACCGATGTCCACCTCCAACCTGTAGGGTATTCATTTTTGAGCATGCCGTCCTGCCATTTGCCCCACCCAGCCGAATAACCATCAATGCACACGAGAGTATAGCCTTTGGGCTGGACTTCGTTCCGCAGTGCCATTCTCTCAACGGGGATGGACAAGGTCTCCCCTTTTAAATACCGGATGGCCTCAGCATCTGAACTTGAGAGATTGATGCTTCTAGCTGCCTCTGAAGGGCGTAATGCCACCGCCAGCGGGTGTGAAGGCACAAAGCGACCATTCTTGTCGGTACCCATAAACCAGCCTGGTCGCACCACCTTAAGGCCGTTCAAACGATGGGATGCCAATGGCGACTGATAAATACGATCTCCGTAGACCACCGTATAGCCTGTAAAGGACACCTCCAGCTGCTCCTTCACAAATTGGTGATAGGACTCCAGCACATCCTGTGGGGAACGTGCAGCGGATTTTACATTTTCTTTGCCGGAACGAAACTTATTGCCACCCAAGCCGCGCGCGGACTTTCCTTTACCGAAATTCCCGTCCATTCCTTTTCCACTTCGTTTAGGCTCACCAGTCGCATGTCTTCCTTGACCGCTTGGTGTCAGTGCTTCCTTGACGGACAAAAACTGCTTCTTCCGTGGATACGCTGCATCTATGTTCAATGCCCTGTCATTCTTGCCCTCAAATGGAGGCAAATCCCCGGATTCAGTGTGATCTTCTGTCCCAGTGATAAGACCACCCTGGTGTTGCAACACAGCGATAAAATGGCCTTCTCCCTCTACGAGATGCGGCCAAAGGCGTGCTGTTCCCCACAGTTCGGGGTGTGATGCCGCGACCTCTTCACTCATCCATTCCGGATGGCCTGGTGCAAAACCTGCTTCCGATGGAACAGGGACTACGTCAAAATCGGGATGAGCCTCCAGAAATTCTGCGATCATTCCTTCATTTTCTTCTGGCGCAAAGGTGCAGGTCGAATAGACAATTCTCCCTCCTGTGCTCAGCATCGAGGCCGCTACACGCAAAATGTCCCGTTGCATGACTACACATTTATCCACCGAATGCGTTTCCCATTGTTTTGCCATATCCTCATCTTTGCGGAACATACCTTCTCCCGAGCAAGGTGCGTCAATTAGTATCTTGTCAAAAAAATGAGGAAAGGCATCGGCGATTCGATCCGGGCTTTCATTCAATACTACAGCATTACGTACACCGTACAATTCCACATTTTTAGCCAACGCTTTGGTTCGGTCAGCGCTAATATCATTTGTCACCAATACGCCGCTTCCTTGTAGTTTGGCAGCTATTTGGGTCGATTTCCCGCCCGGTGCAGCGCACAAGTCCAATACGGCTTCATCTTGAACTACATTGAGCAGTTCAACTGGAGACATTGCACTCGGTTCCTGTATATAGTACAGTCCCGCATGGTAGTAAGGATGTAGCCCCGGCTTCGTACCGTGCGGAATGTAAAAACCCGTGGCACACCATGGAATCGGCCGCAGTTCGAACGGAGAACGTTCCTTAAAGTCCTCCACCGGAATTTTTAACGTATTGACGCGAATCCCGGCATGGGGCGTGTGGTCATAGGCGGTCATAAATGCTTCAAATTCGTCGCCGAGCAGTTGCTCCATGCGCTTTACAAATGCTGTGGGGAGCTGTACACCCATAATCGTAATCATCCTGTCCTTTTAAAATAAATTTTATTGTACCATATTCAACCTGTTATCCTGCAATATCGGTGTGATTTACAAACTTTCACTACAAGCTGTAATGTTGTATAATAATGAGATTCATAGCTACATATTTTGAATTTTGATAGGAGAGATTGCATTGAACGCACAAAAATCCAACAAAAAAAAGCTTATACCTGTCATCGGCTTTTTTGTTGTGCTGGTCATTTTGCTTGGAGTGCTGCTCGCTTTAAATTCAGGCACTAAAAACAAGCTGTACGGCGTTTCCACAGCCTCGTTAAATCCTGCTACTCAAGAGCTACTAAATGACCCGAACTATCAGCAAATTATTAAGCCGGAAGATCTACAGAGCAAAATTGACAAAAAGGAAAACTTTTTCGTCTATCATTTCGCGTCCGACTGTGTGCATTGCCGCGCCACTACTCCTAAGCTCTTGCCTTTGAGCAAGCAGGAGAACATCACGATGCACGAATTTAACCTGCGTGAGTATGAGGATGGCTGGGACAAGTATAAGATTGAGTATACCCCTACGCTCATTTATTACGAAAAAGGCGTGGAAAAGGAACGTATGGTAGGCGGGTTGAAGGAAAGTCCTTCGGACAATGGGTACACACTCGACGATTTCAAAGCCTTCTTTGAGAAATATAAAAAGAACGTAACCTCCTAGTCAAACGTTCACACACCTGAAACGATAAAGCAGCCCGATCCTCATGAAACGGATCGGGCTGCTTGCTTATCATACGCTTCAAAATCAAGGCGCATCCTTCGTTTCCGCCGAGACAGAGCCTGGGCCGTCAGCGGCCTGTCTTCGCCTAATTGAAGCTTCCAGCGCCTGCTGACGCTGCTCATGCTTTTCCCCACGCCGAGGACCTCTCTGCTGCGGGATGTTAACTGGAATGGACGACGATGCCTTCTCCACGGCCCGGTGCAGCCCAGGCTCGACGATTTCAATCGTCAAATCCCGATAAACCGGAGATTGGTGCTGAAACTCTTCCGTGCCGGTCATAACAGCTTCAGCAAGCTGCCGGGCGCAAACGCGCGCCTCGTCCACCAGCTTCGCCATATTAATGCCCAGCGCCTGCGAAGGAGCATGCTCCAGCCGGTGGACCGCACTATCCAGCATCATATGTCCACCACGATAGTTACCATTCCGAAAATGATACAGTCCTACAGCAACTTGCAGCAAACCTTTATATACAGGGTCACGGTCCAGCTTAAGCCACAGCTCTTCCAGTACCTCATGACATTCAAAGTAATCCCGATCCCGATTGAAGTATACCAAATAAGTCACATATAGCGGTTCGTAGGAAAGGTTTGCCATTTAATACTCATCCCTGTCTTCTTCCTTGGTAGAGGCTTCTAGCATCTCTTTGACCTCATCGTGAAGCAGCTTGATTCCTTCCATGTCGTGCCGCTCCCACAGTTCATTAAACCTGCGCTGCGCATCAATCGTTTCACTAATCTTATGGTAGAAATACAAGCGGTGCATACCTGTTAGCACTTTGGATACGATATTGGCTTCGTCCTCGAACTTTTTCTGCGCTTCCAATATTTCAAGACGCATGGAAGACATCTCATTATCCAATACAAAGGCTGCCTCAGCTGCCTTTTTCAATCGTGTGCGCATATTATCAGGCAAGCTTTCACGATACTTATAGCTAAGAGAATGCTCTATGGTTGCCCAAAAATTCATAGCCAAAGTACGGATTTGAATTTCTGCCAGCACAATTTTCAGCCCTACTGCTGTCTGAACCGGATACTCCACAATCATATGAAAGCTACGATAGCCGCTGTCTTTATAATTGGTGATATAGTCCTTTTCATACAGTACGGTCAAATCCTTACGTCTTCTGATATATTCGGCCACCCGCCGAATATCCTCTACAAATTGACACATAATGCGAATGCCTGCAATATCCTCGATTCCCGTCTCCAGCTGATCAGAAGGAACCTGTAATCTCTTCGCCTTATCGAGGATGCTTGATATTTTTTTAACCCGTCCGGTTACGAATTCGATAGGAGCGTATTCCTCGCGCTTTTTCAGCTCCGCACGCATTGTTTTGAACTTGACCTTAAGCTCTTCCACCGCCTGATCGTATGGCAGTAAAAATGTTCCCCAGTCTCTTCCGTCCATCCCCGTACCTCCTGTCTCTTCCGACAACACTTTTTTATCTGTGATCTGCACCAACAGCCTCGGTAATGTGCCTAAAGCCGTCCTTTCGAAGCAGCTCGCGCAGTCCAGCATGTATAGCCCTATTTACTTCCGGCCCTTCGTAGATCAATGCTGTATAAATTTCAATCAGGCTTGCGCCTGCTTTAATTTTGTCATAGGCATCACGACTCGTGAAGATGCCGCCTGATCCGATAATAGGCAGCTTCCCTTCCGTCTGGCGGTACACCCGTCCGATGACCTCTGTGGAACGGTCACGCAGCGGCTTACCACTCAGCCCTCCTGTTTCACTCGCATTCCGGTGCGTCAGACCAGCTCTGGATATTGTTGTATTGGTCGCAATAATGCCGTCTACTCCACTGGCAGCAATCGCATCTGTCATATATTCCAATTCCTCATCCGATACATCAGGCGCAATTTTAACCAGTACAGACTTGGCTTTGCCATACTTTTTCGCCTGAACCCCCATCTCAGCCCGAACCGCTTCCAATAGCGACTTCAGTTCATTACCATGCTGGAGCTTTCGTAAATCCGGCGTATTCGGCGAACTAATATTCACTACAAAGAAGTCCGCGTAAGGATACAGTGCGGAAATACACTTTTCATAGTCCTTATGAGCATCCTCATTGGGCGTAATTTTATTTTTGCCGATATTGACAGCGACCGGGACAGGTCGATGTTTGAGTGCGGCCAGACGTTTGACCATGCTCTCAGCACCCAGATTGTTAAAGCCCATCCGATTGACTAATGCCTCATCGGGAGGCAGTCGGAACAAACGTGGCCGATCGTTACCGGGCTGTCCCACAGGTGTCACCGTTCCCACTTCCATAAATCCAAACCCGATGGAAGAAAAACCAGTAACCGCTTCTGCATTTTTATCCAGTCCTGCAGCCAGTCCAATCGGGTTGGGAAAATGAATGCCAAACAGATCAACGGCAAGATCCTCCGTTTCCTTGACTCCGTACATCCCTCGCAGTGTCGCTGCTCCACCAGGGAGTGAGCCCGCATGTTTTAAGCCGTCAATGACTACATGATGGGCCGTCTCTGGACTCATTTTAAAAAAAACAGGTTTCGCAATCCTTCGATACAACACGATTCATCCACTCCGTTCTATGCCCTTGCACAATCCTAAAAAAACATCTCTACAAAATAGTTTAGCTTTTTCCATACCAAAAAGAAAGTAATTTGCAAGGTGTAGCTTCAGAACAATTCAGTTGCCATGGAGATGTCATTGAAAATGTATAATCAAACCATTTACAATGGACATAGTAAGACAAGACCTTAGCCCGTTAGAAAAGAGGGATTGCTGATATGAAGACCAAGCGCAAGCCGCCCAGTCTGCAAAAGAAAAAGGATGAGGTGAACAAGAAAGCGATTGTATGGACCGCCGTCAGCTTTGTTCTCCTCATCATTGTGATTATTCTGGTCATTGTTTTAGCACAAGCAGGAAATCGTTAAACACCAAGTAGCAATAGCATCAAAACTTTAATTTAGCCAGTGATAGGTTTTGCGGGGATTCGTCTGGTCATGCTGCGGCTCACTTGTAAATCGAGAATCAGGCACAAGCACTTGATCAGGCAATCCCCCGTTACCAATGACTACCTTCGTACCCGAAGGTACGAGTGCAAACAATTCCTCCACATCCTCTTTACCCATTCGGACGCAACCCAACGACTCATTTTTGCCAATGCTATCCGGCTCGTTCGTGCCATGAATGGCATAATTCGTTGCAGACAGTTGCATTCCACGGCTACCAAACTCACCGTTGGATTTGCCGTTCGGATTTACTACTTTATCGGTAATCACAAACTTCCCTTCTGGTGTTCTTTCTCCACCCAAACCGATAGGATAATTTCGAATAAGTACATTGCCACTTACCAGGGCGAGCCTGTGCTTAGATTTGTCCACCACAATTCGCAACGGTTGCCCCAGAAAAGGTCGTCCGTGCAATGACGACGCCAGTAATGGACTGCTTTCGGCCGACGAGTCAGCGTCTAAATCTACTGCCTTCCCTGTTCCCTGTCCAGGTGAAGCAAGTAAATTACGCATAGGTGTAAAAGCCTTCTTCATCCCGTCTGTCGTACCGTACATCGTGTTAGCTGGAAAGTCTCGAGTCAGTTCATCAAGACTCTGGGGAAGACGTTGATGCTGTGAGCGAAAAGCACGCATGGAGCTATTCAACACAGCTAATTCCTCCTGTCCAGCAGCCCATTTTAGACCTGCTTTGCGAAGATTTTCACTGTCTGGCGGCTTGCAAGCACACGCAGCGGCGTCGTAAGACTGAACAGCTAATCCACCGTTTCCTTTGTTCTGTACACTAAGTAATGGCTTCATACCCTCTCTCCAGAGCAGCCACGAGCCCCCTTGCTCCATGCCCAATAATGTAGTCTTGGACGGCAGTCGGCTAGTCTTAGCCAACAAATCAGTAAGCCCCGTTCCAACTCCACTCCCTTTTCGAGCTTGAGCCGTAAACACACCACCAACCACACCGATCTGGGTCATCTCCTTCGGATCAGCAGTGGCCACTTTCGTAACTTCAATATTATCAATTGTTGCCTGCTCAGTCCCGGATGGAAAAGATGCATTTTCATTTGAAGGTCTCGGTGAATTGGCTGAAGGAACCCATATGAGCAGTAGTACCATTAACGCAGTTAACAGGTGGCGTGTTCGAGCCGTCCTTCGCTCCTTCTCCTTGGACATCTGAACCAGTTTATCCTGATATTCCATCCATACGTCTGCCGGAATCTGTTTATGCTCGAAGGCTTCGAACACTTCTCCTGCGCGATTAAAGCAATAATTTGCTTTGCCCTCCTGACCGCTGCTCTCATACTCTTTGCCGAGTAAATACCAGGCCATTTTATTATCAGGGTGTTTTTTTACATACGATTTAAGATGAGGCGAATGGTTCATCGGATCCTCCTGATCGTGTAATCTTGCATACTTCCTATTATGTATATCGGTAAAAATAGACTCGATGGACAGCACATAAGAAAAACGTCTATCGACGTACTTTCACGGAAGCTAGACCGCGCTTGGCAGAAGTTTTTCTTGCGATTATAGAATAGTTCACCTCCGCTGAACCATTCTATAATCTAAAAAAAACAGCACCGACAGCTTACTCTCACCGTTATACGGCGAAGGGAGCTGTCGGTGCTGTGCCTATCAAAGAAGCCTACGCTTAACCTTCTTTATTGAACGGCTCGTCTGCTACTTTGATGGAATCTGTAGGGCAACCATCGCAAGCATCCTGCATATCATCAAACAAATCTTCTGAGATTGCCTTGATGCCTTGGTTTGCATCCCCTTCAAAGATCACTTCTGCCAAACCTTCATCATCATAATCATAAATGTCTGGTGCTGTAGCGCCACAGGCTCCGCAAGCAATGCATGTATCTTTTTCTACCCAAGTGTATTTAGCCATAACTTTTCTCTTCCTCCTATACAATCAAACAAACCAGCTTTTACATTCTATTCACATATTAATACAAACCCAATATTATTACAAATTATTTTCCTTTATCCTTCGTGTAAAAAATGCTTATAACGTAAGCTTGTGATGCTTGCAATAATCTACCCAAAAGTTCACTCCGGAGTTGGTAGATTGTCTTTTTGCAGCGAAGTTCCGCGCAACTTGGAGTTGCGAAGAAGTACCGAAGGATCATCTCCCAGCATTCCAGCGGTCAAAATTGCATTTTCACCAAACTTATCGCGCAGTGCATCCATCGTCTTCAATAAGCTTTCTTTCTTAGGCTGATCCTGGTATTCAAATAGATCCATTTGAACGGCGGCTTCCTCCTTTGGAATGAGCTGCTGTAGCGTAATCCCCAGCAAGCGCACAGGCTTATCTTCTCCCCAATGGCGACGATACAACGCACAAGCTTCCTTATATATGTCCTCTGCACTTTCCGTAGGAGTGCTCCTGACTTGAGAACGCGTAAAGGTCTTCATATCCGGCGTCCGAATCGTCAATTGTATACCTCCTGCCAACATACCGTGCCGTCGAAGCCGCCGGGCTACCTGATCACTAATGTTAAGAAGCACCCGTTGGGCTTCTTCCAGCTTTACCACATCCACAGGCAGGGTAGTCGTGTGACCGATGGACTTGTTTGGCTCCCGTTCAGTGCTGACTGGAGAATGGTTAATCCCATTAGCGGCCAATTTTAACCACGAACCCGTCACACCAAATACGCCAACCAGCATATGCTCATCAGCTTTAGCTAGTTGCCCAATGGTGCGAATGTTCATTTGTAGAAGCTTATCTGCCGTTTTGCGACCCACACCAAACAATTGACCACAAGGAAGGTTCCACAAAATGTTGGGTACATCACGCAAACGTAGAACAGAGATCCCGCGTGGTTTTTTCAGATCAGAGGCCATTTTGGCCAGCAACTTGTTGGGAGCAACTCCAATTGAACAGGGCAGGCCCAGCTCGTCTTCTACTCTGCGCTGGATTTCCTCAGCAATTTCCATAGGTGTTCCAAACTGTTTGGAGCCAGAAATATCCAGATAGCACTCATCAATTGAGGTTGCTTCCAGCATAGGCGTATACGAATAGGCAATACTCATAAATGCTTTGGAATAACGACGATACAAGTGAAAATCAGGCTGTATTACGATGAGCTGCGGACAGATCCGACGAGCCTGCTGAACGACCATCCCTGTTGAAATGCCCAATCGTCGAGCTTCATAAGAGCAGGTTACAATTACACCTTTGCGCAGCTCACTACTGCCTGCCACCGCGGTAGGCAGTCCCTTATATTTCTCCGGCTCCTCCGCTGCATGAACGGAACAATAAAATGCATTCATATCCACATGCAGAATAACTCGTCCACCAGCCGGATAATAAGCACTGACATCTTTCATGCTCAACCCTTCTTTTTAACTGTAAATTCACCCGTCATCGCGGGAATATGTGTTTTGATTTTATACTTGAGATACCCTTAAATGCTATTTCTATTTTACATAAAAAATAAAGGTTTTGCGGCTAAAAATGATAATTATATATTACAATTGAAGTCATAAGTTGATATAATCGACTAACATACGAACACGACAAACTAACGCTTTCCTGTTTTTAAGCGTTAAACAACTAAATTAATGTGCTTAAAAAAGCAGAGCATCACCAATCTGAGCAATCCGCAAAGGAGGAGTCCCTCATGTCCACCGCTATTTCTATCTTTGACACAACGCTGCGAGACGGCACTCAAGGAGAAGGAATTAGCTTGTCTGCTGATGACAAATTGAAAATCGCCAAAAAACTCGATGATCTCGGTGTTCATTATATTGAAGGCGGGATTCCCGGAAGCAACAGCAAGGATATCGAATTTTTCAAACGGGTACAAGAACTGGGTCTTCAGGCAAAGATTGTGGCCTTCGGCAGCACGCGCCGCAAAGATAGCATCGCAGCACAGGATGTTAATCTTCAACGAATTCTGGAATCCGGCGCTCAGGCTGCTACACTTGTGGGTAAATCATGGGATTTTCATGTACACACCGCCTTACAGACGACACTGGAGGAAAATCTGTCTATGATTTACGACTCCATCGCCTTTTTAAAGCAAGGGGGCATGGAGGTTATTTTTGATGCCGAACATTTTTTCGACGGATATAAAAACAATCCCGAGTATGCAATGGCCGTTATGAAAAAAGCTGAAGAAGCAGGCGCGGATTGGCTCGTGATGTGCGATACAAACGGCGGTACCCTACCACATGAGATTCAGGAAATTGTCACTATGCTGCAAAGCCAGATAACGAGGTCACAGTTGGGTATTCATACACACAATGACTGCGAATTGGCAGTAGCGAACTCTCTAAGTGCTGTACAAGCAGGCGCAAGGCAGGTTCAGGGTACCATCAACGGCTACGGTGAACGGTGTGGTAACGCTAACCTTTGCTCCGTCATTCCTAATTTGCAGCTCAAGCTGGGCTACGAATGTCTAGATACCGAGAAGTTAAATCAACTCCACAATACAGCCCGCTTTGTAAGCGAAGTCGCCAACGTCAATATGCCTGTGAACCAGCCTTATGTTGGCAATGCAGCTTTTGCCCATAAGGGGGGCATCCACGTGTCAGCCATTCTGCGCGACTCGCGAACTTATGAGCACATTGCTCCTGAACTCGTGGGGAACAAGCAGCGGGTCTTGGTCTCCGAACTGGCCGGACAAAGCAACGTGGTATCCAAAGCGCAAGAGCTGGGCATCACCCTTGACCCATCCAGTGATGAGGCACGTGGCGTAATTAGCCGCATCAAGGAACTGGAGCATCAGGGGTACCAGTTTGAAGGCGCGGATGCTTCGCTGGAACTGCTCATTCGTGAAGCAGGTGGTGAAGTGAAGGAAATGTTCTCTTTTGAGTCCTTCAAAGTGCTGGTAGAGAAAACAGCCGGCCGGCCGGTCGTATCCGAGGCATTTTTGAAACTGAATGTTGCAGGGACGAGTGTCTATACCGCAGCTGAAGGCAACGGCCCTGTTAACGCGCTCGATAACGCACTCCGCAAGGCTCTTTCTCAATATTTCCCTGCCTTGCGTGACATGCATTTGGCTGACTACAAGGTACGTGTGCTTGACGAAAAGGATGCCACTGCCGCCAAGGTACGTGTCCTCATTGAGTCTAAAAATTACGAGGACGTCTGGAGTAACGTAGGTGTATCCGAAAATGTAATTGAAGCCAGCTGGGAAGCTCTCTTGGACAGTTTCCGTTACGCACTGTTGGAAGCACCGACTCCAAAAAACGATCAGGCAGAGCTTACTCATCACGGATTAGTTAATCACTAATCAGGTGCTCGCATGAGCTTATAAGGTGCCTTTGGCGGTCTACTCGGCTCCCAAAGACACCTTCTTTTTTTGAAGATTTTCTATTTTGCGTTCCAACTCCTGCTCACTGAGCATGCCGATTATGATTTCGCGGACCTGTCCATGATGATCAATCATTACATGGGTTGGAAAAGCTACCCCTCCAAATTGTTCAAACAATGCTCCTTGCTCATCAAGTAAAATGGGAAATTGGAGATCCAAAGAGCGGGAAAACTTCTGTACATCCTCCAATCGATCATAGCGAGTTTCATTGATACCATACACATCCACATCATCTTTGTACTTACTATACAACTCATTCAGCATAGGCGCTTCTAATCGGCACGGATCGCACCACGAAGCCCAAAAGCTAATAACCAGAGCTTTATTGCGCGTGGCCCCTACATCGTAGGTCTTGCCGTTTAACCCCTTTAAAATCATAGAAGGAAGCCGTTGACCAGGCTTTATCTTTTTCATTACCTCTACCGCATGTGTTTCAGCCTCTACCTCTTTCTCAGCTTCAAGTCCTTCTCTACCATATCCCTCTTTTAATGGTGCATTTTTCATGGACAGGCTTGCTGCATAAGTTGTGTTTGCAATAACTCCCCATGAAGCCCCAACCACAACCAGCATAACCATCGCTCTGATGAAAAAAAATCTTTTCACAGTCTTATCACCTGTCTTTCATCTAAATGACCCTTACCTTCTCCATAGGATGCCCATACTGTTCCCACCTCTAACCTTCTAAATCTCAACAGGACGCAAAAAAACAGCAAACCCACGAAATCGCGAACTTGCTGTTTTATGTGTATATGAATGCTATGCCTTGTACTGAATCAAGCATGACTTAAATGCGCGTAGACATCTGCCAAATTGGTCACATTACGCTTCAGCATTTCCTGAACATACGCAACCCACAGCTTAGCCGTCATTTTCGCATCCTCTAACGCATGGTGCCGCCCTTCAATCGGAATGGATTGGTAGGTCAACAATTCATCCAAACTGTAGGTTTGATGTTGCTGTGGCTCGAGCCATTTGGCAAGCATCATCGTATCCAGAACACGGTGAGTCAATTGAACTTTAGATGTTTTCCATAACGCAGCATTCAAAAAGGCCTTGTCATGAGCGCTAGCATGTGCCACGAGTACTCGCCCACCTACAAAGGACATAAAGTCGTGCAGTCCATTCATAAGCGGTGGAGCTTCATCCGTCATTTCCCGGGTAATCCCAGTTAGCTCGGTAATGTGCTCAGGAATCACAGTCCGTGGATTGACAAGCGTATAAAACTGTTCTTTTTCCATAATCATGTCCCCGACAACCCGAATCGCCCCGAACGATAAAATCTCATCTCCATGCTGTGCTGAAAATCCCGTTGTCTCCAGATCAAAAACTACCGTCTCCAAACGATCCAGCGGGGTCCGCAATACTTCAGAGCGCCGTTGCTCCCGGGTTAAAGAGCGAATAAAAGCCATCTGCTGAGCCGTAGGAGCCCCCATTACAGATGCAATCGCAGACGGCACTCCTCCTCTGCGGAGAGCGCTCCAGAAGCCACTTCCCTGCGCTGGTTCCTTCATGACCTTCTCCCTTCCATAAATCGCAACTGCCTTTGCAACGCACGATGCAGCCGTCGTACCGTCGAAAGCGCCTCGCGCAACTCATGCCAGCCTTTACTTTGTTTGAGCGGCTTTACAGCCAGGTAGCCATTGCTGACCAGCAATCCATCATTCTCCTTCACTGGCGTAGCCATTCGTAGCTGAAGCGCAATCCGAAAGGCACGCTCGCAAGCGTCGAGTAAAGGCAACGGTGCCGCTTCCAGTGATGCGAGACGACTGAGCCTTTTGAAAGTGGAGGTTTCCTCTACACCATGTTGCAACGCCAAAAAACGGACTGCGTTCACCAGCGGAATGTACAATCCGTATTTTACATCAAAATCGCCCGCATGCTCACCGAAGCGCTCGGTAACGATCTGACCTAAAATATTAAGTGTCGCTTTATGCCTCACCGTGTTCCGAAGTACCGCCGAGGGTAAATCAGGATGTTTTCGGAACAACTCATAAAAACTTCGTTTCCAGTTTGCAGATAATTGCTCATCTCCAGCGATATGCCTCATATCAGACGAGATAATCAGATAACGGATCGGCTCCCAAGCAAAATCATCCGACCATTTTGTTAGCTGTTTTTTCCACTCAGACAATGTTTGGCGCCACAACGGCTCCGAGCACATTACTTTTCCCTCACATTTGGGATATCCCAAATACTCTAACATCGCAGACACTCTGCGACCAAACTCTCTAAAATACAATTCTTTGTCAGCAGATATTATGTCACTGATAATCATACCGTTATCCTGGTCACTCCACAGCGTCGATTCCGAGCGCCCCATGCTTCCGAAGGCTATAAATGCGTAAGGGACGGGAGGAGGGCCGAAGCCATCCTCAACCATCCCTTTTTCGCACATTTGTACAGCTCTGGCCGCGATGCGGTCATGCATTTCATTCGCCGTTTGTAACCAGTCTGATAACGGAGCGGAGGCTTGGGAAGCCAGCAGCCATTTTTGAGAGTCAACCCTGGCCTGCCTTAGCGATTCGGGCGTATCTGCTTGATCAATCGCTTCAGCGGAACTCACCCAAGAGGCCATATTTTGCAGTTCCATACTTCCATCTCCTCCGCTCATCCATACTGGTTCTTTATATTTTACATGTTAGTTCACAATTCCAGAACGCTTTTCAGCCTCGGCAACCAACTTCATTTGCTCAGGATAGCCGTACGTACCGTGTTCACTGATATCCAGTCCCATCGTTTCTTCCTCTTCCGTAACGCGGATACCCATAATCGCTTTCATCGCACCCAGAATAATGAAGGAAATGACGAACACGAAAGCCAAGGTGCCAATCAGTCCAAGCAGCTGTACTCCTAATTGGGTAAATCCACCACCATAGAACAGACCCGCTTGACCTACACCTGTTATTTTTACAAGCTCAGGAGTAGCGAAGAACCCTGTGGACACTGCGCCCCACATCCCTGCAACACCATGCACGGAGAAAGCATATACCGGGTCATCTACTCTTGCACGCTCGAACCATTGCGCTGTAAAGAAAGTGACGATCCCTGCAACTGCACCAATGACCAGTGCCGCCCAAGGGGCTACAAAGGCACAAGAACCAGTAATAGCAACCAAAGCCGCCAGCACACCGTTTAGCATAGCAGGAATATCTGCCTTTCCGTATACCATCCAGGATACGAGCAAAGCGAAAACTCCACCTGCCGCAGCAGCAATATTGGTAGTCAAGGCGACATATCCAAAGAATCCGTCGTTCATAGCCGATACAGCACTACCTGGGTTAAACCCAAACCAACCAAACCACAGAATAATAACACCCAAGATAGAGTACACCTGATTATGACCAGGGATAATGTTCGGCTTGCCATCTTTATTGAACTTGCCCAGACGCGGTTTGAGCAGCAGTGTAGCGACGAGTGCCGCCGTAGCGCCTGTCAAATGGACTACCGTCGAACCGGCATAATCCTGCATTCCCAACTTACCAAGCCATCCGCCGCCCCACACCCAGTGAGCTACAACCGGATAGATCACGATAGAGAACAAAATACCGAAGATAATGTATACACTTAATTTTGCACGCTCTGCCATCCCCCCACATGCGATAGAAAGTGATACCGCAGCGAAAGCAAAGTGGAACAAAAACATAATTGTAATCGGAACATCCAGACCTGAAAGAGCATCAAACGATGCAGCAGCATCCGTACCACTCATGAAGAAACCCGTCAGTCCCATAAATCCGTTGCCGCCATCATTACCAAAGCCGAATCCAAATCCAAGTGCCCAGAAGGACAAAGCTGCAACACCCGTGGTGAGAATCGTTTTACCAGCGACATGGCCCGCATTCTTCATTCGTGTCGAGCCTGCCTCCAGCAATGCAAATCCCGCTTGCATAAAAAATACAAGTATAAATGCCAAGAACGTAAAGGCCGTGTTTAGCCCGGCTTGAAGTTGAATATTTGTCGGACCGTCAGCAGCAAACGCACCTACCGGAAAAGCTAATACTGTCAGCATGGCCAATAATACAACTAACCACTTTTTTCTCATGAAGCCCACTCCCTCGAATGTTAAGTTTCTTTACATTTCGTGAAATTCTTATTGTCATTATAATCAGAATACATGAAAGTTGACAAGATTTTTTTTATTATGTTAAAAAAATATGGTCCCAAACACTCCATGTCACATTTACTAACTATAAAAGTAGCTTGTTTCTGTCCAAAAAAAAGCATGACGTTTGACTGTATGGTTGCGAATCATGTAAAATATTCTTTATAAACACTCGTTTGCAAATGCTAATATTGAAGGTTGAACGAAGAGCGCGAGGTGAAGACAGATGGGGATATGAAGCTGTATCGAATTGGTGAGCTAGCCAAGGCGGCTGGTGTCAGCGAACGAACTATTGATTATTACACAAAGCTTGGTTTGATCACACCTGAAGAACGATCATTGAAAAATTATCGACTTTATAATGATGAAACCTTAAACAGGCTTGAACGTATTAACCAAATGAAACAAGAGAAGTATAGCCTTGAGGAAATCAGACAGACACTGATTAAATGGAACTCGGTCGCGGGGGAAGAGCACGTCACTGACAAACTAACGAGTCTAGAGATGCACATGCAGCGTCTAGAACGTGAAGTCAATGAACTACAGCCTCTTTTGGGGCAGCTCAAGCCCGTTCAAGCGCGCAAGTTGCTTACTGGTCTACTACCACAAAGCGCCGCTTGTATCGAAGCTCTGAAGTATCTGCTGGAGCATAGTTCTATGATGTAGATGCCCGGGCTATGATGAACAATAATGGAGGGTTGCTTTATGATGGGTATGTATATATTGATTATTCTTGCGTTCGGATTATCCTTATGGGCGCAATTCCGTGTAAAAGGTACTTTTAATAAATGGTCTGATGTCCCAAATGAAAATGGGTTGACCGGTTATGATGCAGCTCGGCATATGCTGGATCGCAATGGTTTGCATGATGTACCTATTGAACCAGTACCTGGTGCGTTATCTGACCATTATGATCCGATGCAAAGAGTCGTACGGCTGTCCGAGCCCGTTTATTATGAAAAATCCATTTCCGCAGTTGCCGTAGCTTGTCACGAGGTCGGTCATGCCATTCAGCATAAAGAGCATTATCCCATGCTAGCACTCCGTCATCGGATCTTTCCGATCGTAAACTTCGCTTCCGGGATTGCACCGTTTCTGCTGATTGCCGGTTTCTTATTCAGCTACACGAACCTGATTGGCTTGGGTATTATCTTTTTCTCGGCTACTGTTGCCTTTCAATTAATTACATTACCGGTTGAATTTAATGCTTCCAACCGCGCCCGGGAAATTATGGTTTCCGAAGGGTTTATCCGTAGTGATGAAGAACGGGGTATAGCCAAAGTATTAAATGCTGCTGCATTAACTTATGTGGCTGCAGCTCTCGTTTCCTTGCTGGAACTAATCCGCTTAATCGGTATCTTTAACAGCCGGGATTAATTGCTTGTGTTGCAAAAAAGGTTGTTCCTCCACCAAGTTAACGGTAGAGGAACAACCTTTTTTCTTTATCTAAAACCAATCAGCTATACTCACTGCCCTAAATCTGCTTTTGCACTTCCATTCGGAGTAGCAACACTACCTTTAAGACCAAAATATTGCAACAAAAAAGTTCGGAATGACTTTGCAACTAATGGTAGTTTGTCATCTTTGCGATGAATCAAGCCTATAGTTCGCGTGACCTCTGGATCAACAATTGACACTCTTGCAGGTTGAAGCGGGTTGGTCTGAAACAACGCCATTTCAGGCAAAAGACTGACTCCCATACCAGCCGCAACTAATCCGCGAATCGTATCTGTCTCTTCACCTTCAAAAGCAATATCCGGCGTAAATCCTGCCTCCAGACAAGCCTGCCAGACAATCGGGCGTAAGGAATATCCATCTCTGAACAGGATGAATTTTTCTCCTTTAAGCTGACTCAGCGTAATGTGTTTGGCCGTGGCTAAAGGATGATTAGGCGGGAGGACAGCAAACAACTCCTCGGTCAGCACCACATCTCCCTCTACATGATCATGACGATCCGGAAAAGGAGATACAAAAGCCAAATCCACCTCACCTGCTAACACATCACGAATTAAACTCGGGTACATCCCTTGTTTAAATCTAAATTTAACATTGGGATACCGCTTTCGGAATTCAGCCACCACCGTAGGAATAAGATGAATCCCCAAACTGTGCGGAAAACCGATGCGGATTTCGCCCCCCTCAGGATCCAAAAACTCATGAACTTCCAAAACAGCTCGCTCTAGATCTTTTATAATCGTCTCAACCCGTTTGCAAAATAGCTGTCCCACTGGCGTAAGCTGCAAATTGCGACCCTTTTGCATAAAAAGATTAACTCCCAGCTCCTCTTCAAGCTGATGAATTTGCCGACTTACCGCAGATTGCGCCACATGTAGCTCCTCGGCTGCCTGAGTGACATGTTCTTTTTGCGCTACCTTCATGAAGTATTGCAACTGTCGTAATTCCACTCCGATATTCGCTCCAATCTGTTTTTCAACATCGGGAAGAAGACGTCAATCGAACATCATCCTCTTTCTCCCCCTGCTAACTTACGGTAAAACTGTCTTTAGTGACGTTTGCGTTGGCCAGTCAATCTGATCATTAATCCATAAAGGAAAAACCCACTGAGCAATCCCCCGAAGTGAGCAGTCCAGTTAATGTTCGCTACAGCGAAAGAAAACAGGATACCAAACCCAAGCAGCGTGTACAGCGTTTTGCGCGAGGCGTCATCCATCAGTGACCGCTGGAACAGGGCAACGTATAGGAATGCTCCATAGATGCCATAAATCGCTCCTGAGGCTCCTACAGAGACTGTCGTTTCCGCCATCATGTTGTAATGCGCGATGGACAATATGTTCCCTACAATGCCGGTGACCAGATACAATAACACATAGCGGAAGGACCCCAGCAAACGCTCCAGCGGAGGAGCGAATACGAGTATGGCGAAGGAATTGAACAGAAGATGATCAAATCCTGCATGTAAAAACATGGCTGATACATATCGCCACAGCTGATCAGTGAATGGCGCTTCATTAATCAATGCTCCATATCGGATCAGCGTCAAACTATTTTCCGATCCCCCCTGTACGGTGAGTACAATAAACATCACAATATTAATGAGCAAAATCAGACAGGTCACTGGGTAAAACCGCAAATAACTTTTCCAGTTCTCATAGCGTAAAAAAATCAAGGCAATCCTTCCTTCATGGGTGTCTCCACCTTATTCAAATTGGACAATGTCTTTTATAAAAGATTATAATAGATTTCGGCAACGATAACCAATGCTAAAAACCAAGGAGGCTATTACATATGGCACAAGAACGTACAGGAGCTGCTACTTTTAAAGGCAATCCTTTGACTCTCTTAGGTCCTGAACTGAAAATTGGAGATCAGGCGCCTGATTTCAAATTACAGAAAGACCTGTTGGAAACAGCCACACTTCAAGACTTTGCAGGTAAAGTCAAGCTGATCAGCGTTGTTCCTTCTTTGGATACAGGCGTGTGTGACGCACAGACTCGACGTTTTAACCAGGAAGCTGATTCTCTTGGGGATCAAGTCGTGGTGCTGACTGTCAGCGTCGATCTGCCTTTCGCTCAAGCTCGTTGGTGCGGTGCTGCCGGTATCGACCGCGTATTGACACTGTCCGACTATAAGGATCATTCCTTCGGCGAAGCTTATGGTGTGTTCATCAAGGAATTCCATTTGGATCATAGAGCTATTTTTGTAATTGATCAAAATGATAAAATTGCTTACGTAGAATACTTGAGCGAAATGTCCGAACATCCTGACTATGACCAAGCGATTGCAGCAGTGAAAAAACTCGTCTAAATCAGACTGATATTAAAAAAGCGAGTGAAGGGTTACCTTCCTCGCTTTTTTTGACGTTTGTCTGCCACATCACTGCTCACACATCTACAATTACTGAACGACCTTATGAGCGGACAGCTTCTTGTCAATAACAGCGAACAGTTGCAAAATGATGCGGTAATTCGCGCCCAAGTCCCCTAGCGATCCGCGTGAAGCAGAATAAATATCCACTGCACTCCGAACTGGCGAGACGGACAATATAGAAACGGTAATGTCGATGGTTCTACCGAACGCCGTTCGCTTCTCTAACGTAATCTCACCTA
Organism: Paenibacillus sp. F4; assembly: GCF_002894905.1. Classification (NCBI taxonomy): domain Bacteria; kingdom Bacillati; phylum Bacillota; class Bacilli; order Caryophanales; family Paenibacillaceae; genus Paenibacillus; species Paenibacillus sp. F4. The sequence continues at coordinate 470,008 of NZ_POVS01000009.1, forward strand.
CGGATGCTACCTCATGAAGTACCTTGTAGCCAGGAATTTTTTTCAAAATAGATGATACTTCTTCCCAAGCCTTGTCTCTCGATAAGTTATAATAGCGTGTCTTCATTTGGGGGTCCTTGACCCGGTCGCTTGTACCTTCTTGGCTGCGCACAATCCCTACCAGAGTCCTCTTCAACGACAAGACATTTCCTCCTTCACGATAATCGTTGCCATAATGCAGCACATCGGTTTTTTCTGCAAGCGCTTTATAAAAACGTTAAACAACAGAAAGTTAACCGACTATACCTGTGGTATACGACCTTAGTACCTCATGTCTTAGTTTAACATTGTTACATACAAAAAACACCCTGTTTCTGCACGAAGCATGAACAGAGTGTATTCATTATCTTTGGAGTACCCGCCGATGCCGTCCGACCATAGCGTCTTCTGAACCTGCTTTAGCAGGTGGGTGACCGCAGAATAAACTTTTGAAGTCCCCTTGTCAGGAATTGACAGGGCTTTTCAGCTATTCATCCGTATAGATCTCCCTAGACATTGTCATTGGTTCAAAACAACAAATGATCGTAACGTGCATCGCAGGATGTGACCTTATTATAGCGCTTCTCACTCAGAAAGTAAATGCTAGGAGAAATATGTTTTATTTTTAGAGGTTATCACTTTTCTTGTCTTCAACGCTTGCCGTATCTTCATCTTTCTGTTTCATCTTTTCCATTTGATCCTGCATTTTGAGGAATGTTCCGTAAAAATTAAAGAAAGCGAACCAGGCAACCACGCTGCCGATGAAGAATAGGAAAAGCACAGGATATTTGACTCCGATAAATATAACAACAGCGCTGCCGAGCATGGTGGAAAATACACGGAATGGTCGAATCAGCGTCAGTAAAACCGCATTTTTAATAATTTGTCCGGTAGACATATGATAATGAGCCACCATCGAAAAGAAGTTAAACATAGACACAAGCAAAATAATGATAAGAATGAGCATAATTACGCCCACGATTTGCAAGTTGCTGAGTTGTGTCATATATACGGTATAATCCACATACATGATGACAAACAGTAACGTGTAAAAGATGCCCCCGATCAGACTCTGCTTATAGTTCTCTTTGTACCCTTTAAAAAAGGTACGAAACACGCCTGTATCGGTATCCCCCATTACCCATTTGCGAACCACTGTGAACATAGCCGATGTGGCTGGAAATAAAGTAAGCGGTGCCAAAACAGCCATCGCCCAATTCATTTGTAAAGATTCATTAGCCAAATTCTGATTCATTACAAGTAGTTTCAGTATGAGGCAGAAAACAAAAGGCGACGAACATAATACCCATAACAAATTTGTAGCCGCCAGTCGGGTAATCCACTCGGTTAGGCGGTAAATACCACCCATAGCTCCTTTAAACTCCAATGTCAGTCTCTCCCTCCGCAAGCCTTGGCAGTTCCAAGACTCATGTTGCTATGCCTATAAATTCCGGCTCTTGACTATATCATACCGTATTTCAGCCCTAATACGCCAGAGAAATCAATACGTGACCCATTAAAGCAGATCGCTAAAAGGTTCATTCATACTGATCAATCATAACAAAAAAGCCGAAGCTTCATCTGCTTCGACTTTTCATTATTTCATTTCTTATTCGGAAGAGGAATCTTCACGTCTTGCAGGACGACGAGTTTCTCCATTGCTGCTCGGGCGTGGTTTGCGATCTCCACTGTAGCGGCTTCCGGAATCACGGTTGTAGCCACCGCCTTCTTTGCCACGGTTATAACCGCCATATCCACCTTTACTCCCACTACCGCCGCTACCGCCAGAACGGTTGGAATTGTAACCACCGTTGCTGCGACCGCTATAGTTAGAAGGCTTGCGACCGCCAGAACGCACGTCTGGTTTACGACGTTTTGCACGGATCGGATCTTCTGGAGTCAGTTCAATCGATGCTTCTCTCTTCTCACCAGTCATCAGCTTCAGAGCTGCGGAAAGAAGTTGTACAGAATCATATTGCTCCAGCATTTGAATAGCCAAACCTTTATACTCGTTCAACTCACCGCTTTCTACAGCCTCTAAGAGACGTTCAGCAATGATACGTTGTTTGCCTTCCAGAGCTTCAGCCAACGTTGGAAGCGGCTTGCGTGGAATGCGGTGACGAGTTACACGTTCGATAAAGTGCAAATGGTCAATTTCACGAGGCGTTACGAAAGACCAAGCTTCCCCTTCTTTACCTGCACGTCCAGTACGTCCAATACGGTGAACATAGCTTTCTGGATCTTGCGGAAGGTCAAAGTTCACAACGTGAGTTACGCCGGAAACGTCCAAACCACGAGCAGCTACGTCAGTCGCTACGAGCACGTCGATGCTTCCGTCACGGAATTTACGCATTACAGCATCACGTTGGTTTTGAGACAAGTCACCATGCAAACCGTCTGCAGAATATCCGCGTTTTTGCAGAGCTTCAGCCAGCTCGTCTACCCGACGCTTGGTACGACCAAATACGATAGCAAGTTCTGGGGATTCCATGTCGATCAAACGGCTCAATGCTTCGAATTTTTGACGCTCAGGAACTTCGATATAGGCCTGATCAATCAGTGGAGCACTAACTTGTTTAGGAATAACTGAAACATGCTCAGGATTTTTGAGGAATTGCTCAGCCAATCTTTTAATATTAGGAGGCATTGTAGCCGAGAAAAGCATCGTTTGACGCTCGTCTGGAACTTGCTTCAGAATGGATTGAATATCTTCCATGAAGCCCATATCCAACATTTCATCTGCTTCATCCAAAACAACTGTGTTTACATCTTCCAGCTTGATGGTTTTGCGATTAATATGGTCAAGCAAGCGTCCTGGCGTACCAATAATAATTTGAGGTTTCTTTTTCAAAGCACGAATCTGGCGTACGATATCTTGTCCACCATAGATTGGCAAAGTACGAAGACCTTTGAAACGGGAGAGTTTTTCGATTTCTTCAGCTACCTGGATAGCAAGCTCACGTGTTGGTGCCATGATCAGGGCTCTGATTTTTTCGTCGCTTCTAGAAATTTTGTTGATCAGCGGAATACCAAACGCAGCGGTTTTACCAGTACCTGTTTGGGCTTGGCCAATCATGTCTCTGCCTTGCAGTGCAATCGGGATGGATTGGGATTGAATTGGTGTTGCTTCTTCAAAGCCCAGTTCTGTAATCGCCTGAATTACTTTCGGTTCAAGATCAAATTCTGCAAATGTCGTCAAATTTATTCAAACTCCTTCATAATGGTGGATGTGGTGGACAATCCACAATGTTGTCTGTATTCTTAAGTAGCGATATTATTGTATAAGTTTGCCCCAATACAGTGACAGTTTATTTAGACCTATAACTGTATCTTTCTGTAATGAATTTGGGGAACCTATCCGATACATCTTAAACGAATTTATCCTTTTTAAAACAGTTTAAATTTTAAGTGTTTCTCTGGACATAGGTCCCTACTCAAGAATATCCACATCGCATTATAGCACAGAACAATTCATGAATACCAGCAAGTTGCTTCCCGTATAATTTAAATGAGGTGAAAATAAGTTGTTAAAAATAGTGTTAAACTGCTTAACTGTCATTCTTGGAGCCGCTGCCATTGCATGCGGTTTTAATCTGTTTCTCGTGCCACACCACTTGCTGAGCGGGGGAGTAGCCGGTCTTTCCATGTTAATTGGCTACTTCACAAAATTTGATATCAGCGCGATGTATTTTATTATCAATATCCCGATGCTTATTGCAGGCTGGTTTATTTTAGGCAAGCGTTTTATTAGCCTGAGCATTTTATCCGTTGTCGTTACAACGTGGATTTTGGCGTGGGTACCGGTGCAATCTGTCGTGTCGGACCCCCTACTAGCCTCCGTTTTTGGTGGGGTGATGATCGGCGTAGGAGCAGGAATTTCCTTTCGGGTAGGGGGGTCTACGGGCGGTTTTGACATTATCGGTTCCATCGTCACTCGTTATCGTGACTTCCCCGTAGGAACTGTACTTGTTGGCATGAATGGACTGGTCATTCTTGCAGCAGGATATTTGAACGATGATTGGAATATTGCACTTGCGTCGATGCTATCTATTTTTGTGACTGGCAAGGTATTGGATCAAATCTATGTCAGTCACACGAAGATTACCGTCTACATTATTACAGAACACACCGACAAGCTACTGGAGCGGATGTTGACCACACCTCGCGGTGTTAGCAAAATAAAAATTGAAGGCGCATTTTCACATACCGAAAAGGATATGCTGATGACTGTCACGACACGCTACGAGCTAGTTGAATTAAAACGGATCATTAAAGAAGTGGACCCTTCAGCTTTTGTCAATATTGTGGAAACAGTTGGGGTGATGGGTTCATTTCGCCGAAGATAAGCACAAACCCAAGTGTCAAAATACAGTTTCTGTGGTACACTATATGTGCGCTGTTCCCATAGTATATAAAGACCAGCTTTACCTGCTATTTCACAGGCACTTTGCTTTTCCGAATCGTATTGAATGATTCTTTTGGAATGATTCCGAGCAGGAAAGGGTGATTTTTGTGGAAATGGAAACGGTAAAACTGTCCGACATTGTCTTAAGATGGTACCCGGAAATGCTTCCTTCTCTCAAAAAGGATGAGCTGAACTCGATGATTGTGCTTCGGGACGGGATGGCCATACTCAAGCCAACGGATGCGCTAGAAATTATTCAGTACAGTATTTGCGAGCATCAAGACAATAATTATCTTCAATAAATTTCTTTACCAAGTGCCGCTTCTTCCGGTTGCATCTACAACCGCGAAGAGAGCGGCATTATTTATGTATTTTTATGGATTCAATGAACACGTGATGGGTTAATCATGTAAGACTGTGCCTGATGATTCCAGTATTGGTTACAAGCGTGTTGTTTTTCGATACATAACTTTACGTATAATCAGGTAAGCGACATACATAAGGGAGAGAGTTAGGAAATGAATATGATTTGGGCAATTATGCTATTGGCGATGGGGATAGGCGGAAACGGGGATCAGTCAGCCAACGCTCCAAATGTAAAAGATACGGTGGCAACAACAATTAGCAGCGCCATGATTCAGGCTCAGCACAATAATACGAAGGTGGATGCCTCCAATCCTCCAGTTAAAATTGACCCACAACCGACGACTCCTGCTATCAAGGGCATCTATGTCACAGCTTATAGCGCAGGCGGAACGCGTATGACCCAGTTGCTTGAACTGCTTGACAAGACAGAGCTCAATTCTATGGTTATTGATATTAAGGACGATGCAGGTTACATTACTTATCCAACGACCAATCCCGAGCTGCTCAAACTGGGTAAGCCGCAAAAATTCATTCGAGATATTTCCGGTTTGATGGACCGATTAAAAAAGCATAATGTTTACCCGATTGCTCGTATTGTCGTATTTAAAGATACGGTACTGGCCAACAAAAATCCCGAGATGTCTTTCCGTAATCCTGACGGCTCTGTCTGGAAAAACGGCAAAGGAGACGGGTTCGTCAATCCCTATAATAAAGAAGTATGGGATTATAATATCGCCATCGCTAAGGAAGCAGCCAAACTTGGTTTTAAGGAAATTCAATTTGACTATGTTCGTTTCCCCGAAGGCTTTGAGAAAAGAGCAGACAAGCTGAAATATACTAAATCAGATCATTCCCGCTCGGATGCAGTCGCTGAATTCGTACAATATGCCCGCAAAGAGCTTGCTCCATTAGGTGTACGAGTATCGGTAGATATTTTCGGATATGCTGCATCCGTTCCTGCTGCGGAGGGAATCGGACAGGATTTCACTAAAATCTCCGAAAATGTGGATGTCATTTCGCCCATGGTTTATCCAAGTCACTACACCACAGGCTGGTTCGGTGTAAAAGACCCCGATAAGAATCCTTACCAGACGATTAAAGGCTCTATGGCCGATACACACAAAAAGCTCGATCCGACGGGCAAGCTAAAGCCAATTATTCGTCCTTGGATCCAGGATTTTACCGCAAGTTGGTTGGGGAGCGGACATTATGCCAAGTATGGGAAAACTCAAGTAGAGGACCAGATACGAGCGCTTAAGGATATGAAAGTGGATGAATATTTACTCTGGAATGCCACAAACCGCTATACAAGCGGAGTAACTTACAAATAATTTATCTCTCCGGACTTTTTATTATTTTATATAAAATTTAGAAATTATATCATTATTTCAAAGGCTGTCCCGTTGTTTGGCGAACGGGTGCAGTCTTTTTTATTACTGTTCAAATATAGCGGTATCCCTTACAATAAATACTTACATGTTATGATATATACGAATAATGAATCCCTAGTAAATGAGGAAAACAAAAATGCAATTGACTCTAACAACGGGGCAGAAATGGAAGCAGCTTTTCTACATTTTGCTCCCTATCCTGATTACCCAGCTTGCACTATCTGCCATGACTTTTTTCGATACGAATATGTCAGGGCACTTTTCCCCTGCTGATCTGGCTGGAGTAGCCATTGGAGTAAGTCTGTGGATTCCTGTACAAACAGGCCTTAACGGAATACTTATGGCTATCACACCTATTGTATCTCAATTAGTGGGAGCACAGCGCAAAGATAAAGTCTCCTACTATGTCATTCAAGCACTTTGGCTCTCTCTCGCCCTGTCTATGATCGTTTTGATTGCTGGCATCATTTTGGTCAAACCTATTTTGAACGGTATGAACTTGGAACTTAGAGTTCATAATGTGGCCCTATACTACCTTTGTGCCATGGCCTTCGGGATTGTTCCTCTATTTGCCTACACTGTACTCCGAAGCTTTATGGATGCATTGGGACAAACCCGCTTTACGATGTTCATCACGCTCATGTCGTTACCCATCAATGTATTGTTGAACTATCTTCTTATTTATGGAAACTGGGGTTTTCCGCGTCTGGGAGGTGTAGGCTCCGGAGTGGCAACGGCAACCACCTACTGGATCATCATGCTGGTCGCCGGTATCACTGCGCATCGTGGAAGAATATTTGCCGAATACCGAATCTTCAGCAAAATATACGGGATTGCTGCTGGTGCTTTGAAAGAGCTCATCAAGATTGGCGTACCGATTGGATTTGCTATATTTTTTGAGACTGCCGTCTTTTCAGCCGTCACTCTCTTCATGAGCAGCTATAATACAGCTACCATAGCCGCACATCAGGCCGCCATGAACTTTGCATCTACGCTGTATATGATTCCTCTCAGCATTTGCATGGCACTTACGATTCTAGTTGGCTATGAAACCGGAGCTACTCGTCCGCGGGATGCCAAAGTTTATAGTGTAATGGGGATTAGCAGCGCAGTAGGTCTATCACTGATTACAGCTATTGTACTGCTTATCTGGGGTGAACAGGTCGCTCGACTTTACTCCACCGATCCGCAGGTCATTCAATTGGCACAGCATTTTCTAATCTATGCGATCTTCTTTCAGATATCCGATGCTGTCGCTACACCTACACAAGGGGCGCTACGCGGGTATAAAGACGTCAATCCAGCCTTTTTGCTCACATTCCTCTCCTATTGGGTCATTGGGCTTCCTGTAGGATATATAATGGCACGCTGGACTTCACTAGGGCCCTACGGCTACTGGATCGGTTTGATAACAGGGTTGGCAGTAGGCGCTATTTTACTTCTCTGGCGTCTGGTAAAAGTACAACGTCGTTTCTCCGAAAAAAAACAACACGCAGAGGCTATTTAGCCTTTGCGTGTCTCGATTACATATGCTGCGCCTAAAGTTATTCGTTTTTTCTCCACAATAGCCACTTCGTTCAGCTTGGGAGGATATAGAAAGTGTCTCTCCACATGTTGTTCAATCTCTTCAAATGCCTGTACTTCATTTTCAGCAGCGACAATGACGGTCAGCGCTCCTTCCGAACTGTCCACTTCGATTTTGAATAGGTACATATATGACTACCTCCCGATAGGACTCAAAGCTAAAAAAATAGCGGATGACTCGGGTCATCCGCATAATTTTGATCATTTCCAATATCAGAGCCGATCTATTTTACATAAAGGCTCTTATTATTGGGACAAACGCAAGGCCAGCTCATAAAGCTCCATATTGAAATCTTTTTTGGTATTTACAACCTTGTCAATATCTGTAGCTACCAACTTACCGTTGATCATTCCGCAAGCCTTGTCAGATATGCCCTCGATCAATTGGCGAACAGCAAAGTCACCCAAACGGCTCGCCAAGTTGCGGTCAAACGCTGTTGGTGTGCCTCCACGTTGGATGTGTCCAAGCACTGTAACACGAGGCTCATAATCCGGACAGTTTTCTTGGATAACTTGTGCTACTGTTTCGCCTTTGCCTACACCCTCAGCAACGATAATGATACTGTGGCGTTTGCCATGCTTAAAGTTTTGTTTCATCCGATCGGAAACTTCATTCAGGTCAAATTCTACCTCAGGCACCAAAATCGTTTCTGCGCCAGAAGCCAGACCCGCATGCAGAGCAATATCACCACAATGACGTCCCATAACTTCCACGATGGAAGAACGTTCATGGGATGACATCGTATCACGCAGCTTGTTGATTGCGTCCACTACGATACTAACCGCTGTATCAAAACCAATAGTGTAGTCCGTGAAGGAAATGTCATTGTCAATCGTACCCGGAAGACACATCGTTTTAATGCCTTGCTTGGTCAGTTTGTTAGCTCCTTGGTAGGAACCGTCGCCACCAATCACGACTACGCCGTCAATTCCACGGTTACGCAAAATTTGAGCGCCTTTTTTCTGCCCTTCTTCAGTCGTAAATTCCAGGCATCTTGCAGATTGAAGTACAGTTCCCCCACGTTGGATAATATCTCCGACGCTTCTCAGATCCATTGGAAAAATATCGTCGTTCAAAAGGCCTTGATAACCACGTTGAATCCCGAATACTTCCAGTCCAAAATACAATCCGCTACGTACGACGGCGCGAACTGCCGCGTTCATCCCTTGTGAATCTCCACCACTTGTTAATACTGCAATTTTCTTAACTGCTGTCATGATTTATGACCTCCTCAAAATAATCATATAAGCCTTCTTATCCATCGACTGTTTAATATGAAAAACAAACGCATGAGCGGACTATTTTTCATTAAACGTCTCGAAACAGCGCGAACGTCCTGCTGCTCGCTAACTTTAGGGTCGGATAAATATAAAGCCAGCAATCCCTCGATAATCATCCGGTGAAAGGAGCTGGCAGGGACATCTGCAATATCAGCCCGCGCCCGATTCACAACGTAGGCGATCCGGTCTAGCATCATGTCGGTATCTTCATAATAATTGCAAAAGTTAAGATCTCCGCCCTTCCGGTCTTCGTCTTGATCGATTAGATAATCCAGCAAAATATGAAGACTGCACACATGTGGAAAATACGATGCATGTATTGAGGCAGCCCCTGCATCTGTCAGATGCTGGTCGCTGGCAGCAAGAAACAGCATAAAGACCCCCAGAGTTGAACCGGTAGCCGCAGCAAACTCATTCCAGCGCAACTCTGGTGTACGATCTTTATGAAGCGACCACCAGTCCAAAAGCGCTTGTTCCCGCAGCTCGGGTTTTATATGCTTGTATACTTGCAAATCCGTGTATAATCGCGCCAAATCCTGAACGTAAGGCATTGCCGCCTCATAGCCCGGAAGCCTGCTTACACAAGACTGACAGGTTGTCACCAGCCCGGTCAAATAACCGCCATCCTCCTGCTCACGACGCAACTCATAATAATTCACTGGCCTAGCCGTCGGATTAACCGCATCCAGCATAGCCTGATGCAACAGCCTGAAATCATCCGGGTCCATGGACGTACTGCGATCACACAGGTTGTCCAGATAATCACTAATGGTCTGATACGCTACGATCAGCGGAATTAGCGTCTGCCGGGCAGACATATTGGCTGCGGCATAAACCGCCCCACCCACGCAGTGAAACGTCTTATCCGCTATGCTCGCAAGCGCCTGGCTTCGCAGCTCAGGGTCCGGAATTTGTTCGGCCTTGCTCTTCCAGTTACTCAATTCTAGTTTCGTTTCAGGGAGAATGTGCTTGTACATTCGGCTCATTAGACCTATGGGGTCTCTCGGTACTTGATAACGTCCTTGCTCAACATAACTCAAATGACGGTGCCTCCACATTGTTGTCTACGTAATTATACCTATCCAAACCATATCCATTATAATATGATCGTCCTTTTAGCACAAATGAACAACCTCACTTTTTTCTTTAAAATTCAAGAAAATGAGCTATTCTTACAAAAAGACTTTATACCTGTAATGTTTTATTAGTCAAAAATAGGAGTTACACAAAATCTATCCTTATAAGACTTTAATCGCAAATAGTATAAATGGCCTACCTATCCCTTGTCCTCTGCTGGTTTCACCCCTTGGATTCCCTCTCCCATGCTTGCCTGCTTCCATTTCCCGAAAGCATAATAGAAAATGACTGCTACGGCAGAGATAGCAAAACCAACAGGAAAACTCCACCATACAGCATCTAGACCATACTCATCAACAAATACATAGGCCAAAGGTATACGAATGCCCCATAATGAAATAATGGTAATTAAAAGCGGTATCATTACAGAACCCGTTGATCGAACAACACCTGTAATGACATTGGTAACACCGAATATAACAAAAGACCACAAAGTGATCAGATTAATCCGCATACCCAATTCCAATGCCCCCCCTGTAGAAGGAAGGAACATGAGCAAGGCCTGACGGTTAAACACGTAAATTAATACCACAGCTCCACCAGTCAACACAAAATTATACACAATCCCAATCCGGGTTGTCATGCGCACTCGATCCCAACGTCCGGCTCCGATATTTTGAGCGGCAAAAGAAGATACAGCTGCACCTAACGCCATTGCTGGCATCTGCACATAGCTAGACAAATTATTGGCTGCTGTATAAGCTGCTGTTGCCACTGTTCCGTAGCCATTAATCAGATTCATCAAAGCAATCGCGCTGGTGGAGACAGCAATCATTTGCAACCCCATCGGCACTCCCTTACGGATTAGGGTCCAAATAATCTTCCAATCAAATCTGAGTAAATGAAGCTCTGAAGAAGTAATGCGCAAAAAATATTTTACTCGATATAGGTAAATGAGGATCAACACAAAGCTGATCCCTTGAGCGATCAGGGTAGCAGTAGCGGAACCTCCAATGCCCATAGCAGGAATCGGTCCCCATCCGAATATTAACAGCGGGTTGAGTAGTACATCCAGTACGACGGAAACAATTAGAAAATAAAATGGTGTTTTGGAATCTCCAGCCCCTCTCATTACAGTCATGATGTAGTTATAGCCGTACAAAAAGGGCATGCCTGCGAAAATAATACGTGTATACGTGATCGCCATATCCACCGATTCGGTAGGTGTATTGAGTACATGAAGAATCCAAGGCGCACTCAAAAATCCTATAATACCTATAGCAAAAGCGAGCACCAGAAAAAAGACTGCACTTGTACCTACTACACGCTTGGTTTCAGCTACGTCTCCTGCTCCGATATTTTGTCCGATCATAATAGTAGCAGCCATGGTGACGCCAAAAATCGAACTGATAAGAAAAAACATTATAATATTTCCGTTGGAAGCGGCAGTCAATGCGGCCTCTCCCAGAAACTTCCCAACCCAGATCGAATTGATCGTTCCATTCAGGGATTGCAGAATGTTTCCGAACAGCATCGGCAAAGAGAACATAAACAGCGTTTTGGCAATAGGACCTTCAATCAGGGAAGGCTTACGACTAGCCTCTGCTGCACTCATTTTCTCAACTCCTTCAATTTGAAATGTCTTCTGCCTAGTTTTATTACGTATAATACCCTATTCCTGCTCAATCTTCTCATATCATAAACGTATTTACGCAAAAAAGCGCAGTCCCTTAAATTAAAGGAACTGCGCTCTCAATTCATAGTTTAACCGTAATATATAAGACATCCGTAGAAACGGAACCATTCTTACAATTCAGTTACACTTACAGTTTGATTACGTTAGCTGCTTGGGGTCCACGGTTACCTTCAGTAATTTCGAATTCAACCGCTTGACCTTCTTCCAAAGTTTTAAAGCCGTCGCCTTGGATTGCGGAGAAATGTACGAATACGTCCTCGCCACCATCCATTTGAATGAAGCCATAACCTTTTTCTGCGTTAAACCATTTAACTGTACCTTTCAAGTGAACAACCTCCTAAAAATACCGCCATCTATGGCGAATATCCATATTATACTTCATGCTTTTTCACAATGCAATTGATGTTTTTCCTGGTTTTTCGGGCTGGAATGATTTGCTTTTGCGGCGGAAACTGCGGTATCATGAACCAAAACATCTATAAAATCGGAGACATGCATATGATGAAAAAACACGAAATATACAAAAAAGACAATTGGAACATGATGACTGTCGAGGTGCAGGGCCGTTACATCGTTCTACGGGAAATATCCGATGATTGGGGCGAGGAAGCCCACACGTTTTTAAGCCGTCCGGCGCTGATGCATTGGGCTCAAAATCGGTTTCCCAAGCAGTCCTTTCAAGATAATGAGGAAGAGTGGCAGCGGATCATGAACGCTTTCAAACAGGTCTAGCCTATTCATGGTGTCCAACAGCTATCTCATCTTCATTATTCTGGCCTTCACGCTGGGCGGAGTGCTGATCATGAAGCGTGATACGATACCGACTCCTCTCAAAAAGTGGATGGCCCTCACTGCTGTAATCATGGTTTGCCTTGCCTTTTATCTCATTGTATACAGCTTATTAAATATAGGTTCCAACCCACAGTAGGGAAAATTATACTTTCGGGCGTAAGAGGTCATACTATGGCATACAAGCCATGGTATAAGGAGGATCTGCCGTTATATGCATCCTGTAAAACCTCTTGCCCTGCTGCTTATGGTAAGCGTGGCGGTTTCTTCGTTTTGGCATCCGTCCCTTACTGCCGCAGCCCTACCCCACATTACGTTCGATCAGAGGAGGCTCTCCATGAGTGAAATTGTAAAACGCGCTGATGCGCCAGTGGAAAATACATGGAAACTGGAAGATTTGTTTCCTAACCGCAAAGCATGGGATCAAGAATACGAAGAAGTCAAAAAACTAGCCAAAAAGGCTGAACAATTCCAAGGCAAGCTCAATTCAGCAGAGTCGATTGGAAACTGTTTTAAATTGGAAGATGAATTGTCGCTCAAAACCGAGCGTGTATATGTGTACGCACATCTGCATCATGATGAGGATACAGCTGAACCTACATACCAGGGTCTTTCGCAAAAAGCCAAAAAATTAGGCGTTGAGGTTAGCGAGTCTCTTTCTTTCGTGACGCCTGAAATTTTGGCACTGCCGGATCATCAGCTCGATGCCTTCATTGAAGATCCGAAGCTTGCAGATTACCGGTTTACACTTCAAGAAATGAAGCGGGAAAAAGCACATATTCTGGGCAAGACAGAAGAAGCGTTGCTCGCTCAGGTTGGCAATCTGGCTCAAGCCCCGCAAACGATTTTCGGCATGCTCAACAACGCTGATCTGAAGTTTCCAAAAATCAAGGATGAGAACGGCAAAGAGGTTGAGCTGACTCATGGCAGCTACATTCAATTTCTCGAAAGTCCGCACCGCGAAGTACGCGAACGTGCTTTTAAAGCGGTATATGACACATATGCCAAAAATAAAAATACAATTGCTTCTACACTAAGTGCTAATGTGAACAAAAATATTTTTTATTCTCGTGTTCGCAAATACCCATCTGTACTGGAAATGTCACTATATGGTGACAATATTCCGAAGGAAGTATATACGAATCTCATTGACACCATTCATGAAAGTTTGCCCCTGCTCCATCGTTACATGAAGCTGCGTAAAAAGTTGTTAGGTGTGGATGAGCTCCATATGTATGATTTGTTCGCTCCGCTTGTAGACGAATACAAGATGGACATTACATATGAAGACGCCAAAAAGCAAACAAAGGAAGGCCTTAAGCCACTGGGCGCGGACTATCTGGCTTCGTTGCAAAAAGGCTATGATGAGCGCTGGATTGATGTATACGAAAATGAAAACAAACGTACTGGTGCATACAGTTGGGGAGCTTATGGTACCCACCCATATGTACTGCTGAACCATAAAGATAACCTGAACAGCATGTTCACGCTTGCTCATGAAATGGGGCATGCGTTGCATTCGTACTATTCAGATAACGCATTGAAGTATAGAGATGCACAGTACACCATTTTCCTGGCTGAAGTGGCATCCACAACCAATGAAGCGTTGCTAATGGACTACCTGCTGAACAAATCAACCGATCCGAAAGAGAAAATGTACCTTCTCACCTACTATGCAGATCAATTCCGCACAACGGTATTCCGTCAAACCATGTTTGCGGAATTTGAGAAAATTGTACATGAACGCGCTGAACAGGGGGAATCCCTTACACCGCAGCTTTTATCAGAGATTTACTATGATCTGAATGTGAAATATCACGGGCCTGGTATGAAGGTAGACAAAGACATTGAAATGGAATGGGCACGAATCCCTCATTTTTATAACAGTTTTTACGTCTACAAGTATGCTACTGGCTTCTCGGCAGCAACCAGTTTTTCGAAGCAGATTCTGGAAGAAGGCCAGCCAGCCGTTGACCGTTACTTGGGCTTCTTGAAGAGCGGTGGCAGTGATTATTCAATCAATATTTTGAAAAAAGCTGGCGTTGACATGTCCTCTCCGCAGCCGATCCGCGAAGCAATGAGCGTATTCGAAGAAGTTATTACAGAAATGGAAAAGCTAACTAAAGGAAAGTAAACCGTGCGCACTTAAAATCCAGCATTGAAATGATGCACGGATAAATCCCTTGTCCATGGCGGGCAAGGGATTTTATAATGTAACGGGAGGAGGTGGCATTTTGAAAACACAATGGTCTTTAATCGCAGCTCTTGTTATTGCTTTGTTAACAGCTGTATTTGCTGTTATTAATGTGAATTCGGTTCAAGTGAACCTTCTATTCAGTAGGGTTAGCATTCCTTTGATTCTGCTTATTCTTGGTTGCACTCTTCTAGGTGGACTTATTGTCGGTTCTTTCGGTATTTTCCGCCAATATAGGCTTCAGAGAGAGATTAAACGTCTGACTACTCAGCTTCATACATTACAAGAAGAGCACACATCCACGGTGGAAGCAAGCGCGGATGTGACCTATGACACAACTGGTTCTTCCAGCACAGGGTCTACATTCGACCAAGATATAGAGCAACCGTCCTCTAAATCTGATCGGTTGTCGAAATGAGGAGGAGCAACAAATGACGATTCAATTAAATGAGAATTATATGATGAGCTTTTTAAATCAGCTACTGAACACACCCAGTCCCAGTGGGTATACACACCATGTGATGGAGCTGATTCGTAAAGAAGCAGAAAGCCTCGGGGTACAAATCGAATGGAATGCAAAAGGCGGTGCCATCTTGACTCTGGAAGGTCAGGAAACGGACCATACGGTAGCGCTGAGCGCACATGTGGATACATTGGGCGCAATGGTGCGTTCCATTACAGCACAAGGCACCCTACGTCTGACATCCGTCGGCGGCTTCATGATGAACAGCATTGAGAACGAATACTGCCTTATTCATACCAGAAGCGGACAAACGTATACAGGCACTATTCTGTCCAGCCATCCATCCGTGCACGTCTATGATGATGCACGGAGCTTTGAGCGCAAGGAGAGCCATATGGAGGTACGGATTGACGAGCTTGTCGAGTCAAAAGAAGACGTGCTTCAGCTCGGTATTGCAGTGGGCGATTTTATTTCGTTCGATGCGCGTCCAGTCGTAACACCCAGTGGATTTATCAAGTCACGCCATCTGGATGATAAAGCTAGTGTAGCTGCACTGTTTGGTTTACTGGAATCTGCTGTACATGGAAACTGGAAGCCTCGACATACCGTTAAATTGCTCATTTCTAACTACGAGGAAGTGGGGCACGGAGCGGCTTACATACCTGAAGGAATCAGTGAGATGATAGCTGTCGATATGGGCTGTATGGGTGAAGATCTGAGCTGCAAGGAAACGGATGTTTCTATCTGTGCCAAAGATTCCTCCGGGCCTTACGACTATAATATGACGACCCGTCTGATTGAGCTGGCCAAAGAGCTGAATATTCCGTATGCAGTAGATATTTATCCCCACTACGGTTCGGACGCTTCGGCTGCACTAAGAGCAGGTAATAACATCCGTGCTGCGTTGATCGGCCCTGGCGTACACGCCTCTCATGCCATGGAGCGCACGCACAAGAAGGCCGTGGTGAACACTGCACGTCTGCTTGCAGCTTATGTGATGGTTTAATTCGAACGATAAAAACCGACCTGTTCCCCTGGAGAATAGGTCGGTGAAGGCTTAGCGAAAGGAAATCACAGCTATGGATCTGAAAAAACTACGTTACTTTATCGCAGTAGCGGAAGAACTGCATTTTAACCGTGCTGCAAAAAAACTGAATATCACCCAACCTCCCTTGAGCCAACAAATTCAAAGCCTTGAAGAAGAGCTTGGCGTGAAGCTTTTGGAACGAACCAAGAGACAAGTTCGACTTACGTCAGCAGGAGCGATATTTTTAGAAGAATCCAGAAACATGGTTGCACAATTGGAAAGATCTATTAAGATCACACAGCTTGCAAGTCAGGGGAAATTCGGACAATTATCCATCGCTTTTGTAGATTCAGCCTCTGGCAGTCTGATGGTTAATGCCTTGAAGAAATTCCGAGAGCGTTTTCCAGATGTGAAGCTTACGTTATTTGAAATGACATCTGTCCAACAACTGAAAGCCATACACGATGGCAAAGTTCATGTGGGCTTCCTGCGCTGTGCAGATCCATCTATACATATCACTTCTCGTCTTTACACCAACGAATCACTCATGGCCGTTCTTCCTCAAACACATCCGTTAGCCCACCATTTAACCTTGTCTTTACGTTCTTTAGCGGACGAATCTTTTATCCTGTCTCCGCCTCATATGGGAGCTTCTTTTCATAATCTCATACTCGACTTTTGCGGACAACACGGATTTCAGCCTCAAATCGTACAGGAAGCCGTTCAAATGTATACGATCGTTAACTTGGTAGCGGCTGGTATAGGTATCTCCATTGTCCCCTCTTCCGTTTCTGTCTTTCAACGCAGTGATGTCGTATTTCGTTCCTTTCAAGAAGAGTCTCCGTCCATCCCACTTTATGCTGCATGGAAAACAGGTACACACGAAACTGTTCTGACTCATTTTCTGGAAGTGGTTGAAGAAACAGCTTGTAACGAAGAGTTAGACATGTAAATCTCCTCGATCGTATATCTTAACCTGTTTTTCTCGGATCACGTTCAACAATACCATTTAAAATGCTATCCAATTGTCTCATGACCTGCCCATCTAGACGGACACCCGCAGCTTTTACGTTCTCTTTAACCTGCTCGGGCTTGGAAGCACCGATAATAGCTGAGGACACTTGCGGGTTTTGTAAAACCCATGCCACTGCAAGCTGGGGCAGCGTCAGTCCGCATCCTTCTGCAATCGGCTGAATTTTCTTTACTGCCAAAAGGACTTCTTTACGTAACCATTGTCCAGCCAATCGTTCGAAAAATGGTGACCCTGCTGTCGTAGAAGCTCGTGAACCCTCGGGTAACGGCTTGTCTGCTGCATATTTACCAGAAAGAATACCTTGTGCCAGAGGTGACCAAACCACCTGCCCAATCCCTTCCTGCTCACAAGCGGGAATCACTTCAGCTTCAATGACACGCCACAGCATGGAATATTGGGGCTGACTTGCCACGAAAGGGACCTTTAATTCCCTAGCCAGAGCGGCTCCTTGCTTTATCTGCTCTGCTGTCCACTCGCTTACTCCTACATACAAAACCTTCCCTTGCCGCACCAAGTCGGATAAGGCCAAAAAAGTTTCTTCAAGCGATACGGTTGGATCAAAACGGTGTGCATAATATACATCAATATAATCCGTTTGCAGGCGTCGAAGAGAAGCATGGCAGGCCTCCATGATATGTTTGCGAGACAGCCCTTTATCATTCTGTCCGGTACCTGTGGGATGAAAAACCTTAGTACATAATTCAATACTTTCACGGCGTATTCCCTTTAAAGAATGACCCAAAACCGTTTCCGCCATGGTATCCGAATACACATCAGCAGTATCAAACGTGGTAATCCCTGAGTCTAATGCAGCGTTTACACAGGCTTGCGCTATGGTATCATCCACTTGAGCACCGTGGGTGATCCAGTTTCCCAATGCGATCTCACTTACCATCAAACCACTTTTTCCAAGTTTACGATATTCCATTTTCAATTCCTCCCCTCCATATGCAATCCATTATACCCACTGTAATTTAATATTAGAAATATATAATTCACGCACTTTTAATATGAAAAACGTATTAATAATTCGATAAAAAAGCAAGCCTCCACTCTGAATGGTGACTTGCTTCTGTATTTTTAAGATTTACTTTGTTCAATCTGCTCAGCTAGCTCATTCAGGTAGGTCCAGCGTTCCATTTGGTGCTCCAGATGCTGTTCGGCCTTCGCTTGCTCAGCCATGAGCTCCTGTAGTCGTGCTGAATCACTGAAAGACTCTTCCATCTGTCGCTGAATGTCGGCCAACTTCTGTTCGGCTTGTTCAATCAGCTCATCAATTTGCTCATATTCCCGCTGTTCCTTGAAGGTGAATTTAAGCTTGGTTTTACTTGTCTCCTTGACTGAATCAGAAGGACCCGCAGACTTAGGCGCGGAAGAGCGATTCGAGGAAGCCGTACTCGTCGAGACAGACGTATTCACAGAAGATTGAGCATTTTTACTGATCCATTCTGCATACTCGCTATAATCGCCTACATGTACACGTACCTGTCCATCCCCTTCAAATGCCAGTATTTTGTCCACTGTTCGATCCAGAAAATAGCGATCATGAGAAACAATAAACACCACGCCCGGGAATTCATCCAGATAGTCTTCCAAAACGGAAAGGGTCTGAATATCCAGATCATTTGTTGGTTCATCCAGCAATAACACATTCGGTGCCGACATCAGAACACGAAGCAGGTACAAGCGCCGTTTTTCACCCCCGGACAGCCTGGAAATAACCGTCCATTGCGCGCTTGGTACAAACAGGAAACGCTCCAGCATTTGTGCAGCTGTAATCGTCGAACCGTCTGCTGTACGAATCACTTCAGCTTCTTCCTTAATATATTCAATGACACGTAATGATTCGTTCATTTCCTGATGTTCCTGAGTAAAATAGCCAAGCTTCACCGTCGGTCCCAGCACAACGTTGCCGCAATCCGGTTCTATATGCTGCGCAATCATTTGGAGCAGAGTGGATTTCCCACTACCGTTAGGACCTAGGATACCAACACGATCACCAGGAACCGCAATGTAGCTCAAATCCTGTATCAGCTTACGGGAATCTACCGATTTGGACAGATGCTCGATCTCCAATATCTTTTTACCCAGACGTGTGGAGGCGACAGACATATCTACAGATCCAGAACGAGCTTCCGGTTGCTGATCCCTAAGCTGCTCATATCGGTCAATACGCGCTTTCTGCTTGGTGGAACGAGCCTTTGCTCCTCGGCGAATCCATGCCAGTTCATTACGTAGCAGGTTCTTCCTTTTTTGTTCCGTAGACGCTTCCCGCTCCTCACGTTCTGCCTTCAGCTCCAGAAAACGGGTATAGTTAGCCTCATAACGGAAAAGGCGGCCATGATCCAGCTCCAACATGACATTTGCAACTCTATCCAGAAAATAGCGATCATGCGTGATCATTAACAACGCACCACGTCTTTTTTGCAAATATTGCTCCAACCATTCAACCGACTCATTATCAATATGGTTTGTAGGCTCGTCCAGAATGAGCAACTCGCAGGGTTGGATCAAAGCCGCCGCCAAAGCCACCCGCTTACGCTGCCCGCCGGATAGAACGCCCATACGAGACTCAAACTGGGTGATCCCCAGTCGGGTAAGTATATTTTTGGCCTCACTTTCCAGCTGCCATGCCTGGAATGTATCCATTTGCTGACTTGCTCGCAATAGACGGCTTTGAAGCTCCTCGCTACCCGGATTTAACTCCAACAACTCCATGGTTTCCGTATATTCTCGGACCGCTTTCATCTCAGGCTGGTTGCCATGAAAAATATGCTGGAGTACCTTCATTTCGGGATCAAACTCCGGATTTTGTGCTAGATACTGAATTCGCACATCGTTGTTCACTGCAATATTGCCATCATCTGGCGGCTCTAATCCGGAAATTACCCGTAAAAACGTTGATTTACCGGTACCATTTACACCAACGACCCCTATTTTGTCACGTTCATCCATACCAAAGGAAGCATCCTCAAACAACATTTTCTCGCCATAGCTTTTCGTTATATGTTCAACGGTCATAATATTCATACGGATTCCCTACTCTTCCCCAATTTTGTGATGCATCCTGTTTATTTTAACACAGACACAGCCAATGATTAAAAAAACCGTTACCTGAACGAATTCAGTACGGTTTCTTAGCAATAAGATGTCAAAATTTTTGTATTCCGGCTTTACAGCCATGCATAAATAAGTTCGCTGCTAGTTCAGCCGTCTGATCCACGTCACATTCGCGGAAATCTTTATTCAATAAAATATCCATTTTTAGGCGTTCCATCATACCGATGAATGCCTTCGCATGAAACTCAGGCTGCTGCACGCCCTCTGACGCCAGTTTATTTTTGACCAAATCAGTATAGTCCTGAATAAATTCCCGCATAAACTCCATTAGATCGGGGTCACTGTTGGGGGTCATAAAAAATAATTTAGTATGCTGCTTGCGCTTGAAATAGTAGTGCAGATGCAAATTTGCCATCCGCAGCAGTCCTTCTCCCAAAGTACGATTAATTAATGCACTTTGCATTTCGGCTAGGTATTGTTCGCTATCTCTACGTGTGACTGCTGTAAAAAGCTGCTCTTTGCTTTTAAAGTACAAGTATACTGTGCCTTTGGCAACTCCCGCTTGTTCTGCAATCTCGGAAATTTTGCTTTCATAAAAGCCTTTGGTGCCAAAGATGATGTAAGCGGCGTCCAAAATAGCTTCATATTTATCTCCTTGTATATCGCCCATCTTAGCACCTCCTTATACAAGGATTGAAACACGGTCAATTCTTATAACAGTTAATTCCTTGTAACGATCTCCAGCCCCGTGGTCAGAGTATAAAAAAAATACCTGCCAGAGCGACCAATCCCCCGAAAATAGAACTAATGCTATTCACTCGATCATTACTCATCCAACGCCAGCCTCGTACATAGACCGTCGTTTGTCCACAATGTGAGTCTACTTCTACTTCCCGTCCGCAAACCGTGCAGGAACGCATCATTTGCACCGTAGCACCAAGATAGGAATCAGCAAAGGCCCCGGCGCTGCCGGATATACCTCCAACCAGTGCCCACAGCCATAACGGCAAGCTCGGGGTTCCTATGGCGTGTCCAAAGCCCCATGCACCTATGCCGATCAGTACACCCCCAGCCAAGGCCGCAGCCGTTCCCAACACAGATACTCCTCCTGAGGTTCCGGGTGCCAGCACCTTCCCGTTCAGCACCGAACGGGGTGGCCTACGACTCAGGCTGCCAAATTCCGTTGCCCACGTATCGGAAGTGACCGTAGCCATGACACCGACAAAAGCCAGCTGCCACGTAACATGGGGCCATATCGCATAACCCAGGCATAACAACATACCTAATCCACCATTGGCCCATACTTGGCCTGCATCCCGGTTGCCAGTTTTGGCATACGATTTTTCCAGTTCAGCCTTGCGCTCCTTTTTGAACCTCGACAGGAGGGTTGACGTGATAAAGAACAAGAGCAATGTGCCGAACCAGAACAGGTTACCCGCCCCATAATACACGGTCCCCATCAGTACAGCCGCGGCAAAGCCAGATAAGGTTAAGGATTTTTTATAAAATGCAGCTCCCGCCACCACAGCAGCACAAAGCAATCCGATGATCCAGTCCATGATATACCCCCGCTTTTGAAATGAATCTCCGTTTTTCTTATTTCGTTCTGTACATTATTGTACAACGCTCTGCGCTTATATAAAAGCCGTGTCCCATGCTTTGGCACAGGACACGGCCTTCACAATGCTTATCTACGGGAATCTCTCTTTACTCCCCAACCACCAAGACTTCCCTTTTTTAATCCTCTTCATGGATGCCATTCACAAATTTATGCGATGGTGAAGCTTCCCTGACGATCACTTCCCCAGAAAAGCTCAAAGCGATCCCCACTTGCTGTAGGCCCTACTCCTGCTGGAGTACCTGTGAAAATAATATCTCCCTCGCCCAGTCCATAATGAGTCGCTATATATTCAACGATATGCTGGATAGAAAAAATCATATCCTTAACATGTCCACGCTGCACTTCCTGTCCATTTTTGAGCAAGGAAAAATCCTGCTGCTCCAGCATGTCCAATTTTTCTAAAGGCAGGAATGGTGTCACGGGTGCAGACGATTTAAAGCCTTTGGCGGCGGTCCATGGATGGCCTTTTTTCTTGAGCACACTTTGTACATCACGTAGTGTAAAATCAATGCCAAATGCAAATGCGTTCAGACATGTATCTGCCGACATGCCTGGTTCGTATTTACGTCCTACAGCCACAACCAGCTCAGTCTCAAAATGAATATCTCCCTGCCCCTGAGGAAGCTCCAACGTGGCGCCATCCAGCGGCACGACTGCATGAGACGGCTTCAAGAAAATCATCGGTTCTGCGGGAACCTCATTACCCAGCTCCTCCGCATGCAGCTTATAATTGCGTCCGACACAGTAAACATTACGAATATCCACGTTCATCACGATCCGTCACCCTTCTCGCGTATGTAGTTCAATTAATTAACGAATAAGTTTACGTATATAGTGCCACATCCGGTGCTTGGAAAGCAAAAAAACCTGCTCCCAGCGATCCGGCCAATTAGTGCAAATCATCAATTCAGGATGCAATGAGGACAATCTTCGCATTATACGGCGGTCATCCACCGTCCACGCCATGACAGTAATACCGCGTCCGGTGAGATCTTTCATCAGGTTTCGATCCAAACGCGGATAGCCCATGGATAAAAAAGTGCATTGTAGCTGCTCCAGTTGCTTTGCCAAGTCATCTGGACGCGCGTCGATAATCAATCCGGTACGGATTTCAGGAGACAGCTCCTTAGCCCGGCGTAATGCGGCACGCTCAAAAGAGGTTAATACCACCTCTCCCTGCATCCCTCTCACCACAATTTCACGGAGTACAGCTTTCTCCAGTCCTGGATACATATCTCCCACTGTTTTAAGCTCAATATTGAGCGATACGCGGCCACGACATAAATACAGTACCTGTGCGAGGGAGGGGATCATTTCTCCACGGTATTCTGCACTTTTCCAGCTACCAGCATCAAGTTGTTGCAATGCTTTCCAGTCCGAATCCTTTACTCGCCCTGTACCATTCGTCGTTCGCTCCAGCGTAAAATCATGAATTACCACCGGAACACCGTCCTTTGACAGCTGTACATCCAGCTCAATCCAGTGTACAAATGGTTGCTCCAACGCAAGCTGAAAGGCTGCCATCGTGTTCTCGGGAGCAATCCCCGAAAAACCGCGGTGAGCCACGCACAAATGATTCATCTTGTTATGACCTCCATCCACAAAGGAGTCCCTCATACGATCGTTCCGTCAATTCCCATATAAAAAATTTCTTTTCGAACCTATTGAGCGCTTACTGTACCATCCGTCCCTATCAAGACATTTCCCGGTGACAGTGCTGCCACTCTCTGCAAAATTTTGCTGGCCTCCGTATCCTTCAATGGGATTGGTTGACCTAGCTCCGCCCGGTAAGGGGTCAGCTTCATTTCGCAAGCCCCTTTTCGGGTACAGGTTGCCTGAAATATCGCTGTATCCCAAGTGGCTGGCACCGTTGATTTAGAAAAAATAAAATTGCCTGTGCTGTATGCGATCCATTTACCTTTATATTGCTCCATCCCTTGAAGCACATGTGGATGACCGCCAATGACAAGATCAGCTCCAGCATCAATAAAAGCATGCGATAACTCGGTTTGATGGGGCTCAAGTGCAGTAGCGCGCTCCTTCCCCCAATGGGCAATGACAATCACCAGATCAGCCTGCATTCGTGCCTCACGGATGGACTTTACGATAGCGGTCGAATCATAGGCTCCTGCTACACCAGGCAGTTTGGCGCCCGCATTCCAGTTGGCTTCAGGCATGACACGTGTAGCCCCCAACAACGCAATTTTGATCCCTTTACGTTCAAAATAATGTGGCGCATACGCTTCTTTTGCATTACGTCCGGCTCCAGCATGGGCAATACCTTTTTCATCCAGATATTTCAGTGTATCCAGTAATCCGCCTGTGCCCTGATCTAAAATGTGATTGTTGGCCAAATTGACAGCATCTATCCCTGCCGCAGCCAACGCAGTTAACGCCTTGGGCGAAGATTTATACACATACGTTTTATTTAACGCACCCACACCATTCGTTGTCACGGGCGTTTCCAGATTGGCCATCGTCAGATCGTCTTTATGAAACAAGTTTCCGAGATATTGATACGGAAACTCAAACCCATTCTGTTCCAATCGCTGCTCAACTTTACCGGAAAATTGCACATCCCCTACAAAGTGAAGCGTGACTGTTGGAGAATCTGCACCGTCTGTTTTGGATTTTTTCACTTCCTCCGTTCCTCTCTTATCGGCGGATGGATTACCGTCGTATACATCCTTGGACGTATCGTTCCCTGCCTGCCCGTCTTTCCCCGAGGATAATTTTGCTCCTGAAGAGCTGCCTTCGGGAGCATTTGTGTCAGACGTTGTCGCGGGACGATGGCTTGTGTCTGAAGCAGCAGATTGCTTCGTTTCATCGTCAGCAAATTGTTTATCTGCATAGGGGCCTTCGTCCAGCTGTTTATTTGACAAGTCTGTAACATTTTCACTGACCGAGGGAGTAGGTCGCTCTTCACTAGCAGGTTCCGTTTGGATTTTCTTCTCCGTTTGCGAATACCCGCCATTTTCCGCAAGAGAGCCACTGTTGTCGTGTTCAAATATGTAATAATAACCGAAAAGACCTACGATCATAAGCAGTAGGACCAGATTCGTAATGATCCAAGCCTTGCCTATTTTTGGTTTTCTTGCTTTCTTGCGACCTTCATTTCGCTGTGATCTGGGAGGGTACATTCTTCACTCCTTCTATGCTATTGCATTTGCATAACTTCTTTATTAGCTGGCGAATTTACACCTTCTCCATTATATATCAAATTTCAATATAAATAGAACCCCTCGCATGGATCGCGAAGGGTTCATCATCGAACATTTACACCTGTACCTTAACCGCTTCCTGCTGTGTCGTTTGGACGGCATTAGAGGCCCATTCCTTAGCCTGACGGATGCAATCCGGTAAACCAATCGCATCATAGCCAGCGCCCAAAACATACACTCCCGGCATGGCAGTGCGTAACTCTTCCCGCAAATCAGCTATAGCCTGCGGGTGCCCTACCGGATATTGCGGCATGGAATTGCGAAGACGTGTAATTTCCGTGAACAGCGGAGTTGCTGTAACTCCCATCATCTCTTTCAAATCCTTACGTACCAGTGCAATCAGCTCATCATCCGGTAACTCTACAGTGTCTTCAGCCCCTGCTCGCCCTACATAACAGCGCAACAACACCTTATCATCCGGGCTAGTATGTAGCCACTTGGCAGACGTCCATGTACAAGCGGTCACGCTGCGTCCTTCTTTGCGAGGTACCAGAAAACCAGAACCGTCAAAGACATTCTCAATATCTGTTTTATCGAAGGCCATGACCACGTTTGCTACGGAGACGTAATTAACGGCTTCCAGTGCAGCCACATTGACATGATCTCGCAATAGCGGCGCAGCAGCAAAGTTGGGAGTCGTTACAAAAATATCATCTGCCTCCAGCGTCTCTCCATTGTCCAGCATAACTCGATATGGGCTGTCTTCACTTTCCGTTGTCTTTGTGAATTCTGTAACAGCAATTCCGGTGCGTAAATCACAGTCATACAAATCATTCAGCAACGCATGCACCAAACTTTGCAAGCCTTGACGGAAGGTCAGAAAGGCGCTTTTTTTCGTACCCGTATGTGTTTCAGCTGGTTTTCGACCTGTCATCATCCCGTGAATGAGGCTTCCGTATTGCTGCTCTACCTCAGCAAATTGTGGGAAGGTCGCCTGCAAACTTAGCGTCTTCATGTTGGCAGCATAAATCCCCGCCAACAGTGGCTCGGTTACATTCTCTAGCACTTCTTTGCCCAGTCGGCGTACAATAAAATCACCCAACGCCTCATCTCCCAGTACACGGCGAGGTGGAATGACAAAATCCATCATAGCCCGCATTTTCCCGCCTAACGAGATCAAGCCGCTGCGCAAAAAAGGTTTCAGCTCTGTTGGAATCCCCAGCACCAACCCAGGAGGCATCGGATGAAGCTGTCCTTCATGCAAAATGTATGTCTTTTTAGCCTCAGGATTTGTGCTCACCAGCTCATGATCCAACTCCAGCTCTTTTGCCAGGTCTATCATGGCCGTTTTACGGGCCAGAAATGAATCTGGCCCCTTTTCAATTACAAAACCATCTTTATGCAGCGTTTCAATTTTCCCGCCCAGCACGGAAGCTTTCTCCACCAACGTAATTCGAGGTGTATAGCCAGCTTCTTTGTACATTTTTCGTGTATAAAAGGCAGTGCTAAGCCCGGTCAAGCCTCCGCCTACAATCACAATATTACGCAACTTTTGCTCCATTATGTCCTCATCCCTTTTTCCATTGGTCTATGATGACATCACTAAGCGTCTCCATATACAGTGGATCACTGTTGAGTGAATCAATACGCTGAAAACGCATATCCAATTCCTTCGCCAACGCCTGTGCTTCAATATCCAGATCGTATAACACCTCTAAGTGATCAGAAACAAAGCCAACTGGCGCAGCCAGCACATACTCCACTTGCTCCTCTTTAAGACTGTGCATGGTATCCAAAATGTCTGGCCCCAGCCATGGCTCTGCTGTACGACCGGCGCTTTGCCACGTAAACTGCCAGTTGGTAATTCCCGCCTTGTCCGCAACAGCCTGCGAAGTCGCCATTAATTGCTCCACATAAGGATCACCCATAGCCAAAATCCGTTCAGGCAAGCTGTGCGCACTAAACAGAACACGAACCTCATCCCGCTTGGCTCCAGCTTCTTCAAAAAGCGCCAGTTTGACGTTCACACGCTCAGTCAGCGTCTTAATCAGCTTAGGATGAAGATAATAGCTCTCCACAAATGATATGGCCAGATCCAGTTCCTGTGCCTTAGCCTGTGCGCGCTTAATATAAGTGCCTACACTCATAACGGAATAATGCGGAGCCAGCACGACACCTACCGCTGCACGAATGCCATCTTGCACCATGGCTTCCACACCGTCCTCAATAAACGGTTTGGCATGTTTGAGTCCCTGATAACAGACAAATTCAATGTCCGGGTTGCGATTTTCCCGATTTAAGGTTTCCTGCAGGTTTTTAACCTGCCGATCCGTATTCTGCCGCAGCGGAAACACACCGCCCACAATAGCTTCATAACGATCCTTTAATTCCTTTAATTGCTCCGGCGAGGGAGCATTACCGCGACGAATATGTGTATAATAGGCTTCCACCTGATCCAGACTCTCCGGCGTCCCGTAGGACATGACCAGTACACCCACTTTGGTTTTCATTAGCAGATCACCTCTTAACATTTCTAATGTATTAATTTTTTGACAAAACCGAGCGGGAATACTCATGTACATAATTAGTAAGCTCTCTTAGCTTATCTAGCGAGGCCTCAGGAAATAAACCGTGACCGAGATTGAAAATGTAACCAGGCTCCAAGATGCCTTCATCTACAATGGTTTTCGCATACTGCTTGATCACATCGATTGGCGCAGTAAGCACATAAGGATCCAGATTTCCCTGTACACCAAAACCGTTCCCCAAGCGACGACGTCCTTCAGGTATACTTACCCGCCAGTCCAGTCCAATCACATCGGCTTTTAACCCATTCAAGTGTGGAAGCAATTCACCAGAGCTTACGCCCGGGAAATAAATTTTAGGTACATCCAGATCAGATAATTCATGGAAAATACGTGTGATAGTCGGCAGCACAAAAGTTTGAAAATCATAAGGCGAGAGCGCACCTACCCAGCTATCAAACAATTGAAAAGCCTTACCGCCATTAGCGATATGGGCTCGCACGTATGTAATAACCATGTTCCCTAGCTTATCCATCAGGCGATGCCACAACTCAGGCTCTCCATACATCATCGCTTTGGTGCGAATATATCCTTTGGAGGGCCTTCCTTCTATTAAATAGCTTGCAATGGTAAAAGGCGCTCCAGCGAACGTAATCAATGGCACGTTCAGTTCACGGTCCAAAATACGAATCGTTTCCAAAATATGACCCAAATCGCGTTCCACATCAATCGGACGCAACTTGTCTACGTCTGAAGCTGACCGGATCGGATTATCAATAACCGGACCAATATTTTTGACAATATCAAAATCAACCCCTAGCGAGGCTACCGGATTCATAATATCAGAATATAAAATTGCAGCGTCTACCCCAAGCTTGCGCACGGGCATTAAAGTCACTTCTGCGGCCAGCTCGGGCTGGCGACATATTTCAAGCAACGTGTATTTTTCTTTAATTTTGCGATACTCAGGGTCATACCTTCCGGCCTGCCGCATGTACCATACGGGAATATGATCCACCGCTTGCTTGCGGCAAGCGCGGATAAAAGTATCATTGTAGGTCATGACTTCAGCCTCCAGTTCGAATCATAAATACTATATTTTATTATGCCCTTTTTCAAGAGTCGTAACAACCGCAGCTCTCGAACAAACCATGACAAACCCATGACATTTGGATAAAGTTTCAATGAAGTGTGCTATACTAGAGAAATGGCTTTTTTAAAGCTCGGGAGAAGTTCTGCTTTGATAAGTAGGACTTACAACAGGATGAGAATGGGCAGAAAGGAAGTGAAAGCACATTGAAAACGTGGGAGACATGGAAAATCAATCTCATTGTGCTTTGGTTCGGTCAGTTTCTGGTCAATGCGGGTATTACGATGATTACTCCATTCCTCGCCTTGTATCTGGCTCAGGACCTTCATGTGAAGGGCGAGCACGATATTGGTCTATGGGCCGGAGTTATTTTTGCCGCTAACTTTTTGACCTCATTTATGTTCCAGCCTTTGTGGGGCAAGCTAGCTGACCGATATGGACGTAAAGTCATGCTGCTTCGCTCAGGCTTTGGTATGGCTTTGGTCATCGGATGTATGGGTTTCGTCACCCACCCGTGGCAACTGTTGGCGCTTCGCCTGCTGAACGGTACGATTTCGGGTTTCAATCCGGCATCGATTTCCCTAGTGTCGGGTACCACTCCCAAAGAGCGAACCGGATTCGCTATGGGGATTATGCAATCCGGTCAGATGGCTGGCACGATTCTCGGGCCTCTGCTAGGCGGATTTTTGGCTGACTGGGTCGGATTCAGACCGATCTTTTATATTACAGGCGCTCTAATTTTTATAGCCTCGCTTATCGCAATGTTTCTGGTTAAAGAAAATTTCAGCAAAACGGAAGCTGCACGCATACCGCAAATTTCGGTTCTTGCCGGATTAAAGGAGCTAAGCCATACGCCCCAGCTTCCGGCTTTGTTCACCGTAACGTTTCTGCTCCAGTTTGCCATGATCAGTACGGTATCTCTGCTGCCGTTATATGTGCAAAAGCTGTATGGATCGGCAGAAGGAATTGCGCTGATTGCCGGGTTCGTTACGGCTATTACAGGTGTATCCAATATGGTTGCTGCACCGCTCCTTGGAAGATTGAGTGACAAGATAGGAGCGCACAAGATCTTGACCATTGCACTGCTCGGAACGGCGGTTATGCTCATTCCACAGGCTTTTGTCAATGAAGTATGGCAACTTGTCATTATCCGTTTTTTCATGGGTGTATTTATGGGCGGTCTGCTACCAAGCGTAAATGCGCTGATTCGCACGTATACACCGGAAGGAATGGAAAGTCGCTCTTTCGGCTTCAATACCAGTTCGCTGGCGCTCGGGAATATGCTGGGTGCTGTCATTGGCGGGGTGCTATCCGGGTTTATCGGCATCGAAGGACTGTTTATCATGTCAGGTGTTCTGTTAATCGTCAACATATTCTGGGTACGCATGAAGCTCTTTGATCGTAAGGCTACGCCTGATTTCAGGTAAGATAACCTTGGGGTAAGACAAGCCTGCCTTAAAGAAAGAACCTCCTTGTCCACGCTACCGTGGACAAGGAGGTTCTTTCTTTATATGTGGCTATACATGGGGAATGAACGCTATTTAACTCGAGCTAGCGCCAATCCATCGTAAGCTGGCAATAGCGTGCTGACCAGCCGCGGATCTGTTGCTATCGTTTCGTTAAACCGTCTCACGGCTTGGACGGCAGGGCCGTTCTTATCCGTATTCAGCGTCCGTCCGCGAAGGAAACAGTTGTCTCCCGCAATAATGGCACCCGGATTCGCCAGAGCAATCGCATATTCCAGATACACCGGGTAATTTTCCTTATCTGCATCTATGAAGAAAAAATCGAAAGTTCTTCCCTCTTCCTGAAGTTCCTTCAAGCTGTCCGCTGCGGGTCCGATACGGTATTCGACACGGTCACCGTAGCCGTTGTTTTCCATATGTCGATGTGCCAGCGCTGCGTATGCTTCTTTCAGCTCCAGTGACACAATGCGGCCCTTTTCTCCCAGCCCACGGGCCAGACATAATCCGCTGTAGCCGCCTAATGCGCCGATTTCCAGTACATGTTGTGCGCCAGATACTTCAATTAGAAAGGTCAACAGTTTTCCGTAAGGATGGGCAACTGATACTTCCGGCATACCTTCTTTAACGATAGCTTCCCTGATACTGCGCAGTGCTTCATCCTCTTGTACCAGCTGGTCTACATATTGTTCAGGCGTCATATTTGGTGTAATTTCCACGGTTCATCTCTCCTTCTTGCTTAATCATAACGCAGGTTGGACGTGGTGTCCTTCGTAAATTTTTTACCTTAATGATTTGTCTCTTCGAGTACAATGACCTATACTATAGGGATTGAACCAAGCTTACATGATTATGGGGACGGAGTGAATACGTTTAATGACTCAACTGCAACTAATTGCAACTGCGCCAATGGGACTTGAAGCCGTCGTGGCCCGGGAACTCAGAGAACTCGGGTACGAAGATCTGACCGTTGAAAATGGCCGCGTCGTTTTTACCGGAGATTATATGGATATATGCCGGTGTAACCTGTGGCTTCGCACATCAGACCGCGTGCTTATAAAAATGGGTGAATTTGCTGCAACTACCTTCGACGAGCTGTTCGAGGGTACCAAAGCATTGCCTTGGCAGGATTGGATTCCTGTAGATGGTGAATTTCCCGTAGAGGGACGTTCGCACAAATCACAGCTTAGTAGCGTACCAGCCAGTCAGGGAATCGTCAAGAAGGCGATTGTAGAGAAGCTCAAGGAAACCTACCACACAGATTGGTTTGCTGAAGATGGCCCTCGTTACGTCATTGAGGTCATTCTATTGAATGATCGTGCGTTGCTGACACTTGATACGACCGGTCCAGGACTGCACAAACGCGGCTACCGTAAGCTCGTTACAGAGGCGCCTCTCAAAGAAACGATGGCTTCTGCTCTTATTCAGCTTAGTCGCTGGAGCCCCGATCGACCGTTCTATGATCCGTGCTGCGGTTCCGGTACTTTGTTGGTCGAAGCTGCCCTGCAAGCCTGGAACATTGCGCCAGGCCTGAGACGTACCTTTAACTCGGAAGACTGGCCTGTCATTGGCAGAGAATTATGGGATCAGGCTCGCGACGAGGCGATGGATTTGACCCGCGATGACATTCCTTTTGAGATTGCAGGTAGCGATATCGACCCAAATGCCATACAAGTTGCTGAGGCAGCTGTAAAAGCAGCAGGCTTTGCTAAAGACATCCCTCTTAAGGTTATGCCTGTAACTAAAGTCAGACTCGAAGGACAATATGGTGTGATGATTACAAACCCACCTTATGGCGAGAGACTGAGCGAGCAATCCGAGGTGGAGAAGCTGATCCGCTCACTCGCACGCACGGCAGCCGAGATGAAGACTTGGTCCTTCTTTGCCATCAGCTCCACCAAGCAATTTGAGCATTATTGGGGCCGTAAAGCAGACAAGCGCCGGAAGTTGTTTAACGGCCGGATCGAATGCCAATACTATCAGTATCTAGGCCCTCTGCCTCCACGCCGCAAAGATACTTCGCCGTTGCAGCCTTAAATATGATGAAGCTTAGGCCAGGAAACGAACTCTCTGTTCGTTCTTCTGGCCTGATTTGTGCTGTATTTTCTTTACTTAATCATTGAAATGCGCGAGATGAGCGCTATAATAATTAAAGGCATTTCGGTTTTAACATTACGTTAATATGTAGTTTATACTAGCCGAACATTTCTGCCAGAGGGGGTAAAGTGTTGGTTATTCGCACGTCCAGTGCAAGTCGCACTGGTAACACGTTCAGCAGAATACTGCTGTCTCGATATTTTGGATTAGGTCTGTTTTTTGTACTTATGATCGGCAAGCTCGTACTGATTCACTATAACCTGCATGCCCAAAATATTGACATGAATCCGCTGGATTATGTCATCGCTATTGGTTCGCTTTTACTTGTGAGCTTTTGGACCTTGTGGCTGTCACGTCGCGGACGTTTGATTGCTCTTGTGGTGCTCGACATTTTGCTCACCGCGCTCATTTATTCCGACATGGTTTATTATCGGTATTTTCAGGATTTCATTACGATTCCTGTCTTACTTCAAGCTGGACAAGTTGATTCTCTGGGCGGAAGTATCGCATCCCTTATGTACTGGAGGGACGTTTTCTTTTTTGCAGACTGGATTCTATTCATTCCGTATGTCATATTTGTGGCTTCCTTACGGCGTCGGTTTACAACGAATGATACTTACTTAGAAGCATCCCGAAGCTCGTTCACTAAGAGGTTTCTGCTTCGCTTCTCCAAAGGGGCATTGGCCTTCCTGATTGGCTATGTATTGACATTTGGGCCGATCAAATATTATACCTCCACATGGGCAACCGGCATATTTGTCGGCAACTGGTGGTCGATGGCCTTGTACAATGTAACCGGATTAATCGGATTTCATGGATATGACATCTACCGCTATGGTCAAGATCATCTTGGACCCCAGCCTACATTGGCTCAAGCGCAATCCGATAAGGATAAGGAATGGTTTAATCAGCACCAGAAGTTACTTCAGGTAAAAAATGACCTCTCCGGCAAGTATAAGGGCAAAAATGTGATGGTCATTCAAGCTGAAGCGTTCATGAACTTTTTTATCGGCAAACAGATCAACGGTCAAGCGATTACGCCTAACTTTGACAAACTGACGAAGGAAAGCATGTATTTCAACAATTATTTTCACCAGACTGCCCAGGGCCGTACTTCGGACGCGGACTTCTCTACACATGCTTCGCTGCATCCGCTCCCTACAGGTTCGGTATTTATCCGTTATGCGGACCATAAATTCGATACGTTGCCTTCTATTTTGAAGGATACTGGGTATAGTCCCAATGCGTTTCACGTGTACGACAGCAGCTTCTGGAACCGTTACACCATGTATAAGGCGATGAACTATGACAAGTTCTATAGTAAAAAAGATTTTAAAATAGATGAGCCCCTGGGCTGGTCACTGGGAGACAAATCCTTCTTCCGTCAAACGCTCAATGATCTCACCACCGAAGTTAAGCAGCCGTTCTACGCCTATATGGTCGGTATCTCGAGCCATCATCCGTACAACCTGTCACCTGACGCGGTAGATTTAGATGTTGGCGAGTTTGAAGGTACCATGTTCGGAGACTATCTGAAATCTGTCCATTATGTAGATGAAGCACTGGGTGAATTGGTAGATCAGATGAAGAAAGACGGATTGTGGGATAATACGATCCTGATGTTTTATGGGGATCATGACAATTCAATTAAAGACAAAGCACTGTATGAAAAGTTTTTAGGCAAGCCACTCACAGATCTAGACATGCAGAAAATCATGAATCAGGTGCCATTACTTGTGCATCTTCCTGACGGAAGTCATGCGGGAACGTATACAGAACCGGCAGGCCAGTTGGATTTGACGCCTTCCGTAATGCACCTGCTTGGGATTTCTACAAAACCATATCATTTTATGGGAAACGATCTGTTTAGCGGGAAGCCTCGTATGGTCGTGCTGCGTAGTGGTGCTTTCACAGATGGCCGAGTATACTACATTCCATCTGAGGACGGCACATTCTCCAAAGGGACCTGTTACAACCTGAATACAGGCCAGCCTACAGATGTGAATGCCTGCGGGCCGGGCTATACCGAAGCTCTCAATCGGTTGAACATATCCGATCAGGTTATCACATACGATCTTATTCGCGAATGGGAACCACAAACAAAGAAGTAACTCCTTCTGTATCTAATAGACTTTCTGTGGGAGGTTGCTGACATAGCATCCTCCCCGAACTCTTTTAAGGATGCCGATCGCATAACCGCCCTGTATATAACAAAAAAGCACGATCCATCAGCTTGTAGGTGCTGTGGATCGTGCTTTTTTATATGGATTGTCACTCGACTGCGCTCGTTACTATTCACAAATGCTTAGGAACGCAACGTTTTTTTAGCCTGCTCAAGCCGTTGTACCTCTTCACCAAGCATGTCCTCCGCAACTTCTACTGCATCGTCACCAAGGCTATCCTTCGCCTGCTGTATGGCATGTTCAGCATGAGTGCGAGATTGCTCCGCCTGCTCAATCAGTTGCTCAGCCGGATGTGACAATGCCTGAGAAACGGCATGGTGGAGCCTGTCCACCGAGTTTTGTGTTTGAGCCTCAACACTGTGATTGTCGAGATTGGAATCATATTGGGCCATGAGTCACACCTCCTTCTGGGCAGTGTTCTACATCCATTAGCATGGATCAGAAGAAGGGGAACTATTCAAAAATTGCAAATGCTGCGTACTGGAACTATTTGATAAAGCGCGCAGCCTTCTCCAATACTTCATCCTCTGTGGCCGCACTCACATAACGTCCGTTCACATACACAAACGCCCGTTTCCCACAAGGACCGCAATACGATTTGCAGCCGATTTTGATCTCGGCATCTGGTGCCATCTTTTGCAACTTGGGCAAGATCGTTTTCAAGCGGATATGATTGCATTCATCACATACGCGAATATCATTGGCCATCTGTCATCCCTCCGAGCTCCGGCTTAGTGGTCGCCGTGATTACCTTGGGAAGGGTTAGTAATGACAAATCCTTCTTCGGGGAAGTACAAGTAATCAATTTTTACACCATCCAGCAGCGGCTGGCCGTTTTCCAAAATTACGTCAATGCCTTTATCTGTAGATACGACAGTATCTGTTTCTTTAGGCGTGTCCAAATCCAGCCCGTAATGAGCATGATCTCCATGAGCATGAGTAATAACAACGCGCAGGCTCTTCCCTTGGTTCT
Organism: Paenibacillus sp. F4; assembly: GCF_002894905.1. Classification (NCBI taxonomy): domain Bacteria; kingdom Bacillati; phylum Bacillota; class Bacilli; order Caryophanales; family Paenibacillaceae; genus Paenibacillus; species Paenibacillus sp. F4. The sequence continues at coordinate 505,505 of NZ_POVS01000009.1, forward strand.
CTTCCTTATCCAGTTCAAGTTTCAATACTTTAGCTGCGTTACGAGTAATTTTGCAGTTCATCAAACTTCATCTCCTTCATATTCATTAAATGAAATGTGGTTTATTGGATAAATCACAATTATGTTCAGCATAGCAAAAGGCAATATTCCTATTGTAAAGAAAATCGTGAAAAATCGCAATCACGAAATTCATAAGCTTATCTACCGAACACGTACATGCTGTTTTTCAAGCACATCTGGATATTTTCGTTCGGCACGGGTGACAAACCAATTCATAAGCAATAGCGTCACACCAATATCGTCGATGGGCATAAATGGCATGACATCAGGTAATACCCAATAGAGCAACACAGGCACCGCAAAGAGTAATTTTTCCCCCAGCGGAATCCTTGATGAAGTAATAAATCGGGGCATACGACGAAATACATGTGACCATTGACGGAGAGATAGTAATCTTTTCCACTTCATAGGTTGTTCACTCCATTTCCAATGCTCCTAAGTATATATACCCCATTGAAGGGACATGTAAAGAGGAACACTTATAAAAAACGTGTTCCTCCTAATACGCGCAAATGGTTCGATACGTTTCAGTAGGCCGAATTTTTTACCATGACAGCACTGTTGCCATTAACATGCCCACTTCTGCTGCAATATCATCGTAATCACGCATGGGCAGCGGATTTACACCTAGACCGACTTCAACGGTAAACCCTGGTTTACCAAACCGCTGTATAAACCAATCCTTGTACCCTGCATCGCTACCACCCAGTTTTACCGCCCGGTACCCTGTTGCGGCAGCTAGCCGTAAGGCCCAATCTCGGCTCTCCTTAGGCTCTAGATCCCGGTAATTCCAATAGATCTCCTGTCCCTGACTGTGTATGGATAACACCATGTCGAACTGTTCGCGCTCCGTCAGATCGGCAAGCGCTTTGGACTCTGGTTCAGACAAAGGTGCAGGTCCTGCATAGTCTCGTCGAGACGGACCTGTTTTACCGCGTCTGCGTACCTCTTCTTCCCAATATGCCGGAAATTGATCGTTGAGGTCAACACCACGAATATTGGCCTTCCAACCGCGATAATCAGCACGTCCTTCATTCCACTTTTCGAGGTCATGATACAACGGATGAGTTGGGAGTACACCTTGTTGCACCAGCTCTACCCCATCCGGGTTGACCATCGGGACCACCCATAAGGATGTATGCTCCAGCAGATCCCGCGGAGAACCTCCATACACCCATTGAGAGGTCCCTGCATGTTCTCCAGTCCCATCGATCCCTTGTGCATATTGCTCTATAAAACGCAGCAAACAAGGCGTCGTCAGCCATTCATTAGCATGAACAGAAGCATTGGCATGAATTTTACGCGTTCCCTGCCCAATACGTACATAAGGAATATCCTTCCCCATGACACTGGTGCCAATGCTGCCAACTTCAATAAATGGATATCTGTGGGCCAAGGCCGCTAGGTCTTCCTTTAAATCTTCATATCTATACTCTCCACGTAATCGTACAATCTGATCCTGATGGTCTTCAGGAATAACAATTGTTTTCCCTTCCGTAAAATCATGCTCCGCAAGTCCTGGATTGGCTATCCGTAACTCATCAAGCTCCACACCAAACTGCTTGGCAATCTGGCATGCATACTCACCAGGCTGAATAACGTATTTACGATCCGTAGACGGACGAATATATAACACTTGACCACTAATCAGATAGGGTTGCGTGGCGGCCCACGGATTATCTACGATCAAAGTATCCGCCGATAGTTTAAAAGCCGAGGCGACCCGGTGCAATGTATCTCCTTTTTGAACGATATATTCCCTCATCTTACTACGCCCCTTCCATCTGCCTTATTGCATGTTATGCAGACGCGGCGTGTCTTGATGTAGCGAAAAGCAAAACAACCGACTTCATTTGTCCAATGACAAAAAAAGTCGGTTGTCTCGTTAATCCAAATTGGTGACTTGCCAGACGACAGGCGTTTGGCGAATTTGCTCCCCGAGCCACTGTGCGGCAATGCGCTGGAACAATTCAGGATCGCCGGAACAAAAAAGCTGATGTACCGGCGTTTCGTCCCTAGCTTCCAACTTGCCTTTGTTATACAAAATGGTGCTCGTCTCACGCGCCGTTTCATCTGCCGAGCTAATGAGCTTTACTGCAGGTCCCATGACTTCTTGAATCGTTTCCTTCAAAAAAGGATAATGCGTACAACCAAGAATCAGACAATCAATCGGATACGTTTGAATGGGTCTCAACGTCTCCTCCACAACCTGCGATGTCGTCTTGGAGCGGAATAACCCTTGTTCCACTAATGGAACAAGCGCAGGACAAGCATGGCTCACTACGTCTACATAAGGAGACAATTGCTTGAGAGCAGCTGTATACGCTCCGCTTCGAATCGTACCGACAGTCCCAATCACCCCGACATGCCCGGTAGCAGTCGCGCTGATCGCAGCACGAGCCCCGGGGTGAATGACTCCGATCACCGGAATGGATACCTTTTGGCTTATATAGTCCAATGCCGCGGCAGTAGCCGTGTTACAAGCAATAATAATGACTTTCGGATCAAATTGGATCAGAAAATCAACCATTTGCTCTGTAAATTTTTTAACCTCTTCCGATGGTCGGGGGCCATACGGAGTGCGCGCAGTGTCTCCAAAATAAATGATTTTTTCCCGCGGAAGCTGACGCATGACTTCTTTTACAACCGTCAAACCTCCTACACCGGAATCCAATATTGCAATCGCTTGCTGCACGTACACACCGCTTCCTTTTTTGTTCAAATATGAGTTGTTTCATCTCGGAAAGCTATCCGTTGCTACATACCTTATGTCGTATTCGTGTAAAAGGTACCCCAAAAGATTACCCTAAAACGAGGAAGTGATCAATAAAAAGGCTCCATCCCAACGGGAGAAGCCACGAATTCAAACTGTATTCAGTGTTTCACCTACGTTTTACAAACCGTTACAGAGCATCTTTTTCCGTATCTTCTTGACCAGTCGCTGATGAAATACTAACCTCAGGAATAATTTCACCCTTTTTACGCCATTGCCCGATTTCATGAATGACGGCTGAGGCTGTCTCCTTAATTTTGTCAGTATACTCAATTGAGGTGTCTGAAATTTTCCCCGCTAGCTCCTGTCCCTTATCACTTACGTTGCGCGCCTGATCTGTAATATTCTGACGCAGCTCACGACCTGACTTAGGGGCAAATAACAAAGCAGCAACCGAACCAACAATGCTGCCTGCCAACGCGCCTCGGATAAAACTTTTGCAGTTCTCCTTCATCATCATCTCTCCCTTGTGCCCGGGCGAATGCCCATCTGTTAGTGCATTATAAGCATGGAGAGCTTGTCATGATACAGGAAACAAGCCTGAAAAGTTTTACTTTTTTTTAGAGCGGATACGATACAGGCAACAACGGCCCCCATCCGCCAAACAATCCTCACGAACAACCTCGGCATCAAGCAGCTCCTCAAACATTTGCTGCTCGCATTCACAAGCCTTGCGGTAACGGCCTGCAATTTGAGAGATAGGACAATTGTATTCCACAATAGAGTAGCTACCATCCTCTTCCTCGCGCCACTCTGCCATATATCCGGAAGCATTTTGGATGCCCGAAAGCTTTTCTACACGTGAAGCCAGTGTAGTCTCCCCCTTCATGTGAGGGGCGTAGCGCTTCATCATTTTACGTTTTCTACCATCAAACAGCGAGTAAACAGCTTCCATTCCCTGCTCTTCATCGAGTTCCTCTAACAGTTCCAGTAACAAATGATCATAATTACGTGGAAACTGCTCGCTTCCCTGCTCGCTCAGGCTGTATAAAAACGTCGGGCGTCCCATCGCCTGTCTCACGATCGTAGCCACGATCAGACCATCCTGCTCCATCAATTTGAGATGCCTGCGCACTCCCATTTCGGTAATGCCCAATTGAGCTGCCAAGCTTCCGACGCCCACAGGTCCCTGGGTTTTCAATAGTGTCATGATCATGCGCCTAGTGGGCATTTCGGGTACGATATACTTATCCGTCACTTTAGCCTTTACACTCCCTCGGGCTGGGGACCCAATTCCTTATTTAAATAATCATGCACGTTAGATGCAAAAAGCTCCAGCAACCCAGGCAGCTTAGGTGTAAGCGGGTGAAGGCTTGTCCGGTCCCAATGAAAGTACTCCTGTACTAGGGGTTTACGTAAGCCTACCAGCTCTACTAACGAATGAAATACGGTATCATCCAGTACACCTTCCTCATGAATGATACCGATAATATCCTCATAGCTACTAGCGTCACGCATAATAAATCCGTCGATGATATAGCTTCCTACGTCCGTTACCGTCTCAATGGCCAGATGAAGGCAGCGCTCCTGCACTAGCCCCTGCAACAGATCGCCGTTCCAGGCAGCAGAAGTCTGGCGAAGTCCGGCGACAATGTCGGGAACAGCCCCTAGTCGAAGCTCAATTTGTTCCCGGTTAACATAATACAAGGTCCTGCACCTCCAGTAATCGCTTTAGATTTCATAATCAACTGCGATAGATACATCCTTCACTTCATTCATGTGTACAATAATTTCCTGGTGCACAGGATGTACCTGGTACGTTTGCAAATCCTCCAGTGTTTCGACAACAGCGGTAAGGGAAATATCATAAGAACGTTCCGAACGAATCACATCCGTACCTACTTCGAGTGACAGCAGCTCTTTGATTTTGCCGTTCATACTGCGCAAAATGGATGCTGTGTGCTCAATGCTTTCGGGGGAGCGGTCTTTCAATTTGAACAAAACAATATGTTTAATCATGCGTATAGGCTCCTTATCTTAAAATGTTCTCTTGAAAATTTTATCATAACGCCCCACATACGGAAAGAAACTTTGTAATTCTAGCGATCTTTTCCGCCATTTTTACCATCAGACTCCTTGTCCTTTAATAGGGCAAAAAAATTCTTGAGCTTTGGTGGGAGCGGCAGACCCATTCGTGAACAGTTTTCCGTAATAGAGATCAATTCATTGGATAAATAAAAATACGTCGCCGCCCCTTTCATGATTTCGGTACCCATCAGGAGATCCACGTGATGCGCCAAAGAAATCACCATTAGCATTAAAGCCTTTCTCGCCAGCCCCCAAAAGCCGGCTTTACTGCTCAAACCTTGCCCAGTCTTAATTGCTGCGGCGACTCCAGTCACATAATCAACAGCCATTGCAACCGTGAATAGCACCATTAGCTGATTCCAGCCGCCAAAGGCAAACGTAATAAGGGCTCCTGCGGTAGCGCAAATCATACTAAACATACTCGGATTAATATTCATACCTCTCCTCCTCTCGGGGCGGTTACTGTAATATATGCAGCGACGTGGTAACCCGTAAAGTCATATGACCTGTGCATAGACATGAATTCATAGATTCATATAAAGCATGCTGCAAACTTCACAATTCTGAGCAAATACAACAAAAAGACACCTTTTCAACCACTATATAAATGGTTGAAAAGGTGTCTTTTCTTTCATGCTATTCAATTAACGATGATCATTCCAAAAATTAAGCGGAGTCATGTTATCATTCAACGGCTCGAACGAATAGCCTTCTTTCTGCAAAGCAGCCATGATTTGTGGAAGCACCTTGATCGTAGATGGCTTATCATGCATAAGAACGACTGGTGTTCTGCCTTGCTTTTTCAATCTTTTAATATCACTTAGGACAGTCTGTACAAAATGCTCTGGATTTTTGGTATAACGCCAATCATTGGAATCGATGTTCCAGTCCCAAATATGATAGCCTGCGCCCGTCAGTTGATCGCGGTATGCTTTCTTCAAATATGGTTTGCTGCCATAAGGTGTACGAATCAAAGAAGTGCGTTTTCCTGTAGCCTTAAATAAAATTTCGTTATCCTGATTCATCTCTGCCAGTGCTGCTGCCGGGGATGCATAGATTTTCTTCACCTGATGCGTCATCCCATGCAAGCCCAAACCATGACCTGCCTCTACCATTCTTTTCATCACTGCGCTATGTTGACGAATTTCAGGCCCTAGCATGAAGAACGTAGCCTTCGCATTATATTTATCTAAAATATCCAGCAGCTGCGACGTATGCGCCGTAGGACCATCATCGAAGCTCAAATAAATCGTACGGCTGGATGATGAGGCAGTTCCCTTGTTGCCTGTATTGCTGGCTTTGTCAGGTTTGACAGCTGCATACTGTTTAATTTCTGTTGCGAATGTATTCAAAAACTGAGCATCAGACAAACTAGCATTTGAGTTCTGAATTCGATACAGATTACTTGTTGGAAGCGTAATAGTGAAGCCAAACGCATCGGTCAAAGTGCGAATTGGCACCATTGTACGATCTCCACGCTCGAACACATCCCCCTTGTTCAAATCCAGCGTAAAGCTGCGATTATGTCCAGTCAGTACCAATGTATTTCCGTTGGCCGAAGTAGAAATCCCCATCTTTTGCCCTAATGTAACGATAGGAACATACAACTTATCATTTTTCATTACGGGCTGAATGGTATTCGAATCTAGCAACACATCATTGACCCCCAGCAAAGGAGCCTTCGCTTGTGCACTCGCCGTATTCGTATGTATACCTAGCAAACCCAAACAACAGATTGCCATCAAGCATACAGCCATCCATTTTGCATTTAAAAACTTCATTCATTACACCATCCTGTGCTGTATTTTATAATGTGCGGGAGCTATCTCTAGCTTGTCTATGAAGTTATACAGACATGACGATATAGACATGGCAATATAGACATTCACTCAACATATAGAACATATACGCATATGAACCGACTGAACCTGACGTCTTTTCGTTCCCCCTATATATATTAATAGATTACCAGACTATAGTAGGTAAATATAGTAAAACAATTTGAAAACAATCTCGCAACCCCCCTGCCAGAGAAGGTTACAAAGTTGTGAATAAATTTTGATAGAACTAGAGACTACCTGAAGAAAATGAAGGTAAGGATCGCCTCATTAATAAACCTGCACTTTGCGGAATCATAACCATCTGGCTCGCAAGTATTGAAGTTCTGTGGTGCTGTTCCATAGCTCCCGAGTAACGGAAATGGATTTTATGCCTTCTCCTGTAAAGAACTATATCCCCCAATGTCATAGTTATGTTACTAGATTTATAGAATTATACGGGGACGCAAAAAAAATCACCATAAGGAATTTCAAGTGCTTTATAATTTTGTTTTAAGTTACTCGTGTAGTCGTCCTTTGCAGCTTTGATAATGACATAATATACACGCGTTGAAAACTGATTATTGCTAAACAAGCGAGAATTAGTCTCGTTTGTGGTCTAATAAAGCCCCTTCTCGAAAAAAGGAATTTTTCATCTTCCTTATTATTTGGCTTCAGGAAAATTATCCTTGATTGGTGGGGTAGAGTCCCAGCTTATCAGTTTAATATGATACTTATCAAGTAATTCATTTGAATTGGAAAATTGAGTGTTAATAGTCCTTCCATCTTTTTTAATGATAATGCCTTCTTGTTCAATAAATATAGAGTCAGCAACGGTTTGCTGATACTCGTCGGTGCTATCCAAACATTTTTGAAAACTAATTGTCCATTATAACCATAGCTAACATTTTGAATAAAAATGCCCCTTGTATTCGTAGCTGTTCCTTTGGTCAAGACCCCATTTTATAGACACTGAAAAAGACCCTAGGCTATAAGCTGCTTCCGATACTCTTTCGGAGGCAGCTTATTTAACTTTCGTTGTGGTCGACTTTGATTGTAAAATCGAATATATTCTTCTATTCTCCTTTGTTCCTCGTCCATATTTCGGATATCATATGGATAGGAGCCCTTCCGTTTTAAGATGCGAGAAGAAGCTCTCCATCGAGGCATTATCATAACAATTGCCTCGGCGAGACATGCTGATCCGGGCGCCAACCTTTGGCAACATGTCATGGTACGCATGGGACGTGTACTGGAATCCCTGGTCGCTGTGAACGATGAGGCCAGTCACGTCTTTTTGCTGTTTCCAGGCTTGTCGAAACGTCAAAAGCGTACATAGTTTGCTAATGGGATAGTCTTTCGCAGCTTTCTCAATGGTTACATATTTGTGCGCTTCATCTCCTGTATCCAGATTTCCAAACACTTTTTTAGCATGTCATTTTCCCGTTTCAACTTCTGTACATACCTATCCTGATCAATGTACTCCTTACGTCGCCCTCGCTGGTCCATTAGCCCGAATTCACCAAGTTCCTTGTATTTGCGCATCCATTCTTTTAATCGATGTCGATCTGCGATCCCAAACTTCTCCATCAGTCTACGATACGTCCAACCTTCTTCGATATGGAGTCGTATAGCCTCTACCTTGGTTTCAAACGTATACTCACTCCTTAAACTTTGTTCTTTTTTTCCTGGCATAAAAAATGCACCCCCTAGATTTCATCGGATAAACCAGGGGTTTATTCCAATGTCTATTCTAAGGGGTGCACTTCAGTTTCTCCAGGTGGCTTTTTAATTTTAGTAATACTTTCTTTCTTAACTTGGTAGCCGCTTGTCTAGTACTCCCCAGAGATTCTGCAATTTCCTTATCTGTCTGGTCCTGCATAAATTTAAGATAAAGTACCTTTCTTTCGGATGGTCTCAATGTTTTAATAGCTTCTGAGAGAATTCTATCGGTAATTGGCTATCTGCAGAGAAGTTATGTTTAGTATTGGGCTCACCTTTCACTTTCTCAAGCGGTCTTACATGGAAAGCAACCCGATGTAACTTCTTGAAATAGTCTCTACTAACATGCTGCAAACATAGCTTAATGTAAACACTGAAACCTTTTTCAACTGCTTTGTTAGTCAAAAGTTTAGAACCCATTACAGCGTGTTTTAGGTGAGCTGTGGGTATATTGCAGCAACACCGCCTGCAAGACCACTTTGTACAGTGCGGCTTACATCGTCGGCAATAATTTCAAAGCTATCTGACTCTAAACCATCAATAGCAATTTTGGCAATATCCGCAGGATTGGATTTAGGAGCTTCAACGCCTGCCGTCATATCTGTGTCCATAAATCCCACATGAAGACTAGCGACTCTCACTTTTTGGGGATACAGATTTAAGCGCAATACGTTTGTCAGTCCCCACTCTGCCGCTTTTGCAGCCGTATAAGCGCCTTCCCTTCCCATACTAACCCAAGATAACACTGAAAGAATATTCAGAATTGAACCTCCACCATTTTTTGCTATAATAGGTGCGAAAGCACGGACCATAGATAATGTACCAAAGACATGTGTATTAAACTCCAAGTGTATTTTATCTAGTTCTCCGTCAAGTAAAGAAGTGTCGGTAGACGTGCCTGCATTATTGATCAGAAGCGTAACATCCTTTGCTGCTAGAATAGCTGCTGATACCTCCTGAGGGTTCGTAATATCAAGTTTTACAGGTATTACTCCGGGAATGTCAACTGAATCAGGATTTCTAGCCCCCGCATAAACCTTAGCCCCTCTGGAGAGAAGTTCAAGTACAAGTTGGCGACCAAGACCTCTATTCGCACCAGTAACAAAAGCGACTTGTTCAGAAATATTCATTTTTTTACTCCTTTAGTTTTTTTTGAGCAGAACATCTTACTTTTTCGAACTATTCATAATGCCATACATGCAGCTAACGAAGTTATCTAATATAGAATGTTCATTCTATTATTTCCATATAATTACTTGAGATTATCTTTAATAAAGTCGAGCTTCCTTCATTCATCACATAATTTGAATTTTATTCACTTCTCGCGCAGAGATCGTTCTTAAAGTACCACTGACCTACCCAATTCAGATCAGGGGCTTTAAGATTCGTTTTTTAATCTAAAATACTTAGTGTTGTATTAATAATACCCGATAACTTCTCTTGATTGGTTGCTGTTTTGACCATTGTACGTAATCCTAGCCAAGCATTCATAAAGTAATGGGAAAGGACCTCAGGGTCAAGTTTAGCTGCGATCTCACCTGTTTGCTGACCAATAAGAATAAGTTCGTATAATAATTTTTCAGTTTTTGTATAGCTATCTTCAACAAAAGAAGATACCTCTTGATCTAACATGCCTAGTTCCACACCAGAATTCACGAGGAAACACCCTTGAGGATCTCCTTCTTTCTCTAAAGTGGTCTGCAAAAAATATTGTAATAATTGTTTAACCGGCTCTTGCTTCTCAACCAATAGCCTCATTTTGTTATTTTGAATAGCTTCATATCTTTTAAGTGCACTCATAAATAAAGCATGCTTATCACCAAAAGTATCATAGATGCTTCTTCTATGAATCCCCATATATTCAACCAATTCTTGCATCGAAGTTTTTTCATAACCTTGCACCCAAAAAAGATGTATTGCTTTATCCAATACTTCATTTACCTCAAATTCTTTATGTCTTGCCATAATCATCACCTCGTGCATTCATTATACATTGAAGTGAGCATTCAGAAAACTTATAGGTATAACGTGAAATACCGACTCTTGGGATATCTGAGTCATGGATAACATTTGACAATAAAATTAATAAGCTTTGTCAAATATTTGTTGTTTCTACCTCCTTGGTAGTTAGAATAATTTTCCCTTTGGCAGTTCCTTGTGCGATTTTTGCAATAGCTTCATTCACTTGTGAAAATGGAAATGTCGAATCAATTATTGGTTTCACACCTGTTTCATCGATCCATTGAGTAATATTTTTTAATTGAATGCCATTGGGCTGAACATATAAGAAATCATATGTTTTATGCTGAAGATACGCCGCTATGTCAAATGGCATTCCAATCGCACTAAAAATAATTTTCTGTATCGTTGAAAATCCACCTTGTCGAGCTGCAAAACGTGCATTGGGCCCAGCAATCAATGATAACAATTTCCCACCAGATTTTAATATACTTAATTCTTTCCTGAACTCGCTTGCACCTCGGGTGTCAATCACGTAATCGAAATCTTTCAGTAGCTTAACATAATCTTGCCTTTGATAATCAATAAAATGGGTAGCTTAACATAATCTTGCCTTTGATAATCAATAAAATGGTCTGCACCAATAGATGATGCTACATGGCGAGACGATTCATCACCACTGACAGCTACGAAAAGTTTTTTTGATTTTGCATACGGAATGGCAATTTGTCCGAAGCCCCCCGTTCCACCGGGAATGAACAGCTTCGAGCCAGCCTTCACCTTCAGTACATTCAATGCCTGCACAACTGTCAAAGCTGATAATGGAACTGCTGCGGCTTCTTCAAAAGAAAGATTTCCGGGCATTTTCGCAACAATACTTGCATCAGCAACAACGTATTCTGCAAAAGCTCCCATTGTATTCAGGGGCAGTAGCGCATATACTCTGTCACCCGTTATTAAATTTCTAACCTCTTGACCCACCGCTTCAATTACACCTGAAACATCAATGCCTAGCGTTAATGGAAACTTATATTGGTCAAATACACGCACCTTTCCATTAATCGCTAGTTTGAGATGTGGATCAACACCTGCAGCATACATTTTTATTAGTACTTGATGTTTGTCTATTCTGGAGATGGGTATATCATTGATGTGAGCCTCCAGCTTTTTCGAGTAACCGTTTATTTGGACTGCTTTCATCGTGTTCTCCTTAGAAATTTATAATCACCTTCCCCTTCAGACGTCCATTTGCGACTAATTCTAACGCTTCATTTATTTCGCTAATAGTAAACTGTTTTGGATGCAGCGGTGGAACAATATTATTTTTTTCAATAATTTTGGTGATTTCTTTTAACTGTGCGCCGTCAGAACGAACGAAGATAAAACGATATTCCACATTTTTCTTTTTGGCCTTGTTATCATATTTTGCTCCAACAGCAGAAAATAGCTTTTGTTTCCACCATGGAAAATGATGATCTTCTGCAAAACGTCTATTTGGTCCCGTTTTCAGAGAGAGCAGTCTTCCCCCTGGTTTAATAATTTTCAATTCATTGTCGAATTCCTTGACTCCCAAGGTATCTATCACATAATCAATATTTGACAACAAATCAACATAGTTTTCCTTAGTGTAATCTAAATATTGGTCTGCACCAATTTCTAAAGTACGTTCGCGTGCTTGTGAGTTACCACTAACAATAACCTTTAGCCCCATATCCTTTGCAATCGGGACAGCCATTTGACCAAAACTACCTGATCCACCTGGGATAAATACAGACTTTCCAGACTGTGCCTCAAGTTCTTCATGCAAGCCTTGATACGCCGTAAGCCCAGTCAATGCTGCTGCAGCGGCTTCTGCATAGGACAAATTTTTAGGCATAGGCGCAATTGCATCAGCATCAATCGCAGCATATTCCGCAAAAGCACCAATTTTATTTAGTGGTAGTCGTGTGTACACTTCATCACCTATATAAAATCCTTTTACATTTCTACCTACTTTTTCAACAATCCCTGCCAATTCATTACCAAGTGTCAGCGGGAATTTATAATCTTGAATCAGTTTCACGCTACCTGTAATAACTAACATTTCGAGCGGGTTAACGGCGGCAGATTTGACCTTTACCAAAACTTCGTTGTCAGCAATTTCTGGAATAGGAATATCATTGACTTGAGCATGGAGTTTTTTTGAATATTTAGTAATTCGAGCTGCTTTCATAAGTGTTTTCATTGTTAATTGACATCCTTCCTTTTGTTTCCTTATAGAGGTGCAGATGGATCAAAGCACAAAAAGCAATGCTTGATAAAAGATATTTCCATAATTAATCAGTTAATATTGGTATGTGCACAACTAATTTTAATGAAGCAAATATCAGGTTCTAGAATGACCTGGAGTAGTTCCTTAAAGCAGCAAATACTTATTGGCATAGAACAATTTACTTGTCAAGCACTGATCTTTATGCTGATCCAAGAGGCTGTATCCAAATAGGATTTCTCTAAAAAATTGTTCTTTAAGTCGTTTTTTTCATAGATAAATTTATGGCGTACAATTTTTCAGTTGTACGCCATTTTGAGCATTTCAATAATTGTCAATTTTATTTTGAATCCAGTTACTTACTTTCCTTGTGCTCTAATTCTTTCAAGGTAGGATAATCCGTGTACCCCTTGCTTCCGCCGCCATAAAATGTTGCAGAATCTGCTTCATTTAATGGAGCGCCTGTTTTAAGTCGCTCTACGAAATCCGGATTAGCTAATGACCATACTCCAACAGGTGCTAAATCAGCAAGGCCGCTGTCAATATCAACACTGATATTGTCTATTGTCCGCCCAGCCCGATTGACTAATAGCGGATTAGTCCATAAAGAACGAATGTCTTGGAGCAATTCATCATTTCCAAGGTGCATGACGTGAAGATATGCTAAATTCAATTTAGCTAATTCTTTCGTCAAGTAACGGTAAAGCTCTGGCCCTTGTTCACCATCTTGAATTCCGCCAAGAGGCGTCCCTGGAGAAATGCGGAAGCCAGTTCTCTCTGGGCCAATCTCATCAACGACAGCTTTGGCTACTTCAATCGCAAAGCGAGCGCGATTTTCTATAGAACCACCATACTCATCAGTCCGCGTGTTTGAATTTTCTCCAATAAATTGGTTAATTAAATATCCGTTTGCTCCATGAATTTCAACACCGTCTGCACCTGCTGCAATAGCTGCAGCCGCGGCTTTTCGATAATCTTGAATGGTTGTTTGAATTTCTTCTTTACTTAGTTCACGTGGTACCGGGATCTCCTGCATACCTGTAGCTGTAAACGTTTCTATCCCCGGAGCAATTGCAGATGGCGCGACAGGTTGTCGATGGTGCGGTGTATTGTCAGGGTGTGACACACGACCAGCATGCATTAACTGGATATAGATGTATCCGCCTGCTTCATGTACGGCACTGGTCACCTTTTTCCATCCTTCAATATGCTTTTCTGTATAGATCCCAGGTGTCATTAAGTATCCTTGACCATCGTCTGATGGTTGTGCGCCTTCCGTAATTAGAAGTCCCAAGGAGGCACGTTGAGCATAATAAAGTGCAGCCAACTCTCCAGGTGTACCATCTTCTTGTGCTCTACTGCGTGTCATTGGCGCCATCGCTAGTCGATGAGGCAATTCCATGTTTCCAATTTTTGTTTTACTCCATAATTTTTCCATTTTTATTTCTCCTATTTAAGTGAGATTAATTGAGTTTGCACAGATTTACAACTAGATTTAAAATTCTGAAATTACTGGATAAATTTGTCCTCTTAAATTGAAAGTATAATTTTGATCTACAATTCCTACCACTTCGTTGCTATCATACAGCTCCACCATGAAACCAGCCATTTGCTTAGAAGTATGATATTTAGGCATGTTTGCTTTAAAATCAAAAGCTTCAGCATCTATTGATTTTTGTGCAAATTCTGACTCCGTAATAGCTGGTGCTAGAATTTTCGCCTTTAATTTTGCACCTTTTAGTTCCAATTCTTTAGCAAGCCCTTCAGTAAAGGCACTAACATAATATTTGGATGCAGAGTATGTGACACTGCCTACAGCGATAGCATATCCAAGTGCTGAAGATACGTTAATCAACTGAGCGCCTTCTACATCAGCATAGTCTCTAACATAGAGCGTAGAAAGAATAGTCAAGGATTCAATGTTCACTCTCAGCATATTCTCTACTTTTTCCAATTTTTGATCAGCAACAAAGGCTCCTTCTCCAAGCCCTGCGTTATTAATCCATGTTTCAATTTGATATCTCTTCAAATCCTTATATAAATTGTATGCCTGATCAGTAACCGAGAGATCACTTGTAACAACAACAACATCAAGATCTGAATTTATCTCCTTAACCTTTGATTTAAGTTCTTCTAACTTATCTAATCTTCTGGCAACAATGATCAAGTTTTTTCCCCGAGCAGCAAACGCCAACGCAGTCTCATAACCAATTCCTGAACTTGCTCCTGTAATTACTGTATACTTCATGCAATTCTCTCCTTTTAATTTGAACGACCGTTAAAGAATGATCGTTCTATTTTGATCATAATGAAGGTTTTTTTAACCTAGAGAAATCTTATCATTTTTAGAACGATCAGTAAAGTATTTTTATCAAGGGAATTTGACTTGTATCTTTAACTTTTAAGCGGTTGAAATTCTTAAGAAAACTTACATCTTCCCCACGACAGAGCACAATTATTCTTCATACTTGATAAAAAGCTTTTGATAATTATTGCAGAATGCGAATTTAGCTTGTAGAAAGTGAAATCAGTGCCCCGTTCTGTTTTGTGTGGATCTAACCATACGGGTAACCAATTTGCGTGGCAGTAACCGCGGAATAAAGGCCATTAGTCGGTTGCGAGTCCCAGGTATGATGATAGTATCGCCACGCAAGAAGCCCCTATACCCTTCCTCAGCCACCTGACCAGCCTCCATGATTGCACCATTCTTTATCAATTTTGAATCGCCCATGCCCGAACGGTCTACAAAGCCGGTTGACGTAACTCCTGGGCATAATGCCGTCACAGTCACTCCCGTACCACTCAGTTCGTTTTCAAGAGCTTCGGTGAATGATAAAACATATGCTTTCGTTGCGTAGTAAATGGACATCATAGGTCCCGGAAAGAAAGCCACCAAGGAAGCTACATTCATCACGCCGCCCTGACCTCTTTTGACCATGTCCGGCAAGAACAGTTTTGTCATAATTGTCAAAGCCTTAATATTAACATCAATCATATTCGTTTCTTCTTCCAGGTTCGTCTCCAAAAATGTTCCATATAAGCCGAAGCCGGCATTATTAACAAGGTAGTCAACTACGATCCCTTTCTCCTTAAGTTCTGTAAAAATCTCCTCAGGTACGCCAGGTGACGCAACATCCTTGGCAATGACTACCACATGGGTTCCATGCTTCTTCTGATATTCCTTTGCAAGCTCAAGAAGTTTCCCCTTACTACGAGCCACTAACACCAAATTAAATCCATCCTTAGCGAAACGATCCGCTAACTCTTTCCCAATTCCACCTGATACTCCTGTAATAAGTACAGTTTTTTTCATTCTACAATTTCACCTCTATTTTTTGTGTGAACAATTATCGATTCATGGTATTTTCTAAGTCACAGCGAATATTAGCAATAATAATGGTATCAAATTGAGTGCACAATTTTGTTTGTGGGTTTTAGTTTGTGCTCAAAATAACACAAAATACAAGAACATTCATTCTAAAAAATGAAAAATAAAGGGTTGTTCATGTTTCCAAAATCCTCATTGACATATTGGCTATGCGCTGAAGCTTCTCTATAGGAATTGAAGTTCTTAGCATACTTCTTAACCCAACTCCTACATTATGCAGATATTCCGCTAATTCCTCAGCATCGTACTCAGAGGTGAACTCACCTTCTTTCTGCCCCCAAAGAATGATTTCCTTGAGGAGTTGCTCTGCTTTTAAGAACGCACAAATAGATTTTTCATTAACAGCAGCATCACGCACAGCCAACTCCACTGCCGAATTTACCATTAGACATCCTGTTGGCGAATTTTCTTCTCCGCAGATCATAATGTTAATAACAGATTGAAGTGCTTCCTTAGCATTTTGGGATCGATTAACTCCTCTTGAAAGAGAATCACTGATTTTATTGTCATAACGATCCAGCGCCATCAGAAAAAGTGTATGTTTGTCTCCAAATGTGTCATATAAACTTCTGCGATGGATTCCCATATGCTTAACCAAGTCTGTCATTGAGGTCTTCTCGTAGCCTTGTTCCCAAAAAAGCTGCATCGCTTTATCCAATACCTCGGTCTCATCAAACTCCTTACTTCTCGACATTTCATTTCCCTCCTTCAATTAATTTAACATATTGAGAACGATCAGTAAATAAAAAGTGTGCTAAATACACTTTTCTCCATTTACCAGTATTCCCATATTCTATATAACAATATCTCCTTATTACTCCTTTATGAGAAAGTGATGTTTTATCGTTCATTCATCGAGAGTATAGAACTGCAGTTTTGCCTTTGCCTTAGCACTGGCACTCAAATTAATTCTTTCATTAGTCGAATAAACAACTCCATAGAAGAACTTATGATCAAAAGGAGCATACACATCTGTTGTAGCAGATACCTGCAACAAACTTTGTTGAAGTAAACTCTGCCCGATCAGACCGTTTTCTCCTGGAGTCGGCACATATACGGAATCACTTACACCGGGTATGGATGGTATATCCATCTCAGTCGTGTCTGGAGCCGGTGCTTTACCCTCTTCCTTATCTAGCGGTTGTTGAGTTGCTTCTTCATACTGGGCGGCCTGAGTGGACTTTTCACCTTCCTTCAGCTCAGCCGACTCATCAGACGGTTCCGCCTTTGCATTTGTGCTCAATGTCAGTCCATTCTGCTGTACCCACAAGCTTGGACTTTGTTCCGGTAATGAGTTTTCTCCACCATCTTTTTGCCAAGCTTTATAAATATCATATAAAGTATAGCCTTTGGATAACTGTGCATTGACCCAAGCCTGATCCTTACCTGTTTGCTGTGCAAGCCATACTCTGGTAATAATCTGTGGAGTAGAAGACTGAGAAGCTGCCGCCTCTCCGTGCCCTTCTTCTCCATATGCCCATTTGCTCCATTGACCCAGCAACATTGCCATACATAGTAGACTACAAATATAACGTTTAAACACTCGCTCACCCCTATTTAATTTGTAAAAGGAAATACCTTCTTCGTCCGTCTAATGACGTTTCCGTTTAAATCATAATCTAGTTGAATTTGATCACCGGTGAACAAAATAACTTTATTCAGTCAGTTCCCTTTTCCATATTCATATGAAGTATCCTTACCGAGCGCCATATGTGCTGCCTTAATTACGGTTTGTAATGCGCCGCTACTGGTTTCTGTCAGCTTCACATAAACCGTTTTGCCTGCCTTTATCTCATACTCTAAGACCGTGTAATCCCAACCATATATTTGTGCTTGCTCTGTTGAAGAGACAAGCTGGTTACTAAAATCAGGGTCCGTAAACAAGCTTACAATGGGTTGCTGCGCAGCAAAGTTGGATTTCTCCTTCACAGCAAAACGGTAAATCCCGTCTTCTTTGGGTGTAAACCGATATTTCCCTTGTTGGCCTGCCGTAAAGTCAGCTTCTTTATCTATGAGCTCAATTAGTTCGTTCAGCCTACTGTCATCGTTATTTTTTACAGCAAACACACGATAAGGCGCTCCAAAGTTTTTAACAGCAGGAGCAACTGCAGCTACGGCAAGATGAATATTTGCATTAGCTGGCACTTGCTGTTGATTATCTGTCGCCTCTTTATGTTCACGAATCACTTTTCCAGCCTGATCCGTAACGGTATACTGATACGTTCCACCAGCCGCCTTCGCATTCGTCACGATAGGGGCCTCCTGACTTCCGCGACGGCTTTCGTTTGAAGCATCTGTCGTTAATGAGGAAGCCTGTGAACCAGTATTATGGAATACATAGCTTTCTCCCTGCTTGACAGTGACTTGATTGCCTGTCGGCACCTGAGCATCCTCAACGTCGAATATTCCTAACACAGCTCCATAAGTCACTGGCACATCCGAAACCGTCGTTACAATGGCATATCCACCAGCCTGTACCAACGGCAATTGAGTCGTATCACTGGCCTGACTGTACACCGTCCCGTCTGCCTTGTAATTCATGTAATTCCACTTCATACCGCTGACTGAAATGACATCCAAGGCCTTGTCCAAAGTGCTTACATTTATAAATTTCCGACTTTCACCGCGTTTCAATGTAATTCGATGGAAGGCTGCCTGCCCACTAAGCAAAGCCTCCACCTTATTGCTATAGGTAAAGGTAATTGGCCGATCGGATACATTGGTGACAATTGCTTTACCGCCAGCGACAATCTCTGGGTCCACTGTATTGTTGAAATGATCTGATGTCAGTAATCGAAGTACTTTATAACTTGCAGCATCAAAGTGTGCATTGCCACTGCTTTTGTCATGCCGCAATGAATTTGATTGACTATCATGATTACGGAACTCATACGAATCCCCCGGCTCCAGCGTCGTTTGCCCGATACCATTATCATCTTCGCTGGCCTTAAAGCTCCGATAGATACCACCAAACGTGATTGGCGTGTCACTGGTTACCGTCACACTGGCCTTTTTACCTGCACCAACCAAAAAGGTTGAGTTCCCGGTATTGCGCCTGGATTGCTCTGTATCATCTGCTTTATACAGGACCACATCAAATTTTCCTTTAACGGTTTTGGCTATGCTGTGCAGATTCCTCAAATGATCACTAATATTGGTAAAAGCATAACTTTCACCTTTCGAAAGTGTTACCCGCAAGAAAGCAGGATGGCTACTCGTTTCCCAGGAAAAATCATCTGTATAGTCAAAGATAATAGGACTCGGACCGATCACAGTCACAATGGCATATCCCGAAGGCGGGACCATGGGACCAGACTGGCTGTTAAAACCAGAGGAATTTACTGTTCCAGCTGGCTTGTAAATAGCATAGTCGAACAAGCTTCCTACCTTTTTGGAGTTATTGTAGATCGGATTCATTAGCGTACCATTATTGTGGAAAATATAGCTCTTGCCTACCTCAAGCTCCATACGGCTGATTGCATCACCACCCACAGGACGAGCAATAAAATTGCGATATGGAGCCCCGTATGTCACCGGGTTTGCAGTGACCTGGGTAATTACCGCGTATCTATCCACAGTAATCTGCGGCTTCGCCGTAGTGCCACTGCCGCGTGAAGCCTCTGTTCCGTTTGCCAGATAAACAACATAGTCAAGTTTATCTTTAGATGTACCGTCACTTTCCACCGTATCCAATCGGGTTCCCACATTGATAAATTGGTAGCTTTCCCCCTGATTTAGGGTAACCCGCGCATAAGCCGGCTCGCCGGTGCTTTCTATACTGTATTTGCCGTATGGAAATCCGAAGGTCACCGCATTGGCAGTGGAACCTGTAATAATCAGTTCCTCGCCATCACCCAAAGAGGGATGAGCAATGCTATTAAGATCAGATGCGGATAAAGTTCTGTCCGCCTTGTATTTTGCGTAATCAAAACGGCGATTGTCTGCATTTGACCCATCATGCTGAATCGAACGGGCAGTCCATCCTTCATTCACAATCCGTTAGCTTTCATTTTTAGAGACCGTAACTCGCTCTAGTGCCGGGTCCTCCAATGTACTGTAGGTGAAGACGTCCGTTACTTTTACGGTTAATGCTGCTGTTCCTGTATTCGTAATAAACGCTGTGCCTCCCCCAGGAACACCAATGGGGCTTATCCCATAGTCCATATGGACAGTGCTGATGTCTCCGTCCTCTTTGTAACTTACACTATCGTACAAAATGCCTTTTGATTGAGAAGGGTTGCTATATATGGACTTACTGATCGTATCTGTATTCTCGAATTCATAGGTTTCCCCGGGTTCGATAACGATTGACGTATACTCCACCGTTGCCGCCAAGCTCATCATGAGTGCATTATAAACGCTGTTTGTTACAGAAGTGGGCGGATCAAAAGAAACTGTTTCATTAGTGATCTCCTGTTCCTTCTGTACCAAATCTGCTTGGTCCAGTTGCATTCCGTCCTTTACATCTTGTTTTTCCGCTCCTGCCACACTAGGCAAGCACAGCAAAGTGTTCGTTGCCAAAAGTGCCGTCAGAAACCATACCATTACCTTTTTACAAATCATCTAGCTGTATAACCTCCCTTTCTCTCGTCAAAAAAATTGCATGTCGGGCTGCAAAAACCCACTTTTCTCTCTGTACATCCTTACAATCATAAGAGAAGAACATATTACCTCCATTTCCATAAAAAATGTCACAATTTAATATATCGGCACCTTAAACTTCCATTTTTATAGGCCAAATGGACCTTATTTTCCATAAACCGGTTAAGCCCATGGGATTAAAAGAAAATCAGGAGAGGAGTCACTTGCAAAGCCCCCTTCGGGTATAGTAGTATGTGGTTAAAAAAAATCGGAGGGTATATGCCTAAACAACAAGATAAACATTCCATTCAGGCGTGGTCTCTGATCAATCGCAAATATTTGGGAAAAGGCGTGCGTGTCAAGCGTTTTCGTAAACCAACACGCTGTCAAGTGCGCAATCGCGTTTTGCTTGCCGTTTTGATGGCTAATGACATTAAACTGTCCCAACTTGCCGAGGAGCTTTCCATTTCCTCCCGTAGTGTCAGTGCGTGGGTATATGAAGGTCGCATTCCCGGCAACACTAATCTGGAAAAGACGTGTAATACACTTGGTTATCCGCACCATATTCTATTTAATGAAGAGGTTGTCCGGCGTTCACCACTCATCTGTCAACCATCGCCGTCCCGTTTTATGAAACGGACTGTGACTCGTTCTCCGGTTAAAAATCGGATCTTGGCGGGTCTATGCATGGTACATGATATTTCGGTGACCGATGTGAGTCATTGGATTGGCGTTCACCCCGGTACATTTCGGAAATGGTTGCATCAGGGTACCGTTCCTTCGCAAACCTTCCAGGATCAGGCGGAACAGTTTTTCCGTATTCCAAAATCCATTTTGTTTGCTGATGCCATGCTGAAAAAGTAAAAATGTCCGTAAAAGAGAAATGCTTGAAATTTTCATGAAAGTCTTTGAAAGGAACGCATTACCATCTTTCATCCGCTGAGACTTTCACATCATGTAATTCACAGAATATAAAATGCAAAAAAGCACAGTCTGCCGATTCCTCGGCGCACTGTGCTTTTTAGATAACAGAGTTTTACATACTTCTTGCTTATATTTTGTCAGTTTCTTAAGAATGAATGCTTGTCGCTTCAGTTGAACGACCGGCTTCTTCCTTGATGGACTTCAGCTTTTTCATCACCAGGTTGCCTCCACGTCCAAAGTAGTCGTGAAGACGGCTGTATTCCTCGTACAGCTTATCATACACGGCCGCGTTCTTAGGGATCGGCTTGAAGCTCTCGTCCCGTACACGAGCCATATGACGCGCTGCTTCGACGATATCGTCGTACCCTCCAGCTTCAGCTCCCGCAGCCACTGCTGCGAACATGGCCGCACCCAATGCAGGAGTTTGAGTAGAAGCCGCCACCTTAATCTCACGTCCGGTTACATCTGCATAAATTTGCATCAAAAGGCGATTTTTCTGCGGCAATCCACCGCACGCATACAATACGTCTACTAGCACGCCGTTATGATGGAACGCATCGACAATTTTACGTGTTCCGAAAGCAGTTGCTTCCAGCAATGTACGGTACACTTCTTCTGGCTTCGTCAGCAACGTATATCCGACAATCAGCCCCGTCAGGTTGGTGTTAACCAACAGAGAACGGTTACCGTTCCACCAATCCAGCGCCAGCAACCCGGTTTCCCCCGGCTTATATTCAGCCGCTTTACGCTCCAGCCATACATGGACGTTCACACCTTCCGCAGCTGCCTGCTCCTTCACTTCGCCGGGAACAGCATGATCCACAAACCATGCGAAAATGTCTCCTACAGCCGATTGTCCAGCCTCATACCCGTAATAGCCCGGAATAATTCCGTTCTCTACAACGCCACACATACCCTCTACTTCTTTTTCTTCCTCACCGAGGAGCATGTGGCAAATGGAAGTTCCCATCGCCATCACCAGCTTGCCTGGTGTGACGACGCCTACTGCCGGAACAGCCGCATGTGCATCCACATTGCCTACCGCTACTGCCGTTCCCGGATTCAGTCCGAGTTTTGCAGCCATATTCTCTGTTAATCCACCCGCACGGGCACCCAATTCATAAATCTCACCGCGCAGCTTCGTATCCGTCAAATTTTCTAGACGCGGATCGAGCGCTTTGAAAAATTCACGATCCGGATAACCATCGCGATGATGATAAATAGACTTGTAGCCAGCTGTACACTGATTACGTTTCAGTTCCCCGCTGAGCTGGGAAATTACCCAGTCGGTCGCTTCTACAAAGCGGTCTGTTTGATTATAAATGTCCGGTGCCTCGTTCAGAATTTGCCAAATTTTTGCGATCATCCATTCGGAAGAAATTTTCCCTCCATAGCGGGGCAGAAACGCCTCTCCGCGCTGCGAGGCAATATCATTTAAACGGTCCGCTTCATCTTGTGCTGCATGATGCTTCCACAGTTTCACCCAACTATGCGGGTTATCTTTCAGGTTCTCGTCAAAGCACAACGGTTGTCCCTGCGCGTCGATCGGCAGCATCGTACATGCTGTAAAATCAATTCCGATCCGATGATATCGTCTGGAGAAATCCCTGTCTCCTTCATAACAGCAGGTACGGAGGTAGTCAGCACTTCAATATAATCAGCCGGATGTTCCAGCGCCCAATCTATATCCAATTTGCGTCCACTACCAGGCAACACTTCATCCATAACTCCATGACGGTAAGGTATTACATGTGTAGCAATTTCAGCTCCGTCAGACAGGTCAACAATAACCGCACGGCCGGACTGCGTTCCATAATCGACACCAATTGTATACTTGCTCATTTGTGTGCCTCCTCCTTTATCGTTGACCATCATAAGCGTTCGCCCATGCTTGCGCAGAAAATGCTTACCCAGCAGCACCAGATCCACTAAGGTGAATTCTGGATTCCGAACGAAAGAACGGTACAGTGCCAGATGATGTGTAGGCGTATCTGACGAAGGCCGAAGGTCAACCTCGACAATATCGCCTTGTAGAATCAGTACAACCAGTTGCTCCGCTTTCAGTTCTTCATAGGCCACGCCTTGGAAGAGCCAAATTGGCCTCCCATACTTCCTTTTTCAATTGTTCTAATATGTATTAGGTACTCCTTTTACTTCATTTCTGAAATCTGCATTGGAGGAGGTGACTGAAACCAACCTGAAATGGAAAATTACAGGAAGGTTGTAACGACCCTTTATCCTTGGTTCCGCTTTCATTATATGGTTGTACGTACAACTTAGCTAGTCTTTTTTATGTATTTTTTCGATAGATTTATGTACTCATACTCATTTTCAGAAAAAATATAACAAAAACAGCCTATTTCTGCAATCCAGAAAACAGACTGTTCGGTATGACGAAAAACATGCCATCAAATATTAAGCGTTAAAGCTGTATACTTACTAACCTGTCCTTACATGTTAAGTAATAAAAGCTACTCATCTCCCAGCCTAGTGTTCTCCAGGCATGACCTGGACAGGCCCCGTAGATTCACGAACGATGAGCTCAGGCGGTAGAATTAACTGTCGATCTTCTTCATGGTAGCCCTTCTCTTCAATCATTGACAGCATGGTATCGGCAGCACGTAACCCCAATTCTTCCTTTGGATGCCGAATTGTCGTTAGCTTGATTTCCGTTGCTGTCGCCAAAAATGAATCATCAAACCCAACCAGCGATAGATCATTGGGAATGTTCAGGCCCGCCGAACGTACAATATCTAGGAGTCGAATAGCCAACTCATCATTATAGGTCACCCATCCGGTCGGGCGCTCTCCCGCCTCCATCGCCAGCAGCTCCGACGCACGTTGTAATGGAATCTCATTTTTTTCTTCTGTCCGGTAGGTAGTTACTGCGTTCGGGTGTAATGTCACTCCATATTTGCGGTGAGCGGCTACAAATCCCTTCATACGCAGAATTCCCTGCATATCATCAGTTTTGAAAAATCCAGCCAAGCGTCGGTGTCCCAGCTTGATCAAATGCTCTGCCGCCAAAAAGCCACCCTTTTCATCATCCACACGCAGACAAGGTGCATCCATTTCCTCATAACGCGCATTGATCATCAAGTAAGGAATTTGACGATTTTCCACGGTTAAATAATAGTTCAGATTGGGATTGCGCTCCCCACTTTTGGTCGGTTCAATAATAATTCCGCTCAGCGGTTGACTCAGCAGCATTTCCAGACACTGACGTTCTTGCTCGGGGTCATTGCCTGTGCTTGACAGCAGCAACTTGTAGCCCTGGCGGCTTAATTTGGATTCAATTCCCTGTACAATAGATGGGAAAATATAATCCGATATATAGGTTGTAACGACTCCAATCGTCCTTGGATCTTCGGGCTGCTTACTGTCCCGTGTCGCGACAAAGGTTCCCTTGCCCTGCATACGAAACAGCCAACCTTCCTGCACCAGCTCGCCCAGCGCCTGACGCACCGTTTGCCGACTAACCGCAAATTGTTCAGACATTTCATGCTCAGATGGAAGCTGGCTTTGCGGCTCCAGTTTGGATGAATGAATCCATGACAAAATTTCCTGTTTAACTTGTATATATTTGGGCGCCATAATTTCCTCCGTACCTGCAATATCGTGTACCTGTTCATATTCTACGATTATAGCATATCGTTCATTTGTACATACAAATGTTACAGGAGCAAGATATCGACGTATAGCTGCCGGAGGCGTAAACCCATTCGCTAATCCCTTCCTTGCTACACATAATTGACTGAATATTTAAAGACTGCTTGTGTAGATGTACATACTACGAACGAAGCAATTGATGTTCATTCATATACTTGAGTCCTGTATAGCGATCACGTAAGGTATGAGCCGTGCGCAAAGCACGAGCAAGCTGTTCCTCTGTAACACCCAGCTCGGCAATGGTAGACGGGCCTCCGACCTGAGCCAGCCATGCACGCATCTGCTCCGACGTAGGCAAAGCCCGATACACCTTAAAGGCCTCTACATCCTGGCTGGCAGCTAAATCCCTGTACATGTCAGACAGCAAAGCGGATGCTACGCCTACTTTGGCACCATGCAAAACTTGCTTGCGTCCCTCTGCAATAAAATCCATTTCAATTCGGTGGGAAATATGGTGCTCTCCCCCTGACGCTGGACGGGAATGATCTATCATCAGCATCGAAATACCGGATGCAATCAGCGCATTCATCAACACCTCAACACCTGCCTTGCTGCCTGCCGCAATCTCATCGACATGCTCTACACAGGCACGTAAAGCCTCCTCGGTAATGCGGTTAGCCACAGGTGAATACGGCTCGTTTCCCAAATCTCTGGATACATGCCAGTCGGCTAATGAGGTAAACTTACCGAGCATATCGCCAAAACCTGCGGCAGTCATCGCTTGTGGCGCATTCGCCAGCACGGACAAATCAGCAAAGATCGCCTCTGGCGGAACCGCTTGGAACGTCTGCTTGCTGCCGTCCACAATCAGCGGCGCGCCTGCGGAGGTAAAACCATCCACGGAAGCAGCCGTCGGTACTGACAAGAACGGACGATTCATTTTATAGCACACGAAGCGAACCAGATCATGAATCGTGCCGGAGCCTACAGCAAGTACAGCCTGACTCTTATCCGCCACACCCAGCAGCACCTTCATAATGTAAGTTTCATCAGCAATGACATCCCCTACAGCATTCGGAGGCAACTTAACTACATCAACTGTCAAACCTGCCTCACGGATCAGCTCAGCCACTTTTTTTCCTGCTGCCGCTGAAGTATGTTCATCTTCTACCAGAGTTACATGACGATAATCCTGTTGGTTCAGATAAGGAACAACGGATTCCAGTGCTCCATCCCGTACCTCGATAAACAATTCAACCTTTCGGTGAGGATGATCAGCGTTACTAGCCTGCGCCTCTTCGTTCCACAGCTTGATCTGCTCATTCATATTCATTTCATCAGCCTCCTGAAAAAGGAATAATTTACACGAAAATGATCCATAATGATAAATAGATTCAGTTTGAAAACGATTACTATTTAATTGTACGCACAAGTATGTGTCCAAGTCCAGCGAAAAAGTACAAGTTGCTTTTTAATTTATACATTCGAAAGGAACATGTTTATGAAATTTGGAACGGATATTGCCTGCGCACTTGGGTTACTGGCAGGTACAACGTTTGGCAGTGGTATTGCATTTTTGTTCGGCTGGCAAGCCTATCGAGCTCTGACTTCTGTTGCAGTCTTTGGCGTTGTGGGGATTATCATTACCATTGCCGTTTTTCGCTTGCTGCACCGTAAGTCGCTTTCCACGTCTAATTCTCGATAAATGCTGTTAGTGAAAACGAGTGCAACTTGTTTTTTTGCCAATATACATAAAAAACGGGTCTCTTAAGCAATTGCATCGCTTGAGAGTACCCGTTTTTGTTTTACAAATATTTACTTACGAAATTGTATCAACCTATGGATTAACGTCTAATTCATAATCAATTTCATCAAACCCGAATCCAAATAATTGGAGGAAATCCAGACGGTATTGTTCGAGATCGCCCAATTCAGATACATTTTCTGTAGTGATTTCGGACCAAGCCGCTTTGACAGCCTGCTGCACATCGTCTCTCATTTCCCAGTTATCCAGACGGATGCGTCCTTCTTCATCCGTTTCCACAGTGGACCCACTGTATAGCGTCTCGAACAGACGTTGTGCCTGCTCAATACATCCCTCGTGCAGTCCCTTTTCCTTCATGACCTTAAACAGCAAAGAAATATACAATGGTACGACTGGAATAGCCGAACTGGATTGTGTAACCAAAGCTTTATTCACAGAAACGTAGGCTTTTCCATGATAACGTTCCAGTTGCTTTGTTAGAGTATGTGCTGTAGCTTCCAAATCATTTTTAGCTTGGCCAATGGTTCCTTTACGATAGATAGCCTCCGTAATTTCGGGACCAATATAAGAGTAAGCCAGTGTGGTTACCCCTTCAGCCAGCAGATCAGCTTCTTCCAACGCTTTGAGCCACAAGGACCAATCTTCGCCACCCATTACCGTGATGGTGTTCTCAATTTCCTCCTGCGTAGCCGGTTCTAGCGTAATTTCTGATACGACACCTGTATTGGTATTCACTGTTTTATTAGAAAAAGATTGACCGATAGGCTTGAGAACGGAATTAAAGGTCTCACCCGTATCGGGATGTGTCCGTCGTGGTGAAGCGACACTATACACAATCAGGTCTACCTTGCCCAACTTTTCCTTTACCAGCTTCAACGTCTCCTGCTTAATTTCATGAGAAAAAGCATCTCCATTAATGCTTTCTGCTATGTAGCCAGCTGCTCTGGCCGCTCTTTCAAAGGCTACCGTATTGTACCAGCCTGCTGAAGCCGTGCGCCCCTCTGATGCGGGACGTTCATAGGATACCCCTATGGTATCCGCTCCCAGACCGAAGCTCGCAGCAATACGAGAAGCCAGCCCATATCCAGTAGATGCTCCGATCACAAGTACCTTTTTAGCTCCTTGTATTGACGTGCTGTCTTTGATGTAGTTGATCTGACGATTGACATGAGCCGCGCATCCTCCGGGATGCGCAGTCGTACATATGAAACCACGGATTTTCGGTTTAATAATCATTGCAAGGGTCCCCCTACTTAGACATTGATTTAATATAGATGGAATAGTCCAGTCATAACTATATAGTAAACTAGCTTGCGGCTCAACACAAAGCATAGTACTTGAAGGTACCTGAGGAGTATGCTGCTACAACAGATATCCCCAAACTGGCAACTCTACGAAAAAAAGAAAACCGCCATAAACATCACAGTCTACAACGCTCTTTTACTCCACTATTCATTTTGAATCATTTTCTAACAACATCACATCTTCTCCTTGCTGTTGTCTTATTTTGATATTAGCTCTACCCCAAGAACACATTAAGTCAATAATTTCATTTGCTGTAATTCCATATTCCGTTATATAATACTCCACTTTTGGAGGCATTTGATTATACACATGCCTGCCTATGATACCATCCTTTTCAAGTTCGCGAAGTTGCTGTATAAGAACCTTTTGAGAAATGCCTGGAATACTACGCTGTAATTCACTTGTCCTTTTTCTACCAGACATTAATAAACATATGATTAATGATTTCCATTTACCTCCGATGATCTCAAGTGTTGCTTCTATGCCTAAATTATATTGTTTCATAGTACCACCTCTTCAACGCTAAAATAACAAAGTTTATCTAATTATTTCTATAATGGCATATCTTCACTCTAAGTCCAATGCACACTTTCAAGTAACTATCTTACTTTATTGTGTGTATTTACTTTTTTTGAAGCGTACAGAATAATAATATGAGTATCTACAAAAAGCAAAATATGTTACGCAAGAAAGGTGATTTATGATGAAAACTCTTGTGATTTTAGCTCATCCGAATATTGAAGATTCTAGAGTAAATAAAAGATGGAAACAAGAATTACTTCAATATACCCATGAAATTACAATTCATGAGATTTATAAAGAGTATCCAAACTGGAGCATTGATGTTTTGAAAGAGCAAAAGTTACTTGAAGCACATAACAATGTAATATTTCAATTCCCTTTATATTGGTATAGTTACCCACCTTTATTAAAAAAGTGGTTGGATGATGTTTTTACTCATGGATGGGCTTATGGTTCAAAAGGTAATAAGCTAAAAGGAAAGAAGCTAGGGATAGCAGTGTCCATTGGCGATAAAAAAGAAAATTATTTACCTACTGGTTCCGTTTCTTTTACTGTAGATGAAGTTATAACACCTTTTAAAGCCAGCACAGTACATGTTGGTGCAATATCATTACCCTATTTTGCTGTCTTCGGAGCCTCATTTCAAGCGAGCGATGAAGAAATTAATCAGAGTGCAAAAGACTATATTAAATATATATTCCAGTATAAATAGAATGATTATTTATTTCTGATAACATGACCATAAATGCCGTTCACCAGGAGATGAGCAACACACGGAGCTTCTTGACCATATGAAAACAGGCTCTTGGTGGCATCCAGCCAATCCAAGAACCTGTAATTGTTAGGGTAAGATGCGGTCGAGAGGACTCGAACCTCCACGGGGGGTTAGCCCACACGGACCTGAACCGTGCGCGTCTGCCAATTCCGCCACGACCGCATATTATGTATTCATACCGATGTTTTTCAATCATCGTAATTAAGATTATATCTCCCATGAACCATAAAATCAAGTTATTTTTATATAATATTCTCTATAAATTTTTCCTGAAAACATTCGAAAATAACTGGATATCACACACCAGATATGGTAATATGGAAGCATCAGGAAAGGAGGTGCGTCAACATCAATAATCACATGTTGAGCGTATCCCTTACCCGGTCCGTTATTCTCTAATTTACAGAGTTGACGGAGGCGCGGGATACGGATCAAAGCTTTAGTTAGGCGCCACGGGTAGAAAGACCGTCTACGGACGGTCTTTTTTATTTCAACATCATACTTCTCATCATTAACTATCGGAATAGATTACATACTATGAAAAGAGGCGATACGATGTCTATTAGACCAGTGAATGTTGAAGAATTTAAGGATTTGGCAGCCATTTGGCTGGATGCTTCCATAGAAGCCCATCATTTTATTGATCCGCAATATTGGAGATCACAAGTGACCGAGATGGAGAGCAATTACCTCCCTCTAGCTCAAAACTATGCTATCATACAGGATGATCATACTATTGGCGGCTTCGTTTCCATGGTGGATGGGTATTTGGCGGCTCTGTTTATACGCATAGACCTTCAAAGAAAAGGCTATGGCAAGTTACTACTAGATTGGGTCAAGAAGCAATATGATCAGATCCAATTGAAGGTATACCAGTCGAACACGAAAGCATTTAACTTTTATACTAAAAATGGATTTACCATTCAAGAGGAATCTATAGATTCCGAGACTGGCGAGAAAGAGTTTGTCATGATATGGACAAGACACTAACATAATGAAGCACCTTCAGCCCTAAAAAGAAAAAGGCTCTGCTCCCGTAAAAATACGGCATAAGCAGAGCCTTTTATTTTATATAATACAACTGACTTTATATAGTCTCTCATTTAAGCCCATAAACCTCGGTATATAAAATCTGTCTAAACGGAGCAAACGCTTGTTCAGCCAGCGCACCAGGATAGCTCATAATTTGAAGCTTCAGATTATCCTGCCCTTCTCTTAATGGGGGCTGTACATACTCAAAATGGTTCATATGAAACCCCAAACGCTCATAAAAACCGATTCTTCTCCGAGTCCATTCATCCACTGGCGGCTCCACCTCCAGTACTACTGGTTTACCGGACTGTGAAATAAACTTGCTCATAAGCTCTTTGCCTAACCCGCTGCCTCGTATAGCCGAATCTACGGCAATGTGCTCTACAAACCGAAAATCTGTAAACTCCCACCCTGCCAAAAAAGCAATTGTTTGCCCTTGTTCGTCCTTTTTGGTAAGTAAGCGATAACACGGATGATGAAGCAGAGCCCTCTGCGACTCGAATGTTCTACATTCCGTTTCAGGAAAAGCAGCCTCCATAATCGCATATACTCTAGAGAATTCAAGTTCATTCATTTATATTTTCAACCCCTCTAACCTTAACTTGTTGGTCTACTAATGTTATTTCCATTAGGACCCTAACCGTTTAGACCTTGTTTAATTCTATAAGCGTCAGCAAAATATGCTCCAACAGCTCTGGAATATCCTCCATCTGATCTTCGTTAATTTGCCTGGAAAACCGAAGTTCGATCTTGTTTTGGTATGTAGAAACCTTCTCTTCATAATTAAAACTCAGCGTTTGGACAGGCCGAAGATCAGGTTTCCAAATTTCGGTCAGTATATTTTCAATCTGTCTGCATTGTGACTCAATCTCACGAATCTCCATGTAAAAACTCAGCAACAAGACACATCCCGGAATTTGATCTTTGATTTCCAAAATTTCCGCAGCCAAGTTGTTTAAATCCGCCTTTAGTTGAATTTCTGCCGTCACACCTGGCTGTTCCCTCAATCTGAATTGGACAGCAAATTCACGCGACATCACGGACATTTCCAATCTATCGATTCGTTGCGTAATATCAATACGTGAATCCAGATTATCCAGATCGTAAACCGTATTTTCTATAGCCACTTTTAAATTATCAAAAACGGTCGGGTCGAACATGTGCAATTCACCTCTGCCTATCGTTACAATTTATTTCCCAAGTCATGTCCAAGTTTTAAAGAGTATACCATATATTTTCCTCCAAGAAACGTATCCTCTAAACGGAACTCCTAGGACAAACTTGTGAACATGAAAAATTCAATTCTGTAACAAAATGTTCTATTATATTTATTTTATTGATAAATATTCCTTTTTATTATTCCAATTTCCTGGCGATTGATATACAATTAACTCAGAAACAGTTACTAATATATTCATATAAATGAATATAAATCCCAAAAAAGAGAGGTAGATTATTCATGAAAAAAACGTTGTTAGCTTCATTAGGCCTTACACTTCTGCTAAGTACTTCTGCCAGTGTTGCTTTAGCCGAAGAAGCAAATTCCGTACCAGTTGCAAAGGAAACAACTATTGCCCCTTTACTTGAATATGATGAACAGGAGCCAAATGATACTTTTGAACAAGCTAACTATTATTTTATAGGTGATGGGGTCATTGGAACCCTCGGTGAAGAGAAGCATGGGATGTGGGAAAACTACGATGTATATAAAATAATGGCAGAAAATAACTCAAGAGAAGTTCACTTCACAATTGAGGGACACAGATATCCCGATTCTTGGTTGGAGCTAACCCTCTTCGATAGTAATGGTCAAAGCATTAAAAGTTCAAAAAATGGTCAATATTTTTTAAATGCAACTCTTGAGCAAGGTAAAGATTACTACCTAGCCGTCAATGCGTTCGGGCTTCAATACGGAGGAAAAATGTTTGACTATAAACTCTCTTCTGAAGCTGTAAGGTAGACTAACTAAATTTATATAACTTTTCAAGTAGTGAATCATTATTTAATGCCCGTTGTCGTATTGGATACATGCAACAGGCACATATAAAGACTAAAAAATCCTAACTACACCAAAAAGCCTCACCCTTTTTTAAAAGGGCGAGGCTTTTGTAGTTCAGTCATTCTATTCGAGGCACTCAGTTCTGTTGCTCCTGTGTAGGTCTTACGACAAACGCGAGCTAAAGTCCTCGTAGGAGAACTGACGGATTACCTTGATGCCTTCTTCGTCGTTGTAGCTGGCGATGGCTGGCAGGTTAACTCCGTTAAACATGTGGTTTTTGACCATCGTGTAATGGGCCATGTCGCAGAACACAAGCTTGTCTCCCGGCTTCAATGGCTCTTTAAAGGAATAGTCTCCAATCACATCTCCAGCCAAGCACGTAAGTCCACCAAGTCTGTAGGTGTAAGCATACTCACCAGGCTGGCCTGCATCAATGATATTCGGGCGATATGGCATTGCCAGTACATCAGGCATATGACATTCAGCCGAAGTATCCAGAATGGCAATATCCATTCCGTTTTTCATCGTATCCAATACGGTCGCAACCAGATATCCAGTATTCAAAGCAATAGCTTCGCCTGGCTCCAGATAAACCTGCACACCATATTTATCCTGAAAATATTGAATACAGCGTACCAGCGTGTCCAGATCATAGTCTTCTCTGGTAATATGGTGACCGCCGCCGAAATTGAGCCATTTCATGTTCTTAATGTATGGCCCGAATTTCTCATCCACCACTTTAATGGTGCGCTCTAGCGTATCTGAATTCTGTTCACACATCGTATGAAAATGAATACCGTCCACGCCATCTAGATCCTCAGGTCTAAAGTTAGCCAGAGTCACACCCATTCTGGAGTTGTTGTAGCAAGGATCATACAACGGCGTTTCGATTTCCGAATATTCCGGATTAACCCGAATGCCGATGTCGATTTTTTTGGAAGTTACGCCTTGCACTCTGCTTTTATAGCGTTTCAATTGATCAAAGGAGTTGAAAACAATATGGTCAACATACTCCAATAGCTCATCAAATTCACTGTCAACATAAGCAGGTGCGTATACGTGAACCTCTTTGTCCATTTTTTCGCGACCAAGTCTTGCCTCGAACAACGAACTGGAGGTTACCCCTTTTAAGTATTTGCCAACCAGAGGAAAGGTCGAAAACATCGAAAACCCCTTAAGAGCGAGCAAAATACTGCAGCCTGTCCGCTCTTGGACGGAATTTAAAACCTCAAGGTTTTTGACAAGAAGTCTTTCGTCAACAAGATAACAAGGTGATGGAAGTCCGGTAATATCAATATTCATCGCAGGCCTCAATCAAGCAACGTTGGCGTAAAGTTCTCTTGCCATGGCAATCCGTGTTTATTTAGTGCTTCCATGAATGGATCTGGATCAAATTCCTCAACGTTGTAAACGCCCGGTTTTTTCCAGATGCCTTTAATAATAAGCATAGCGCCGATCATGGCAGGAACACCTGTTGTATAGGAAATGGCTTGAGAGCCAACCTCTGCATAACATTCCTCATGATCACAAACATTGTAAACATAATATGTTTTTGGCTTTCCATCTTTCACACCTTGGATGATGCAACCAATGTTCGTTTTGCCTTTTGTTCTTGGTCCCAGAGAAGCAGGGTCCGGCAAAATAGCTTTCAGGAATTGCAGTGGAATGATTTGTTGTCCTTCGTAATCAATAGGCTCGATCGAAGTCATGCCTACGTTTTGAAGTACGTTCAAATGATTCAGATAATTGTCCGAGAACGTCATCCAGAAGCGGATTTTTTTCACGCCTTTAATGTTCACAGCAAGAGATTCCAGTTCTTCATGGTACAAAAGATATATATTTTTCGGTCCAATTTCAGGAAGGTCGTATACCTTTTTCTCAGAAAGCGGCTCAGTTTCAATCCACTCTCCGTTTTCAAAGTAACGGCCCTTCGCCGTAATTTCGCGAATATTGATTTCCGGATTAAAATTAGTTGCAAAAGGATATCCGTGGTCCCCTGCATTCGCATCCACAATATCAATCGTATGAATTTCATCAAAGTAGTGCTTTTGAGCATAAGCCGTAAATACTCCAGTCACGCCTGGATCAAAACCGCTGCCCAGCAGAGCTGTAATTCCTGCTTTTTCGAATCTTTCTTTGTAGGCCCATTGCCAGCTGTATTCAAACTTCGGCGTATCCGGCGGTTCATAGTTCGCCGTATCAACGTAATGAACACCTGTCTCAAGGCAAGCATCCATTATCGTCAAATCCTGATAAGGGAGAGCCACATTGATAACCACATCCGGTTGAAAGCTTCGAATCAAGTCAATGACCATGTCGGTGTTGTCAGCATCCAGCTGAGCCGTTTGTATCTTCGTACGACCTCCACCCAGCTTCTCTTTAAGCGCATCGCATTTCTCAACAGTTCTGCTTGCGATACAAATTTCTTCAAATACATCTGGGTTTTGGCAACATTTATGCACCACAACGCTGGCCACGCCACCGGCGCCAATAATCAATGCTTTTCCCAAAATAAATAACCTCCTTATTCCATACGCTAATCGCTAATCATTCTTGCAAACAAAATGATTATAAAGACATCCCACCAAATAATCAAGAAAAACGACAATTTGCTGTGTCAAAATTCACAGGAACATGTCACAAAAACTTTACAATTCCCAAAATTAGGAAGAAAAACTCCGTAAAGTGAGCAGAAACAAACATTATCCCATACACTCCAGGGAAGTCAGCACATATTTAACGGAAGTTTTTTTGAATATAATGCTCATAGCCCCAAAGAGCTAATATTATCTTATTTCTAAACAAAAGACCACCCCTCCGCATTCTATGAAGAAGAAGATTCATGGGGTGGTAAAATAATGGGCTGATAGCGTAGTGCCTCATCTACGATCTCTGCCGCACTCAAGTCACGGTCATCCCAGTAGATCAAATCACTGATCCCCGGATGGGGTGTGTTTTGCATCACTATGGTCAGCATGCTGTCAATTTCCTCTTCCGTTCCCTCACCCCGGATGATTTTATCCACCAACTGTATAAGCTCATTTCGGTTTAAATTTTGGAGTTCCCAGTTGTCTCGATCCAGACTCATGTAATCGCCCTCCTTTGTATTGAGTATAGCCAGCATAGTGTGGGGCCTGTCCCCTTCTTCTGTATTCGCTATATGACCTATTATGGAGATTTAAGAAGTGTTTATGATAAATAAAGCCGCCCCCGGTACGGGAACGGCTCTATACAGTAATAAAGCTTGTTAAACCATGATTTTGCAAATATCGTTCGTGAATTCAACCGGATCTTGCAGCGGCAAGCCTTCGATCAGTAAAGCCTGATTATACAATAATGCCGTATAGAGGTTTACCTTCTCCTTATCTTCGGCAAAAGCTTCTTTCAAAGAGTTGAACACCGCATGGTTTACGTTGATTTCCAGCACTTTATTTGCTTTGACATCGGCGTTATTAGGCATAGCGTTCAAGATTTTCTCCATCTCAATCGTCACTTCGCCGTCTGCGGACAGACATACCGGATGTGTCTTCAAGCGCTTGGAGGCTTTAACACTGGATACCTTGCCTTCCAGCAAGCCCTTCATGTACTCGAACAACTCTTTGTTGTCGTTTTGTTCCGCTTCTGTTTCTTTCTCATTTTCGTCAGACTCAATGCCCAGATCGCCGCTCGATACAGATTTGAATTCTTTCTCTTTGTAGCTTAAGAGCATTTTAATAGCGAACTCATCAATATCATCGGTGAAGTACAGAATTTCGTAGCCTTTGTCAGCCACCATTTCGGTTTGCGGCAGTTTTTCAATACGCTCATTGGACTCCCCGGAAGCATAATAAATATACTTCTGATCCTCTGGCATACGCGATACGTATTCGTCCAAAGTAACCTGCTTTTTCTCTGTAGAAGAGTAGAACATGAGCAGATCCTGCAGAGTTTCTTTATGTCTGCCGTAATCGTTGTAGACACCAAATTTTAATTGTCTGCCAAATGATTTGTAGAATTGATCATATTTCTCCCGGTCATTTTTGAGCAAGGTCAGCAATTGGCCTTTGATTTTGCTTTCGATATTTTTGGCAATCAGCTTCAGCTGGCGGTCATGCTGCAGCATTTCTCTGGAAATGTTGAGCGACAGACTTTCGGAGTCGACCATACCTTTGACAAAGCTAAAATAATCCGGCAGCAGGTCAGGAGATTTTTCCATAATCAGCACACCGTTGGCATACAACTCCAACCCTTTTTCATACTCCTTCGAGTAGAAATCAAACGGGATATTTTCAGGAATAAACAGAATAGCTTGGTACACTACCGCGCCATCCGCGCTGACGTGGATATGCTGGAGCGGCTTGTCGTAGCCATAGCGTTTTTCCGCATAGAAATTTTGATAATCCTCGTCGGTCAGCTCGCTTTTGTTTTTTCTCCAGATAGGAACCATGCTGTTGATACGCTGTTCTTCTTCGTAATCCTCGAACTCGTTGTCGCTTCCCTCTTTCAGACGCTTGCCTGTAATATCCATTTTAATCGGATAGCGGATAAAATCGGAGTATTTTTTAATCAGTGCTTTTAAACGGTACTCGTCCAAATATTCGTCGTAGGACTCATCTTCGGTGTTTGCCTTGATTTTCAGAACGATCTCGGTTCCGACCTCGTCCTTCTCAGCCGCCTCAATGGTATACCCGTCTGCACCTGTGGATTCCCATTTATATGCAGTATCGCTTCCCAAAGCCTTGGTAGTCACTGTAACCACATCGGCTACCATAAAAGCTGAATAGAAACCGACGCCGAATTGACCGATGATGTCATGACCATCCTTGGATTCATTTTCATTTTTGAATGCCAGTGAGCCGCTTTTAGCAATAACACCCAGGTTATTTTCTAGTTCTTCCTTGGTCATACCAATTCCGGTATCACGCAGGGTTAGCGTTCTGTTATCCTTATCGGCAGTTACTTTGATATAGTAATTTTCTTTATCAAAGACCAATTGATCATCTGTTAGTGCTTTGTAATAAATTTTGTCAATCGCATCACTTGCATTGGAGATCAGCTCTCTTAGGAAAATTTCCTTTTGCGTGTAAATCGAGTTAATCATCATTTCGAGCAGACGCTTGGACTCAGCCTGAAACTGTTTTTTCTCCATTCGGATATCTCCTTTCAGATATGAACCTATGTAAGGCCAGCGGATATGAGCTATGCAAACGATTCAACTTTGTTAGCACTCCCATCATTCGAGTGCTAGCCTACCTTTTTTATATCATTCCTCATTTTTTATGTCAATATCTCGGTTGCCTGAGCAGTAAAATTCCATTTCAGGAAATCGCTAGTGTCCGATCTACTTAAACATAACGTTAAACAATTCGACAGAAGATGGAAACAGCCCCTGCACATGGGGAAGCAGATTACTCCTGATCCGCAGCTCATCCTCGTCCAAATGCTGTAGATCCTCATGAAAAAACCACACAATAGGATAATCGCCGTCCTTATGTCTGCTGCCTGCATTTAAACAAACGGGACCCTGGTCGTCCTCTGCTATCGCAAAAGGAATGTAGCCTGCTGACAGCAGAGGTGACCATTGATCGATCAACTCATAAAATGCCTTTAAGCCTTGACCTACAGGTAGACGTGGAAACTCAACAAACGTACAATCGCTCCAGTATACCCCCGGAATGGATTCATTATCGAATTGTAAAGACACATAATGGTAAGACATGATAAAACTTCTCAGCAGGGGCGGCAGCTCAAAATGGTAGGTTTCCTCCATCTCCCGAACTTCCTGTTCTGTAATCTGTGAAGGAAGAGGTTTCCACTTGATCCATCCCTCCTCGTCGACGTCCCCATCACGCATTTCGAAGGGTACATTTTCTTCCACATCCATAAAAAAGGCTTCATCCATCTGTGCAAATAATTCCTTCATGGATGTGCGAATATCCGCTTTCTTGTCCATGTTCTCACACCTCGTTCCTCTCTATTAGTATTTTAAATCAGGGGTTTATGCCAAATGCCCCTCTATATGAAAATAGCATTGTAATCATGTGCTACTACATTTTAAGTTCAGCTTATCAGAACTTGCTATTATCACCATTTGCGGAATATTAGTATTACCAGCGCAATGGCTCATAGTTACGCCAGATCATCCAACGCTCTGTCTCGTGAATTGGAGCGGTACCAATGCTATATTCATCCTTTGTGCCGCTCTGCAAATCAATCAAATGAAGCATACCGCCATACGTTCCAACCGCCAACTTGCCTTCATCGGGTGTAACTGCCCGCCCGGATATCGTACTGCCGACAAAATAGCGCCAAAGTTCACGACCCTCCCTGTCAATCAGACGGAGATAACCGTAGGCATACCCAAAATAGATCCTTGTGTCAGCGCTGTTGCGGCGTATACTCGCATTTCTTCATTCATCATCGGCCATTCTTCCTTATTCTGAGCAAGACCCTGTTCACCTCAGCAATCGACACTTGAATGGTGGCACCGTTGTAGAAATGACAGGCATTATACCAGACGTCCAGATCATCTTTGGAAAATAGAGCATAATGCGGATAACTGGAACTTGGCTCAAATATATGCACCGTCTTATTGGACAGATCCATAAGCATATGCTCACTCATCTGGCTGCCGTAAGCAATCCAGCGTCCATCCTTCGACACAGCTCCATGCGCCATATCCACAATCGTATCTTTCAGCTCTTGTTTTCTCCGTTCAGACGCCTTGGGATGGATCAAGTCCACCCGATCACCACCCAGCAAATAAACGCCATAACCGCAGACCAACAGAAGTCGCTGTCCATCCCCAAACGGAATCACTTCATCTAGTACATCCAGCCATCGGCCTAACGGCTTGCAAAGCCTCCTCGAACGCTGGTGTAAGCGGCCAAGATGCCGCCGGAATCTCCCGACGTAACTGCTCCGTTTCCCCAACCTGATTCGCTTCCTGAATCATACGAAAAATATCTCTGGCCAGCTTGGAGCGCTCGTCCTGCTTCGGTTCTGACTGCTCCTGCTGCCATTCACTTTCCATGCCGACTCTGACAAATTCATTTACATCTGCAGCATACCTTTTCCCTTCCTGTCGCCACTTAGCTGCCATTTCATGATTCAACCAACTCATTCTGCTTCCCCCATTCAACCGTATGTATGTTCCGTTTGTTCTACAGGCTTCGTTCATTCCGTAGGTGGTTTCCCACCTTCGTCAGCACAGACCACAAGTCTGTCACTACCTTCACCTCTTCATAGTCCAGATAAGCATCGCGCTTGTCATAATATTTTACCGCCACAATCACCATCTGAAGCGTCACAGGCTGTCCGGCAGCCTTAAGGACTTCTACAATACTCTCAAAGGTCGCCAGCTCGAACCAGGTTTGAACCTGACGATCTGATATCCACACGGGAATATACTCGTCCTGTTCGTTGGTTACGGCTGTACCATCCTCTGCACATTCCTCCAGCCAATGCTCATCCAAATAATAAATCGGTGTGTGAACAGGAGCCTGATCCCATTGATCCACGTTCACATATAACCAGTTATTATGCAGTTGCCCCACGCTACGCACCAATTCCTGCAATCCTTCAAATACACGATAAGACGGGCGCTCTCTGCGACGATAATCCTCAAGTCTCGTCTCATACCTGCTCATCTCCAGCCCACCCCGTTTCTTTATATCAGCTGAACACTCAAAATTCGCATAACATACATTTACAACTCATAAAACCCGATATAAGTACAAGCACCTCGTAAAGTGTCAAGACTACATAAGGAGATTGATCTATTCATGAAAAGAATCACCGTACTTATTATCCTGTCCATGCTATTACTTGTATCCCCGATCTACGCTGCTGCACCAGCACCTATGCTGGTCTATGTGGACCAGAGTAACCATTCCTTCATCCCGCTTCGCCTCCTGAACAGCTATGAAGGGATCACACTCAACATGACGGCAGCGGACAAAAAAATAGAAATTGCGCAAGGCAATACCCGGCTCACATTATTTATGGGACAATCTACTGCCAAAGTGAATGATCAGACGATCCGTTTGCAAAATGCTCCTTTTACCGATAATGGTTCGACCTATGTACCCTTGCAGTTCATCAGTCAATATCTAAACCTGCAGGTCTCATGGCAAAAGGAAACCTCAGCTGTACGCATTAAGCAGGGTACAACGTCCGTCACGCTTCCGGTACTTACCGGTAAGCTACCCGGAAATACTACACCCATTACGACGGCTCATAAAAGCTTCAAGGTCGGATCTCGTACCTTTTCCGCTAAGGTGGTCACCATCTCTATGCTCCATCCCAAGGTGAACCTGGACGTGGCGCTTGCAGGCGATACTATCGGCAAAGTGGAGGATTTAAGCAGTCTCGCCAAACGCAATCAAGCGGTTGTAGCCATAAATGGTACATTCTTTGACGCCTATACCAAAAGCTCCTACAAAACACCTTACGGCTACCTGGTCAGCCACAAAAAGATGTTGAAAAAAAGCTCCGGCGACCAGCGAACGGTCTTCACCTATGATGCTAACCATTTAGCCGAGCTGGTTTCGGGTTCCGCCTTTGAACAACGGTTAAGCCAAGGCAGCGTCGAAGGTGCCCTTCAAGCCGGACCTCGTCTGGTCACGAACGGACAGATCTCCCTGAATGTCAAAGCCGAAGGCTTCAAGGACCCTAAAATATTAACAGGCGGCGGCGCCCGCAGCGCGATCGGAATGAGTCGGGATCATAAGCTGATCCTCCTGACCACGAGTGGAGCGACTATACCGCAACTCGCCCAAATGATGAAGCAGGCCGGCGCTTATCAGGCCATGAATCTGGACGGCGGTGCTTCCAGCGGGTTGTATTACAACGGCTCCTACCTCACCACACCCGGCCGCCAAATCAGCAATGCCATTATTGTAAAATATCAATAGACGGATAAAGGGCTGTCTTCACGGATGTGTAAGCCGTGGGGATAGCCTTTTTTCCATTTCCCCCCGGTTTCGGTTGTTCCTGCTCTCACCTGTTCAGGCGGCTTGTATGAGCCGTTACGGGTTGATCCTGCAACCTACAATCGAATCAGACTAGTAAAGCTATTGCTGCCTTCGCTTCCTTTTTTTAAAGAAAGATAAATACGGTTGTTTTCTCTACTCGCCGAGCATTCATAAAGTCCGGGTTGCACAGACAGGAACGATCCTCCCCATACACATTCAGGCTCCAGTCCGCCACTTGTGGCTTCCTCCCCTGCTCCAACAAATA
This sequence comes from Paenibacillus sp. F4, assembly GCF_002894905.1. Taxonomy (NCBI): domain Bacteria; kingdom Bacillati; phylum Bacillota; class Bacilli; order Caryophanales; family Paenibacillaceae; genus Paenibacillus; species Paenibacillus sp. F4. The sequence goes on from NZ_POVS01000009.1 coordinate 547,231, forward strand.
GGTTGCCTGAGGGAACCTTCAAAAACAGCCGCACAGCAGGCTTGTCAATATGATCTGTCATCAAAACCTCATAGGTCCCGTCGGCTCCCAGATTCAAAAAAGCTACATTTCCTTTGTTCAACTCGCCCAGCTCGTCCTCTTCGATAGACCACCAATCCGGATCATCGTCCAAACGATGCTTAAGTGCTTGCGTATCAAATAGGCAAAGAGTCGCCGTGTCTGTCGTAAATTGTAATGGACTGCTCGCCATATTCATCATGCGATCCTCCTGATTTTGGTCAGCGAATTTCCGTTTCCCCACGTCTTCCGCTATCCGTATTGCTATATACTTGAGGGGAAATCTCCCTGTATGTAAAGTATAACAATGCTTGCAGGGCCAGACAACATGCTGGGCCAACACCCATTCTGCATAAAAAAGCCCTCTCTCACGATGTCGTGAAAGAAGGCCGATTTGTGGATTTAAGCGATGCTAACCTACTGTTAGATCAGAAAAGACTTAGTAATAATTACCAACAAGATGAACAATACCAAAATCGCTCCTGTGGATGTCCATGCTCCACCGTAACCTACTTCACCCATGTCTGAATCCCTCCTTGCGTTAAAGCTTACTCTTATCGTATGAAGAAAAGCGGATAACGACAGGGCGAATCGGCAAGTTTATTTGCCATGGAAGGGCTACTCAGAAAATGGACTGATACGTTTGAGATAGATCGCTAATGACTCTGGATGACAACTGGCAGAGAATGTCGTCCGTTCTTCGCAGTAACCTGCTCACATCCTTGTATTTCATCTTTTGAAGAAGTGAAGTTTCTAACTGGGATGAAAGAAATTGAGTGGTGCCTATAAATACGACAAGATCCAATCCGGGGTTGGTTTCGGTATGTAATAAGTGCAGCAGGTCAGTCATAGACAGGAATCCCGGAGGGAAAAGGCTGTTGTTTTCTTTCATATATAGAGCTTTTAACATGGAGGTTAACGCCCAGTCACATAGGATAATGCAGCATTGGACTTGATTGTGCTTGTACAGGATTTGGGCTAGTTTCATGTGGTATTGGGATAGAGTGTGAAAATCAGTTATTGAATTATGTAGGTGTTGTGAGGGTCTGGATGGTTGGGTAGGACTTGGAATATAGGTAGAAGGAGCTTCTTTCATATCTATTCCTCCAGAGAATTTCAATATTAGTCTTATTATACTCTAAAATAATACTTATAGGTATACTTAATGCTAAATATACGATTCTTAATCTCATGTTTACCCAAGAAAATCTTGTCTACACTTTTTAGTATGAAGGGGTGTAGATAAATGCAGGACAAAGAAGTGTTAAAGCTAATTGGGGCTAGAATAAGGGTGTTGCGCAAAGAAAAGGGCCTCTCACAAGAAGCTCTTGGGGAAAAAGGTGGATTTCATTTTACATACATTGGACAGATCGAACGAGGAGAAAAGAATGTTTCTTTGATAAATGTAGCTAAGATCGCAAAAGCCCTAGACGTCAACTTAGTTCAGTTGTTTTCATATGTAAGCGAAGACCCCAAAATTGTAGAGTTTGATGAAGATATTATTGAGATTATTACAATGCTCCAAAAATCGAGTCCAGAGAAAGTGCGCTTGGCGAGGAATGTGATAAGGGAAATTATCAACTAAGAAGATTTCCCAAAAAATTATGGGAGTAAAATAAACCCAATGTAAAATTGGGCAACCCCATGTATTTTTCTATAAGAAAGGATGTGTTTCTCAACGCCTTTGTGTTTACACACAGGCTTTTACCCTTGCCGTCACGCGGCATTTTCTATAAGGAGGCCCATAATGTACTTACTGGATGCAAAAAGTAAAAAACCGCTCTACCAACAACTCTACCAACAAATGCGCACCAAAATTCTAAGCGGTGAACTCAGCGCGCAGACCAAACTGCCTTCCAGCCGCCGCCTCGCGACCGAGCTTCATATCAGTAGAAATACGGTGGACACCACCTATCAGCAACTCTTATCCGAAGGCTATATTGTTGGCAAAAGCCGTAGCGGCTATTACGTAGAAACACTCCCTAACACTAAATTCTCCGCATATGCAGATAATGTTCCGGACACGCCTCCCAGTCAATCGCAGCCGGACGGAATTTTATACGATTTCCGGTACGGCAATTTGAGCCCGCAGACCTTTCCGTTTCCGCAATGGCAGCGGTTAACTAACCTCTGTCTGCGACAGGACAAAGAACAATTCTTGAACTACAGTAACTTCATGGGTGAACCCGGACTACGCAATGAACTGGTGAAGTATTTGCATGAATACCGGGATGTCCGGTGTACAGCCGACCAAATATTGATTACTTCTGGAACTATCCATTGTCTTATGATTATCTGTCAGCTCCTCCGAACTGTGGCGAACACCATTGCCATGGAAGATCCGGGTTTCACCGCCGCCCACTCGACTTTTACCAATTACGGCTTTCAGGTACCACTCATTCCGGTTAACAGCCACGGTCTCAATGTCAAAGCATTACGGACCACTACCGCCCAGGCTGTCTATGTGACACCCTCGCATCAATTCCCTACAGGCCGCATTATGTCCATAACTAGGCGTCTACAGCTTATTGACTGGGCCTATGAACAGGAGGCTCTGATTATTGAAGATGACTATGACTGCCACCTGCTCTATGACGTAAAACCAGCACCGGCTCTGCAGGGATTGGCGCCAGATAAAGTAATCTACATCGGCAGTTTTTCTAAAATCCTTTCGCCTTCCCTTAGGGTTGCGTATGCGGTATTGCCGAAAAACTTGGTGCGGCACCTGCAGCAGACAACCAAAAACTATGCCTGCTCAGTGCCCCTGCTCATCCAAAAACCTCTGGAACGGTTCTTACAGGAAAATCTTTTTGAAAGTCACTTGCGGAAAATGCTCCGTCAGTTTAAGAAAAAGCGAGAGATATTGCTACGTGCGCTACAGGAGCACTTCGGCGACACCGTTACCATATCCGGAGTAAATGCCGGTCTTCATATCCTGTTGCATCTAAATCAGCCGGTGTCCTCACGGAACCTAGTAGCCAAGGCGGCCCAGGCCGGTGTATATATCCACGGTGACAATCTCTGGGTGGAATCCTCACCCGGGACAACAGCCCGTGTTCTTTTGGGCTTCGGTGCCATTGCAAACGAGGATATCGACCCGGCTGTCCGCCTGTTGCGCCAGGCCTGGCTTGAATTATAGTTGAAATGATGACTCAATAGCCCCTACCGGACACAACCCGGCACACGGTCCTATACCGACACACCGTTCCACTTGAATATGAAACTGTGTTTCGCCTTCCACAACCGCACTGAATGGGCAATTTTTCGCGCACTTGCCGCATTTGATGCATCTATTGGTAATTGTACGATGTACAGGCAGACCGGCCAGTTTTCTTTGTATACTTTTCCAAGCGTTCCCATATTCCAGTGCCTCGCCTGCTTTTAAAAGGGCATTGCCTCCGGCTGTTTTATAGACGATATGCATTGCTGCATCGTATCCGGCTGTAACCCCGGCTGCCGTGATAATATGGCCGTTGTCAACAAACCGCTCATCTTTCTTCAGCATTATTGTAGGTTCAATAGCCAATAACTTATCAAAAGCCAGATGATGTGTTGTCGCCGACAGCCCGCTAAGGAGCCCTGTCTTGGCCAGTAATACAGCCCCAGTACACACGGATAAGGTAATAGCCGCGTTTTTACTCTGATCCTCCAGCCAGCTAATTACATTGACATTGGCTAAAAGTTCCTCTGTTATTGCGCCGCCGGGAATAACTAAAATGTCGATCTCGGGGCAATCATTAAAATCGTATTCTGCCCTAACAACTAATCCCCCAATTAGTCCCCCCGCCATAGCGCGCAGATCTTTTTTAGTTTCACTGACAGTAAACACGTTATACAGGGTACGCGCTGTCTGATACATAGTCGGCTTTTTGGCCGAGACATAATCCACAGCGGAAAATACCTCATAAGGGCCAATATAATCGGTTGTATCAGCACCATCAAACAAAAATATGCCTACTCTCAAGGGTAATTCATTATTACTCATTGCCAGAACCTCCAACATATATTTATCCGTGCACGTGATACTTATATCAAATCATGTAAACTGTCTTTTACAAAAGAGCCAGATTTCAAGAAATGAAAGAGGCCAGTATTCAAATTCGAACCAAAGACCAAGGGGAGGCAGCCATCATTATTTCTCCTGCCGCTATTCCTTGTCAGCAGATCTGTGGGCAATCTCTTGGGAAATAAAAAAAGGGCCATGCTTTTCATTTTCAGAAAATCATAGTCCTCATTTTTTATTCAATACCAGAAAGACACTCCGGCGTGCCTTCTTTTCAGCCCGCATCCCTTTTCATATTCGATCACTTATGATCACTCTTCGCAGATGAAATTTAACGCAACAGCAATTCCTTTATTGTCAATGTGGAAGAGCCGTTTTGAATGAGCGGATCTAAATTCCCAATCTTTGTCGCCTCATCAAGTGACGCTGCTTTTATTAAATAGGCTCCTCCCGTTGCATCGCTAAATGGACCATACATTTCAAGAAGCTCCTCTTTTTTTAACTTTTCCAGATGGTCATAGTGTCCTTTGATATCATTAGCATCGAACTTGTTTGTTCGTGTAGTAATTAATAAAAAGTAGCTCACTGATTTCCCCTCCATATTTCCCTTGTAATAAAAATCCAGCATCATTGATCAACAAAATGAATATCAATTCATTTATCAAACCTATATTTAACATTTATCTCAATAGCAAATCATGCTATATGAAACCATTACCGCAAATTAATATTATTTTGGCAAACGGTAATATGGTATTCTTGTCGCTTCCTCAAATCCCAATTTATGGGCAATCTTTCTAGATCCTATATTTCCGGAATTACATGACCAAACCGGTTTATAACCATTAGCAATACAATAATCAATTAATTCTGCACATACGATGGAACCGAAACCTGAACCTTGATTTCTTTCATTGGTTTCAATTCCTATTTCAAGCCTATCACCTATTGTAAAGGCTGCAAATGCAGTAGAAGCAGGAAAATCGTTCTCCAAAATTAAAGTGAAACCTATTCCGTTTTTCATGAAGTCACTGTAATTGTTCCAGAAGTACTTTGGCACTACACTCCCATCCAATTGATTAAAAATAGTTTCGGAGGTTGTTACAATTTTGTGGTTCTCATTTGTTAGCTTCTTTTTAAACGCTAAAAACTTTTCCTTATTAAAACTAAAATTTATTCTTTGATATTCTAGAACCTTGGTATCTTCTTCCGCTGAAAATGATTTTTTATATGGTTCATCAGGGTTCTTTTTGATTAGATTGCTTCCTAAAATAGCATCTATTTTTGAATATAGTGAAGCAGGACTTGCAGCCATTCAAATTCGTTCCTGACATTTTGGACATTAAGCATATGAGATACCAGCTGCACATAAAAATCCTCCCTGTTAGTTTCTCCATAAAGCAAGGCCATTCTATAAGGATGCTGAATAAAAAATGAAGCAGGAGAAGCCTCTTCATCAATAAATACCTTCCCTTCCACCTTTCCTTCCAAAACAGATAAAGCAAACATGGTATTTATATCTGCAGATTGAATGATGGGTATTACTTTTTTATAATTCCGGATATCTAACAATTTCATCTTATTTAATCTTCCTTTCTGAATTATTTCACCAGTCAAGAGAACCAGACAATAAATAGTTAGCTTAATTTTACATTTTAGTATACAATAACGAAAAAAACAGCCCAAAATAACATTCGGATTGGCTCTTCTTCACAATTTTATATTGCTGATGATGTAGAGCAAAATCTTAGACTTAGGAGACTTGGTCAGTTTTAGCAGGTTCTCAAACAAAAAACACGCCCATAAATGGCGTGTTTTTCATCATACATGAATCTCTCCAATCCAACTCCCCTAACCTTACTTCCAAATCTCGTCCGCAATCTCTTTAATGAAAGCAAGCTTTTTCCACTGCTGCTCTTCTGTCAGAATATTGCCCTCTTCTGTCGAAGCGAAGCCGCATTGTGGGCTGAGGCAGATGTGGTTGATGTCGACGAATTGAGTCGCTTCCTTAATGCGGTTAATGACCGTCTGCTTGTCTTCCAGTTCACCTATTTTGGAGGAAACGAGGCCCAGTACGACCTGCTTTTGATCTTTCAGATGCTTAAGCGGTGTGAAATCACCTGCACGGTCGGTATCGAATTCGAGGTAGTAGCCGTCGATGTTGTCGATGCCGAACAGAGTTTCGGCTACAGGCTCATAGCCGCCAGAAGATGCCCAGGTGGAATGGTAGTTACCACGGCATACGTGAGTCGTAACGACCAAATCGGCTGGAAGATCCTTCACCGTTTCCTGATTCACACGGGCAAACAGCTTTTTGGTATCTTCCACATTCTCACCCGCATGCTGTCTAGCTTCCCAATAGTTTTTATCACAGAGCATACCCCATGTGCAATCATCCAGTTGTAAGCTGCGGCAGCCCTCATTGTACAACGCTTGAATCACGGATTTGTAAGCTTTGGCGATATCCGTCACCAGCTCATCCAGATTGCTGTAATACGTATCGGTTGTTTCTTTATTCTCTCCGCGCAACAGCTCGGCCAGGAATTGCGCAGGTGCCGGAATCGTTTGGCGCGCGATGGCATCCTCACCTGCTACTTGCTTCAGGAATTTGAAATCTTCAATGAAAGGATGACGGGAATGTCCAATTTTACCGGACAAGCGTGCGGTTTCCGCTCTTGTTTCCACACCTTGGAATTGGTAGCCGTTCGAAAGCTGTACCTTTTCCACACCGTCCAGACCCCACATAAAATCAAGATGCCACCAGGAGCGTCTGAATTCACCGTCCGTCACGGCTTGAAGTCCTACGGATTTTTGCTTTTCCACTAGCTTGATAATTTCGTTATCTTCAATCTTTCTCAGCTCGTCCGCAGAAATTTCATTATTTTGAAATTGAATTCTGGCGTCTTTAATCGCTTGCGGGCGCAAAAAGCTGCCGACCATATCATGTCTAAAAGGGGTCACTTTACGTTGGGATGCATTATCAAGGATGCTGCTCATTAGGGTTATCTCCTTTTTCGCTTCTGTAGTGAAGTTCTTGTAAGAAAGATAACATACATTTTCAGTTATAAGGTAACTCTAATAAACTATAGCTAGTTATAGCCTAAGGCTATATCCAACCTTTTATTCCCCTATCGCCTCATGCAGCGCTTCTACATAGACGGTGGCCAGCTTGGAGAGCGCAGCGTTTTTATGACAAATCCACCCCACATTAATAGACTCATCACATTCCAGAGGGACGGAAATAATTTCGTTACCGTTCAGATCCGCACTGATCACCCCGGTAGAAATCGTATAGCCGTTCAAGCCAATGAGCAGATTAAAAAGGGTCGCCCGGTCATGGACGCGAATGCTTTTGGGATGTGACAACGTACTGAGAATCTCCTCGGAAAAGTGAAAGGAATTGTACTCCCCTTGTTCAAAGGACAAATACGGATACGGATGAAGCTGATCAATGGTCACGATAGACTGTCGGGATAGCGGATTATTGGCACTGATAAAAATATGCGGCTTGGCCGTAAACAGGCTATTGAATTGCAGATTCGCATCTTTTAGCAGCTTGTTAATGACCTTGGCGTTAAATTCGTTCAGATACAGGATTCCAATCTCACTGCGCAGGCTTTTGACATCCTGTATGATTTCATGGGTTTTGGTCTCTCGTAAAGCCAATTCATACTCTTCTTGACCATATTGATTCACCAGATTCACAAATGCATTTACAGCAAAAGCGTAATGCTGCGTGGACACAGCAAAATGCTGTGGTGAAGGCTTGGCATCCAGATAGCGACTTTCCAGTAACTCCGCCTGCTCAACGACCTGGCGTGCATAACCGAGGAATTCCACGCCTTCCTTGGACAAAGTAATCCCCTTATTGGTACGCTCAAAAATGGTGATATGAATTTCTTCCTCCAAATCACGAATCGCGTTCGACAGACTGGGCTGGGAAATGAACAACCGCTTCGCCGCCTCATTCATGGAGCCACGATTGGCAACCTCAATGACATATTTTAATTGTTGTAAGGTCAATGCATGATGTCCTTTCCGTTTGTGTTTCTTCTATTATATAATACACGATCACACTTCTGGGAAAGGAGTAATTGGATGCTTGAATGAAATCAGATTCTCCCCCAAGGCTACAAATACAAACACCCCCTCAAAATGGTAACATCCATTTCAAGGAGGTGCTTTTTCACGGCAGCTTTAATTAACGAATTTCACCGTTTGTGGAAATCAGCTTTTGATACCAATAGAAGCTTTGTTTACGAATACGACGCAGATCCTTGAGATCAAACTCCTCACGATCCACATAGATAAACCCGTAACGCTTGCTGGAGCCCTGATGGGTACTAACAAGATCAATTGCAGACCACGGACAGAAGCCGAATACTTTTACACCGTCTGTAATAGCCAGTTGAATCTGCTCGATATGTTTCTTGAAAAAGTCAATACGATAAGGATCATTCACTACATCCCCTTCTTCAAGCTTGTCAAAAGCGCCCAAGCCGTTCTCTGTCACGATTAAAGGCAAGTGGTAGCGAGAATAAATTTGGCGTAACGTAGTTCTAAAGCCGACCGGATCAATCTCCCAACCAAACTCCGTCGTTTGCAGGTTGGGGTTGACGGAACCTCGGTACGCTCCGGGTTCACCCACAATTTCATGCTGATCTCCTGTATGTGAAAAATCATTTCCGTCATCTAAACTTTCTCCTACGGTTTGAGAGGTATAATAATTAAATGCGATAAAGTCCGGGTTCCCCTTCGCTAAAATGTCCATATCCCCTTCTTCAATGACAGGCTCATAGCCTTTCTCGACCAAATAGCTCCACGCAATGTGATTGTAACGGCCAAATACAGCCATATCCAGATAGAGCCAGTTGCGAATGGCTGCATAGTTATCAGCCGCCAGTGTATCTTCCGGCTTGGAACTGGCTGGATAGATAACCCCGATATTCGGCGCTGGTCCAATTTTCGCGTCAGGTAGCATTTCATGGCACAATACCATCGCTTTCGCCTGCGCGACTAACATATGATGATTTTGTTGGTACAGTACCTTTTGCGGATTTTCCAAACTTGTATCTAATGTGCCAATAGAACCGGGATGGAGAATCAGCATGTTCTGCTCATTAATGGTTAACCAATATTTCACCCTGTCTCCAAAGTTCTCAAACAATGTTTTAGCATATTGTTCGAAGGCATCAATCGTCTCCCTCTTCGACCAGCCGCCTTGTTTTTCAAGAGCATAAGGCAGATCAAAATGATACATAGTAACAATCGGTTCAATCCCGTATTTGATTAGTTCGTCAATTAATGAGCTGTAAAACGCGATTCCCTTCTGATTAACTTCACCTGCGCCCTGGGGATAAATACGTGTCCAAGCAATAGAGAAACGATATGCTTTAAAGCCCATTTCAGCCATCAGAGCTACGTCTTCTTTGAACATATGGTAATGATCACTGGTTACCTTAAAATCAGTGACCCCTTCGACGTGATTAGCCATGTCAATGACAGATGGTCCTTTTCCATCTTCGTCCCATGCACCCTCTACTTGATAAGCAGAAGTGGAACCTCCCCAGAAAAAATTTTCAGGAAATGCCTTCAATTGATTATGTTTCATGATATAGTCCCTCCAGTATAGTTATATCCTTCTGATGTTCGCAATTCATGTGTGTAATGATGATGCTTGCCAGTATCACACAACCAAAGTTAACAATACTTCATTTTTTTGAATCTGCTCCTGATTTGTCTCAAATACGTCCACTTTATGTTTCGTCAGTGTGACGATGACAGGCGTTACGATTTCGTATCCTGCTTCTATGATCTGTTCCCTGTCAAATTGGATTAACAAATCCCCCTGTTTCACGCTGTCGCCCTCTTTAACCACTGGATTAAAATGCTTCCCTTTCAGCGCAACGGTGTTAATTCCGATATGAATTAATATCTCTGTACCTGCACTGGAAGTCAATCCTATAGCATGTCCTGTGGGGAACAGCGAGGTTACGACTCCATCTATTGGGGCTACAACCTCACCCACAGACGGTTCAATGGCTAACCCTTTTCCCATAGCACCTGTAGAAAATGCGGAATCATTCACTTGACTCAGTGGTGTGGTCCTGCCTGTGATCGGGCTGTATATTGTTTCTTTCTTAATATCAACGGCCTTGGTTGCTGTAACAACAGGCTCTGGTTCTGCTGTTTTCACGGATTCAACTGTTTCTGGGGTCTCCTCCTTTACCTTGCTTTCATACCCAAAAATAAGGGTTAGTACGGTTGCTGCCGCGAATGAGCAGGCAATGGCAATCACGTAAACCAAGGTTGGCGTATACACTGGAATCGCAAAAATGTTGTGAAACACATAAGCCGTCATTTTCACCCCAAAATGTCCATTGATGGCACCGCCTATAGCCCCTGCGATAATAACGATTGGAATGACACGTTTAAAGCGAAGTACAAGTCCATACACAATCGGCTCTGTCACACCAGCCAGCAATCCTGTAATACTTGTGGAACCAGCAAGAGTTCTAAGTGTTTTATCTTTTCTCACCTTCAGGAAGATACCAAATGCGACACCAATTTGAGCAAATACAGCTGCTGCTGCCATCGCCTCAATCGGATCACCGCCAACACCGATATTTTGAATCGTAATGGGCGTAAAACCCCAGTGAAGTCCGAAGACGACCATAAAAGTCATAAAACCGCCAAGAACAATCCCTGACAAAATGCCACTTACACCGATTAACCATGTCACACCTGAAGAAATCCAATCTCCTACCCCTGTACCGAAAGGTCCGAAAGCCATCGCAGATAGCGGAACCATAATCATTAAAGCCAACATCGGAACTAAAAAAAGCTGTAAATCCTTAAGAATGATCTTTTTCAAAAACTTATCCACTAACGCATAGATGCTAATGGATATGAAAATCGGGAAAACGCTGGCGGAGTAGTTCATCATGACCACCGGTATTCCTAAAAACGATACATCAGCTCCTTTGTCCATCAGCCCCGTAAAGTTGGGTTCCATGAGAGCCGCACCGATCACACCAGCTACATAAGGATTCGCCTTCAGCTTTATACCAAGCGTAATCCCCAGCAAAATAGGCAAGAAGTAAAACACAGCATTACCCGCAGCAGACAGAATCATATAGGTATCACTTGTTGCAGACATCCATCCCAGCAAGGTCAAAACCGTTAGGAGTGCTTTTATCATTCCCGAGCCCGCCATCGCCGGAATCAACGGGGAGAAACTGCCGGAAATGACTTCAAAGATTGTGGATATGACCGATGTTTTTTTACCACTGGATTCACTGGCTGCAGGGGAATTCGATCCAAAATCCCTGTTTTTCATAATCTCCGCATATACATAGGCAACATGGCTGCCAATAACAACTTGAAATTGTCCTCCGCTTTCAACAACTGTAATGATCCCCTCGTGCTTCTCAAGCGCTTCTCTTTCGGCTTTTCGTGAATCCTTCAGGTCAAATCGGAGTCGTGTAGCACAATGGACAAGCCCATTGATATTTTCTTCTCCTCCAACGAGACGTACGATGTCCTCGCCCATTTTCTTATGGTCCATGTTCATTCTCCTCTTGGGCAGATTGCCTGAAAACAAAAAAATACCTAAACGAAAGGCCTATATGATCAAAGAAAATGATCACTGCCATTCATTTAGGTATCGCCTGCTTAACCAGTAACAATCCTTATATTTAAGTTGTGAGCCTACTATAAATCACTTAGAAATCGTTTGCAAGCTTTTTTTCTAAGAAGTAGCCATATCGTTTCTGGAGGTTACACGCTGTATATGGATCGTCAAATACACTTTTTCGTCAATCGACATAGCACTTTCATGCTTTAATTCCAAATATTGATTGATCAATTGGGTGCATTGAAAAGCCCTCTCGTATTTATCTTTGACTTGGTCATACAAGAAATTATCCCCTGAAGCTAGTTGTTCTTGTTCATTGCTCAGCAGTCGTTGGGCAAAGTACTGCAAATGAGTAATAAACCGGGAATAATTGAACGAAGTTTCATCCAGTGTAATCTGATAGTAATCGGTTACAATGTTGAAAATGTCATCAATCACCTCGGTAATCTCAACCGTTTGTTTCATACCCTGACCGTCTTGTCTTGCATTTACAAAATGCATAGCAATAAAGCTGGCCTCATGCTCATCCATTTGGATGCCAAATTGAGCATGGATGATGTCCAATGCATTCATTCCGATCATAAATTCTTTTTTGTAAAATTTTTTAATTTGCCATAACAGTGAATTTTTAAGTCCCACAGATTTTCTGTATCGAGAGATAGCAAATTGAATATGATCAATCAGAGAAATATAGATATTATCACTAAAAATATCTCCCATTTCCCTTTTCGCGCTGCCTACAATTTCATCCGCCACCTTTAAATACTCTACAGATGTTTCCCCTATAAGATCTATTAATTTTTGTGGAATTTTATCGGACTTTAATACAAAGGTTTTTTCTATTTTTTCCTCATCGACCCGCTGGCCATTTTTCTTTTTAAAGCCTAGACCATTCCCGATGACAACAAATTCATGACCCACCTGATTTTCGACTCGGATAACATTGTTGTTAAAAATTTGCCGGATGATCATTTATCTGCTCACCTCATTGATGTAATGACAAAGTTTGTAATAACAAAAAAAACCAAATAACGACTAAATCAATTAGTCATTATTTGGGTATCGCCTGCTTACCAGTAACAATCCCGAAGGGCACTTCACCCCTCATTCAATTACCTTTACTATACCGCTTTCAATACAGAATAACAATACAATCATGCCAAAAAACCGCCAAACACTCGGAATCCTTTGTGCTTAGCAGCTTTTGGGTTCATGCTTAACTCTCTTTCTCTTTGCAAAACACCTCTTTGGCAACCTGAATAGCTGAGGCTGCCCGGGGCCATCCTACATAAAAGGCAAGCTGTGTAATGACCTCAACCAGTTCTTCCTCCGAAATCCCGTTCTCCTTGGCCAGTTTCAGATGATACGGAAGTTGATTTACATGCTCACCCGCTACCAATGCGGAGACGGTGATGAGACTCCGTTCTCTGAGAGATAGCTCACTTCTTCTCCATACATCTCCAAAAAGAACATCCTCCGTATAACCTACAAAAGCGGGAGCAAAATCACCGATGGTTTCCCGAATACTCGATCTGATCAATTTATGCTTCATACAATCATCTGGGCAAGTCCGTTGCCAAAGGACCAATCCTCTAATTCAGTCTCTACCAGTGTCACAAATACATCCTCCGGTCTAACCTTACATTCAATAGATAAGAGTTCCGCTAACTTTTGGTAGAAACTCTTTTTTTGTTCCGTAGTTCTACCCGATCCCATTGTAATTTGGATGTACAGCAGCTTGTCTGTTCTGGATACATTCAAATAATCGGGACTATAATAAAACTCGCTTTGCTTATGAGCATGAAAAACCTGAAAGTAATCTTTTTCCGGAACCTGAAAATGTTCGATCAAAGCATTCATGATACAGCGACTAATCCAAGGCAACTCTTGCTCTGTGTATTGCTGCTCCATGTAGCCAATTCGTACAAATGGCATGTTCATCTCTCCTATTCGCTGGGATAAGATGATTGTACTCCTCTTATTTTCATCTGTATAATTGAAAACAATCATAAATATATTCAATTTTACCGATGGAGATGAACATGCGTGGATCTGAAAGAATTAACTACATTTCGTACCATAATCGAAGAAGGAACGTTTTCAAAAGCTGCTGCCAAATTAAACTACGCTCAGTCTACAGTCACGAGCCAAATCCAGAGGCTAGAGAAGGAGCTGGGGTTTCAACTTTTTAAAAGGGGATGGGATGCGGAGTTAACGTCTCCAGGCAAACTATATGCCGAGGAGATAGACGGGCTTATTCAGCATTGGAATTTTGTGATGGATCAGGCGAAGTCTTTGAAAAAGGAGGAGATTGGCACGCTCCATATCGGTGTGATTGAAACGGTGGCGGCTACCGTACTGCCCTTGGTTCTACAGCAGTTTCGAGAGCATAAACCGAATATTACGTGCCATTTTACAGTTGGAAACACGGATGCACTCGCAAATGCTTTGGTGGACGGTAAGCTGGATTTTGCAATCTCCGGGGAACCTCACTCGATTCCTTCCTTACACTTTGAACCCTTGTATCACGAACACATCGCCTTTATTGTGTCCCGTAATCACCCTTTTGCAGTAAAAAGTGAGCTTCATCTCGAAGATCTGTATGAGTATCCGCTTATCGTCGGAGGTAAGAACTGCTTGTACCATATACGGCTGGAGAAAGAGCTTTCCCGCTTCCCGTCGATGCCGTTTTTTTATACTGTCAGTCAAATCTCGTCGATCCCCACATTCGTAAAAACGATTCCATCAGTTGGAGTGGTTCTATCGTCAATGCCTATGCAGGAGGAAATGGTCACCGTCCCCATCCAGTTAACAGACCCGAATATTCCCATTGGACTCCTACAAAACAATCATCACCAGCAGTATATGTCTTCGGCCCGAAAGCTGTTTATGCAGCTGGTTAAGGAGCTTTGTAGGCTATAGCTCCAATGCAATAACTACTAATAAGCTATATAGGCAAAGCCGACACCTTTACATAAAGAAAAAGCCGCTAAACACTCAGAAACCTGGTGTTTAGCGGCTTTACTATTTTGAAGGCCTAAGAAAATGTGGCCCTCTCTTTATTTTTATACTCCTATTATAACCGTTATTTCGCTTCGAGCGGTTTTTTCCACAGTCCCAGAATGAGCGCAGAAATCACGGAGCCAATTGCCACTGCAAGCAAGAACAGCAATGCATGATTGGCAAGAGCTGCTACAAAAATCCCGCCATGTGGTGCTGGAAGATTGATTTGCCAGAACTGCGTCAGACCACCAGCAATCGCTGAACCTACAATACAAGAGGTTAGGACACGCAGAGGATCAGCAGCTGCGAATGGAATCGCTCCTTCCGTAATGAAGGACAACCCGAGTACATAGTTCGTCAAACCAGACTTGCGTTCTTGCTCAGTAAATTTATTTTTGAAGAACGTCGAAGCTAATGCAATCGCCAGCGGAGGTACCATACCGCCCGCCATAACAGCCGCCATCATAGCACCGTTCGTGTTACCGCTGGAAGTAAAGACACCGATTGAAAATGCGTAAGCTGCTTTGTTAAAAGGTCCACCCATGTCGATCGACATCATTCCGCCCAGAATCAGACCCAAAATAACGGCATTACCTGTTCCCAAATTGTTCAGAACATTGACAAGCCACGTATTAATACCACCGAAAATTGGATCGAACAGGTAGAACATAATCGCGCCTGAAATTAGAAGTCCAAATACAGGGTATAACAAGATTGGTTTTAAACCATCCAGTGTTTTCGGCAGACCTGCAAAAGCTTTACGCAGGAAGATCACTACATAACCAGCCATGAAACCAGCTGCCAGACCGCCAAGGAAGCCTGCATTAGAGTTTACAGCCATCAGACCCCCAACCATACCTGGCATCAGTGCCGGGCGGTCTCCAATGCTCATCGCGATAAACCCGGCCAGTATCGGAATCAGGAAGTGGAACGCACCTGTTCCACCGCCAATTGTCTGCAACAGTTGGAACAATGCATTGTCTTCTCCTGCCACTTGTTCAATCAAGAAGGAAATTGCTAACAAAATCCCCCCGCCTACAACGAATGGCAGCATATGAGAAATACCGTTCATTAAATCCTTGTAGATTTTGCTGCCCACGCTGCTCTTCTCCGCTTTCGACTCATCAGCGCTGCCTTTGCCTTCACTATGATAAATTGGGGCATCACCGTTCAGCGCTTTGCGGATCAGTTCCTCAGATTTACGGATACCGTCGCTTACCGGTCTTTGCAATACAGGTTTACCATCAAATCTGGCCATTTCAACCTTTTTGTCAGCAGCAACGATTACACCTTTGGCACGGCGAATTTCATCCGCTGTCAGTACGTTTTGCGCACCTTCCGAGCCATTCGTTTCTACTCGGATATTCACGCCCATCTCTGTCGCTTTCTTAATGAGAGCGTCTTCAGCCATAAACGTGTGTGCAATGCCTGTAGGACAAGCGGTCACCGCCACCACAAACTCGTCAGAATTAGGGTTGCCAACGATAACGTCTGGCGTTTGCTGTGCTTTGGCAGCTTCTGCTTCTTTCTTAGCCTCTTTTGCTTTCTTGGCAGCTTCTTCTTCCGCCTGCTTGGTATCAAACAGCTCGGATACTTCATCTGGTGTTTGCGTATTCATAAGCTTATCGATGAAATCGGTATCAATCAACAGTCGGGAAAGGGCAGCCAGTGTGCGAAGATGCGTATTTGCTGCTCCCTCTGGAGCCGCAATCATAAAGAATACTTTTGCCGGCTCACCGTCCAACGATTCAAATTCTACGCCTTTACTGCTTTTGGCGAAAACGACGGTCGCTTCATTCACGGCTTTGGTCTTGGCATGCGGCATCGCAATGCCGCCGCCAATTCCGGTGCTGGATTCTGCTTCGCGTTTGTATATCATTTCTTTAAACAAGGCCCGGTCATTAATACGTCCACTTGCTTCGAGACTAGCGATGAGCTCCTCAATCGCCTCGTCCTTTGTCGTCGCCTGCAGGTCCATGATCATCGTTTCTTTAATCATCAGGTCTGTTATTTTCATTTTTCACACTCTCCTAAGTTCGGTCAGCGTGTCGATACACGCATAATAAGCTCATGATGCAGCCGGATTACCGTTTTGAAATCGTGACTTGCGGCCGTAATTGTTCAATCTTCTCTCTAGTAGCCAGATCATCGGAAAACGCAGTTGCGCTTCCGGATGCCACTCCTGCACGGAATGCTTCGATCGGATCGCCATGAAGAGCTAGCGTACCCACGAATCCAGCAATCATTGAATCACCTGCGCCTACAGAATTTTTCACCGTACCTGCTGGTACATTTGCGTGATACACTTCATCTGCCGTAATGAACAAAGCCCCTTCTCCTGCCATGGAAATCAGTACATTTTTTGCGCCTGCTTCCAGCAGCTTACGACCGTAAGTGACGATCTCCTCCTTTGAATGAATCGTTACGCCAAACAACTCAGCCAACTCGTGGTGATTCGGCTTGATGAGAAGCGGTTTATGAACCAGTGCCTTCATCAACGCCTCACCTGTGGTGTCGATGACGAATTCAGCGCCAGTTTGCTGACATACGCTAATCAGCCGATCGTAGAAATCTCCTCCAAGTGACGGCGGAATACTTCCCGACAAGACGACAATGTCATTTTTCTGGAGTCCCGCCAGCTTTTGCACCAACGCATCGGCCTCTTGCTCACGAATCGCAGGTCCCAAACCATTAATTTCCGTTTCATCGCCATGCTTGAGCTTAATGTTAATTCGTGTGTCATCTTCGATCATTACAAAATCAGTTTTAATGGATTCTTCCCGCAATGTATCGTCGATAAACCTGCCTGTGAATCCTCCGAGAAAACCAATCGCCGTGCTATCTGCTCCCAACTGGTTCAGTACACGTGATACATTAATTCCCTTACCACCTGGCAGTTTTAAATCACGTTTCATCCGGTTCAAATCACCAAGCTTCAAATCATCAACTTCCACGATATAATCAATGGAAGGGTTCAGCGTTACTGTATATATCATTGTTATCCCTCGATTATCTTAGTTTTCTGAGCGATGGATCGGCGTGACCGTTCTGGCATCGATTCAGTAATAAGGATAGCTTCCTTGAGCTCGAACAGCTTGGCGAAGGTTACTTCTCCAATTTTGCTGGAATCGGCTAACACATATGTTTTGCCAGACAGCTGGTGGGCACGCCGCTTGATAAGCGCCTCTTCAGGATCAGGAGTTGTATACCCCATTTCCATATCCACCCCGTTCGTTCCCAGAAAGCACTTGTCGAATCGAAAATTGTCCAAATTTTGTAGGGCAATACTTCCGATTACGGCTTTGGTATGAATTTTCATCATCCCTCCCAGTAGATAGCTTCTGATTCTTTTGCTTACCAGTGCTTCTACGTGGGATAGACCATTCGTCACGACCGTCACGTCTTTAGCTTCAATGTAAGGAATCATCGCCATCGTTGTTGTTCCCGCATCCAGATAAATACATTCGCCATCCAAAATTTCTTTGGCTGCTATACGGGCCACCGCATTTTTTTGTTGAACGTTTTTGAATGTTTTTTCTTCCATGCCAGGTTCCTGACTTTTCTGATTCAGCAAGGTTGCCCCGCCATGAATCCGCTTGAGCAACTGACGGCCCTCAAGATCTATCAAATCACGCCGAATCGTTGACTCAGATGCTCCCAACAGATCAGCCAATTCCTGCAACTTTACAACACCACATTCTTGTAAGCGCTGTATTATTAACTTGTATCTTTCTTCCGTCAGCATCATCATTCCCCCAACTGTTCATATCGTACCACAAACCCGACAAAAAACAATCATTTTTCTTCAAAAAGATTCAAAAAAATTCATGTCCGCTTCATTTTTTTACAAAATGGTGAATTCCCCGCTCCAATCATCATGATTGCGTTTACATTTTAAAGAAAATCCATCTACTTTTATGTAAATTCATTCTTCTTACATAGGAATTCAGCAATAAACGTTCAAAAACGTTCTAAAGCTTCCATCAGTACTATTTTACCATTATGCGCACAATTCGTCCCAACCTTCTCTACTCAGAAAAAAGCTAAACACGAGGACTGCTCTCCTCTGTGTTTAGCCAATCGAGGCGCTTAGCGTTCAGCCCTTAACGATTCCAATGACGAAACCGTCATAACCCTTGCTCCCCACGGTTTGGATAGCTGTAGCTGTAATTCTTGATTCCTCAGCTAGCATATCATAAAACTTTCTTACTCCCTGCACACGAGGGTCTGTGCTATAAGCTTGAACCACTTCTCCTTCACGGATAACATTATCACCGATAATAACGGTGCCAGGATGCGAGAAGCGAAGTGCCCAATCCAGATAAAAAGGATTATTGGGTTTATCCGCATCGATAAAAATAAGATCAAAGGGGTCAACTCTTTCCTCTTTCATCTGTGCTAACTGCTCTAAAGCGTCTCCCTCCCGAAGTTCCACTATTCCATCCAACTGAGCCAACGATATATTCGACCGGGCTATTTTAGCATGGACCGAATTGGCTTCCAGCGTAACTATTTCTCCATCCGCCGGCAACGCCCTTCCCAACCAGATTGTACTGTAGCCTCCCAAAGTACCGATCTCCAGCACACGTCGTGCGCCTTGCATTTGAGCAAAGATATTTAATAGCTTTCCCTGATTGGGGGATACATCATGCGGAGGTAGTCCCGCCTTTTGGTTAGCAGCC
This sequence comes from Paenibacillus sp. F4, assembly GCF_002894905.1. Taxonomy (NCBI): domain Bacteria; kingdom Bacillati; phylum Bacillota; class Bacilli; order Caryophanales; family Paenibacillaceae; genus Paenibacillus; species Paenibacillus sp. F4. The sequence goes on from NZ_POVS01000009.1 coordinate 566,612, forward strand.
AATACTTGTTCCAAGACAGCATCATGCGGAATGAGACACTCCGAGATATACTGGTCTACTTGATCCCACGTATTCGTTTGATTCATTCGCTCCACTCTCCTTTGGATTAACTTACAATTTGATTGTAAATGAATTATTATTATAAAAATAATATATGTTTTTGCTCTATTCATAATCTACATATATGAATCTGTCGGAAAGGGAGAATGGTCTTGAACCTGCATGCATTACGCTTATTTCACGTGGTCGCCTCTACAGGGAGTGTGACACGTGCCTCTGAACTTTTAAATATTAGCCAACCTGCGATTACCGCCCAGATTAAAAAATTTGAAAAAGAAATATCTCTCACACTGCTCATGCCGCTAGGAAGAGGGATTGCCTTAACGGATGCTGGTGAAAAGCTTGCTGTACTCGCCAGACGGCTCTTTGCTGTCGAACAGCAAATCGAACAATTTTCACAAGATTATCGTGATGGAGCCCATGGTCATATCCGGCTAGCGGCTACTTATTTACCGGCTCATTTTCTCATTCCGGCCTGGATTGCAAAATTCAAACAGCAATATGAACATGTTGAAATGACGATTAACACCACGAATTCCAATGATGCTTTGCAGCAGCTATTAAATATAGAAGTGGATTTGGCTATCTACGGAGGACTGCCTGAGCAGTATCCCGATACGATTCAGACTGAAGAATTATTTCGTGATGAATTGTGGTTCGTGGTAGCTCCAGATCATCGGTATGCAAATCAGCAGGTTTCTTTATTGGAAATGATGCATGAACCCTTTGTTATGCGTGAAAAGGGGAGCTCGACACGGGAGAGATTATTTTCCTTATGTCGAACCTACAATGCCCCCGCCCCTAAAGTCACCCTAAACTTCACAGGGCTGCACGAGGCGATTACCGCAGTTATTGCCGGATATGGCGCCAACTTTGTGTCCTCACTGGTCGTGCGTGAATATGTAGAACGTGGCGAGCTGTGCCGGGTATACGTAGAAGACATCCAGCTTCTCAATTCAATCGCCATCTGTACCCGTAAGAACGAACCCCTATCTACCGCTACTCTAAATCTCATTCAGCTCATACGTAACCATTCCTGATGAGCATTAGGCACCTGTGTACAACTAGCGCTGATTTTAAAATAACAAGAGCCATGACTGCGTGCATACCGCATTCATGGCTCACCTTGTTATGATAAATATTCACCCTCAATAATCTTCTCCAGATAATCTTCCGGCTGTGCAAGAAACTCGGCAAAGCTGCACACATCCGCATATTCCTGATGCTCCTCGTCATAATAACCCAGGCACTTCTGCTTCGGATTCCACACCAATATAATATCCGAGTAATTATCTACTTTTAGAGACAGACGCAACAGCTTTTGCCGACCCACCTTCATCTCAACCGTATCTATGAATGAGAAGAACTCAACAAATTGAATATCAAGATCATTTTCTGGCAGGTTCACACGGAGCTGATCCCCCATTAGAAAGGCAATAATATCCTTTGGAAGCTTGTAGCTTTTCAAAGCATGTCGTTTATTTTCCAGATTATGAAATGCCGGAGGCTCGACAGACTGTAAATACTCAGCCATTTCTACGTTTTTATTACTTAGTGCAATTGTATATGCCCGTTCTCCATCTTTTTCTGCCAGCGTCACATCAGCGCCTTGCTGAACCAAATACTTCACCATCGCAAAATCGTTGTTGCGTACCGCCACTGTCAAAGGCGTGGCTTTATAAGGATATACCATATTAGGGGCATTGAAATTAATATCTACGCCATGTTCCAATAGTAATGCTACTGTTTTTAGGTCATGCTTACTAACTGCGCTGCGGAGTGTTGCTCCAGCATGCTGCTTTATATCGAGGCCAAGCTCATGGATAAGCAGGATATTGCTTTTGTTACCGTAGTAGGCTTGCTCATAGGCACCGGATTTGACATGATTTTTCCCGTCCAGCTTGGCGCCATGGGCAACTACATAACGGACAATCTCTTCTTTACCATAGCGAGCAGCCGTCAGGAATGCGGGATTATCTTTCACATTAAGTTGAACCCCCTCATCGACCAGTAGCTTCAAGACTTCCATTTGCTCAGTGATGAGTGTAATATCCAATGGACTTAAGTCGTATATTGGCTGAGTACGATTCCTTGTTCTATATCCCAGCCTTCGGTCAGCGCTTGGCGTAAAGCAGATATATTGCCTTGAACGATATGCATCGCTATCTCAGGAAGAACCTCGAAATTGCCTACATCTTTTAATTTAATCATCGTTATTCCCTCACTCTTTATGTATCTACTATCAATCATGTATATCTATTTTATACCAACCTCTCCTTTACATATATCCAACAGATTCCCCAAAATTCATTATTCACTCTAGCGCAAACAAGTGAGTAATAGAGGTCAAAATACCTTATAGAAGCTATAATTGTATTATGATTCTGTATATCCTGTGCCACGAAAAGGGGCTCGCAATGCATGGTTGATGACTTCGGATACCAAAGAAACAAAGCGAATAGTAACCCGGGCCCAAAGAAGCTTGAACAAAGAGAAATAATTGGAAGACTCCTCCCCATCCAATCCATATCTAGAATATTCACATAAACTATGATATTTATCTGGAGTATTAGGAATGGAGGAATTCCTATGTCTGTTATTCGAATCTATCTGGAAGCAGACAGTATCGTATCTGGAAACATCGCATCACTACAAGTATCAATGTCACTCCAGTGGTTAATCGTTACACAGCTATTGTCGTGCTTGGTAATATATTAGGTGGAGTGACCACTATCCCAGCACAAAATTTCACGAATGATAGTGGTACTTCAGTCGCGGCAAATAGTCTTGTTGTTCCGACCAGTAGCGGATACTACAATGTATTTGTAAATGGGACGTTGCAGCGAGGCGGCTTAACAACGCTTTCTGCTACAAACCTAATTATAAATACAGGCCTGGTTGTTGGTGCAACAGTAGTCGTTGAGGTTATTAATTTCAACTCTAGTGCCTCCTCAACCTCTGTCAACAATGTTACAGTAACGACTACCATAAGCGACTGAGAGAATGCCTTCGTAAAATCACTATAAAAAAACCGCCAAACACAGGGTTTACCCTCGTCTTTAGCGGTTTATTTCTCTTTGAACCCCGTAATTCATCGATAATGTAATTTATATGCCCTTCTCCTCTATAGATCTAGACAATTCTTCCGTTACATAACTAAAAATAAATATTTAAATCTTGAAGTTCTCCACAAGCACCTGAAGCTTCTCGGCAAGTGATGAGAGAAGCGCTGCGGAGGATTCCACTTCTTGCATGGCAGCAAGCTGTTGCTCCGAAGAGGCGGACAGGGATTTCGCCCCTTCAGCCGTATGGTTAGAGACCATTACGGTATTCTGAATGGCTTCAACGAGCCCTTCAGAGATCAGCGCCAGATCCCGAACTGTGGCTGATATTTGCTCGCTTTGGGAGGACATATCGGAGATGGAGACTTCGATCTCGGAGAAGGAGCGTCCGGCCGATATGATCAACTCTTTGCCCTGCATCATTTCGTCCGTGGAACGCTTCATAGTTTCTCCTGCCTTGTCCATTTGGGCGATAATCAGACTGATCAGCTCGCTGATTTGTGTGGCAGAATTGGCAGAACGTTCGGCCAACTTGCGGACAGAGCCAGCGACAACGGCGAAGCCCTGACCTTCTTCTCCGGCGCGCGCAGCTTCTATCGCTGCATTCAAAGACAGCAAGTTGGTCTCCTCGGCGATGCTGGCGATGGTGCCGACAATGTTCTCAATCTCCTTGGAGTGGCTGCCAAGCGTATGAATAATGCTTGAGAGATCGCCAATGCTTTCGCTGACAACTCCCATTTGGGAGGTGGTGGAATCCATCGATTCCCGGCCAAGACGTGCTTTCTGGACATTATCCGCGGCCTTGTTCATTGCGATGTCCGCATTGCCGGCAATATCGCTGATGAAGCGTGACATATCCTGAACAGCTTTATAGCTTCCTTCCAGATTCTCCAATTGGGTATGCGCCCCATCGGCCAACTCAATCGTAACATTCACGCTATGCTCTCCAGCACGGTTCGTTGCCTGTGCGCTGGCAGACAGCTCTTGAGAGGAAGAAGCGACCAGCATAGAGGTGTCATTGACCTGAGTAATCAGGTTGCGCAGGTTCATTGTCATATCGTTGAAGTCGCGGGCCAGCGTCCCGATTTCATCCTTGCTTTTGAAAAGAAGCGGTTCATGAGTAAGGTCGCCTTTGGTAATGGTATTCACAGAGGCTGACAGCTTGGTAAGCGGACTTACCATATGGCGAATCAACAGGTAAACAACAAGGATAGCCACGATGAAAATGGAGCCGCCAATAATAAAGGGCTGAACAATAATATCCAACGTCCGTTCCTGAATTAACGAACCGTCAAAATTGATGGCCATCAGTGCAACAATGGGCTTGGTGGGATCATGGTCCTGATAAATGGGGCCATATCCGGTTTTGAGCGAGGTTCCTTCATATGTATAAACCTTGGAATATGCTGAATGCTTCATGGTAGTTATCATTTTTTTGTCTTCGTCTGTGAAGTAGAAGGAATCGCCAGCTTGATAGCCTCTTTGCTTGAAGTTGGCATCGGCGGCCAGAATTTTTCCATCCAAGGAGATAATGAAAGCCTCTTTAAAAATAGGCTTATGTGCTACAATCCAGCCGATCCGGTCTTCAATGGCAGCAAGTTTGCTGTTATCTCCACTGACCAGAGCCGATATATCCGCAGGATCTATAAGGCCAGTCGTAATATTGGCGCAACCCACCAACTCGATCCCAGCAGCTTCATCCACTTGATGATAAGCGGTACGATATCCGAAGTATCCAATGGAGGAGCCTACGAGAAGCAGTATGATGAGCATCATCCAGGTTAATTTTGTTGCCAGCTTCATTATTTGAACCACCAATCCTGACTCTAATAAATTTTTGTGACCATCCGTTTTCACTGCTACGATTATAGCCTATCAACACTTACTATAATATGGCATTCCAGTGTCGGAATATGTCGTTTTTTGTGAGAATAGTCACTGTTTTTTGTAAACGGGGGCCTTGCAGCGAACGGCCGTCATTAATGGCGCGGTGAAGACTACAATAAGCGACTGAGGTGAGAGTGCCTCTGTTGAATTACGACAAAAAAACTGCTAAACACAGAGGTTTACCCTCGTTTTTAGCAGTTTATTTTTCTATATATCATGTGTTTCATCGGTAACGTACTTTCGATTTTTATAGCTGTATTCAGCTTTATTTTTTGTGGGCTAATAAGAGATTAACTATGGTATCCAATTGAAGCTCCAATGAATAAGGATCTTCCATCACAAACTCATCCCCTTTATCGCTAAATGAACCGTACATATAAACCTGTCCTTTTTTTACAGCTGGAAGGCCTTTCCATAGCTCACTATGCAGAGTCTGATTAGCCCCTTCATCTTCTGAGCCGTATACAAAGATTGATTCCGGCCAATTTCTCTTTGGGATATCCCGATCGATCAATCCAAGCCTCATTCAGCATATAGCTTCTGACCCCCACCGGAATAATCCCCAGCTTCAAAAGATGCCCCATATACTGATCCGATGCTACTCGTTTCGGGTTTGCAGGTACTTCCACATCGCCTTTTAATGTCTTAACCGTTCTTGTCTGTGCTTGCACTGCCGCTTGTCCATCGCTGTTGGATGATGTCGCTGTATGATTAGCCTTCGTTTGCAAGATTCCATTTGTATTCGTCGGAGCCGAGCAAGCTCCCAGCATCAATGATAAACACAGCATAATCATCATGGCCGTTATTTTGACTCTTCCGTGCATGAATAAATCCCCTTCCGCATGATACCGATATTGATAATCAATATCAGTATAATGTGTGAAAGATGTCCGCTGAAGGGCATATTTAAGCATCGTTTGGGGCATATCCTGATCTTGCTTCTGGGCAGGATGCTCCCGCTCCTTTTTGAATCGTACGGGAGATAGTCCCTTATATTTCTTGAAGCTGCGACTTAACGAATGGGCACCTGGATATCCCACACGCTCTGCGATCTCCTGCAAAGTGGCGTCCGTCTGCATTAGCAGTTCTGCCGCTCGATCTGCTCTTACTTGGCCCAAGTAATGAATCGGACTGGTATGCATTTTACTTTTGAACAACCATGATAAATGTCCAGTACTGCATTCCAGCTCCTCCGCAATGGACTCAGGTGTCATAGGCCGACTAAAATGCTCACGCATATAGGCTACAGCCTGCGATACAAGGTCGGGCTTAAGAGGTTCGACGCCCTGCCCTACAACTGCTGCAACAACTCATATACAAATTGATGAAATAAGGCTTTAACATGCAGTTTGCCAAGTCCAGAAGCTTCACGCCATTCTTGCTCCAACAGCTTCACTTTATCGTACAAGGGCAGCGGGTAATGAGGTGCGAAAGCATACTGATTCTGAAAAGGATTTTCCTTTTCCAGCAATTGTGCAATCTCTTTGCGACCAGGCAGGACCAACGTTGCCTTGTACAAAATGATGAAATATTCAAGCCCCTCTTCCGCCAGGATACTCAGGGACATTCCTTTTCCGCCGTGCAGTACATGGAAACGCTCTACCCTGTGAATACTGTTATCCAACCGTACCCGTGCGCTTCCACGCACAGCATACAAGAACCCACTAACAGGAAGTCGATAGTTTCATAGCTCCTCCCCTTTTTCGATCTTCTTATGACGAACATCCATCACCTGTATAAAAACATGATTCCACAGCAAAATGTGATCGTTCAACTTCATTACTTCCGCTCAGCCTCCATCCAAACCGTTCCTTCGCTTAATATTCCGCCCTATCAGAATTAAATTCATTATAATTGATAATCATTCTCACAAGCAATCGATTGTATCTAACTTCCTCTGAACAGTTCAAAACCATTGATTATGTATGTATATATCAAAATATATGTAAAAAAGCCCTGTAAAAGGGCTATCTTTCTTGCGATTCATTCTACTGTTGAATGGAGATTACCTGTATGATTATGTTCCAAATCGTTTGCGGTACCCGCATTTTCGGCATAACTCTTCTACCGCTTCTCTCTTGGAGAATCCGAAGTACAGACGGTTTGCACGCTCCCCTTCCACAATGTCGGAAAAAGATTGTTCGTGCACGTTACCTAAATTAATGACACCTTCTCCATCAAGACAGCAAGGGACCACTGTTCCATCCACCAATACCGCCGCCTGGCTACGGAGTGCATGGCAAAAGCCTTTTCCGTCATCTTCCGGGGCGCTGAGGCTCGGCCATTCAAATTCATGGTCTTGATTCAAATAAACGTTTGGTGCGATTTTGACCCCACTGCCTGGTATCACCTTTTCCTCAATCCGATAGTCCAGTCCAAACTCTTGCTCCAGTCGTTCAAGTGTTTCCCGGTTGCGCTGACGCTGCACATTAGTCAAATTATCTTCAGTCAAGTTCCAGAGACGGAACGAAATAATGACATTGTGTTTCACCGCTTCTCTTACAAACGTGAAAATATTACCCAAATATCCTTCTCGATCCACGGAGCCTTCATGCCCGTCAAAACTGTGGAGAGAGAAGTTCATCTGACGCAGCGCTGGTTGCCCAAGCAGCTTATGTCCGGTCTTCGGCAGCAAGGTACCATTGGTGGTTATATTGACCTTCAAGCCTTTCTCATGAGCACTTTCCAGCAAAAGATCAATTTTCGGATGGAGCAACGGTTCTCCTTTTACATGCAAATAGATGTAATCCGTATGTGGTTTGACCTGATCAAGCACATTTCGAAAGACTTCCGGATCAATAAATTTTTTGACACGCTGTGTTTGAGGACAAAAACTGCATGCGAGATTGCAAATGCTCGTTATCTCAATGTATACCTTTTTAAAAGTTTTCAACATGATTTCCCCATTCTAACCTTCATCCAGAGCATCTTGTTTATGCTCACTAATCTTATGATTATAACGGGTTATCACCGACAGGTAAACTCTCCAGTCTCCCCCTTGGTGTGGGCATCAAATGCTCGACACCAACGCCTATCCAAAATTTGATTTGTTATTTTCTATTGACCCTAGGTCTGACCTAAGGTTTATAGTGGAGTTATTCAACTACCAGTAAGGAGTCCTGTCATTGAAAGAACACATTACGATCAGCCAGCTTGCTCAGCTCATGAATGTATCTGTACATCAACTGCGATATTTTGAAGAAAAGGGAATCCTATATCCATCACATACTGAAGAAAATCAATATCGGATGTACGGGCTTCATGAGATTTATCAGCTTTCGCATATTTTATTACTACGTAAATTAAATGTCCCTGTCGGTCAGATTCAAGAATGTATGACTTCCTATGCTGCCGATGATTATAACCAGCTTTTAGAGCAATCGTTGCAGAAGGTACAAGCTGAAATAGCTAACTTGAAGATGCATGAACAGTTTATTCACAAAATGTTAGAAGAACATAATAATCGGACCCAACAGGGCGATGAGTATCAGGTCAAACGGTTAGGTCCCCGTCATTTAAAGCTATGGTTTGCATTGGAGAATGGTCAAGAGCTCACTGCCGGAAACCTATTTAAATATCGCCCTGCCCCACCTCGATTATTTGAAAATGACCTGCATTACTTGTCTGATGCCGGACAGGTGAAGCTATGTTATGAAACGGCGGATGTGGCTGACTATATTCTGGAAGAAGGCAACTATCTTTATAAGCATCTTTCCGTCATTGAAGAACCTGAGATTGATTATGAAATCAAACAAATGGAACGATATGTAGCTCATCATCGATATAACTGCCAAAGCAAGATTGTTCTAGTAGAAAAATCTTATCTTTCGATGTTCGACAACAACAAGCTGCAATATGAAATTCAAGTTAAAGTAGAATAAATCTTGGAGGGCGTTACATGAGTGCAAAATCCTTTGACATTGTTGCATACCAGAAACAAGACCATGAAGCTGTTTGCAGTCTTTTAGTTGAATCGTTTAAAGCAAAATTTCAAGAGAACGAAGATGTTGTCGGTGTTCTTTCCCTCAAATGGAAATGGAAGGCCCCCTCCTCTTCACTTCCTGAAACAAACCCCATTTCTTTAGCTCCGCTCCTAAAACAGTTTGGTTGCTTCAATGTATTTAAATTTTTGACAGGTATGCATGCGCTGGAGTATACCCCCGCTGCAAATGAGTGTTACATTGATCATTTGGCAATTCGTTCAAGTCATCGTAACCAGGGAATAGGACGCCGTCTTCTAGCTTTCGCACAGCAATTTACAGTTGAATCTGGTTTTCATGCATTGACGCTTCATGTAGCGTATAAGAACCAAGGGGCTATCCGTTTGTATCACAAACTAGCGTTTGAAGTAGAACAATCCAAATATAATGGGTTACGGCATTTTTGGTTCAAGGAGCCTGTATGGCATCTGATGAGTTGGAAAGAGAACCTGCATTCGAGGAGAGAACATCGTTGAAAAAAACATTCAAGCTTACTTTTGGTATTGCGGCAGCTCTGACTGTTGCCTTGATACTAATTGTTCTATATCAAAATTCCTACAAGATGACAGAGGAAAAAATACAAATTAAGACACCTAAAGGGCTGTTAACAGGTACATTAGCTTTGCCTAAGAACTACTCGGGAAAGGTTGGATTGGTTGTTTTTGTCCATGGGGATGGTCCTATTAATGACACATATGATGATGGATACAAACCACTGTGGGAAAAGTTCGCTTCCAAGGGTTATGCCTCCCTGTCACTGAATAAGCCCGGTATTAACAGCGCTCCTGGCAATTGGCTCGACCAAAGCATGGAGGACCGCGCACAGGAGATCCGATATGCAATAGACTGGGCAAGAAGCTTACCTGTAGTTGATAAGCAAAAAATCGGCCTATGGGGAGCCAGTCAAGCAGGATGGGTCATTCCGAAGATCGTTAAAGAGGAGCACAATATTGCTTTCAGCATCCTTGTATCGCCTGCCGTGAACTGGATTTCCCAAGGACAATTTAATACCAGAAAAGAAATGGAACAAGAAGGAGCTACTCCGCAAGAAATTCAAAAGACATTGAACTACGATCAAGAAATTCTACAGTTACTGAAAAAACATGCTTCTTATGAAGAATATCTAAGCATAGCCGATCCTGACGATATGATTCCCAAAGAAAGATGGAGCTTTATAGGAAAAAATTTTCTGTCTGATTCCACCGAAGAATTAAGTCACTTCCATTCTCCTATACTCTTGGTTCTGGCTGGTAAAGATATTAATGTTGATGTAAAGGATACCGAGCGAGTATATCGCCAAAAAATACCTTCTGAGCTGCTGTCCGTGATTCATTTACCTGAAGCCGACCATTCCATGATGGATGAAAAAATCGCGCGTTCAAAATCTCTAACTTTTTTAACAGCCGTATTCGCCCCAAGAAAATTGGTGAATGACGAGTACCTGAAAATCCTTGCCGATTATGTCAGTCAGCGTTAAACAATGATGTTCTTTTTTGCCATACTTCTTTTGAATATGCTAATGAAAACCCCATCGAAAGATAAAAGGGCTGACCGGAACCCACAAAAATTCTTTCTGCACCTTTGTCCTTGACTCTTTTTATGGCTTCATAAATAACGGCTTTTCCAAGCCCCATTTTTCTATACTTAGGTATCGTACCTACCGGCTCCAGTATTCCTATTTTATTTAGCTCGTCGTACCAGAGAGTAGTGAAAGAAGCAACTTCATTGTTTTGATCCAGGATGACTACATCCAATTCCGGTATATAATCAGGGGCATTTCTCAATGATATATAACATCGTTCCGCGACATTATGATCTGGATAATCGCCCTTGTAATACCCAAATGCTCTTCCATGAGCAAACCCTTTTTCAAAATCCCCCACTTCATTCGCATCCGAAATTCTAAACCCTTTTGGTAATTCTACCTTTACATCATGGGGTACATTCATATAGGACGTCGTTTCTTTCCCATCCTGCAAGATATAACTTCTTTTTTTCAAAAGCTCCTTAAGTTGTTCTCCCTCCTCGTTTACGATTAAATCTAAAGTGGTTACTCCCTCATTGTGTAAAGCTAATTTCATTTCAGCATAATCTATTAATTCATTTAGAAATTCATTTGAAAAATCTCGATCTGCAAGCTGGAAATAGGCTTCACCTATGTTACCATCTCCTTCCGGGTGAACAACAGCAACAATTTCTTTATGCTCATCCTCCCAAATCCCAACAGTCTCAGGCCACATTTCAAATGTATTGTGCATGATTTGTCCCCAATATCCACAAAAATTCCATCGGTCTATAAACCAATTTTTGAGGTTGGGGCTACTTTTGAGGGAGTGTTTCAAAAAATCTCTAATCCTTAAAAAGTCATGCGTTTCGAATTTTTTCTGAGTATACTTCATTATTTACCTCCTGCTCTTCTGCAATGACCTTATTGTAAAGATTCTGGAAGTTCAGATATATGCCAAGTTCTTTTATCAAATGTTTGTAACGTTATACTTATAAGAGGACAACAAAAACCCACAGATCATCTCTGCGGGCACATTTTTTATTTTTTTGAATAAACGATTTTCTTAATGCGGTCTACAGACAGTCCGTATTGTTCTGAGAGTTCGTCAATGGGCACCCTCTCGCTGAATCTTGCACGTATCTCTTCGTTCCGAATGAGATAATAAAGGGCTGCGCCTGAGCTTTCTCCCCATCTCCGACGCTCACTTGGACGACTTGGGATATAAATGAGTTCTCCTTGTATATACCGCTGAACTTCCTTAAGCAAATCATCAGGAAGTAGATCAGTTGCCTTCAAATAATTCATGTAGGGCTCGCTCCTTAAAATAAATTTTACATTTTAAGGGCAAAGCCTGCGTCTGCCAATAACTAATCCTTACAGGCGAAATATATTCGCTCCATACCAAGCTTCGCCTTGTTTATTCCGCAGGCTTTGCATGGAGCAGATTGAGTACGAAATCAATGATACGATACATCGTTCCCCCTCCTTTTTGACATCATATTGGTTTTCACTTAGTCCAGTTCAATGATTAGGAACTCAACTCATGTTATTGTAAAATGCGAACTGCGATGAAACAACGATCAAAGTTACACTCGCGAACAATGGGTTGCTAGTGCTACTTGCAGAGACGTTCAGTCAACATGGAAAGAAGCATATAACCCATTTATATAAGCAACGCTCTTGTCGATATCCTGTTCCTTTGTTTCTTCTAATAGAATATTTATATAAGGTTTCTTATCTTTTAATAATTTCAGTAGAAAATTATAGTTTAATATCCCTTTTCCAACAGGCACAAACTTTGTCGCATTATCCTCAATAATGAAATCCTTTGCATGTATAATCACGATTCTGTCTCCAAAAAGATCAAATGCTTCTTGGAAAACAGATTCCTGGTTTTGATAATTATTTAGGGAAATAAAGTTAGCCGGGTCAAAGATAACTTGAAGATTATTAGACGGAACACTATCCAGCAATCTTCTCATTCGCTCCGGTGTATGAATAGGATGATTAATTCCCCCCTCAATTCCTACGATTACACCGAACTTTTCTGCTTCCGCTACAAGTTCTCTGACATTTTCCACTACATCCAAAAAAGGCTTCTCAGTAAAATTCTCTTCGGTATAGACAATCTCCGGGTTTACATTTCCCGTCTCGGTTCCAACAATGCTGCAGCCAAAATCACGTGCAAACCGGATATGCTCCTTGAATCGATCCAATTCTTTTCTTCTTTGACTTGGGTCAGGGTGGATCATATTGATGTAGCAACCTAAAACCGCTATTTGCACATCTTTTTCCCGAAAAATACTACTTATATAGTGAGCAATGCCAGGACTAAAACTTCCTAATTTTGTATTCACTTCATGTAGTGATTTACTTACGGCTAACTGAACGGATGTTAGACTTTTACTTGATATGATATTCACTGCTTCTTGTAAAGAAACGTTTTCAATATCGTGTACCCGAATTCCTAAATTTGCATTCATAGCCGTCCTCCATTTTAGATTTCAAAAAGCCGTATCATATGAAATCCAATGACCTGCTTTATTGACTTGATCATTTCAATTAAACCAGCTTCACACTTATACCATTACTTCATGTTTGGTTTCATGATTATCTTTATATTTTCTAAGATTTTCATACCCCACAGGGTTATTTCCCCATGTTTTTTCATATTCCCAACCTGTTAATTGTTCAAAAACTTGTCGGGCTTCCGGTGTAACCTCTTTTTTAGAACCGCCATTTTTCAAACGTTTAATTTCATCCAACAAAACGACATGATTTTCTTTAGTTAATTTGTAACGATAGGAGATAATCAAACCTCCCACCAAAAAGAAGAGCGTACCAAACAGCAAGATAGAAATAATAGCTGTTACAGCTGAATCCGGTTGTGATGCTTGCCCGGATACAAAGCCTGCTTCTTGCAATGCAACACCTACTAAAAAAACTGCTAGCGCCTGAGTCCCTTTTCTGATCAAACTCATTACACCGGCGAACACACCTTCACGTCTTTGACCAGTTAAAGCTTCATCTACGTCTGGAATAAATGCGTAGTTGTTCCATGGGATGTAGTTCAAACCACCGCGTCCCAACCCGCAAATTCCAATCATAGCAAACAGTAAAACAGTGTTATTTAGCGTTCCAGTGACCTTTAATACAATAAATCCAATAACTCCTGCGATAAAGAGAGAAATTGCAGTTCTAAACGCCGGGGCAGGATTCAATTTAATCGTTAAGGTAAGAGCAATCCATACGCCAAAAAGCTGCATGACATACATAAAGGTTAATAAGTTGGATGCGGCAACGGCATTTTGCAGGAGAGCAAAAACAACAAAATAAGTAAATACGGCGTTGAATACATCCTGACTTAAATATCCACCCAAATACATACCCAGATGGTGACGAAATGTTTTTACTCGTAAAGTCGAGAATAAATCCGCATAGATCTTATGAACATTTTGTAAGAAAGTTCTATTACCAATCACGTCCTCTTCAGGTATTTCTTCAAGAGGACGTTCCCATGTGTTTCTGTAAAGCAGTGACAATACCACTACAAATATGACAGTGAAAATAATACCTGAGTACAGGAATGTAAGAGGATCATCCTTACCCAATGCTTCCACAAGACGGCCAGGAATAAATGCAGCGAATACAGCTGAAGCCTGGGCAACAAACATTCTTGCACCTGTAAACTTCGAACGCACTTTATAATCGTTACTCATTTCAGCGGCAAGTGTATCATAAGGAATTAAAATCATGGAGTATACAATTTCAAACAAAATATAGGTTAATAAGTAATACCAGTAAGAAAAACCGGAAACCCAAATGGCTGCATAGACAAGTACAAGTGGAATGGCGGCTAATATAAAAAATTTTCGTCTTCCAAAGCGACGGCCAAGTTTTGTTTTATGAAAATTATCTGTAATATATCCCATAGTTGGCGCTGCAATCGCATCAACAATCCGAGCAATAGCGAAAATAGAACCTGCTTGAATAGCAGTTAGGCCACAAAAAGTTGTTAAGAAGAAAAGCAACCATGCTGCTGTCAATGCAAACGCGCCTGCCCCTAAGAAATCACCTAACCCATAGGACAAATAATTAATAAATTTGGGTTGTCTAACCACTTTACTCTCCTCCATTTTGGGGTTGTATTAGATATAAGTATGAAGATATTCGGATAGGCAAAGCACAGCCAGCGATTGTCCATAAGGCATGGTAGTCTGTCTGATTTCCTTGTAAAATTCTAAAGTATCTCCCATACCTGTTCCTACAGATACCCTTTGCAATGCTCCTTCTTTATTAATTTCATTAATAATTCCGCAAATAGCCTTGTGGGCGACTTCTTTATAGTCCTGGTCGATATACCGCTTATGAATGGATTTTAAAATTCCATATGCAAATCCAGCTGAAGCTGAGGCTTCCAAATAAGAGGTCTGATCATTAATTAGTGTATGCCATAATCCGCTTGCATCCTGATAGTTGGCAAGAGCTTCAATTTGCTTGTTCAATGTATCAATTAGGAATTCACGAAGAAAATCCCCCTTTTCCAATTCCAATATCTCAATAATCTCGGGAATCGCAATGGTAATCCAGCAATTTCCTCTTGCCCAAAGCGCTTCGGCATAATTATGGTTTTCTTCGAATGTCCAGCCGTGGAACCATAAGCCTGTCTTTTTGTCCGTTAAATATTTGATATGGATTAGAAACTGCTTTTTGGCTTCTTGCAGGTATTCAGGTTTGTTTAGCAGCTTACCGATTTTCGCCAAAGGCAACACAGTCATCATTAAGGTATCGTCCCAAAGCTGATTTTTATTCTCCGGTCCATAGGTCATATGTTGTAACCCATCTTCTTTTGTACGAGGCATATCATGCATTACCCATTCAGCCCAATCTTCCAAATAGGGCAGGTATGTCTGGTTTCCGGTATCTTCATATAAAAATGCCAATGTTAATAGCGGCGCCATCGTATTGACGTTTTTCGGCGGTGCACCTTCTTGGATCCTTGCATTGAACCATTCATTGATAATATCCAAAGCTCTTGGGTCATCAGTTAATTTCCAATATTTATAGATTCCATATAACCCTACCCCCTGAGGCCAGTTCCAAATATTCCAGCTTTTATCATCCACAATTAACCCGTCAAAATTGAGTAAAAATTCACCGCTTTGGTCTTTGATTTGTGTGAGATTATTCATTAATAAATGAATACGATCAATGACCTCTTTCTTTTCGAAAGCTTTTACCTGCAACACAACAATCCCTCCAAATAATGATCTCTTTATCTTCATTTGTCATCGCTTACACTTATACTGTTATTGTATTGAAAGTGCTTTCTTGAAACTATAAAAAAAACAGTGGATTACGTTTAAAAAACATACTTGTTTCAATAGACTGATTGCTTTCATTGTTATGCCCACGGGGAAACTCACTCTGGTTGCAACGTAAAAACACCTCCAAGGTTATTTCCATATCTGACGATACGGACGAATTCTCTTGAAGGTGTTATGATTACTTATTTTTTCCTAAAATCCTTTCAGCTTGTTTTCTAAAGGACCTCGCTCCATCTTCCGAAGTAATTTTCTTAAATAAAATCTGTTCGGATATATTATCAAGCGCTTTCATTATTTCCGAATGGCCCAGTGGATCAATCGGATCCGTGGTGTGTGCATTTTGAGACACTTTTTCAACATAATCAAAAATTTTGGTTTCAACTTCGGATAATTCTGGCTTGATTCCTTTGATCACCTTTGAAGATACGGGGACACCTCGATCACCTTTGATCAACTTATTGGCTTCCATATTATTTACAAAGAAATTAATGAACTTAGCCGCTTGTTCTTTTTGTTTTGAACTCTTAGGGATTGAAAAGAACATACTCGGTCTTAAAAATAAAGCAGTTTCGTTCCCGTACTCAGGAGGCAGTTTGATTGATAAGGGGGCTTTAGCCGATTCGGCAAATCCTGAATATTGATTGGACCAGTTCCAACTCATTGCTGCATTTCCTGTTACGATAAATTCATCATGAATTCCTGCTACATGTGCTTGAACTTCTGGAGTAGGGAAGGCCTTTGCATCAACTAACCTAAGCTGCCTTTTAAAGTAATCAATGAATAATTGATCGTCCGTATAACCAAGGCCTGTACCCTTTTCATTATAAAGACGCGAACCTTGTGTTCTTAAATAGTAAGGGAAAAATACATCGGCAGGGTACATTCCATTTGTACCGTATACGTCTGTAGCATTTTTGACCTCGATTGCTACTTTTTCGAAGTCATCCCAAGACCAATTTTCATCTTCAATTTTAATACCAGCTTCTTTTAACAGATTATCATTTGTAATAACAGAAAGAACGTTCGATCCAAGTGTGAAGCCATATAATTTATCTGTAATCCTTCCACCGGAAATGACGTTTTCATCAATGGATCGAATATCAATCGTCCCATTTTTTATATACGGAGTTAAATCATCCAGTCGACCTTTTTCACCATATTGAAACAGGTAGGCTCTATCCATTTGAATCACATCTGGTAATTGGCTAGCGGCAGCCATTGGAGCAAGCCTCTTCCAATAATCCTCCCAGTTGGTATATTCCTCTACAATTTTTACATTTGGATTTTCTTTCTCATACATTTGAATAACTTTCAACGTATATTCATGTCTGGATTGGTCACCCCACCATGCCACGCGCAGGGTTACTTTTTCACTTTCTTCTTCATTATTTCCTATATTGTTTAAATTGCAAGCAGCGACTGAAAGGAACATTATAAAAGCAAATAATAACAAGCCAAACTTTTTCAAGCTTTAGCCTCCCTTTTGCGAGTGAGCCTATATTATTCGTTGTTAGCTCTTAGCTGGCAAAACAAGCGGTGGATTCATGTACCTTTTCGGTATTCAGAAGGTGTATAACCAGTATATTTTTTGAAAACCTGACTAAAGTATTGGGGGTTGTCACCAAAACCGATTATTTTGGCCAACGTGCCCACCTTCACATCGTCCATTTTTGAAATGTACTCCACTGCCTTTTCAATTCTTAATTTAGTAAGATAGGTTGAGAATCTCTGGCCCGTTTCCTGTTTGAACAGTTTTCCCAGATAATCTGGATTCATATATAGAATATCATTGGCTACCATTTTTAGTGATAAATCAGGATTACCTAGATTCTCGATTAAAATTTCTATTACTCTACTAATTACGGAAGACTGTTTTGACTTGAGACGATTATAGTACTCATTGGTCATTTTGCTGGCTATTGCTTCGATATAGTCTTTCATCTGCTGGACAGTTTCCATCTCTAACAGTGCAGATGTTCCCATGAGGTAACCTTGCATGCGATCTGTATCTACCGTCTGCACAATTGCAATATAGAGCTGTATATAAAAGGATTTTGTCGAATCAATCCCTAGCCGTAAATCCGTCATTTTTTCAAAATAGCTGGTTATTTCTTTACATACATCCTGGATATGCCCGGATTTGATTTTTAGAACAAGTTGCTGCTCATCGATAATAAAATCATTGGGGACGGTTGTATTTGCCGGTAAAATATCTTTTCTCGTTATAATGCTTCCTTCCCCCAAATAAAAACGATGCTCCAAACACTCCATTGCCTCAAGGTACAAGTTCCTAGCGTTTCGGAAATAGTTCCCTTCACTTATGGCAACAGTGGTATCTCTTTTGAAATATTGATAAATGGTCTTTCTTATTTGTTTAATTTGTTGATGTAATTTTTCCGAGTCATGATCATCCTTGATAAGGAACAGTGCATATTCACCAATATTGGTAGTTACCAAGACAGAGTCGAGGATCTCAGCTCCAATATTTTTGATGGCAAACAAATGTTCATAAGAAAAATAACCTTCCATCATAAAAAGAACGATTCTTAACTGCTGATTATTTATTTCAAAATCAAAAAGCTGCTCATAGAATGATAAATCATTATCTAAGTAGTTTTTACTCGTTAAGAATTCGGTTAGCAAATGTGCTTTGATATAAGGTTGAGCGTTTTGATATTTTTCCCACGTTTCATTAATAAAGGTTTCATGAACCTTTTTTTCATTTAGTTCATTAACGGTATCGTTAAGTGCAGCTGTAATTTTATCCTCATTACATGGCTTTAACAAATAATTTTTAACATCATAGTGCATGGCGGTTCTCGCGTATTCAAACTCACTGTATCCGGACAATAGGATGAATTTTATAGAAGGATATTTTTCATGCGCCTTTGAGATAAGACTAAGTCCGTCCATACCAGGCATTTTAATATCACTGATAACAATATCAGGTTTTAGTTCAACAATTTTCTCGTACGCATCAATCCCATTTCTCGCCGTTGCTACAAGCTCCGTATCCAGTGCTGCCCAATCGACCACACTGGAAATACCTTCGACAATAATTCTTTCGTCATCTACCAATAACACTTTATATGACATTCTATCACCCCGTTTGAACAGGTAAAACTACCGTAATTGCGGTCCCTTTTCCCGAAAGATTTTCAATTCTTAAACCATACTGTTCGCCAGCATAAAGCTTGATCCTATCATCGATATTATTCAATCCTATTCCAGTACCTATAGGATTTATTTTGCCTTCTTTTACTTTTTGAAGTATCAGAGGATCTATGCCCGGCCCGTTATCTTCTATCCGAATAAATAGCTTGTCCTCTTCCTGATAAACATGCAATTTAATAACTGACAAATAGATGGAAGGCTCAACTGCATGCTTGAACGAATTCTCCAGAAGCGGCTGCAATATTAACTTTGGAATCTTATATTTTGCAACATGGGAGGGAAAGTCCATCTGAAAATCAATCCGGTCGTCAAACCGGTATTTTTGGATTGTTAAATAGCTTTTTAAAATCTCAAGTTCTTCTTCGAAAGTGATAATATCCCGGTTAAAATTTATGGAGTATCTCATAAGATGACCAAGGGCTTCTACCATGCTTGAAATTTGCTTCTGTTTATTTGTTTTAGCCAACCAATTAACAGATTCCAGTGTATTGTATAAAAAGTGTGGGTTTATCTGAGCCTGAAGTGCTTTAAATTCAGTTTCCTTTATCAGCAACTGCTTAGAAAAGTTCTCCTGGATCAACTCATCAATTCTTTGGATCATTGTTATAAAATTCCGATAAAGAATCCCTATCTCTCCTTCATTAATCATAGAAGGATTTAATAAATTTACTGCGTGAAAGTTCCCCTTTTGGACTTCCTGCATGGTAGATGCTAATTCTTGAATGGGATTCGTAAACTTTCTTAAAAATTTAAAACCAAGGGAAATAAGAAAAACAAACATTAACATAAAAACCAGTACCAAGGTATATTTCGCAGCAGTAATCTTGGAAAACATCATGTTAAAGGGAATGATGCTCCAATATGTCCAGTCTTTAAAATCGGTTGTAATATGGCTGACAAAGGTTCTTTCCCCATTAATGTATTCAATACTATATCCTTGGTCATTTTTTGCATTGAAATGATATTCTTTAAAAGCATCTATTCCTTTTTCCGAATAAAAAACCTCATCTTCTTTTGTAATCACAATATTTCCTGCTATTTCTCCATGAGGTTTTGGTAAACCGCTTACAATCTTGTCTAAATCAACACGAATAAGCAGTTTGCCAATGGTTTCAAAGTTTAAGTTCTCATAAGACTGGATAAGGCGAACAGAAATTAAATCCCCATTATATCCTTCCAGCTCCATCCAATGGTTTTTACCCTCATCCTTATCCGCCTGACTAAGAGCAAGTTCCCTATCTTTATTCTTTATTGGATCGCTACTATCCCCAGCCACAAACTCCCTACCTGCTGAATCGTACAGATAAATGGAATGAACGTAATTTGCCGGATCCACATATTTCTCCAAATCATCTCCAATTTTCTGTTCAAGACGATAGAAATCATAACCTTTTACATTTCCTTGAAGATCTAATAAATTTTTTTGAATATACGGATCGACGGCTATGTTATAACTAACTTCTTCTACTCTTTCAAGCTTATCTTCTACATTGTTGGACGACATCATCAGCACTTGTGAGGATTTTGCATAGATTTGCTCATCATAGAGGGAAAATGCATATTGAAGGCCTCCTAATACAAATACTAGTGTTGTCAGCATAATCAATGTAATCGTTAAGAAAAGCTTTACGTTTAGCTTTGAATTTATATATAAATTCGCAAAGTAAAACCATATCTTCTTCATGAACATGAAACAGCTCCCTCAGTTCGGGAATGATACAAATTCGGATTTAGACATTTTCTTTAATATTTATTATTCCAA
The DNA here is from genome assembly GCF_002894905.1 of Paenibacillus sp. F4. Classification (NCBI taxonomy): domain Bacteria; kingdom Bacillati; phylum Bacillota; class Bacilli; order Caryophanales; family Paenibacillaceae; genus Paenibacillus; species Paenibacillus sp. F4. The sequence continues at coordinate 587,371 of NZ_POVS01000009.1, forward strand.
ATAAAATACTTCCTTTAAATTTCTTGACACAGGACTGTCATCAGGATTGGTCTCCATTAAAGGCTTCATATAAGCCCACCATTTTTGGCAAATATCTGTAGCGCTCCAGACTTTAAAATCAATTTTGTCTTTTGCAGTTTTCAGGATGAATTTGTTTATCTTTCTTATTTATCTAAACTACACTAAAATACGATAGATGCCCTATGACGCAATTCACTAAAATATTGTTTTCATTGAACTACTCTTCATTCAAGAAATGCATGTAGCTAACAGATTTTGAGTCTGAACCTTCCATAAAATTCTATAAACCATACTAATCAACGACAAAAAAACGGCATTTCTGCCGTTTTTCTAAAGGATGGACTCTCAGGGACTCGAACCCTGGACCAATTGATTAAGAGTCAACTGCTCTACCAACTGAGCTAAGAGTCCACAATAAAATTATGGTGGAGCCTAGGGGGATCGAACCCCTGACCTCATCGCTGCCAGCGATGCGCTCTCCCAGCTGAGCTAAGGCCCCAAATATGTAAGTGTTTCAAGCGACTTCTATATCATATAAAATTTCTAACCCTGTGTCAATACTTTTATAAAAAAAATATAATTTTCTCCCTCCATGGCCCAGAAAAGATACAGTCAGCGATCAGTCGCTGGCTGTATCTTTAGATAACAGTGTTTTCAGTTCCTTCATAAACATATTGATGTCTTTAAACTGACGATAGACGGACGCAAAACGTACGTAGGCGACTTCATCCACTGGGTAAAGCTGTTCCATGACCAGCTCACCGATCTGCTGGCTATCCACTTCTGTGGCTGCTGTGTTGCGGATAGCGTTCTCTACCTGGGATACGATCATATCCAGTTGCTCGACGGATACTGGGCGCTTCTCGCAGGCCCGAATGAGACCGCGCAGCATTTTATCACGACTAAACTCTTCACGGCTGCCGTCTTTTTTGATGACCATGAGCGGGGTCTCCTCGACCATTTCAAAGGTGGTAAAACGCCTGGCACATTGCTCACATTCACGGCGGCGACGGATGGACTTGTTATCATTCGCAGGTCGCGAGTCCAACACTTTCGTGCCATTGTAGGCACAATACGGACATTTCATAATCTCATCACTCCTTTTTCCAATAAATTCCGAAATATTTTTAGTAATAATTTTGTTGAAACAGATCATAATATGTTTACCACGTCGCGAGGAGGTGAACAACAATGGCACAAGGAAACAATGGCAACTCCAACAATCTGGTAGTCAGCAGATCCTCCGGCGCTCTGGAGCAAATGAAATATGAAATCGCTCAAGAGCTGGGTATCAGCATTCCTCAAGATGGATACCAAGGTAACATGACTTCCTATGAGAACGGTTCGATCGGGGGCTACATCACAAAACGCCTCGTAACGATCGCCGAACAACAATTGGCAGGTCAATACCAATAATCGCGGTAATAATGCAGAAATAACAAGAAAAAGTGTATGGATGGGCTGCTAAAAACAGCCTGTCCTGCGCTTTTTTTATTTTAAAGCGAAAAGGCTCATCATGTCATTAACTTGTCATTTAAAAATCATTATAAATTTTCGTATATTGCCTATAGTAATAAATGACCCGCTGAACATAATGTCGTGTCTCACCAAAAGGGATTTGCTTGATGGACTCTTCTTTTCCATCCCATACTCCCTTGTCCAGCCACTCCTGAACTTTACCCGGCCCTGCATTGTAAGCAGCTACGATTGCTACAGGATTATCCTGAAACTTCATGGATAGGTTATGCAAATACCAGGTTCCCAGCTCAATATTGGTGCCAGGCTCGTGCTTGACACTGTCCAGCGGAACCTTTTGAATCTGGGCGCTGTCCATAATCCAATTTGCCGTATTCGGCATAATCTGCATCAGACCCAGTGCACCCTTATGCGACTGCTTGCTGGTTTTAAAATTGGTTTCTACACGGATAATAGACGCCACCAAAAATGGGTCCACTTCATACGTTTGTGAATACTGCCGAATCTCATCCTTATATTGAATTGGATAGAACCAGGACATCCAATTTGAATTAAGGAACAGAATCAGGACAAACCCGACAAACAAAGTGAGCAGGACTCTTTTCTTTCGCAAAATATTCATGCAAGTCCCTTCCGCTGCCAAAATTGATCAATTTGTCGTTTCGTCTCAGTCTGTGTTCCGCTATTATCGATAACGATATCGGCCAAGCTTTTCTTTTGTTCAATATCCATTTGTGCGGACAGCCTAAGTCCAGCTTGCTCCTCCGTCAGACCGTCTCTGAGCATCAGACGCTGGAGCTGAATAGCACGTGGTACGTACACAACCATAATTTCCTCGTATAAGCTCTCCAGCCCGGACTCGTACATTAACGGGATATCTGCCAAAACAAGCTTGTCAGGCTGTTCTCGTTCATATGCTTCCATGCGGATACGCATTTCCTCACGAATAGCAGGATGTGTAATATCGTTAAGTGCCTGCCGCTGGGCAGGGTCTCCGAATACAATCTCACCCAGTTTCTTGCGGTGCAGAGTTCCGTCATTGTTCACTATAGCTTGTCCAAAATGCTGTATGACCGCCGCCAGCACCGGATGCCCTGGAAGCATCACTTCCCGGGCAATGGCATCTGCGTCGATCAGCAGCGCACCTTTGGCGACCAAAAGAGCCGACACGGTGCTTTTTCCGGTAGCAATACCTCCGGTTAATCCGATATTCATGCTCTTTCACCTCATAACAGCTTCAATATGCCCATCATAATCAGTAATAATGCCGGCAATACACCCAGCGCCTTCATAAATCGAAATGCTGATAGAAAGAAGCCTGCCTTCATCCCTGCAATCAAAAATGTTCCACTGAATAACGTAATAGCCAGCGCAGTAGACAGTGGCTGAAAACCAAGCATAGCTGCCCCTAATCCCGCTCCGAACGCATCGACCGATAATGCAATGCCCAGCCAAACCGCTTCGGTAGCAGATATACTGCCGGAACGGTCCATATCCGCAGCAGACGGACTTCGAAGAATCCGAATAACAAGTCCCCATTTGCGGAACTCCAGAGAAAATAGCGTTCGCTCCTGCTGCTCCACAGAAGCTTCTGCCGACAGATCTTTTCTTGAGCTAAGGAAAGACTCTGTATCAGCATCCTCTATACTCTTCTTCTCTCCAAGAACAGATCTGCTCACTGGATCAGTCTGTTCTGTAAGAAGCAGCCGCCGAGAGGCTTCCGCTGAATCCTCTGGCGAATCCTCTTTGCGGTGCAGAGCTTGAATCAAAGAGTAACAGCCGATACAGATCAGGATGACAGCGCCGAAAACGGTCGTATATACAGGAGACAGAACATGAGATAGTAATGCGCCCAATTGCATGGATATGCCGATCACCAAACCTGAACATACGGAGATGATAGCAATCGACAATAGTGGAATTTTCATTTTGCGCAGACCATATGTAACTCCGACTCCGAAACTGTCCAAACTTAGCGCAAATGCCAGTAACAGCAGGGCTCCCCAATGATTAGCCACTCCAATTCCCTCCCATTGCGAAGGCAGGGCCTTATAACAACCGAAACCCTCCGCAGTATTGGTACTTGGAACAATATATGAGAGGGATGGGCTTGGGGTGACTGTGCCTGTTTAGCGCAGAGGTTGGCAGACCGGACAATGATGCGTGCCACGTCCGGCTACGACAGACTTTTCGATCAATGTACCACAGTTAATGCAAGGCTTCGCGTTACGTCCATAGATTTGCAATTGATGCTGGAAGTCGCCCGTTTTGCCCTGTCCATTGACGAACGATTTAATGGACGAGCCCCCAACCTGAATTGACGCGCCCAGCGTGGAGACAATAGCTTCATGCAAGACATGAAATTGGCTATCCGTTAGGCTTTTGGCTGGCTGTGCTGGATGAATCCCCGCCTTAAACAACGATTCATCTACATAAATATTCCCGATGCCCACCACATATGACTGATTTAACAGCGCTGCCTTGATCGAAGTCGAACGAGTTCCAACAGCGGCACGCAGCATTTCCGGTGTAAAGGCCTCGTCCATCGGTTCCAAACCAAGCTTGTTCAGCGGCTTTTCCAGCAAATCCTGTCCTGCCGGAAATAAGTGCATCGTGCCAAACTGGCGCACATCCTGATAACGCAGCTCCGTGCCATCTTTAAAATGAAAGATGACATGGGTATGCTTTTCCACAGGATCATGTTGTGAATACAATCCATATCGCCCTTCCATTCGAAGATGGGAGACCAACACCAGCCCGTCCAGCAAAATCCGCAGAAACTTTCCGCGTCTCTCCACCCCTGTAATCCGGTGACCAGCCAATTCCATCGCAAAAGCATGGATATCATCGGGCCGTTGAATGATCCGCGGTAAATTCACGGTGACATGATCTATATGTTTATCAACGATAAGCTCGTTTAGCGTTCGTTTAATTGTTTCTACTTCCGGTAATTCCGGCATGATGTCTTCACCTCACCCTATATTATAACGGAAGCAGCGTCAAATTGGGACTATCTACTCATTGAAATATCTTACTTGGCCTCATACCAATTGCTGCCATAGCTTACTTCGGCTTTGAGCGGCACAGCCAGCTTTAATGCAGCTTCCATGGTAGCCGGGACAAGCTCTTTCATCGTTTCCATTTCCTCAGGCGGAACCTCGAACACAAGCTCATCATGTACTTGGAGCAGCATTCTACTGCGAAGATTACGTTCACGTAGCGCCTTATCCATCTGTACCATCGCCAATTTGATAATATCGGCTGCGGTACCTTGAATCGGCGTATTCATCGCTGTACGCTCAGCGAATGAACGCAGGTTGAAATTGCTGGCGTTAATCTCCGGCAAATAGCGTCTGCGTTCCAACAGCGTTTTTACATAGCCGTCCCGCTTCGCATCCTTCACAATATCATCCATGTAACGGCGAACGCCTTGGAACACGTCAAAATACTGGTCGATAAAGCGAGCCGCTTCCTTACGCGTAATATTCAAATTTTGTGACAGACCATAATCACTGATCCCGTAGACAATCCCAAAGTTGACTGCCTTCGCAGAACGCCGCATATTGGAGTCCACATCTTCCGCTGCTACACCGAACACATCCGATGCGGTCTTGGTATGGATGTCCATATCGTGGACAAAGGCTTCCTTCAAACGTTCATCATCCGAAATATCAGCCAGCACCCGCAGCTCGATCTGTGAGTAGTCTGCCGCCAAAATAGACCAGCCCGGTTCGGACGGAACAAATACTTTGCGGATTTTGCGCCCCTCTTCGAGACGAATCGGAATGTTTTGCAAATTGGGAAATTGACTACTCAAGCGTCCAGTTGCTGCAACCGTCTGCCGGAAATACGTATGCACCTTACCCGTTTTCTCCGAAATTTCTTTAAGCAATCCTTCGACATACGTCGATTGGAGTTTGGCAATGGTACGGTACTGCAAAATGTTTTGTACAATATCATGATAGGGGGCCAGCTTTTCCAGAACCTCCGCATCAGTCGAGTAACCCGTTTTCGTCTTTTTAATGACAGGCAAACCTAGTTTATCAAACAAAATCTCACCCAGCTGTTTAGGTGAATTCAGATTGAACTCTACTCCGGCAATGCTGTAGATTTCACCCACCAACGTTGCAATCTGGGCTTCAAATTCTTTCCCCAAAGCGCGCAGTTCTTCTACGTTGACCAGAATGCCCTGCTTCTCCATATCCGCCAAAATGCGGGACAACGGCATCTCCAGCTCATGGAACAGCTTGTGCATTTCCGTTTTTTCCAGCTCCGCCTGCTGCACAGGTACCAACGCTTCAATCACCGCTGCCTTACGCGCCACATGATCGGACAGTACATCCACGTCAGGAACTTTGTATTTAGCTCCTTTGCCGAACACTTCTTCGTCTGGACGGATCGAAGACAAGCCATATTTGGCTGCCAATCCGCTCAATGTCTGGTTTGCATCGGTTGGGTCCAGCAAGTACCCTGCCAGTTGCACATCAAACTCGGCACCTGCAAACTCAATTCCATGCCAGTGTAAAGCCAAATCCGTACGATGCAGATCATGACCACGTTTTTTGCGTCCAGGGTCAGCAAGCCATTCGCGAATAGGTGTAGCTTCATCACTTTGTAATACATCCAGTGTCATAAAAAACTGCAGCCCCGTTGCGGCAAATATCAGACCTACGATGTCAGCATGATGCGGATTATCACCATGCGTCTCAACATGCAGCACATCCACATGATCCAACACTTCTACCAATTCGCTAATCCGCTGCTCATCCAGCACTGTTACGTCAGCCGCGGCTTCCTCTACGTCTACCCCAGTACTGCCAACCTCACCTGAAAAGGATAAACGCTCCAGCAAGGACTTGAACTCCAGCTTCGCCAGAGCTGGCCCGGCCGTTTCTGCTTGCAGCCCGCCAAAGGCCACATCTTCCAGCTGCTTGTCCAACGTTACATCCCGATAAATGGTCGCCAAATCTTTGCTCATTCGCGCATCGTCAGCATGTGTCTCTACGCGTTCTTTCATTTTGCCCTTCAGCTCATTCGTGTGCGCCAGCACTTCTTCGACTGAACCGTATTGATGCAGCAGCTTGAGCGCTGTTTTTTCACCCACGCCGGGAATACCAGGAATATTGTCCGACGTATCGCCCATCAGACCCTTAAGGTCAATAATTTGCAGCGGCTTCAGGCCATATCGTTCCTGAATTTGCTCAGGTCCATACGTCTCCACCTCAGTAACCCCTTTGCGGGTCAAGCCGACTGTGACATGGTCTGAAGCCAATTGAAGCATATCCTTGTCCCCGGTCACGACCAGCACATTGAATCCGGCTTCGTCCGCTGTCTTGGAGAGGGTGCCTATAATATCGTCCGCCTCATAGCCATCCAGTTCAAACTGAGCAATACCGAAAGCAGTCAATAGCTCTTTCAGCAACGGAAATTGCTGGGACAGCTCTGGCGGTGTTTTCTCCCGTCCACCTTTGTAATCCTCGTATCCTTTATGGCGAAACGTTATTTTACCGGCATCGAAGGCAACCAGAATATGTGTTGGTTTGTGCTCCTCCAAGAGCCGCAATAACATCGTCGTAAATCCATACACCGCGTTCGTCTGCTGCCCACTCGAATTCGTTAACGGTGGCATAGCAAAAAACGCCCGGTAAATGATACTGTTACCATCTATAAGCATGAGTTTATCCATTTAGCACCTCGCAAGTTCATCAATGCATTCGTAACGTTCTTACGTTTTACGCATTCCTCTTCCTATCTTAACATACAAGACTCCTTTTTCAGAAAAAAACGGCTGCTTCCTAACCAAATTTGCCTTTTGCTCAAAGACAAGTCTGGGTCAGAAACAACCGCTATATACCTGAAAGCCCTACTGGTTCAAATCTGGTCTCTCCCCTGTCACGAGATATACAGTGCTTTCACCGATATTCGTAGCATGGTCACCAATTCGTTCAATGTATCGTCCTACAAGCAGTTGCAGCATGGCTTGTGAAGCCTCTGCCGGCTTTTCTACCATAAAGGCGTACAGATCGCTGATCATGTGGCTATACATGGAATCCACACGATCATCCTCTTTGGCCATTTTATAGGCCAGATCTGTATTTTCATCCAAATAGGATTTGATCGCATCATCTATCATTTCTTTAACAATGGAAGCCATGTGCGGAATATCCACCAGCGGCTTAATGATCTGCTGCCCTTCCAAGCGAAGTGTCACCTTGGCAATATCAAGCGCCAAATCGCCCATTCGTTCCAGATCACTGGAAATTTTAAATGCAACAATGATCCGGCGCAAATCCTTCGCTACCGGCTGCTGGGTAATAATGAGCTTGGAACCCATATCGAGAATATTCTCTTCCAGCGTATTGAGGGATGCATCATTTTTGACCACCTGCTGAGCCAATTCTGTATTTTTGGTCTGTAAACATTCAATGGCCTGATCGAGCGCCTTCGAAACGTGTGCACCCATTTCGCGCAATACGGCTCTCAGTTCATCTAACCCTTCATCAAAACCTTTTCTACGTATCATTTCGAAGTCACCCCTTCTGGCAAATTCATCTGGTAGGCTTTAGCCAAATCGCCCTGAAATATAATCTTCCGTACGTGAATCTTGCGGCGTGGAAAACATCGTCTCTGTATCCGCCGCTTCCACCACAACACCATTCAAAAAGAACGCAGTTCGACCGGAAACACGGGCTGCCTGATGCATGTTATGCGTCACCATGACGATGGTATATGTGTCTCGCAATTCCTGAACCAGTTCTTCAATTTTCATCGTGGAGATTGGATCCAGCGCAGATGTCGCCTCGTCCATAAGCAAAATATCTGGCTGTACAGCAAGCGCCCGGGCAATGCACAACCGTTGCTGTTGTCCACCGGACAAGCTCAGAGCAGAACGCTTCAGAAAGTCCTTGACCTCTTCCCAGAGTGCCGCTTGCCGCAGGCTTTGCTCGACCAATTCGTCCAACTTGTCCTTTTGCCGAATTCCATGCAGACGCGGGCCGTAGGCCACGTTATCATAAATCGATTTGGGAAATGGGTTAGGCTGTTGAAAAACCATTCCCACCTGCTTACGCAGAGTTTCTACTTCCATAGTATCGCCGTATATATCCTGACCCGCGATACTCACAGTGCCTTCAATACGCGTTCCCGGTATCATGTCATTCATCCGGTTCAGCGTACGCAGCAGGGTTGATTTGCCGCAGCCGGACGGGCCGATGAAGGCAGTTACCGTTTTTTCAGGAATATCGAGGTTTATATGTTTCAGCGCGTGAAATTTCTCATAATATAAATTCAGCTTATCAATCCGGATTACGGAATCATTCATGGATTTATGATCTCCTTCGTGTTGCAGTTATGATCCTCAAGCATTGCACCTGATTTGCACAATATGAAGATTATATAAGCTGTGTGTAAATTTAGTGTGGTGGATTTGTTAACGGTATGTAAAATGATCAAGAACTTAGCATGAGCTCAAGCTCCTGCGCAATTTCGGCTGCATTCAAAGCCGCTTCCTCTGCGGAACGGGACATTTCGCTGTTTTTGGCTTCAATTTCATTGACAGCCTGCAGTAGTTTGGCAAAAGTTTGTGTTCCGGCAGAAATATATTGAGAGCCTGTATGAATCTGCTGCATACTCGTATCCGTCAGTTCAGCGGTGTCACGCAGCATTTGCTCGATATGGGTGAGTAAGCCTGTAATCTGTGTGGAAAAGGCTTTCGTCTGGAGTGACATATTCCGCACCTCCTGAGACACAATCTGGAAGCCTCGTCCGTGTTCGCCAGCATGTGCCGCTTCAATGGACGCATTGATCGCCAGCAGTCCGCTGTGATCTGCCAATGCACGAATGGATGAGGCCATGCCCGCAATGTCATTCAGCGATTGGGTCAACGCCGACATCTGCTCATGCTGACGCTTCATTTGCTCCGTGACTGCACGATAGGAGAGCAAAACATCCTCCAGTTCTACTTTGCCACGGCGGGATAATTCACTCATTGAGCGGGTTAGCTGCACACTGTCATCGGCTTCTTTAGCTGCATCCAGCACAGTCAGCTGTATACGCTGGACTCCGTCATAGCTATGCCGAATCACATTGCCCCGCTCTTCGTCCGCTTCTCTTTGCATTCGCTGCACGACGGACAGGATATCACGAATCGTAAGTACGCCGAGTAACTGTGTTCCTTCCTTAATCAACACACAATCGTAAAAACGCTGATCTTCGCGCAGCATCGCCAGTTCCACAATGTCCGATGCCCGGCTTTTCAGATCCACAATTAATGTATCGGTGTCGGCAAATATGGCCGCAGGCTTATCATAGAACAACGCCGCAGCAAATCTGCCCGTAAAATGGCGATTGTACGCATCTCTCATAATAATGCCCAATGGAAGATCATTTTTATCCACAACAATGACACAAGGTATATCTTCCTGTGTTTTCATAAGTGCTAACAGTTCTTTACAAGACATGTCCGTACCAATGATCGGAACCTCCCGGCATGGCACATAGGTAGTAATCGGCTTGTATGCTTCACGTTCAATCACGGCAGTGGAACTCGACTGGGTCTTTGGTTCCGTTATCATCGTTCTGAAGTCCCCTTTTTTTAACTACTTGGAGTGACGGGAACATCATATCGGTCATTTGTTGATTCTAGCGTCTATTTTTGTTAATGAAATGTAAAATCACGAAATGGACACAAAAGTCTTCCCACACCACCCTGGACAAAGAAAAACGCTCCTCATTTATAACAAATGAGAAGCGCTTCTTTTTTTATTTACAACCAGCTTGTACCCCACTCCACGGATCGAATCGATATGAACCGAGTCGGGATCCAGCTCCAGCTTTTTACGTAAGGAGCTGACGTGCACATCCACGGTCCGTTGACCGCCAATGTAGTCAAAACCCCAAACAGCATTCATCAGATCATCCCGGGTCAGGACCACACCCGGCTTGCGGGACAAATAAAGAAGTACCTCAAATTCCTTTGGTCTGAGGCTGATGGACTGACCTCCAAGAATGACTTCATATTTTTCAGGGTAAATCTCCAGCTCGCCCAATTGAATTTTGGAGCTATCTTTCTGATCAGACAGCACTCCTTCATCCCCGCCGGAAGTTCTTCGCAGCACAGCCGTTACACGGGCCAACAGTTCAGAAACGCCAAAAGGCTTCGTGATGTAATCATCTGCACCCGACTTCAGCCCTTGGACAACTTCGGCCTCGCCGTTTTTGGCCGTTAAAATAATGATAGGCGTTGTCAGCCCCTGATGGCGAAGTCTGCTCAGAATGTCCAGTCCGTTCATTCCCGGCAGCATCAAATCCAGCAGGATCAAATCGTAGGACTCTCTGGAGGCTTTTTCAAACCCGGCACTGCCATGATCCTCCGTGTCCACTTCAAAACCTTCTTGTATCAAATTGTAGGATAGCAATCTGGCAAGCGTTGGTTCATCCTCAATAACCAGCAAGCGTTGTCCCATAAATAACTTCATCTCCTGTTTACCTGTTAAAGGCGCATTGGTCAAAATCCTGAAACCTTTTCCATACTCATGCGACACCCGTTTATTTTATCACGGCATTGTTAACAGAATGTAAAAAAGGTTATAGTTCATTCTTCCTGTTGCAATAGCGGTAATTCAACTGTAAATGTGGTACCCAATCCAAGCTCACTTTCCACCGAAAGGGTGCCATGATGCAAATCGACCAAGTGTTTGACGATCGACAATCCCAGTCCCGTTCCGCCAGAGTTGCGCGAGCGTCCTTTGTCCACCCGGTAAAAGCGCTCAAAGATACGTGGCAGGTCCTTCTTTGGAATTCCAATACCTGTATCACTGACTGTAAATACGACCTTTTCCGTATCATTCTCCCGCTGTACCGTTAGAACCTTAATCTTTACCTTGCCACCATCAAGTGTATAGTTGATGCCATTAGACAAAAGGTTCAGGAAAATCTGCTGAAGCTTATCTTCATCCGCCTCCATAAACAGCTCATCCGGGATATCCATATGCAGCGTAATTCTTTTTTTGGCCGCTACATTGTTCAGTTTTTCCAGCAATGATTCTATGAACGACGAAACGTGCACTGGCGAGCAATCCAGCGGAGAACGCTTGGATTCAATTTTGGATAGCTCCAGAATGTCACCGATCAGCCGATTCAATCGTTCGCTTTCATCATATATAATTTGCAAAAATGAACGAGCCGTCTCCTCATCTTTAACCCCGCCACCGAGTAACGTCTCGGCAAAACCCTTGACTGCGGCAATTGGTGTTTTTAGCTCATGAGAAACGTTAGCCACAAATTCGCTCCGCATATTTTCCAACCGTCGAATAGCCGTAATATCCTGTAAAAGGAACAGCATCCCTCGGTATCCGCCTTCATCCTCATACATCGGAACACCATCCAGCAACACGAGTCTTTCTTCGGGATTGTACAAATGAACCTCACCATGCAGCCTTTCTCGGCTTTGTATGCTGCCCTCAATTAGCTTTGTGAGCTCATAGTGCTTCTTCAGCTCATGATACGGCTTGTCCGTCACCCGTTTGCCTACGACACCGAGCATTCGCTCGGACTCACGGTTTACAAGCGCAATACACTCACTTGCATCAATCATTAGAATCCCGCCTGTCATATTACTCATAACGCTCTGGAGGAGATCCTCATTGTCACGTATCGTTTTCATTTGGTTTTGGAGACTGTCAGCCATACGATTAATGGCTTCACCCAATTGCCCTACCTCATCCCGGCGCTGTACACCAACTCTTGCGTCATAATCCAGTCCTGATATGCGGTTGGCTACCCCTGTAATATGCTCAATAGGCGAGGTCAGACTGCGGGCAATACGATAGCTCACCAATCCAGCAGCAAGAAATAGCAACACGAGTCCAATCCCGATGGCCGTCCAGCCGCGGCGTACTCCCTCCTCCACCGCTTTCAGACTCATGGACAAACGGATATATCCGTCAAAGCCCTTGTCCGATACAACAGGCTCTGCAACGTATAGCATATTCCGCTGCAAGGTTTCGCTGTAACGAATCGTGCGTCCGATTCTCTCTGTGGAGGCTTGCTGAATTTCTTCACGAGATGCATGGTTTTCCATCTTACGCGGATCGCTTAACGAATCGCCAACCACCGTCCCGTCCTTGCGAATGAAGGTCACCCGCGATTCCGTCAGACGGGCAATTTCCTTCGCCTTTTGAGAATAATAGGAGACATAATCTGTACTGGACAGGGCATCTGCATTAACAAAAGGGAATGTAGCGCGAAGCAGATCGATCTCCCGTCCCATGTTCTCCTCTAGCACCTTCATATTCGAATTTTTAAAAATTTGTCCCATCGTGATTCCAGCAGCAAGGACAGATACGCCAATCAAAATCAGCATGATCAGGGTAAGCCTGAAACGAAACGATTTCATAAAATATGCCCATCCTTTATGTAAGTTAAGTCTCATTCTACAGGCTACCTTCATTATGTTCCACTGTGAAAAGAAAAAAGGCCAGGGCATAACACGGCCCCAGCCTTTCCTTTATCCTCTTATCCGTTTATAACTTCACCGCCATTGATATGAATAACCTGCCCGCTTACATATGAAGAATCATCAGAAGCAAGGTACACATAGGCTGGCGCCAATTCTTCCGGCTGACCCGGACGCTTCATTGGCTGTGCTCCTCCAAACTCGCTGACCGTCTTGGCATCAAATGTAGACGGGATTAACGGCGTCCAGATTGGCCCTGGTGCTACAGCGTTCACCCGAATACCTTGATCCGCCAAATTGAGTGAAAGGGAACGAGTAAAGGATGTGATTGCCCCTTTGGTCGAAGAATAGTCAATGAGTGTCTTGTTCCCAGCGTACGCGGTAATCGATGTTGTATTGACGATTGTGCTCCCTTTCTTCAAATGCGGCAATGCTGCTTGCGTCAGGAAGAACATACCGAAAATATTCGTACGGAACGTGCGCTCCAACTGTTCCTTGGTAATATCCTCCAGCTTTTGTTGTGGATGCTGCTCTGCCGCATTGTTCACGACAATGTCGAGCTTGCCCAACTCGTTAACCGTCTGTTGAACTGCTTTTTTGGCAAATTGGTCATCTCCGATATCGCCAGGAATCAATACGCATTTGCGTCCCTCCTGCTCTACCTGACGTTTTGTTTCTTCTGCATCCTTATGCTCATTCAAGTAGATGATAGCTACGTCCGCACCTTCTTTGGCATACGTGACAGCTACAGCCCGTCCAATTCCGCTGTCCCCACCAGTAATAAGTGCAACTTTTCCTGTTAGCTTGCCAGCGGCTTTGTAAGTTGGTTTTTCAAATTGGGGTGCAGGCGACATTTTGGACTCAATCCCCGGTTGCTGGTCCTGATGCTGTGGGGGCAAAGTTTGCTGAGGTTGATTACTTTTAGGCATTATACATTCTCCCTTCAAAATCAGATATTTTTTAGGATGCAACATTTGCATCCACTCTACTCCTGATTTACCACACAAAGTTATCCGTTAAACGAAAAAAGAAAAATGCAGTTATTTGAGCGCACAAAAAACGGCCTATGCTTATTCAGCACAGACCGTTTTTTTCAATTTAGCATTTGTTATCATTCGATTATAGGCTCTCACCAAATGCATAATTAAATAATATGGCTGTATACCATTAAAAACGTAATTAAAATCATGAAGACAGCCAGCAGCGTGCTGAACATCCGCATTTTACCAGCGTATTGCGTAATCGGCTGTTGGTTACGAACCGCTTCCAGTGACAAGCGTAATGGCTTACCCATAGCTCCCGCAATACCAGAAATGGCGAGAAACAACAGCAAAACGACAACGATCCATGCTACCGAATAAGAATTCCAGACAAAAATCATATAGATACCGCTAACAAGCACTAGGATCAGTGCAAATTGAGCCAAACGGTTCAATAGCTGAACAGCCGATATCGTTCCCTCCTGCACGCTAGGAGCCAATTTGTCGATTTTGCCCACAACGAAGGGGAGCAATAAATAAAAACCCATCGCCAGTGATCCAATAATGTGAATAAAAAACATTCTTTACAACCTCCATTTCTTTGTTTTCTCACAAACTCTTTTCCATAGAACGATCATATTCCAACGAATGACTACCATCTTTTCAGTGTTTTGGGACATGCTTTTCTATGTCAGGATTTTTGCAAAATCCTCATGTAACTATCAATGCATATGAACTCTATTATACCGGGGAAGTGGTCCAAAGCAAAGGAATAAGGAAGAAAACGAATAGATTCCTTATTTCCGTTTAAAAGTAAAAGAGGTGTCCGATGGCCATGACTATGGCTTGAGAACACCTCTTCAAGTAAAAGTATACCGTTTTAGTAGAAAATTGAATCTATACGGTAACTATTTTAATCACACTGCGGACCGATTCGGCGGATTGATCGAGCGCTGCTTTTTCTTCGGCTGTCAATTCCAACTCGAACACTTTTTCGATACCATTACCGCCAAGAAGTGTCGGTACGCCAAGGAACAAATCCTGATAGCCGTACTCTCCCTCCAGATAGGCAATGACCGGGATAATCCGTTTTTTATCTTTTACAATCGCTTCTGTCATCTGTGCAAGCGAAGCTGCCGGTGCATAATATGCGCTACCATTACCCAACAGGTTGACGATCTCACCGCCACCACCGCGTGTCCGTTGTACGATTGCTTCGATACGTTCCTGCGAAATCAGGGTTTCGATAGGTATACCTCCAACGCTGGAATAGCGTACCAGAGGCACCATATCATCACCGTGACCACCCATAACGAAGCCGCGTACGTCTTCGACGGAAACGTTCAGTTCTTGTGCAATAAAGGTACAATATCGTGCTGTATCCAGCACACCTGATTGGCCAATAACCCGATTTTTCGGGAACCCAAGCGTTTGGTAGGCAGTATAGGTCATAGCATCTACCGGATTACTCAGAATAATGACGATAGAATCCGGCGCATACTTCTTCACGTTCTCACAAACGGATTTTACAATTCCTGCGTTCGTATTTACCAAATCATCACGGCTCATACCCGGCTTGCGTGCAATCCCGGCTGTAATAATGACGATATCCGAGTTAGCTGCATCCTCGTAACTGGAAGTGCCCGTGATCTGGCTGTCAAATCCCTGTACCGGACCGGCCTCCAAAATATCAAGCGCCTTGCCTTTGGTCGGATTCTCTAGTTGCGGAATATCGATCAGTACGATATCACCTAGCTCCTTTTGAGCCAGCAGCAATGCGGTAGTGGCACCGGTAAAACCGGCGCCAACAATGGATATTTTTTTACGTTGAATGGACAAGTAGTATTCCCCTTCCTTACAGGTTACTAATAATGGTATCTGCGAACTCGGAGCATTTCACTTGTGTAGCACCATCCATCAGACGAGCAAAGTCATAAGTTACAATCTTCTTATTAATGGACGTCTCCAGCCCTTTGTAAATCAGGTCAGCCGCTTCTTTCCAACCCAAGTGTTCAAGCAACATTACGCCCGACAGAATTACGGAACCAGGGTTCACTACGTCTTTGTCGGCGTATTTTGGAGCTGTACCATGTGTAGCTTCAAAGATAGCATGCCCTGTTACATAGTTAATGTTTGCACCTGGCGCAATACCAATTCCACCAACTTGGGCAGCAAGAGCATCGGACAGATAGTCCCCGTTCAGGTTGAGCGTAGCAATTACATCAAATTCAGAAGGACGAGTCAGTACTTGCTGAAGTGCAATATCAGCAATCGCATCCTTGATAATGATTTTGCCTGCATCTTCAGCTGCTTTTTGAGCTGCATTTGCCGCATCCTCACCGTCTTTTTCCTTGATTACATCATATTGGGCCCAAGTAAATACTTTATCTGCAAATTCTTCCTCAGCCACTTCATAACCCCAGTTTTTGAAGGCACCCTCGGTAAATTTCATAATGTTACCTTTGTGTACGAGCGTGACACTCTTGCGTCCGTGGTCAACAGCATACTGAATGGCTGCCCGTACCAGACGCTTTGAACCCTCGGAAGAAACTGGCTTAATGCCAATACCAGAGGTTTCAGGGAAACGAATTTTGTTCACACCCAGCTCTTGTTGGAGGAACTGAATAACCTTTTTCACGTCTTCGGACCCTTCGGCATACTCGATCCCCGCGTAAATATCTTCTGTGTTCTCACGGAAAATAACCATGTCTACCAATTCAGGACGTTTCACTGGAGAAGGAACACCGTTAAAATAACGAACAGGACGCAGACATACGTATAAATCCAGTTCTTGCCGCAATGCCACATTCAACGAACGGATACCACCGCCAATAGGTGTTGTAAGTGGACCTTTGATGGCTACAATATACTCACGGATGGCTTCCAAAGTATCGTTAGGGAGCCATTCGCCGTATGTATTGAAAGCTTTCTCACCAGCGAATACTTCATACCAGGCAATCTTTTTGCTGCCGTTATATGCTTTTTCTACAGCTGCGTCCAGTACGCGCTTGGAAGCTTTCCAGATATCGCGACCCGTGCCGTCACCTTCGATAAACGGAATTACCGGATGGTTCGGAACCCGTAGTTGACCGTTATCAATCGTAATTTTTTCGCCTTCAGTTGGGAGCTCAAACTTTTCAAATTTCGCCATAAGTTCCTTTTCCTCCTCAGATATGAATGGGTACAGGACGAAAGACATGATCTTTATCACAGACAAAAACGTACATCTCTCGTCGTCCCCTCTATTGTACCTTATTTTTTAAATTCAGGGTATACAACCTCAATCTTCCTTCGACAAAGGGTTAACGCAACTCTGGTGATACATATTTTTGATCCATTGGACCTGTATATTCGGCGCGAGGACGAATCAGGCGGTTATTTTCATACTGCTCTAAAATGTGTGCGGTCCACCCGGATACACGACTCACAGCAAAAATAGGTGTAAACAGGTCTCTCTTGATACCTAACTGGGTATACACAGAGGCAGAATAAAAATCCACATTGGGCTTCAAACCTTTTTGCCCTGTTACAATTCCCTCAATTCGAACTGACATATCAAACAACGTTGTGTCGCCGTTCATTTCCCCCAGTTCGCGGGACATTTTGTGCAAGTGCTTGGCACGCGGATCACCGTTTTTATAGACTCGGTGTCCAAAGCCCATAATTTTTTCGCGGTTATCCAGTTTCGCCTGAATATAGGAGTCCACCTGATCCAAGCCACCAATCTCCTCCAGCGTTTTGGCCACAGCCTCATTGGCCCCACCATGCAGTGGTCCTTTTAAAGCTCCAATAGCAGACGTGATTCCGGAATAAATATCCGACAATGTGGCTACCGTTACACGCGCAGCAAAGGTAGACGCATTTAATTCATGATCGGCGTGCAGCACGAGAGCCTGATTGAACGCTTTAATAGCCGTCTCCTCTGGATCCTTGCCAGTCAGCTGATACAAAAAGTTTTCAGCGATGGAAATACCTTTTTTAGGCGCAATCGGCTCCAAGCCCTCGCGTATACGTGCTATAGCTGCCACAATGGTAGGCAATTGCGCCTGAAGCTTGACGGTTTTGGTCACATTAGACTCTCTCGACATATCATCCGCCTCTGGGTCATACAAAGCGAGAGACGATACGGCTGACCTCAAAGCAGCCATCGTGCTCAAATTTTTCGGATATAACTTTAATTGAGTAACAATTTCATCCGGAATAGCAGCGTATTCGCTTAACTGGTTGCGAAGCTCCTGCAATTGCTCTTTATCAGGTAATTTTCCAAACCACAACAAATAAGCTACCTCTTCAAAATCGGCGTTAACAGCCAAATCATCAATGTTATAACCCCGGTACGTGAGAACGCCATCTACGATAGAGCTTATGGAGGAAGTGGTCGCTACGATCCCTTCCAGACCTTTAGTCGCTGTCATCGTTACATCTCTCCTTTGTAAAAACATTGTGAACGGACTTGCAATGTAAACATTTTCAAAAGTAAGATATGTCTTTTAAATAGCTGAGTAATGTTAACGCCATATGTCAATATTTAAACCTTCTTTCACTATACTGGATTTTGTCGTTTATGTGAACATTGAGGGCTATTCCAACACATTCAAATGTTTTATCGCTTCCATAAATAAATTTTTGAAACCCCTTACAAAAAATATTGATTCATTTGCACTTTTTTACACAGGTCTTGTCTCCCCCCTTTCCCGCATATGTATAGTAGAGCATTTATTTTATGAAAAACTATCGTAAAAGAAAGGAGCCGTGAAAGCTTGAGCCGGTTAATCCTGAATCGCATATTTCGTGCTCTATGGGTGGCAATCGTGATTGTAGCTCTGTTACTGGGTATATATGTGCTTTTCCCTCTCGTCTATCCTTTCCTATTCGCCTGGCTTGTGGCTTATGCCATGAATCCACTGGTTGGTTTTCTGCGTAACAAAGCCCGTATGCCACGTTGGACGGCTGTCACGGTCTCATTATTTGTATATTTAGGTGGAATTGCAATTATCCTATCTGCAGCAATCACCCGCATGGTCCGAGAAGTTATAAAGTTGGCCATGACTTTTGACGGACATATTGAGCGTTTTAAAAGCCTGTTTATCGATTGGACACAGAGTGATTTGATTCAAAATGTAATTATTGAAATTAACCATTTCATCCGGGAGAATCCGGATTACCAACATACCATTAACAGTAATATTGATAAGACAACTCAAACCGTCAGTTCGGCTGTCACTACGCTAGTCGCTCAATTTTTTAATGGAGTTTTGAACTTGCTGACCTCTTTGCCTAATATGGGAGCAGTTCTAATGGTTATTGTATTAGCAGCCTTTTTTATTAGTAAGGATTGGGACCGACATAGTCGGATGCTCTCAAACACGATTCCTGATACGATTCGCAAGCCATTGTCGGATATATGGCACGATCTGCGTAAAGCACTGTACGGCTATTTGCGTGCACAGTTTATTATCAACTCCATTACGGCATTAACGGTCATTGTTGGGCTGTTCACATTGCGTGTGGAATCCGCCTTTACCATCGGTTTGATGATCGGGCTGGTGGACTTGCTACCTTATTTGGGGGTTGGCATTGTGATGATTCCGTGGATACTGTATGCGTATATGTCTGGTAATTTGGCACTAGGGGTAGGATTGTCGATCCTTTATATCATCCTGTTGATTGGACGACAGATCGTGGAGCCTAAGGTGCTGGCCAGCAGCGTGGGCTTGAACCCGCTTCCCACCCTCATCGGTATGTTCATCGGGCTCAAGTTGTTTGGCGTTTTAGGACTAATTATCGGACCTGTATCACTGATTGTCGTTGATGCACTGAATCGCGCGAATGTCATTCAGGACTTGCGCAACTATATTCTCGCCGGAAGAGTCCGCTAGATCATGGATAGAAAAAACGGCAGCTCACGTCAAAACCGCCGAAACGTAATACTGCCGTTCTTCATTTTTTTCTCCAGCCACTTCAATAAAAAGCGTCGGTACAACGCTCGTGTTAAAGGGAACACCAACGTAAAACCAATAATATCTGTTAAAAATCCAGGGATAAGCAGCAAACTCCCACCGAAAAAGACACATAATCCATCCAGCATTTTACGGCCGGGCATTTGTCCCCGGTTCATTTCGTTTTTCGCATCGGCAATCACCTTACGACCTTCAAATTGCATCATGGCAGCCCCGATTAGGGTCGTCAGAATGATGAGTAAAATCGTTTTGCCCGCTCCAATCCAATGACTTACCCATATAAACCCGTACAGCTCCGCCAAAGGAATGAGCAGCAACAACAGCCACAGACGTTTACGCATCATCATGACTTCTGTCCCTCCCCGCCTGTAAAAGCAAACCTTAATGCAGTGTACAGCTCAGGTAGCGCCTGATCCAGTCGAACAGGCTTCCATTCGGTGTTCAACCATACGTGACGTGTCATCCCTGTAACAAGCAGCTCTCCCGGCAGCGTGTCTGCCTGGGTCCATACCTTTCCCAGATACCTTTGATGCTCATCTTCCGTTACCCGTCGAACCTCATAGATATAGTTTAGACGTAGTCTGGAGAAGTCCGTAATTGCGGTATAAATGGTAATTAAATCATCATATCGAGCAGGACTCGCATATTTCGCATTGATTTCAATAACTGGAAGCAAGACTCCTCGTTCCTCCATACTCCGATAGTTAAAACCCGCCTGTCGGATCATTTCGGTGCGCCCGATCTCAAACCAGTTCAGATAATTTGCATGATATACGACCCCCATCTGGTCGCTTTCCTGATAACGGACGCGTAGCGGTGCGCCGTACCAGCGTAATTCCGTTTGTTTCTCCTCTTGAGTCATACAAGCTCTCCTATCTTTGTGCATCTTTATCTCTATTTTGCCCTCTCTCCATTAAACCATATTTGCAGCCCGGGAACAAAAAGAGGGCAGACCGAACGGTCCGCCCTCGCCAATCATATATAATAATGCCTTTATTATTGTGGCAACGGCTTGGACAGTTTATAATACCCGCTATCCGAAGCCAGCTTGAGCAAGCTCTTAGCCTGGCTTCCCGCCCAGGCGTAACCAAGTCGTCTTTCCTCACTAATTTTCATGATGTCGGTATACTTTTTGCCATCTCGATCTGAAAAGAAATACTTGTTGTCTTCCACATTATAGAACCGATACCACATTACGCTCGATGCGTCCTTTTGGAAAAACTCTGGACCTTGACGATTGTATTTGATACCGTCGATTCGGTTCGCGTCAAACCATTTCAAAGCACTCTGAGCCGCTTTTTTCACTTCAGCGGTTTGCGGCTGGGACATGAGAAAAGCAGTAATGCCTACTGATTCCGTAGTTGTTTTGGAAGGTAACTCAAATGCCCGGGCTTCAACAGATGCATAAGTAGCCGGATCGTGCTGTGCACCCCATATTGTTGGTGTACCATTATTTACAATTTGAGATTTAATTGTGTACTGGATACCTTTGTTTAGCGCTTGCTGAAGTCTGGAGCGGTAAGAGTCATCCAGAATATCGCTATCAAACGGCTGCTTCTTGTTCACAATATCGTCAGCCAAAACCATAACTCTGACCATTGCATCATCATTATAAGTTACAGCATCGGAATAATTACCACGTTTAGGGTATACCTGAGGCCAGCCACCTGAGGAATATTGAGAGGTTAGTACGAAGTCGACTGCTTTTTGTACACTGTTCTTAATATCTTTATTTTTGGTTTTTTTGTATACATCCGCTAAAAAACGAATCTCGGTTGTCGTGGCCTCGTTATCAAACGTTCCGAGTTCAACACCATCCTTGCTTTTCCATGTGGAGCGTGCAGCTTTTCCATCCCATTTGGATTTATAATTCTTTTCCATAGCTTTGAAGAATCCGCCATGCGGCAATTGCCAGGATACAATATTTAAGGCAAGCGTCGTATCCTTGGATATATCCCCCGTAGAAAACTTGCTAAAGTCGCGCATTTTGTTCAAGAGGCTGTCTGTATTCACAACAGCGGTTGGCTTCGCCACAGCCGATAGCCCAAATAATTGCTCACGATCCAAAACACCTGAATTTACATCACCACCATAAACGTCCCGTCCCACAGCTGAATCTGTGGTAAGTTCATAAGAAGCAGTCGCCGATTCACGTCCTGAATCATATGTAGTCGGCACCATCTCCTGTGCCGCAGCCCATGAGGGACTTAGGAGTCCTGACGTTACTGTAATCGCCAAACTTGAAAGCGCTATCATCTTTACGGTTGGACACATCTTCTTCTTCATTTGAACCTCTCCCTTATTTTGAGTTGGGTAATTGTGTTCAGTTTAACCCTATATATTCTTGCTGAAGATTCTTTTTGATAGCGAGGGGAACTAAACCACTATTTATGCATGATAAATAGTTAGTTGTATTATATGAAAATATACCCAAACGATCAATATATTTTAATTTACTAATAGATTAACAAAGTTACAAAACGTTGAAAACAATAAAAATCCTCTTACTAATGCTGGATTAGTAAGAGGATTTTACGTTGCAGCTAATATAAAGTAGGTCGATGAGCAACATCGCTTAACCAAATCGACCCATGATGTACTCCTGAGTCAGCTCATTTTCAGGATTCGTGAAAATATCGTTCGTTTTCCCATGTTCAACCAGACTTCCAATATAAAAATAAGCAGTATAATCGGAAATTCGTGCAGCCTGCTGCATATTGTGCGTCACAATAACGATGCGCAGTTCTTTTTTTAATTCGGTGATGAGCTCTTCTACCTTGCCTGTAGACACAGGGTCCAGCGCGGAGGCTGGCTCGTCAAGCAATAGAATTTTCGGCTGAACGGATAGTGCACGTGCAATGCAAAGCCGCTGCTGTTGCCCGCCAGACAGCGCCAGGGCGGAGTCGTGAAGGCGATCCTTGACCTCATCCCATAATGCTGCTCTACGCAGGCTGCTTTCAACGATTTCATCAAGCTGTTTCTTCTTGCGCACCCCACGGTATTTGGGACCGAAGGCGATATTATTGTAAATGGATTTGTAAAAAGGATTGGGACGTTGCCACACCATGCCAATTTGCTGACGCAGCTTGATCACGTCCGTTTCCGGTGCCGTCAAATCCTGTCCATCCATCCAGATGTGCCCCGTTGTAGAGGAAGACGCAATCTCATCATTCATCCGGTTAAGGGAGCGCAAAAAGGTCGATTTACCGCAGCCGGAAGGCCCGATCAGGGCAGTCACTGTCTGTTCGGGAAAGGCCAGATTCACTTTTTTCACAGCCTCAAAACTGCCATAATAAATACTCAAATCCTCAGTACTGAACGGATGCGGCGGTTGCCCCGCAAGCTGTTCCGAACGCGTAGACTGAACGGATGTTGCTGGTGCGGCGGTTTTTGCCGTTCGCGTAATCACATGTTCCATTGTTCTTCATCCCCTTTCTAATCCATACGTTTGGCAGCTGTCAGACGGCGGTATACAACTCTTCCGAACCATCTTGCACTCAAGTTGAATGCAAGCACAAGCAGCACCAGTACGGCAGAAGCGCCTGCAGCAATATCTTTGGAGTCAGGAGCAATCCCCTCACTGTTGACCTTCCAAATATGAACAGCCAATGTTTCAGCAGGTCGCATCGGGTTAATAGGCGATCTGGCATGCAATGGATTCCAATCGGTAAAATCAAGCGGCGGCGTACTCATCCCTGCTGTAAACAGCAATGCGGCGGCTTCCCCGAAAATACGGCCTGCGGCTAAAATGGTACCCGTAATTAAGCTTGGCAGTGCGGCTGGTAGCAATATGGAGGTGATGATTTTCCATTTGGACAATCCAAGTGCAAGTCCAGCTTCCTTTTGCTCCTTCGGCACAGCTCGGAAAGCCTGCTCAGTTGTGCGAACCATCAGCGGCAGGTTAAATACGGCCAAAGCCAAGGCTCCTGATAAGAGGGAAAAGCCAAAATCAAACGTATTTACGATAAGTAGTAGTCCAAACAATCCGATGACGATAGACGGGAAGGAGGACAATACTTCGACGACAAGTCTTATAAAGTCCGTAATTTTCCCCGGCTTTGCATATTGCGCCATGTAAATACCTGCGCCCCAGCCAATCGGAATGGTGATAATCAAAGTTAAGATTAACAAAAATACGGAATTAAATAGTTGTGGGCCAATACCACCGCCTGCACGTAATGTTTGGGGAGCACTGGTTAGAAAGTCAAAAGAAATATGACTGACTCCGCGGGCCAAAATGAAGCCCAGTAATCCAACCAAAAGAGCAACAATGAACAAGGCGAAGAAACAGATTACAAATGTAGCGATCTTGTCGGTCGTTTTAGCTTTCATCAAACCCGGTTTCTCCTTTCAAGCAGCCTTACCAGCAGCACGAAAATGAATGTCATGAGCAGAAGAACAAGCGCCATGCTCCAGAGAGCATTGTTATGAACGGAGCCCATCGCTGTATTCCCCATGCTAAGTGTAATCACGCTGGTCAAGGTCGAAGCGGATTCCAGCAAGGAATGCGGTATGTGCGGAGCATTCCCGATTACCATCTGTACAGCCAACGCTTCTCCGAAGGCACGAGCCATACCGAGAATAATTCCTGTTAAAAGAGCAGGCAACAGCGTCGGAATAATGACACGGGCGATTGTCTGCCAGCGGGTAGCACCCAAAGCATAAGAGGATTCACGCAGCCCCCCCGGCAAGGAAGACAACGCATCCGCCATAATACTCGTAATCGTCGGCAAAATCATGACGGACAGCACTAGGCAGCCTGCCAGAATGCCGATGCCTTGTCCTCCAAACACGTTCCGCAGCAGCGGGACGATCACGGTCAAGCCGACAAAGCCATATACAACAGACGGAATACCGGATAATAATTCAATCGCGGGTTGAAGGATACGTTTACCCGATTTCGGCACGATTTCCGTCATAAATAAAGCCGCACATAAGCTGAGCGGACTGGCAATTAAAGCCGCCAGTATTGTTACTGCAAAAGAACCCGTAATAAACGGAAGCGCGCCGAAAGACTTAGGCTCGCCATCCGGGCTCCATTTGGTTCCAAAGAAAAACTCTCGCAGACTGACTCCATTCACCGCAAATGTAGCTACACCTTTGGAGGCAACAAAATATACGATGGAGACAATGACTGCAACTAAAAAAACGACACAAACCGACGTATATATGCGGCCGGTCCATTCTTCCCAGTAATGTCTTTCTTTCATAACTCGGGATCGTTTATTCTGTTCCATGTATGCCTTCCCTTCAATTGGTTCCATACTGTAACTCCTTTAACCGAAGAATAGAGGCCGGACGCTAGTCCGCCTCTTCTTCGTGAATATACTCGCGTTAGCTGCGTTCATCGAACAGGAGGTATGACTCTCCTTATTTCGTGATATTACCGTCAGCATCACGTTTCACTTGCATACCTGCTACTGGAATGTATCCCAAGTCTACGACATCCGTTTTTTGGATTTCATCTGACAGAATGTAGTCCAGGAATGCTTTCACATGCTCTTTTGGCTCACCTTTAGTGTACATATGCTCGTAAGCCCACACTGGATATTTACCTTGTTCTACATTTTCAACGTTAGCTTCAACGCCATCGTATTTCAAAGTAGTAACTGTGTTGTCGATGTAGGACAGAGCCAGATAACCAATCGCACCCGGTGTTTCAGCAATCAGCTTTTTCACAGTACCGGAGGAATCTTCTTGAATGGAGCCCGGCAGATCTTCCGTTTTTTGTCCCAATGCGTATTTTTCAAATGTTGCACGAGTACCGGAGCTGCTTGGACGGTTTACAATAACGATTTTTTGATCTGCACCGCCAACATCTTTCCAGTTCGTGATTTTACCTGTAAAGATTTGTACCAATTGATCTTTTTTCAGGTCTGTAACACCTACTTTAGGATTCGCTACCGCTGACATGGCTACAACAGCTACTTGGTGATCGACCAGCTCATCTGCGCCGCTCTCCAGTTTTTCTTTTGCAAACACGTCGGAGTTACCGATGTCCGCTTGTCCGCCGGAAACCTGAGTCAAGCCAGTACCGCTACCGCCGCCCTGCACTTGAACTGCAATGCCTTTATATTTATCGACAGCCATAAATTTTTGTCCCGCTTGCTCTACCAATGGTTGAAGTGCAGTGGAGCCAACAGCCAGAATGTTTCCTGTCAGTTCAGCAGCTGCTTTATTGTCTGTTCCTGTAGCAGCTTCTCCTTGTGGTGCAGCATTGTTACCTGATCCGCAAGCTGCAAGTGCAAATACCATGGTGAGAGTCATCAGAATGAACGGCCATTTTTTCAACATTTTTTATTGTCCTCCCCTTAGTTAAGTGACGGTTTTTTATTTATGACCATCAACACTTTTACATTGTAGGCCTGGAATGTTAGACGAACGACGTGGTTTTGTAAAACAAATATAAAATATTGATAGATAAATTATTTTTCGGTATATAATTAATCTATAGTTTGAAATTCACATATGAAAGACATATAAGGAGAACTGTTGGATTCCATGAATATTCTAAAATTGCGTATTTTGATGCTGATCGACAAATTCCATAAGGCGACGGATGTGGCCGAAGCTTTGCAAGTCAAACAACCTACCGTCAGCTTTCATATGAAAAGCTTGGAAAAGGAAATGGGTATTTCCCTATTCTCTCTTCAACAAGGCAGAATTATGCTAACGGAAGCTGGAAAAAAATTATTACCTTACGCAAAGCAGATCATCTCTCTGGAGCAAGAAGCTAGACAAGCTGTAGATGAACTGACAGAAGAGTCACAGGCGCAATTACATCTGAGTGCAGAGTCGATATCAGGTACGTATCTCCTCCCCACTTTGATGGCTAAGTTTGCTCAACGATATCCAGATTGTCGTATTCAGTTGGAGATTCAATCCCCGGATGCAATTAAGCAGCTACTGAAACAGGGGGAAATTGATTTTGCTTTTCTCGACGATAGAGATTCTCTTCCAGAGTATACGGTGGCAGAGCCAGTGGCTTCAGATCAAGTAGGAGTTATCCGTTCTGCATCTGCACTTGCACCTGCATCCAAATTAGAGGAGGTCGATGGACCCGATATGCTGGACAAGCACACATGGGTAAAATATAGCGGTTCATCAGTTGTAGATCAGTATTCCTCGCTAGTTAAGCCTCATCTGGAAATCAACTCTTGGGAAGCGGTAAAGCAAGTCGTAAGCGGCGGAGAAGCGCTTGCCTTCTTTCCTGCAAGCGGAGTCGATAATAATGACAATGCTGCTCCCTCGGTGGAATGGCTTCCTTATTCCGAGGCTGATAACAAAAGGAGCCATTATCAAATAAACATCGTGTATCAACAAGATACACATATGAACTTGATACAACAGGCATTTCTTGATTTCATACGACGAGAAGGACTGGAAATGAAAAGCTAGAGAACATAAAAAAGAGCATCCAAGTCTTATTGACTTGAATGCTCTTTTGCTTGTTATAACGATACATACAGCCTCGGTATTATTTCATGGAGACTTTAATTACGCTTGTGCTGGAACGCAGCTAATTTTGATCAGGTTCGTAGAACCGGAATCACCAAGAGGTACGCCCGCAGTAATCACAACCAAATCGCCCTCTTTAACGAGGCCAGATTTGCGACCGCCTTCCAGTGCGTTGTCAAACAGACTATCTGTTGTGTCAACGATTGGTCTGCCTTGTACTGCATGTACGCCCCAGATCAGAGCCAAACGGCGAACTGTTCTTTCCTGTGTTGTCACAGCAACAATCGGAGCTTCAGGACGGTATTTAGAAATCATACGCGCCGTTGTTCCGCTTTGTGTGGACGTCAGGATCGCTTTGGCATGCAGGTCAAGTGCAGAAATAGAAACAGATTGGCTGATTGCTTCTGTAATACTAATTTCTTGAGCCGTTCTTTGTTTCTTGAACAAATCACGGTAGTTCAGAGAGGACTCAGCTTTTTCTGCAATACGTGACATCGTCAATACGGATTCTACCGGATATTTACCCGCAGCTGTTTCGCCGGACAGCATAATTGCGTCTGTTCCGTCAAAAATAGCATTCGCCACGTCACTTGCTTCCGCACGAGTCGGACGCGGGTTACGTTGCATGGAATCCAGCATTTGTGTTGCCGTAATAACAGGCTTGCCAGATACATTACATTTGTTAATCATCAATTTCTGCGCCAGAGGCACTTCTTCAGCAGGAATTTCCACACCAAGGTCACCACGGGCAACCATCAGGCCATCCGAAGCTTCCAAAATTTCGTCCAGGTTGTCCACACCTTGCTGATTTTCGATTTTGGAAATGATTTGAATATGACTGGCGTTGTGTTTCGCCAGCAATTCACGAATTTCCAGTACATCACTTGCTTTACGAACAAAAGAAGCCGCGATGAAATCAATGTCCTGCTCAATACCGAAAATGATATCATTAGCATCTTTTTCCGTAATACCAGGCAAAGAAATAGCAACGCCTGGAACGTTAACGCCCTTCTTGCTTTTGATCGTTCCGCCATTAACAATGCGGCATTTGATTTCAGTGCCTGATACTTCAATAACGGTGAGTCCGATCAGACCATCGTCGATCAGAATGGTGGAGCCGGGCTCCACGTCCGAGGGAAGATCCTTGTACGTAATGGAAATACGATCTTGCGTACCGAGAATTTCTTCCGTTGTCAGCGTAATGAACTCGTCCTGAACAAGCTCAATAGGTTCAACTTCGAGCTTTCCTGTCCGGATTTCCGGCCCCTTCGTATCGAGCAAAATAGCAACGTTTTTGTTAAGCTCCTTACAAGCTTGACGGATGTTTTTAATCCGGTTGCCATGCTCCTCGAAATCACCGTGAGAGAAATTCAGGCGGGCTACGTTCATACCAGCCAAAATCAGTTTCTTCACATTTTCCAATGACTCACTGGAAGGACCGATGGTACATACAATCTTAGTTTTGCGCATTTGGGTTTTTCCTCCGTTTTCAAAGGTGCTACTCTTTATATCTTTTTCCAACAATTAAATCTACTACACTTTTTCCTATTTGTATAGGAAGTTCGTCATATTTATTGTTACCCGTTTACAGCGTATTACAACATAGGCTCAGATTCCGAAGGCTTCAAGAAGGTGTATTGACCTATTTTTCGGAATTTTTGATACCGATCTTCCCTCAATTCATCGCAGCTCATATTCGTAAGGTCTGCCAAATGACGTTCCAATAGCTCCTTGATTGCGGCAGCAGTCACTTCATAGTTACGATGCGCGCCCCCTTTCGGCTCCGGCACAATATCCTCGATAATTTCCATGCGCAGGAGGTCATTAGCCGTAATCTTCATGGCTTCAGCTGCCTGATCGGCCTTGGAAGCATCTTTCCATAGAATCGAAGCTGCACCGTTTGGAGAAATGGCCGAATAAATGGCATGTTCCAGCATCAGCACACGGTTACCGACTGCAAACGCAAGCGCACCGCCGCTTCCACCCTCGCCGATGACCACACAAATAACAGGCACCGAAAGCTTTGCCATCTCCCGCAAGTTGCGGGCAATCGCTTCCGATTGTCCTCTCTCCTCTGCTGTATTACCCGGATAAGCGCCCTTCGTATCAATAAATGTAATAATAGGGCGTTTGAATTTATTAGCCTGCTGCATCAGACGCAAGCCTTTACGAAATCCTTCCGGATGAGCACTGCCAAAGAAACGTGCAATGTTATCTTTCGTATCCTTACCACGCTGTTGACCAATGACGGTCACCGGAATACCATTTAGCTTGGCAATTCCGCCCACAACCGCCAGATCGTCTCCAAACAAGCGGTCGCCGTGTAATTCAATAAAGTCCGTAAACACCTGCTCAATCAGATCAAGAGACGTTGGTCTTTGATGATGACGGGCCAAATGCATTTTTTGTGGTGCTGTAATGTTCGAATATATTTCTTCTTCCATCTCGAGATAACGTTCCTCGAGACGGTTGATTTCATCTGTAAAATCAATTTGCTTATCCTGTCCGAATTGCTTGAGTTCTTCAATCTTCTGTCGCATCTCGACCAGGGGCTTTTCATAAGGCAATTCACCAGCCATCTATTCCACCCCTTTCACACTGTGCAGATCAAGCAGTTGCCCGAGGGTATCACGCAGTTCCTTGCGGTGTACAACCATATCCAATTGTCCATGCTGCAAATTAAATTCGGATGTTTGAAAATCATCCGGCAACTTCTGTCTGATTGTCTGTTCAATTACAATACGCCCTGCAAAGCCGAATACAGCTCCTGGCTCCGCGATATTAATATCTCCAAGCGTAGCAAAGCTGGCGGAAACTCCGCCTGTAGTCGGGTCGGTGATAACAGAAATATAGAGCAATCCCTGCTCATCCAGACGAGCAAGAGCAGCACTTGTTTTTGCCATCTGCATCAAGCTTAAAATACTTTCCTGCATACGTGCCCCGCCGGAAGTTGAGAAAATAATTAGCGGCAGACGCTTGTCTATTGCTTGCTCAATGGCGCGGGTAATTTTCTCTCCTACGACCGAACCCATACTGCCAGTAAAAAAGTCAAAGCTCATCACAGCAACGACAACAGGATGTCCATAAATAAGGCCGTCGCCCGTAACGACAGCCTCTCGCAAGCCAGATTTCAGGGTCTGTTGCTCCAGCTTGCTCGCATATCCCGGAAAGTCCAGCGGGTCAACCGAAATCATATCGGCATCATATTCCTTAAACGTGTCTTCGTCGAGCACCATGCGAATGCGATCCATTGCATTCAAACGCATATGGTATCCGCACACCGGACACACTTTCAAATTTTTCTCTAGTTCTTTGCTGTATTGAATACTTCCACACTTGCCACATTTGGTCATAAGACCTTCGGGAATTTCCCGTTTGGGACGATCCGGCATGTCCGCTTGATCGCCGCTCAGCGCCCGTTCCGAAGGGATGGTCGCGTATTTACGCTTCTTTTGGAATAAATCTTTAAACACAACTACACCTCTCCAGCCGTTTATTTGTCAGCCGTAACCGATACAAGGTCCTCTGCCGTCTATGCGGCACCTCTAAGCATTATGTTCATACACACGTCAACGCCTGTTACTAAAACATTACCGCCGATCGTGCATCCTTTGTTCCATTCATGCTGCTGTATCACTTCCGCCGTTCCGGACTCAAGGGCGCAAAATCGAATTAAGCACTTCCTGTATTTCTTCGACTTCACCCGAAGGCACAAGTATCTCAAACTGTTGCTTGGACGCGCTGATGGCCCGGGCCTGCACCATAAAACCTTCTTCAGACAGTTTGAGCTTAATCATGTCAGCCAGTCTGGCCGTCGGTGCAATATAAATCACCGTCCACATGCCTTGTTTCTACCCCCTAAGCCTCAAGTTTTGAGCCCATATAATAGACTCATGATAACATACCTTACTTTTTTCCCGCAACAAAAGCCCTCCTGATCATTCAAGTTCCGTCGGAGGGCCTAGAAAATCGTCAACTCTGTCTACACAGGTCAATTAAGCGTCCAATGATGCAGGATAATGCTTGGCATGGAGGCTCCGATGTGCAATGCGCGAAGAAGCAGCGGCAGCTAGTCCGGCGACAAGATCATCTAAAAACACATGAATACCACTGCCTTTTTGGTTCAGCTGTTCAATAATCCCCGTCTTTTCCTTATCCAGATAACCAAAACTGGTTAAGCCGATCATGCCGTACACACTCGTAATTCCAAGAGCCAGTGTCTCGTCCACTCCGTACAGCGGTTCGTCAGCCTCCATAATGGCTTGCAATGGCTGGGGGAGAAGTTTTTTTTCGGCCAGCTCATCGAGTGCAATACCTGTGAGCAACGTATATTGAACCTCACGCTTTTGCAAAACCGCTTTGACACTGTCTATACATTCTTCCATCGTCAAATGAGGATAATATTTTAGCTGAAGCTGAAAAACAATGTCCGCAATGGACTCGATACGAATGCCTCTGCGATTTAACAAAGTTTCTGCATATTCATAGGACATAATTTCCCTCCCGCTTTCACCGTGCAGTTCTATTCTTTCACCGTACGGGACCTTATGGTGCAGGGGACGTGTTGAATCTCCTGTTCCGCCAGTTTTCCAAGTGTATGCGGGAAGGAAGGAAAATGTTCATTAAACCGTTACAATAAGGGCGGTTTGCTGTGTGCCTATCATTTGACTTTCACCGTGCCTTCACCCAACATCGACTCCATTTGATCAAAAAGCTGAGGAGAAGGCTTAATGCTGTAAGCATCGCTCAACGCCAGCAGACGCTGGTTGCTCTCATAAAAAAGTACGGTAGGCATAACACCGGGATGCTCCTGTAGCAGTGCCTTGAGACTGACCAGCAAGCTGGCGTCCTCCTCGGCCTGGCGGGTGATTTTGACAAACACCCGCTGACGAGTGGTCCGCTCCGAGTTTCGCGGGATCGGTACCTGCTCACCGCGAGCCGCTTCGGCTCTGCGCGGTGAAGCAGCCGTAACGGGACGGGCCGCCTTCGGCTGAGGCGAAGCAGATGCATTGGCTGCCGAAGGCGGGGGCGACACGCGCGGCGCTCTCCCGCCTGGGCCGCCAGCAGCTGGCACGGATGTTCCGGCTGCGGAGGACGAGCGCGTACTGGCACGTCGGCGCTGGAGGAGCCGTGCCAGCGAGTCTTCCGCCAGCGGGGCGGTCTCATCCGCAAGGAGCTTGAAGTGCTCGTCCTGCTGCTGCATCTTGGCTCGAAGCGTAAGCAAAGCACCCTTTTCAATCCACTGCTGGCTTCGCTTCCATACCTCAGGAAACAGCACAACCTCACAGCGCTCAATCTGATCCTCCAGCTCAATAAAGGCCATAGCCTTACCCTGCTTGGTCGTAATCGTTTTGAGTGACACTACCATGCCTGCAGTCACAACAACCGTTTCATCGGGGACATCGCCCAGCTCCATCAAACGATCCGCCTCGCTACTTTCCAACAGCGACTCAAAATCATCCAACGGATGCCCCGACAAATACAGTCCCAGCAGTTCACGTTCCAGCTCTAATTGCTGGCTGGCGCTGAATTGGGGTACATTGGGATATTCGATATCCCAATTGGGCATTTCCACAAAACCAAACATATCAATTTGCAAGTCATCCCGTTCCTTGCGCCATTTGACGGCTGCATCCACCGTTTCATCCAGCATGGCAAGCAACTGTGCCCGATGACCCGTCAACGAATCAAAGGCCCCTGCCTGAATAAGCGACTCAATTACTCTCTTATTACATACCCGCAAATCGACACGTCGACAAAAATCGAGCAGGCTGTCGAAAGGCCGTTCCTTGCGAACAGCGAGAATGCTCTCCATCGCCTGTGTGCCGACATTTTTAATCGCAGCCAGGCCGAAGCGGATGCCTCCCTGCTGCAACGGAGTAAACAGCACCCCGCTCTCATTCACATCAGGTGGCAACACTGCGATATCCATACGACGGCATTCGACGACATATTCAGCCACTTTCCGATGACTTCCCATCACCGCTGTCAGCATTGAAGCCATAAATTGTACCGGATAATGGGCCTTTAAATAAGCCGTCTGAAATGCTAGCACACCATAAGCAGCTGCATGGGCACGTGGGAAGCCGTAGTCAGCAAAACGGACAATCATATCGTAAACCCTTCCGGCCTCCTCCTCCGTGTATCCCTGCTTGATACTGCCTTCGACAAAATGTCCGCGCTCCAGATCCAGCACTTCGCGCTTTTTCTTGGACACAGCCCGGCGCAACAGATCGGCTTCTCCCAGGGAAAAGCCCGCCATGCGCGAAGCAATCTGCATGATTTGCTCCTGATACACAATAATACCGTACGTATCCTTTAAAATCGGTTCCAGGTCAGGATGCGGATAAGAAATCTCAATCTGACCATGCTTGGCCTGTATAAAGTTAGGAATAAAGCCCATCGGGCCCGGACGATACAAAGCCAGGACAGAAATGATATCCTCGAATACACTCGGCTTCAAATCCTTGAGTACCCGGCGTACACCGGCCGACTCCAGCTGGAATACGCCTCCTGTATCTCCTTTGCCCAGCAAGTCATAGGTATGCGGATCGTTATCGGGAATACGATTAAAATTAGGCGTTTCTCCATGCTCTTCCGCAATCCAGTGTATGCACCGTTCAATAATGGAGAGCGTACGCAGCCCAAGGAAATCCATTTTAAGCAAACCAATGCGCTCTAGATTTTCCATCGAGTACTGCGTCAAAGGTACCCCTTCGCTCCCCTCTTGAAGCGGAACCGCATCGGTCAATGGAGTCCGCGAAATGACAACACCTGCTGCATGTGTCGAAGCATGACGAGGCATTCCTTCAACCTTGATCGCCATATCCAGCAGTTCACGTGTCTTAGGCTTCGTTTCATATAGCGTTTTCAGCTCCGGGGTGATTTCCAGCGCATGACGGATATTAATGCCTAGCTGCGCCGGAATCAGCTTAGCTGCCTTGTCCACCTCGCCATACGGCACGTTCAATACACGGCCGACGTCACGGACTGCGGCTCTTGCCGCTAGCGTTCCAAAGGTAATAATTTGCGCTACATGCTCATTTCCGTACTTCTGTACTACATAGTCAATAACCTCATCACGCCGCTCATCACTAAAATCGATATCTATATCCGGCATACTAATTCGTTCGGGATTCAGAAACCGTTCAAAGAGCAGGTTGTATTTCATCGGATCGACATTCGTGATGTTAAGCACATAGGCAACCAAACTGCCTGCTGAGGAACCCCGCCCCGGTCCCGTTGCAATCTTATGCTTATGAGCGAAGGCAATAAAATCCCATACAATCAGGAAATAATCGCTGAAACCCATACTGTCAATGGTATTCAACTCATAGTTTAGCCGTTGGTTCAGCCTTTCCCGTTCCTCCGGTTGCTCCCATCCGGGATCGCTTCCATAGCGACGCTCCAGCCCTTGCACGCACAGATTGCGTAAATAGGACGAAGAGGTCATTTCTTCCGGTAGCGGGCGATATTCAGGCAAAATGGATTGACCGAATTCCAGCTCTAGTTCGCATTTTTCAGCAATACGCACCGTGTTGGCGATGGCTTCTGCCACATGCGGGAATAAACGAGCCATATCCTCCTGACTTTTCAGATACAACTGACGTGTTGGTATACGCAAGCGTTCCTCATCGTCAACTGTCTTCCCTGTCCCGATACAGATCAGAACGTCTTGCACGTCCGCATCTGGCTCAGTCAAGTAATGCACGTCATTCGTCGCCACCAGTGGAATATTCAGTTCCTTCGCCAGTGCGATCAAGAGAGGATTTACACGTTTTTGCTCGGAAAGACCATGGTCCTGGAGTTCCAGATAAAAATCATCGCCAAAAATGTTACGATACCGTTCCGCTGCTCGTCGTGCTTCGGCTTCCTGACCATGCAGTAAATGCTGCGGCACTTCACCACCCAAACAAGCGCTCAGGCATATGATGCCTTCATGATGGGCAGCCAAAGCCTCCATGTCGATGCGCGGCTTGTAGTGAAAGCCCTCCAAATGGCCGATGGAGCACAACTTCATCAGATTTTGATAGCCTGTTTTATTTTTGGCGAGCAAAATTAAATGATATATGGGCTGATCCTTCCGGCTGCCACGCTCCTTGCGCGATCCTGCCGTCATATAGGCCTCACACCCGATAATCGGCTTAATGCCGTTCTCTACACACGCTCTATAAAAAGGAATGGCACCGTACATGACCCCGTGGTCTGTAAGGGCCAGCGCCTTCATTCCGTAAGCTGACGCCTGTTTGACCAACTCCGCGGTACGAGCCGCGCCGTCCAGCAGACTGTACTCGCTATGAACATGCAAATGCACAAATGAACTCATGCGCTTCTCTTCCTTTCACCGCTTGATTTTCTTCAAACTATTTTATCATATCCGCGTTAGTAGCGCCCATAGAATAAAAGTACAGACCTCGGCGGACAAGCGCGGTCCTGATTCGTATACCTAAGGAGGAAAAGAGCATGAGCACTTTTATATCCAAAGCGATTCTCGACTTCTTCATTGCCTTCGGCATCGTGCTCGGGGGAGCCATGCTCGGCGGAATGGGAGCTGTGGTATCGCTTCAGCCGCCAACCCAGACGATGCTGGAGGTTGCCGGAAGAATTAAAATATGGGCGCTTGCCGCCGCTGTGGGGGGAACGATGGACCCGATCCGGGTCATTGAAAGCAATATGTTGGATGGTAATTTGTCACCTGCCATTAAGCAGATATTGTATTTGATTTTCGCCTTTTTAGGCGCTCATATGGGTGCAGAGCTGGTCAAGTGGGTATGCGGCAACGGACGACCGTGAGGTGAAACGACTATGAGAGTCCCCCCTTTTGAGCGCCTGCGCCCTTTTATGCAATTATCCTCCGTCTTTGTACTCGGTATGATTACGGGAGGAATGATCTACAATGCCATCTGGCATGCCAGCTTCAATCAGCTATGGACGAACAACCAGGACCTTCAATTCCAGCTCCAGCAAGCCGAGGAGGACAACAAAACATTGCGCAAATACAGCAAGCGCCAAACCGTTGTTAAAGAAATCAAGCTGATCGCGGAGGAAGCTTCGGCCGAAAAAATTGATTCTATCAACCTGAAGGAACTTCTTCGCCGTGTCAGTCGTGATCTGGAGGTGCTGCGCGGCAGAGATATGTTCGAGATTGACTCTGACAGCAAGCTGGTACGTATGTTGCTGCACCAAAAAAAATACACCGTTCGTGACAAGGAGTATACGATCCAGGTCAAAACGATGCTTGTAATGGAAGGTGTGCTACAAATTTGGCTGGAAGCAAAAGAAAGACTGCCTGAAAGCCACTAAGTCGATCTATTCGACTTCACACCCTGCTCCGATCCATAGGTAGACTAACCATGTTCAATGGATTGAAGCGTCATCACTGCTTTGCATACCAAATGGTTTTCCCGTGAAATTGCAATTTCTAGCTTGCAGGTGCGGCGACTCAGCTCGAGCAGCAACGGACGAAGAACGACAGCATCCTCTATCTGTACGGGTCTAATAAAATATGTCGTCAAATTGTCCAGCACATAATCCTTGCCGGTCATGTCTCTAGCTGCCCGGTAGCCCGCTTGTGTCATCACATTGACCAGTACGCCTTCCGAGATCGTACCTAAATTGGTCGCCATCTGCGGAATGATAAAACCGCGAAAAAATAACGAACCGTCCTCATTACGCTCTTCAGCAAATCCGTTCCAGATCAACTGGTCGAACGTCTCGCCAAGTTGTGGCTGCTTTTGGGCGTTACGCAGCGCCTCCAGCACCTCACGCCGTGTAACGGACCCAAGCAGCTTGCGGTTACGGTCCACGACCGGCAAATAATCCACACCTTCCCACGCCATCATTTGCGCGGCTGAAGCCAGCGAGGTCTGGTAGGTGACCGTTATCGGATTGCGGATCAGACATTTATCCATTGTATGCTCAGGTTGAAGTCCCTCCACATCTTTGCGGCTGACGATACCAATTAAACGATTCCATTCATCCACTATTGCAAAATGATGATGTCCGGTAGTCACCGAAAGTTCTTCAAACTCGGTAAGCGTGCTGTTGATTTTCAAGGTCAACGTTTTCGGTTTGCCTGCCGCAATGTCTTCAATCAGCATAATTTTCTTTTTGATCAAGCGGTCAAATATGGCTCTATTAATCATAGATGCCACTGTAAAAGTATCATGGCGTGAGGAAATAATCGGCAGACTGATCTGATCTGCGAGCTGCTTAACCTCTCGGCTCGTACCGAAGCCCCCTGTAATCAGCACACCTGCCCCCTGCTCCAATGCAAGTGAATGCGCATCCTCACGGTTACCTACGATCAGCAAACTACCTGCGTCAATATAACGAGCCATAGCTTCCTCGCGCATTGCTCCGATCACATACTTGTGCAAGGGCTTCTCCAGCCCCTCACTTCCGCCCAGCACATGTCCCTCTACAATATTCACGACATCTGCAAAGGTCAGCTGCTCGGACAAGCCGCGCGGTCGCTTCTCCACTCGTACTGTTCCAATCCGTTCCTTGGTAATGACGATTCCCAGGTTCTCGGCTTCCTTCACGGCCCGATAGGCCGTTCCTTCGCTGACACTCATTTCTTTAGCCAACCTGCGCACAGAAATTTTGGAGCCTATTTTCAACTGCTCGATATGTCGCAATAGCTGCTCATGCTTCGTAACTGTTTCATCTAGCCCGTCCAACTCTGTTACACCCCCAACGTTCAATCTGTATCATTCTGTATCTATTATAGCACAATATCCCTTTATTTTAGACCTTTGTTCATTTTGAGATTTCCGCTTCGCAAATAGCAAAAAAGCGATCCCCTCTTTTACAAGGGACCGCTTCTTACTATGATTGATTTGTAATCTGGGAGGCAAGCCCAGGACAAGCTGAAAAAACTCACTACATGCTGCCTTTGTCAGCTTTTTTATCCCATTTCATCTGCCACTGCTGCATTTTGGCCCGCCGCACACGCTCCAGCGTTTTGCGCTTTTCCTCATCCACACCCAGCAAAAAATGCATGTTCGCTCCGATGACTAGCAGCGCAAAAAGTACCCATACCATCCCAAAGCCGTTGACCCAGTTCAAACCGCCTGCAAGCGAGATGCGTGGTAACGCAACCAAGACCATCGCCAGCGCAATCAGTGTGTATAAACCGTGTTTCCATTTCTTAAAAGAACCCAATCGTATCCCTTCCTCTCCCTGTGACTCTATGTATCTAGTCTATGAGAGGACAGGAAGGAATATGAGACAAACTTACAGAGACGAACCGTACAAATGTTGAAGGCTGTCTGCAATAATTTTGTTAACGTCCTCAATAATCACGCTCAGGCGACGTTCAGCGTCGAACAGGCGACGGATGTTGAGGTTCAAGCTAAGTACCTCAAACAGCTTCTCCATCTTTTCCATCTCTTCCTGTGCTGGCATATCGCCGCTCATCATGCGTTGCTGTACTTCCATTTGGCGTTCACGGAAATCGTCGAGCATTTTTTTGGCTTCTGGATCGGTTTCGATCAGCTTCATCGCTGAAGTAATTTCCTCTACCTCTTTGCTTTCCTTCAATGCTTTCGCTAAATCATGGGCTTTGTCATAGATGTTCATGATTGTTTATTCCTCCAATACAAGTTTAGTGTCAACATTTCACATTGTCCGTCAATCACCAAGGGATATATGTCCTCATATGATGAATCAGTGCTATTACAGCCCATTCACGTTTCCCGTTACTTTCAAGACATCAAGTTGCTGCCCGGAAGGAGATCCACGATGTCCATCAAAAAAACAACGATTCAAATCATCGGATCGGGCATCTTGCAGGATGACGTACTCATGGTCGGCGAGTCCCTGCTTCGCAAATGGAAAATATCCGCTGGCCACCCCGTTCAGCTCGCCTTCGGTTCGTTCCGCCAAGAGGTTACCGTCATATCGGTGCCCCGCTACAGCGGCCTACGTGTGGGAAGCGTGCTAGCCCGAAAAATGGGGCTTCATGCCAATTGTGATCTGCGAGTAACCTACAGCCGAGGTCGCCGGACACTTCGAGTGGGCCCACTTATTAGCGTGCTGGTCAGTCGGGACTATCCCGAACAGCCCGACAAGCCTTTCGGGTCGATCACCCTGTTCTGCCGTGAACTAGTCGGGGAATGCCGCAGACAAGGAGCATATGTGTATTTTTTCACCCCGGAGCATATCGGAAGTCAGCCCGGGCGAGTTCAGGGATGGGTGTATGACGGAGGCTGGAAAAAGACGGTCATGCCCGCCGGCGATGTCGTCAATAATCGTCTTACCTCCCGTAAACTCGAGAACAGAACTAGCGTACAGCATTTCATGAAAGAAGTAAAATCGCAGTACGGCACGACCATTTTTAACGAAAAGTTTCTGGATAAGAATGAAGTATTTGATGCGCTTAAATCTAATTCTTCCCTGCGCAAGTATTTACCCGAGTCCCACTTGCTGCAAACCTTTGCTGTTTTCAAAAAAATGTGCAACCAGTATCCCGCTGTTTTTCTCAAGCCAGTGCGCGGAAGCCTAGGTAAAGGCATAATGCGCATTAACAAACAAACGGATGGCACCTTTTCGGTGCTATCCACAACAGCGGGCACACCCCGCAAGCAAATGTATGCCAACGTCGATAAGCTGTACAAAAGCTTAGCGGGAAAAATGAAAACAACACGCTTTCAACTCCAACAGGGA
Organism: Paenibacillus sp. F4; assembly: GCF_002894905.1. Lineage (NCBI taxonomy): Bacteria > Bacillati > Bacillota > Bacilli > Caryophanales > Paenibacillaceae > Paenibacillus > Paenibacillus sp. F4. Next base: position 627,390 of record NZ_POVS01000009.1, read on the forward strand.
CTTACCTTGATTGATCACGGTAAGCGTCCGGTCGACTTTCGTGCGCTTGTACAGAAAAATTCGTCCGGAACCTGGACCGTAACATCCATTGTCGCCCGGATCGCCGGAGGCAGCCACTTTGTGTCCAATCTGGCAAGAGGCGGCACGCTGAGTACAGTCAAGGAAGCACTTGCCAAAACCACGCTGCCCGCAACCGTTAAATCGAATGGGCATACCTCTCTCAAAACAGCAGCACTGGATATCGCAAGCGGAGTGGAAAAAGCGATTCCCGCCCATTTCGCGGAATTCGGTATAGATCTGGCAATAGACAGCACGGGGCGCATCTGGTTGCTGGAGGTCAATTCGAAGCCATCGAAGAATGACAACACGCCGTTAAATGATCAGAAAACTCGCCCGTCCGTAAAAAAAATGATTGAATACTGCTGTTATTCAGCCGGCTTCAAATGAATTCATCTCTCAGAGTCTGGCTGCCAAAGGAGCTGTTGTCAGTGTCTCTTGTTGTGCCAGGCACGCTGGGCGTGCTTGTTAGCCGGAATCAGGGCGCCACTCCCCCTATTACCGAAGCCGATTTTTGCCGCAGGCTAAGTCTGTTGGGCAGGCGCTCTGGTCTTAGCGTAATGGCGTTTACCGCCGAAGGAGTTTCACCTGAAGATCACTCCATACGAGGTTATGTTTACCGTAACGGAGTATGGACATCCGGCCGCTTTCCGTTGCCGGACATTGTGTATAACCGCTGTCTCCATGTTCACGAGAGCCAGAATGTCAGGCGCACACTGGAAGACATGGCGGAGCAAAAATCGCGAAAGCTCATCTACTGGTCGCGTAACTTACCTGGCAAATGGCAGGTGTATCGCGCTTTGCATGCGGTAGATAAAGTGCGTCCCTTTGTGCCGCCTACGGCGCCATACCGGGACACGATCCAGCTTGTGGAATGGCTACGACGCCATTCGGAGCTGTTTATGAAGCCACAGACCGGAACACATGGCAAGAGCACACTGTATCTCCGGCTGGCAGAAGGAGGCCAGGGACTACTTGTACAGGGTAGAGACTCCCGTAACCGCCCATTCCGGCGCTTGTTTTCCGAATTGGATGCAGGATTGTCATGGGTCCACGGAATTGCACACAAACGCGCTTATATCGTGCAGCCTTATTTGAAATTAACAAGCCAAAGCAATCATCCCTTTGATGTTCGCGCACTCATGCAAAAGGATGGCAACGGCTATTGGCGCCTGACGGGCTTTGCCGTAAGAGAAGGCAGACAAGGAACTCTGACTTCTAATCTTCACGGTGGGGGCGAAGCCCATCCAGCTGAGCCTTACCTTCGTGAACAATTTGGCGCGGACACTACGCGTCTCATCATCGGGCAGATGATGGCGCTGTCCTTGACCATTACCAGGGCGCTGGAGGAATGTTATGGCCGCCTTGGCGAGTTGGGAATTGATTACGGTATTGACCGGAGCGGGAACATCTGGCTATTGGAGGTTAATTCCCGACCTGGCCGGGCCTCCTTTTTTCAGACCCGTCAGCCAGAGTGCGCTTTCCAGTCGGTCAACCGCCCGCTCGAATATGCTCGATATTTAATGACCCATTCCAAAGCGACAGGGCCAAAGGGCGCGGGCGCCTCCCTTGAACATACGGTATAGGAGGATAAACAGATGAGTTTAACGCATTGCAATGTGCATTTCTCACAGCAGCCCGACAAGGTGGCGTATATATCCACTTCCTTGTTGAAAAGCCTTAAATTATCCGGAGCCAAGTCCGTACGTCTGCGGCTCGGTAAGGATCAGATTCCCGCTACAGTAAAACCAATTCAGAAGGCGGGACGCCATCTATACTTGACCTCGGGCTTACGTAATGCAATCCGTGTTCCCAAAAGCGGGGCCATCTATTTGCGAAATCTGGATGGGGATATACAGCTAGGGCCGTTGATTGGCGTGCTGTCTGACGGTACCAACTCCACCACTCGCCCTTTCGGATCACGCACAGGCTTTATTAAGCAACTGCTGAAGGAAGGCAGCAAAAAATCTTATATTTTTGCCTTCACCCCTCGGGATATTAACTGGCAAAATGATACGATTAACGGCTATTTTCTGTCTTCCAGCGGGGAATTCACACGTAAACTTGTACCTCTGCCGGACGTAATTTATAATCGTTTGCCGAGCCGACGCTCTGATTTTTCCCCGGCGATCAATCAACTACGCGAACGCTTTTCCCGCAAACGAATTCCCTTCTTTAACTGGAGCTTTTTCAATAAGTCCGATATCTATAATCTGCTGGAGAATAACCCAGATGTTAACCGCTATGTCCCTGAATCATACACGAATCCCAGCTCTGAACGTATCCGAGGTATGCTGGAGCGACATCAATTTGCTTATTACAAGCCAAGTGGAGGCAGTCTCGGTAAAGGAATCTACCGTCTGTCCCATGTTCCCAAGCAAGGCTATTTTGTGAGGTACCGTAAGAAAAATAGCAATGTATTGCTAAAATTCACCTCTTTTAACTCCATGCTCAGGATGCTTCACTCCAATCAGGGACAGATGTTAAAGGGTTACGTCATTCAACAGGGTATCCAGCTGATCGAGATTGACAATTGCCCAATTGATTTCCGGTTTCACATGCATAAAAATGGAAATAATCAGTGGGTCGTCGTCGGCATTGGAGCCAAAAAATCCGGACGTGGCAGTGTCACAACCCATATCAAAAATGGCGGCTCCCTTATGACACCTGAACAGGCGTTGAACCGGGTATTCGGAGACCGGGCGGGTGAAGTGCTTCAACGTGCCAAGAACGTAGCAGTTACGCTCGCAGAAGCCATTGAACACCATCACCAGCATCTACTGGGTGAAATCGGCTTTGACCTGGGCATTGATCAGGATGAAAAGGTATGGATGTTTGAAGCCAACTCCAAGCCAGGCCGATCCATTTTTCAGCATCCAGCGTTGCGTGCGGAGGGTAAAGCATCCGTGGAGCATATTTTGGACCACTGTCTTTACCTCAGTAAATTCCGCAGAAAAGAGGAACTATGAATACCCGGGCGGAGCATAAGCCAGTCGTTGCTGTATTGACAGTGCACGACGAAGGGCAATTTTTCAAGGGCAACCAGCGCAATTTCAGGGATATTCTTGAAACGGGAACACGGATGGGATATCAGGTGTACATTGTTACCGTCAGGGACCTGAAACTGGCAGATGAGACGGTTAAGGGCTATGTCTTCAACAAGAGCTTACAGACGTGGGAGGAACAGAATTTCCCACCTCCACAGGTCATTTATAATCGCATCCCCAACCGTAATTATGAACTTAAAACCTCTGTGCGCACAAAGTTGGATGAAATTTCACATGCCTCAGGCATTGAGCTGTACAATCCAGGCTTTTTTAACAAATGGGAACTGTTCAAGTGGTTGCGTACCTCGGAAGCCACTCGTCAGCTTGTTCCGGCAACCAAACGGTTAAGCAACCTGTCTTCCTTAGGAAAAATGCTGTCTGCGTATCCATACCTGTATCTCAAGCCGGAAAACGGTAAGGCCGGAAAGGGGATTATGATTCTTAAATTCCGTCCAGACCATCTAATGGCTTACAGACTGACCATTCAGCATGACAAAAAAAGTGTAACCTACAGATCCGTATCGCTGTCCCGGCTGTGGGGACGTATCCGCCAGGAAGCAGGCAACTCGCCTTATATCATTCAACAGGGTATCGATCTGGCAACCTATCAGAAAAAACCCTTCGACTTGCGTATCCTGGTACAAAAAAATATCCGTGGCTCCTGGAGTATTACCGGAGTCGGTGCCAGATTGGCGGGTAAGGGGAGTATTACCACACATGTCCCGCGTGGCGGGAGTGTAGAGGACCCGTTCAAGCTACTGTCCTCACTGTTTGGGCCTGAGGACAGCACGGATCTACTGAACAAAGTTAAAAGTACGGCTATACAGATTGCACGTCAAATTGAACGCGCATCCGGTCTTTCTCACGGCGAAATGTCCATGGATTTGGGCGTGGATACGCTCGGAACTCTCTGGTTTTTTGAGGCCAATGCCAAACCGATGAAATTTGACGAGCCGGAAATCCGCCAAAAGTCGCTTAGACGCATATTCCAGTACAGCTCCTTTTTGGCCGGACGAATGAAATCATGATCAAGGAAGTGGAATCATGCCGCAAATTAGCGATGTTCAACATTTGCCTGCCCGGAGCTGGCTGCTGAGACGACGACAGTTGCTGTTTCTGGCCCGCAGTTCAGGGGGCATGCGCATTACTCGTAATGCTCTGCGGCAGTTGGCAATTTTAACGCCCGAGCAATTAAACGCCCCTGGTTCCTCCCTCCTGTGCGCATATGTGCGCACGGAGAAGGGGCTGCGGATTGCGGGATTTTCCCTCGCTCTGAACTACGGGAAGGATGCTTGCATCGTAATTGTTCGTCCGCTTTACCGGGGCCGCAGACTGGGCGCTAGACTGCTGTCCGCCCAGCTCAAACAGCTGCGCCGTCTGACGTGCAGCGTAGCCGCCGACAATATGGCCAGTCTCAAAACCTGTTTCCGTGCTGGACTGGTTGCGCATGAAATGACGACTGGACCGACCGGGAAACCCACGCTGATATTTCACGGGGAGTTATCCCAAGATAAGCAGACGGCAGAGGAAGGTGGAATGCTGTGCCAAAACCTGTCCTAGGCATCATGACTTTGTATTTGAACAACAAGAAGCAATTGGAGGAACGCGACATATATGAGCGCATGATTGCAGAAGGGAAAAGACTGGGACTGGATATGTATGTATTCACTCCTGCAGATGTTCATAAGGATCGCAGGCTGCTCCTTGCCCAAATCTATGATCCACACAGCGGAAAATGGAGCCGAAAGTGGCGAGAGTTCCCAGATATGATTTTCGACCGTTGCCGGGTACAGCGCAGTGAGCGATATCGTCAGTTGAAGCAGTTTCGATTGCAATATACAGACCTTGTATATTTAAACCGACCGCTGAGTAACAAGTGGGTCATTCATCAGCAGCTTGCGAGAAGGTCTGCCTTTCGCCCCCATTTGCCTGCAACAGAGTTGTTCAATGGATTTCATAGTGTAAAACGGATGCTCAAACAGAATTCACTAGTGTACCTCAAGCCGATTAACGGTACGGGAGGACGCGGCATTTTACGTATTGAACCCGTTAACAAGCAAGGGGGCCTGTATCTGATTGAAGGCCGCAATCGCAAACGCCATATTATTCCCCAGCAGCGGGTACGTCTAGACCGTCTGGAGCCGCGTCTGAGCAGCTGGAACATGGATAACTACATTGTTCAGGAAGGCATTCCTGTGCAGTTGCCGAATGGCAGGGTCCATGATTACCGTATGCTGGTACAGAAAAATAGCCAAGGAGTATGGGAGCTAACCGGATGCGCCGGGCGAATTGGGGCACATCGGAGTGTCACTTCCAACCTGCATGGTGGAGGCAAGGCGGTACCGATGAACCAATTGCTGACGCAATGGATTCGTGATGAGGGCCATAGAGAGAAAATCATCAAGCAAGGGGAAAAACTCGGACTGGACATCGCTGCGTATCTGGAAGAAAGCTACGGGGCATTGTGCGAGCTTGCGCTCGATTTGGCAATTAATAAGGACGGTCATATATACGTGCTGGAAGTCAACCCGAAGCCAGCCCGCGAGGTATTTTCACGTATTGGAGAAAAAGATACCTATCGCCGTTCCATCGCCAAGCCCATGGAATATGCCTTGTGGGTCTACCACACACAAATTAATCCAAAGCCTCAGACGGACTACAAAGCAGAAGATAAAGCAGAAGATAAAGCAGAGAGTAAGACTGAGAATAAGACAAAGGAAGGCTCCGCGTAAAGTGGCTGCCTTCCTTTCTTTTTCGTCTACCCGACAGTGCTAGCATGTTTTATTTATATGGTACGTCAAGCCCATTTATAACCAATAACCTGTGTTTCACAGTTACTCGGCGTTTTTATAAAGTGTAAGCAGTTGCGTAAAGTCTGTAATAATTGCATCAGACCCCTTCAACTCATCGTTCACACCAAATCCAGCATAAGCACAACCGATCACCGTCTGTCCGTTCTTTTTGCCTGCTTCCACATCTGAGGAGCGATCTCCTACCATCCATACATTCGAAATATCGTGCCTGCTCAACAGAATTTCCAGCAAATTCACTTTGGAAAGCGTGCTGTACTCCCCAGCGCTGTACAGTCCTTCAAAAATGGGAACCATTTCATACGCAGCAGCGATCCCCTTTACATAATCCTCCAGCCCGTTACTGGCTACGAACAATCGGACACCTTGCTCATGAAGGGACTGGAGTGTTTCTTTTACATGTGGATACAGGGCATGACTTCCGCTCTTCAATCCCTCCAGCTCCAGTTGAAGCAGCAGCTCGTCCGCTCTTCTGTGGGCCGCTTCGCTGGCTTCCGGCATCACTCTTCTCCAGATTTCATCCAGCAGCATACCCAAACTATTCAAAATAAGCTCCTCGGGAGGAGTCTCTCCTTCATAAAGCCCTTCGGCGCGCAGCGTATCAAACAGCTTGTGGTACGCAGGGAGCAATAGCGTCTCCGTCTGAAAAAGTGTACCGTCCATATCAAATACCATAGCCTCAGGTTTCTTCAACACAGGTGCATTGTTCATGTAGTTATCAGTCATTCCTTTCCTATGTAGGTTTACAACTCTAACCCCTCTCATGATAAGCAATAAGAGAGGTCCGTGTAAACCTCATTGCGCATACCGCTAACTCTTATATTTTTTTAAAACAGTCCTAAAACAATGCAGACCGCCCCACATATCCGTGTGTAAAGCACCCCGTGGAAGCTTGAGATCCACACCATTCCAATACGAAAATCCCGCCTGCTCTATCCATTGCTCCATCGCTGATAAGTCCACTGTAGGATAATCAAACGTCAGCAGAAGCATTCCGTCATCCCGTAAAGTCCGGTGAAATTCACGTAAGGCTGCCAAAGATTCATCAGACGTTAAATGCTCCAGTACCGAAATACATACAATTTTGTCAAAACTGGCATCCTCATAGGGCAGAGCCGTCAGATTGGCATGTGCGGAGTGAAGACGAACTGGTAAAATCTCCTGAATGCGCTCGGCAGCCTCCTCTCCGATATCCCGCCGCACCTCGGCCAAAATGGCATCCACGGAAACGATCCGTATATCCAGATCGCAGGCATAGACCTGAGCGCAACGGCGGGCCAACTCAAATTTGAATGGATGAGGGATTCCACATGCTGCGTCCAGTACTGTGTCTTGCCCAGACATAAATTGGAGACACCACTCATACTCATAGGGGCGACTCCACCAGCTTTGAGGGAGTCTGTAAATCATGTTGGAGGAGTTGGGGTCAGAATATACAAAAAAGCGAGACAGATACGGATCAGACATGTTCATGGATGCTGCCTCCTTTTGGGGATAATTAAATTACTCTTGCGACACAGCACAGTTCATGACCCCGTTTCTCGCCTTGAAGTTTGGCCAACAATCCCATTTGCTCCGTAAGGGTAAGCTCACCGTACAAAGGGTGGGCTTGCAGCAAGGCATCCAAACCAGAGGGAAGCTGGCGGGTGAACAAAGCCACCGGGCGCAAGCCGGACTTTGCCAGTAAGAGCGCAAGCGTATGCTCAGAATAATGATACAAATGATCTTCCTCCGTAAATAAAGGCGAGTAAACGCCATAAGCCTCATTGGTGAACGAATTTTTGTTGGGCACCGTAATATATATCGTCCCGTCAGGTTGAAGCTGTTCGCGTAAATCTGTCAAAAATGTAACAGGGTCCGCAATATGCTCCAGCACATGCCAGCATGCTACGGCCTCGTATTTGTGATCCAGTAATAAGTCAGTATCTTCTTCTGCTTCTTCTGCTTCTTCTGCTTCTTCTGCTTCTTTCAATTCCTGTATTTCATGTGCTTCTTCGGTTTGAGTATCTTCTTCGGCTTCATCACCCCAGTAACCCGGCAATAAATCCACGTCATATTTGTATTTGGCGTAAGCACGCGAGTCTATGGAAGGTTCAATGCCCACTGCATCCCAGCCGGCTTGAAGGGCAGCATGGATAAATTCTCCGGTACCTGATCCAATCTCAAGCAATTTTCCTTTACCGGTACTGAACATATCCAGCAGCATGAGTCCAAAAAGGGCATGATCTCCATAAGTTGACGCTGCTGCACTATCCCGCATAGCAACCCATTCGGCATTATAAATCTCTGCAATCATATCTTCTGGCTGTATATGATCCACATCATTACGAAAAACCAATCCACAGGAGCCGCATCCCATCAAGGTAAAGCGTTCATAGCTATGAAATACTGCCGTGTCAGATGAGCCACACAGTTTGCATTTACTATAAAGTAAGTCCTTGGTTTCACTTTTTATTTGCAGATCGGAATTATTAATAACCTGGACACTCGAAATCTCGGCAACATCCATGTCGTTCACCTGGTGGGCAGCTTCATATTCTGGTGCAGTTTCTTTTTCTACATTTATGTTGTCCTGATCTACCCAAAGCGTGAGTCGGGGGTTCGGGTCCAAAATAGATTCATATTGCTCTTTCCAGCCATAACGAGCACTTGGATCAAGCAACTGGTATCGCTGACATTTGGCCATGCGAATAGCAGGTGTATACCATCCCCAATGCTGGATGCGGTAGTTGCTGATTTCACTTGGTAGGTCAAGCACATTTTCGGGAAATCTCCCACAGTGCAGGGACTGCTCCTTCCATTTATAAGAGAACCCTTCCTTATATCGAATCAAAAAAGGACGGTAATACCGATGAGCCTGCCAATAATCATCATCGCGGTAATGCGTGGAAGACCACATATCAAACAACCTGAAACAAATCGTATCGGCTTTCGTTCCCGCTAACAACGAATGTACCCCTTGAGCAAAACGGGATTCGAACATTTCATCAGCGTCCATGTTTAATATCCATTTGGGAGAGGAAGCCAACGTCTCTCTCCACTGCTGCTTACGCAGTTCTAATTCATTGGTAAAAGAAGCTGTTTCATTGCGTATTAAGCGCAATGGGATTCCCTTTAGGATCTCACGGCACAACTCTCCGCTATCATCCTGACTGCCATCATCAATAATGACCGCTTCATCAATATATTCCCGATGACTCCGCAGCACGTCAATGAGCTTGCGATCTGCCTCATTGTATACCGTCATGGTCAGCGTTAGTTTGGGTTTGGAGACAGGCGGCGTATGAAGTTCACTTTGTCGTGGACCAGAGAACGTTTGTGGTACAACAAAAGAATCTGCAGTGTACTTGGCAAAGACAGCTGACTCACGGAGATCATACGGTATAACAGGAGGTTCAGGGAACTTAGAGGGACTTGATGATGCAGAACGATTGAAGGCAGGAGAGTTAGTAGAAGTATCGGAGTGATCCAGATATGCTAAATGTTCTGAATGGTCCGTATGAACAGTACTCGTTGTAAAATACTTTAGGGTGAATAGTAGCTGCTCTGCCTTTATTCTGTCCGCTTCCCGGTACAGATGCATCGCCGGATAGTGTGTATCCACAAAAAGTGGAAATCCAAATGCAGCTGCCCGAATACAGAAATGTCGATCTTCTCCCCAATAGGAAACGTTTTTGATTTTACCAAAGTGAATCCCTGCTTCCAGTGCACGTCTGCGGATTAGGGTGCAAGCGCCTAGACCACCCACCTCGTACAAACCAGGAACATGCAATTGGTGTATGAAATGCAACTCGCGTTGCGCTCGCTCCTCTGCCGACAACACTTCGCCTTCTTCACGATGGAACAAATTATATTCATCACTAACCCACACCTGAGGCAATAGAGGTCCCTCCGGCTGCCAGCGTGTCCAGAAAATCTCAGATACAATATCCTTCTCGACCTCTACCAGCTTACATAAGGTACGAGAATGGAGAATCAGGTCTGAATCGACCAAAAACAGCGCGTCATAATTATGCTGAAGTGCATAATCAATAAGACGATTTTTAAAGCCGGCCACTTTCCAGACGAGGGCAGGCGGCCAATAATGAGTGTGCTCATCACTTCGGTTCTCCACTTGCTGTGAGCCTGTCAACAAGGGTAAAACCCTGCCCGGCAGCCGATTGGAAAAATCGGCAAGCCATTGGCTTGAAGTCGGATTGTCATTATCATCGACAAATAAATAATCGGGCAGCACGTCAGGTGCCTCCAGTCGCTCCAAAGCTTGAAGAAATAAAGACAATATTTCCGGTTTCTGGTGCACCGGGCTACCGATTAGTATACGCATGATTCAACGCCTCCATCAGGTAGAAGCCTCATAAACCGTTCTCCCTCCATGTCCTAAGGCATACCATAATTTCGACCAAGCGATATGGGAGTGAGCGTGGTATGAATGGACTTACACCTGGAAATATCAATGAAAACGACATCAATACAAAAATACAACCTTAACATCTAGTTAACTGCCTTTTTTCTGTTTTTCACCTGTATTCCAGCTACATTTAGCCATCAAATTTATTTCCCGGTCGCACTTGATAATATCGAATTTCGCACAATCTCCTCCCCCTTCATATCAGACTTTGATTTTCTAATTTATTAGAGCAAGTTTGAATTTATGATCATTACACATCCTCTACATGCTCCATCGGAATTACTACATAATGAGCAAGCTATCCTACATAAAATGGAGATTATATTAAGTTTTTTGGGAGGGACAAAGAGCATGGTAACTGTCAGCTTATGTATGATTGTCAAAAATGAAGAAGAAGCCCTTCATACCTGTCTGAAATCAGTCCATGACCTGGTAGATGAAATCATTATCGTTGATACTGGCTCTACCGACAGTACCCAAGAGGTCGCTGCATCGTTCAACGCTCGGATATACCCTTTTGAATGGTGTGATGATTTTTCCGCAGCCCGCAATTATGCGTTTGATCAGGCAACACAGGAATATCAATTTTGGCTGGATGCCGACGACATCCTAGAAGAGCAAGATCGACTGGCCTTTCTCGACTGGAAAAAACAAGCCACCGTCTCGTATGACAGTATTACGATGGATTATGTGCTATCTGTAGATGAACAAGGACAGCCGTTGTATAAGCTCAAAAGAAACCGAATTGTGCGGCGTGATCGTAGATTCAGATGGATCGGCTTTGTGCACGAATTCCTGCATGTGACTGGCAGCACCTTTCACAGCAATATGGCAGTGACTCATAAAAAGACACGTGCCTACACTGACCGTAATTTACATATTTATCTCCAGCACCGGGAGCAAGGCACTGTATTTTCTGAGCGAGATCACTACTACTTTGCTAATGAACTCTATGATAACGGACGCATACTAGAAGCCATCCAGCAGTACGAACACTATCTGGGGCTCGATCAAGGGTGGATTGAGGATCGGATTGCTGCTTGTTTTAAGCTAGCGGATTGCTACGCTCACCAGGGTCAAAAACAGGAGCAGCGTATGGCACTGCTTCGCACACTCAACCTCGATGTACCACGCGCCCAGTTCTGCTGTACCTTTGGCAATTTGTTCATTGAAGATGAGCAGTATACTCAAGCCATTTACTGGTTTCGTCAGGCGACGCTGATAGAGCCCCCACAAGATGTGATGGCCTTAACCAATTCGTCGTACTTTACCTGGTTTCCACACTTGCAATTATGCCTGTGTTACGACCGAATCGGTGACATCGAAAAAGCAAAATCGCATCATCGCATAGCTCAGTTGCACCATCCTACTCATCCAAGTGTTTTATATAACGAGCAATATTTTGCACAGCTAGAACAAAAATAAGTTTTCTGTCAGGGTAGTTATGGAATTTGCTTCCTTTGATGTGGCTACCTATCTAAATATTGAGGAAGGCTATCCTCTGCTTTGTATTAAAAGCACAGTTTCTAGTACAAACGGCCAAAAAATCCATCGTTCCAAGCAATTAATATTAGGGGATAGGTGAATGTAAAACTAAATAAAGAAAGGCCACCTGCACTTGATGGTTGCAGATGGCCTTTCCTATTTGTAATAATACATAGGACAAGCTAACAGTTTAAACCGTTGATGGTATAAAACTTTCTTAGAACACTTTCTTCCGGTCTCTTTCCCCCTTCAAAATCTCCACTGACTCACGGAAACGCAACGAATGAATCACTTCACGTTCACGCAGAAACTTCAGACTATCCTGCAAATCCACATCGTCTGTCAGATCAATCAGCCACTGATATGTAGCTCGAGCCTTTTCCTCTGCCGCTATGTCCTCATATAGATCGGCAATCGGGTCGCCTTTGGCTTGAATATAGGCCGCTGTAAAAGGAACACCGCCTGCATTTTGATAATATAGCGCATGATCGTGCGCCGCGTAATATTCCCCTAGCCCAGCTGCCTTCATTTGCTCCACGCTCGCATCCTTGGTCAGCTTATAAATCATAGTCGCAATCATCTCGAGATGCGCAAATTCCTCCGTGCCTATGTCGTTCAGTACACCAATCACCTTATCGGGAATCGTATAGCGCTGATTCAGATAGCGCAATGCCGCTGCCAGCTCGCCATCCGCTCCACCATACTGCTCCATAAGCAGTTTGGCCATATGAGGATCACACTTGCTGACACGTACGGGATATTGCAGTTTCTTCTCATATACCCACATTCATGTTCCTCCTTTATAAAAGGTTATACCTACCTAGACCTGCCACGGCCAAGGGGATTGACTCCACTCCCAAGGATACTTGGAATAGGCACGGCCAAAATTTTGTAAAGGTCCATACAGGAGCTGATACTCGTTAGCAATCGCCGTTCTTTCCTGCGTCAGCTTATTGAACTGTTCGATAGCCTGTAAATCATCTGGGTGCGTATCCAGATACAAATTCAGCTCCACCAACACAAAATCCACTGCTTGGAGCTTCTCCAGCAACGCATAAAACTGGGCATCACCGGGCTTGGTTTGGGGCGTGCAACCTTGGGCTGGGTTTCCAGCTTGACTATAGTCCTGAGCTTGACTCTGATACTGGTTCTGATATGTCGGATTTGAATAAGGGCTTTGATATGGATTCGGCTGTTGCTGCCCACTCTCATACTGAATTTGCTGCTGGAATGGGTTTGGGGACTGACCCTGTTTTGGAGTCTCCATTCTATTCGCCTCCCCTCTGGTTTCTCATAGGCTCATAAGGGCTGTAAAGCAAAGGCCATAGCGTTCCCCTCGTCAGCGCCTCTTCTGGGCTAAATTGCGGTAGACCAGGGGGCTGAAATTGTATAAATAAGTTTGGCGGTAGTACATAAGTCTTGCACAGAACGGGCGGACACGGATCGAACGGGCCGACAAACGGGGCATACTCACCTTGCTGTGGAAATTTCACGGGCCGGAACCTCCTTTGATTGATCCATCTGCTTTACTATTCAACATATGCCGCATCGCCCAAGTCTCGAACAAAAAATCACAGATAAAAATAATTGTTCAAAGAAAATAACTATAGAACTGTTTCTAATCAAAAAAGAGCCTTTAAAACCACGGTACGTGGATCTAAAAGCTCTTTCTTCAGCACTCTATAATAACTTACATACCTGAACTGATCTTACCTATCTCTGTGGATTAGGAATCAATCGGTAGAAAGCTCATCTTCAATCACAGGCTCAGGCTTGCGGTGAATCTTCACTCTCATTATGCGAAGCCTTGTTGCTTCCTCCACCTCAAAGGTAAGGTTATAAAACTCAATTCTCTTCCCTTTCACCGGAATGCCCTCCAATTCCTTGAACAGCCATCCCCCGATGGAATCCACCTCGTCGTCTTCAATGTTCACTCCAGTCAAATCATTGACATCCTCAATGAGCATACGACCGTCCACAGAGATGAAGTTCTCCTTCATTTCCACACTCGGGCGTTCATCCTCAAATTCATCATAGAGATCCCCAACGATTTCCTCCAAAATTTCCTCCGCTGTCAGCAGCCCGGCCGTTCCGCCGTACTCATCTACCACGAGAGTCATTTGGGAATGTTTTTTCTGCATAAGACGCAACACGTGACTCACTTCCATGGACTCCGGCACATTCAAAATAGGACGTACCACCGAAGCCAGATCCAATTGCTCTCCCTGCTCAGCTAGCAGAAGATCTGTAATATGGACAAAACCGATAATCTGGTCTTTATCCTCAACCGCTACCGGGTAACGGGAATGCTTGGTCTCGCTGATGATCTTGAGATTTTCCTTAAACGACAAATTCGTATACAAACAATCCATATCTGTACGCGGCAGCATGATTTCACGGGCAAGCAAGTCGGAAAAATCAAAAATATTATCCATCAGCTTAATTTCGTCCTTATCAATCACACCGCTTTTGGCGCTCTGATTCATCAATATACGAATCTCTTCCTCCGAATGAGCCGCTTCGGCTTCACTCGCCGGCTGAATGCCGAATGCACGCAACAGTAAGTTTGCCGCAGCATTCAATACCCAGATCACAGGCAGAAAGACCTTATAAAAAAGCAGCAAAGGCGCCGATAAAAACAACGCCACACCTTCGGTCTTCTGAATCGCTAAGGACTTTGGCGCCAGTTCCCCCAATACGATATGTAAAAAGGTAATTACGCAAAATCCGACGATAACAGATACCGTTGTAATCAGTGTACCGTCAGTTACACCGAGTTTGTGCATGAGTGGCTCTATCAGGTAGCCGGATATTGCTGGCTCTCCAATCCAACCCAAGCCCAATGAAGCCAGCGTAATGCCCAATTGGGTGGCGGACAGATAAGCATCCAACTTTTGGTTCACCTTCAGCGCATAGCCTGCCAGGCGATGACCCTCGCTTTGGAGCTGCGTCAATCGGGATTGGCGCATTTTGACCAGCGAAAATTCTGCGGCCACAAATACACCATTTAGAAAGACAAGCAGCAGTACCAAGAGGAGATTCACAGCTAGCAATCCCCAATGAAACTCGGTATGACCATCCAATACGAACTCCCCATTTCTATAGTTGTAATGCTTTTCTTGATTTAAAGTCTATTCCTTTGTAATACATATCCGCCACGAGCAGATTTGGTCCACAACAGGCAGCGGCATCACAATGACAGTTCACAGTCTGATTCAGCGGATGCTCATTCAGCCATTCACCAAAAATATCGTCCAGACTGTCTTCCTGAATGTTTCCGAAAGCCGGAATGTCTGCAAAATCTGTCACATACACGCTACCCGTGAACATATTCACATTCACACGGTTTCTTCCGTCCGGATCATTACGCACCGTAATATTCGGTTCCTGACGCAAGCGGCGAAGCAGTTTGCGGTCTTCTTCCCGATCCGAACAAGCAAAGAACGGTAATGTGCCAAACAACATCCACATGTCCTGATTACGTACATCCAGCAGCTTAAGGATAGAGTTCCGCATGTCGTCGAGTGAAAGCACAGGCAAAGCAGAGGCAAAATTCGACGCGTACATTGGATGAACCTCATGCCGTCGGCATCCCATTTCGTTGATTAATTGATGAATGCCCTCCAGCTTCGTGTGTGTCCGATAGTTAATCATGGATTCAGCTGAAATGAACATCCCCATTTCACTCAATCTGCGGGCATTTTCCATCATTTTTTCATACAGGCGAACAGCACCCGCACGTGGAGTCGGCCGGCCGGTATTTGCAAAACCCACTTCATAAAAATCGTCCGCATTCAAATAGTTGAACGAAATATGCATCACATCCAGATAAGGAAGCATCTTCTCATATCTGCGAATATCTAACGTCAGATTGGAGTTGATTTGCGAGCGAATACCGCGCTCCTTGGCATATTTCAGCAGTGGTACGATTACTTCATCCACTGTTTTATCGATTAAAGCAGGTTCCCCACCTGTAATACTGATCGTCTCCAGATGCTCGACTTCATCCAAACGCTTCAGCATTAGGTCTAGCGGAAGGAAAGGGGCCTCCTTCATAACCAGCATATCGCCAACAGCGCAATGCTCACAGCGCATATTACATAGATGCGTTACGGTCATTTCCACACTCGTAAGCAAATGACGACCATGTGTACGCAGTGAGACAATCGGGTCCCACGGATCATAGGTTGGCGATATTTGGGGTAGCGTGTTATTTTGTAGAACTGTCATTATGTTTTCACCTTATTTCTGTTATTAACCTCAAAAGACGTATAATTATCATATCATGATGTGTAAAGTGTCTGCATGCTTTCTTCCACATCATCTGCTAATCTACGTGTACTCCTCCAAAAGGGGCGGCAGTAGCACCCAATGTGTTTGTAATCATAACCGAGAGGGATACGGACAAATCCACATCATAAGGTGCCTTCACTTCCTGCCCATCCCGGTCCCTTACAATGCGAATGACGGGTCTTTGCGGGATTTTGGGATGTATACGCACCACGACCCCCTCTTCCCCCGTGTTGAGCACCACAGAGAGTCCCAGAGGGTAAATAGCTACACAGTCACGAAAGGCTTCCAGCATTCGCTGCTCATATAACGTTCCTGCCCCAGCGTACAGTACTTCCATCGCTTCATAGGGCAACAAAGCCTGTTTGTATATCCGACTTGCTGTCATTGCGTCGTACGAGTCCGCCAGACCGATCCATTTCGCATATTCGTGGATCTGGTCCTTTTTCCAACCGTGCGGGTATCCGCTGCCGTCGATACGCTCATGATGCTGCAATGCACAATGAGCCGACAACAAGGGAATTCCAGGTTCGTCTTTGAGCAGCTTGTAGCCGATCACCGTGTGTGTTTTCATATGCTCATATTCCTCATCCGTCAATTTACCCGGCTTATAGAGTACTTGAGGTGAAATTTTCATTTTACCGATATCGTGCAGTAGTGAACCTATCCCCAGCTCCATGAGCTGGTTGTTATCGTAGCCATTAGAAATTCCCAGTACAAGTGAATATAAACATACGTTCAAAGAATGATGATATAAATCCTGATCCGCGGCCCCGATATCCATCAACATAATGATGGTATCCTGACGGCCTCCAATATCGTCCAGAATGGATTCCATCACCTTATAAAATGACTTGCCAAAATATTTGTGCTTATGATCTACGGAGTAGGATGACAACCCTTGAAACTGCTTTTTGATTTCCTGTAGCGCCGCGGCCCTTGTCTGTTCATGGATCATCTCAGGAATGACGATATCTTCTGTCACAGCATCCTCAATGTATACATATCCAATACCGACTTGGCCTAGACGTTCAATCAATCGCGAAGTAAGCTCAACACCTTCCGAGAGCAGCACCATTCCGTTTTCATTGTATATTTTTTTGCCAAGCTTCATGCCGGCTCTCAATAATGTAACAGGTACCAGTCGCAGCTTAATCCTCTCCCGATTGTTTTGATACCTGAAGCCACCTAGCTGCAAAACATTCTTCCATCGCGCCCGGACGCTTCAACTCCATTTCAATCAAATCCCGTAAAAATTCTGGAAGCATAAATCGGAGATCTGTTCCGTTCGCAAGCACCTCATAACCTGCTTTGAAAGTGAACATATCCAACGTGCCCACTGTGTATTCCTCATGCTCTTCCAAAGGTTGACCCGCTACACGAATGTCCGTCACTTTTTCATAAGGAGCACGGCCAGGGTCATACTGAATGGCCAAGCCTTCCACACACATCGTGCCAAGTACTTTGCCTCTGAAGCCAAAGCCCGTCATGGGCTTGTCTGTAAATTCAGGCAGCAAGGACTGCTCCAGCGCCAACCGAATATCTCTTCCCCGCAACTTCATAACACAGGCATTAATCGGCGAAGGGCATAAGGAATGTAGTATTCCTTTGCTGATATCCCCTTGAGGTAATGGGCCGAGCAGTTGTCCCGCATTGACGAGGGCAATTTCTGTTCCTGTAAAATGGGACACCGCTTGTGCCAGCATATTCCCGAAAGGGGATTCCTGATCATATGCGATCTCCAGTTTCCGATCCGTCACCGCAACGGTGCTCTCCATGGCGCGCTCTGCTTGTCTGCGATGCACCACAATGGCCGATGCCACTTTTTCGTCCAGTAGTGTCAGATCCACAGGAACTACACCGCCTGACGTGACTCGAAACGGTTCGAGGCTATTATTACGACTTAGTGTCACTTCACCTAGCAGCGTTCCGAACTTACCCGCTCCACATAAAGCTGTTTTTCCGATCCAAAGCGGTTCCTCCAGCACATGATGGGTGTGACCTCCAAGGATAACGTCAATTTCAGGAAACTGCGACGCTAATTTTTTATCGGAAGGTAGACCCAGGTGCGACATCACGACCAAAACATCAACCTGCTTTCTCAGTGCCGCGATCTGCTTCCCCAGCACCTCAAACGGATTGAGCACATCCCAGCCCAGCAATTGATAAAACTCTACAAAAGGAGCAGTCACACCGAGTAAACCGACCTTGATTCCTGCTTTGTCTACGATAAGGGATTCCTTCATCCACGAAGGGCTCATCCCCGTGGCACGCTCTGTCATATTGCCGCATACGACCGGACAATGAATCCCCGCATATGCCTGTTCAATCATATCCGGGGTAAAAGTCAGTCCCTCATTGTTACCGATTGTAATTGCATCGTATCCTGTTAGATTAATCACATCCACATTTGCCCCACCGAGCGTTCCTTCCGTTTCGGGGGCCATCCGGTCCATGTGGTCTCCTATGTCGAGCACAAGCAGCGCATCCCGTGATGCGGCTCTTCGTTCATCGATCATCGCGGCTATCGAAGGCATACTGCCAAAATGACTATGGATATCATTGGTATGCAAAATGGTCAACGTTTGCCGAGTCGTCATCTCCATAACCGCCCTCCTCTATACTTTATATATATCGACTTTGGAGCTTCTAATGTTTAAGCATACCATGTTATTTAGCAATATGGTACATATGAGTGGACATAGTCCTTAAGCTTCGCTGTACTCTCTGGGCAATCTCATATCGTAAACATAGTGAAAAGCATTGACGTTATCTACTGTAGGTATCTGAATAGGAAACGGGTTCCTGGGACCTATTTTACAGCTTGGAATAATAGTAAATTAGTCGTTGTCATCCCATTTAATTCTTGATATATTAAGTTTGTTCGTATTTTCGACAAATTTACGACAATAAGGAGGTTAGCGCATGAGAGTACACGTTACCGATGCCAAGCCGGGAGATCGCCTCAAATCCGATACATACAATGGGCACGGTGTACCTGTCATGATTCAGGGCACCGAGCTACAGCATGACGATATTTCCAAGCTCATTATGCACGGTGTCGATTATATCGACATTGATGCAGGTTCTGCGAGCATTCCGGTGGACTTTGCCCCCGATGTCCCAGCTTCCCCCGAGTCCCTCAAACGTGCCGTTCCTCTCATGGAGCAGACGATCAGTGGCTTTGAAAGCATGTTTCTCGAAGCCTCCTCAACTGGCAAATTTGATGAATATCGAGTGGATGAGCTGTTCGGCCCTCTCGTTTCAGAACTGGCTCGTCAAAAAGATGTCGTATCTCTGCTATTAATTATGGAACGGGGAGATCACTATACCTATAATCATTCTCTCCAAGTAGGCGTACTGTCATATTACATTGCCACATGGCTTGGATATACGGAAGAAGAAGCATATGCCGCCGGTAAAGCTGGATACTTACATGATATAGGCAAGTCCATGATACCGGATGAAATTTTGAACAAACCGGATAAACTGACACCCGAAGAATTCCATGAGATGAAAAAACATTCGCTATATGGCTATGATATTATTCGCAATTCAACCAGCGATGAGATTTCTGCAATTGTCGCCTTGCAGCATCACGAGCGTGAAGATGGAAGTGGATATCCCCATGGACTGTTCAAGGAAGAGATTCATCCTTTTGCCAGCATAACAGCTGTTGCCGACGTGTATAGCGCGATGATTTCCAATCGTGTGTACCAGACGAAGCAGGAGCTGCTCGCCGTATTACGTGAGCTGCACAGCATGAGTTTTGGACATCTAAACCCAGAAGCTACCCAAGTGTTCATCAGACACATGCTTCCTAATTTCATTAATAAGCAGGTTCTGCTGACTACAGGTCAGACAGGAACGATTATTCTGAACAATCCTGCTGATTACTTCAGACCCTTAGTGAAAATTAACGATGATGAATATGTAGATTTGTCTAGAGAACGCCATGTATCCATTGATGAAATTTATTTGGAATCCTGATCCGCTACTACTGCCTCCCGGCGTTACTTCGGTAGAACGAAATATTTTGCCGAAGCACAGGCTACGCGAATAAAAAGAGACTGTCCTTGATTCGTAGGTTCTTTACGAAGGACAGCCTCTTTTTATGTTACGGACATTAACCTAGTTACTATCTTTATTTGTTTGTTTAATCCTAAGTGTTAAGATCATGTAAACCTGGGCTATGTTCATTAGGCAATTCAGGCATATACGGAAGAGGAAAACCTTCTGGAGGATCCATTACACTCAAATCCCCACCGTTTCTGCTTGGAGTCTGCCCATTGAATATTTCTCCAATACGGGTAGAATCCAATCGAAAATTAAACTGTGCATTGTGAAAGCCCATTTCAACATACTTCCGGCATTCTGGATACTTGTTAATATCGTAGTTTGGAACCGGGAACAATTTACCCCAATCAACTCCAAGTGTCTCTAAAGCTTTGGCAAACGCATTTTGATGAGCATTATCCCGCACAATCAAAAAAGCCAACGTTTCCCGGAATGTTTTGTTCGAGCTCATTTCGTAAATTCGGGATTTTTGCAGAACCCCTGTAGATTCGAGTACGAGATTATCAAGCAAATCACTAATCAAATTGCCGTGGGAATAAACATAACTACCTAGCCAAGGATTTCCACTTGCATCAACAGGTAGGGAACTTTGAGCTCCCATAATAAAATGATGAGGATTTGCGTGTTTTATCGCCTCATCTAAAGGAGCATGATCAATTCCAGCATCGCCGGCTTGGTCTGCACCTGAGCCAGTCAGAAGTTGATTTATAGTATGTTGGACCAGTTCAACATGACTAAGCTCCTCTAGAAAAACTCCCCGTATCAAATCCCTATACTGCACAGCATTACCACGAAAATTATTACTTTGAAAGAAAAACTGCATCATGGTACGCATTTCTCCGAATCGACCACCTAATACTTCTTGAATCACTTTAGCAGCAGCAGGGTCGGGCTTATCAGGTACTATTAAGTTAATTAAATCTTCTTTATAAAAATACAATGCAAAAACCCTCCTTAAACTCTTTATTTTAAAGTGAAACATATGCTTCCCTCTTTAATAATTTTTATACAAACCAAACAAACAGATAGTTAAATATAAAAACTCCTATCAGATTGTTGTTATGCTGATCCTCGTTTTATTACATCTTGAAAAGGTTAAATACAGTTAGAATTCACTAAGCTGCTTTAACTATAGGAGGAGTAATTATGTTTAGACATCAAAAAGAGTTGCAGTTTGAAGTGAAAGTAGAGCGTCCTGATCCTCTTTTTGCCCGGCAGGTACAAGAAGTTTTGGGGGGGCAATTTGGAGAAATGACCGTGATGATGCAATATTTATTTCAAGGGTTTAACTGTCGCGGTGATGAAAAATATAAGGATATGCTAATGGATATTGGAACTGAAGAAGTAGGGCATGTGGAGATGCTGTGTGCTTTAATTAGTCAACTACTTGATGGAGCTAAACCAGAAGATCAAGAACAAGCTGCAAAAGACCCTGTTACAGCTGCCATAATGGGGGGAATTAACCCGCAGCACTTGCTGGTCAGCGGTCTTGGCGGATTGCCTACTAATTCAAATGGAGTTCCATGGAACGGCTCTTATATCGTCGCAAGTGGTAACCTTTTAGCGGATATGCGGTCCAATTTGCACGCAGAGAGTCAGGGTCGATTGCAGGTAGCAAGGCTATATCACATGACACAAGATGAAAGCGTCAGAGCTACACTACGGAAAATGCTAGCACGTGACCGCTATCACCAATATCAATGGATGGCGGCAATCCAAGAATTAGAAGAAAAAAACGGTGTTGTGGTCCCGGCTTCTTTTCCTCCTGAAGCAGAGCAAGAGTCTCAGCCTGAAGCTTATGAGTTTTGGAATTTGTCTGAAGGCGAAGAATCTAGTCAAGGTTTGTGGGCAACAGGAAGTGCGCCGGATGGAAGCGGGAGCTACGTATACATCTCTAAGCCTGTTGCTAAAGGACAAATCTATAGTGCCAAAATACCAGCAACCGAATTACATCATGACTTAGATCATAAAACTTCAGATAAATAAACAAGTAGCAGACGAGCTGTCCCAACATTAAAGATTGCTAATTGGTGACACTGACCATAAAAATGAAACAAAAGATATATACTTAAAATTCGAATAAGGCGGCTTATCATAAGGCATAAAATCATAGCCGGTCATTAATCAAGAAGTACAGAATCAATGTAAGACTAAAAAGCCCTGCCGACCAATTATGGTTAGCAGAGCTTTTTGATTTATTTCGAGTAATTTACACATCACCGAAAAATCGAAGACGATGCTCTCATTCTTTATGAGCAGCTGTCTATAACAATCATTTGTGTTACCTCAGCTTCGGTCAAACCACCGTTCATTAAATAAGAGGTGCCTGAATCAATGTTGCAAAATTAAACTGGTGTACATGACCATCATTTAATGTAGTTTGGCCCGTAACAAAATGTACGTGTTTTCCATTTCCGACTGGGATAGCTGGTCCTGTTCTAATTTTTTTCAGATTATGAAAGTGGTTCACGAAATCAGTTTTTGTAAGATCGATTTCATGGACATGACTTCTTCCAACTCGAATCGCTTGCCCAGTAACACCTGCAAAGCGGTGGTTATGTCGGTCTGCGCCTTCTTCAGCCAGTTTGGTACTACCTTCAAATTCATGTACATGCCTCTGTGCCTGTTTAGAAGAGAGGGTTTTCTTCTCCACTCCAGTTTTATTCTTCTGCATCTGTTGGTATGCCTCCTTATGTTTATGTCACTCACAACATCCTATTAAGCAAACATACATAAGTGCTAGGCAAGTATCTGCGGTCCTAAGCATAAATTTTTTTATGTAGTAGAAAGAAGGCTTATGGACTTAGGCATCACAGAAAAAATAAAAGAAGACGAACTTAAAAAGTTCGCCTTCTATACGAGCAGGAAATCGGAGTCGGCACAAAATCGGCATAACTCCAATTTAACAGCTTCAGACTACTTCAAAAAACTTGTCACACCAAGGATCACTGCGTTTTAACCGATGGAACCTTCCATTTCGATTTGGATTAGGCGCAAGCGGAGCGGGAAACCGCTCAATTGAGGGATTTATGCATTTATACGCACATCTAAATTAACAATTTTTCTTTAGATTTAAAAGCTTTCGGTATCATGAGTGGTATCACATTTTACCGAAAGCTTAATTTTTTTCTTCTATTATATATGCTGTTTTTTTGACGATTAACATTCACCTTTCTTTTCCCCATCCAGTACCTCCTTTAGAACAACTGTTTGACTTGCGCCCCACCTAGAACCAAAAAAGCTCGTTGGCCTTTAGTTATTTCCACTATGCATTTACGCAAACTGCTTTCCGAATCCACAAGGGCGGTTAAAACAACCTTCTTTCAATATTGATCACCTGACTCTGGGAATAAGCTATTTTCATACTCCAGTAGCCATTCCTTTTTAATTTTCCAGTGTCTTCCCTGTTTATAGGCAAGTATTTGTATCATCATTGGTCTGCAATTTCAAACGATGATTTTTCCAGATGATCTTGCAAGTCTGTTCTTCCGTTAAAATTCTTACATATACGTCTGTCACGCTGTACACTTCCATATTTTTGATAAATATACTCATAACAAGCGGCTCGTAATTTATCAGTAGAATCAGATGTAATAAATTCAATATTCATCTATGCATCACCTCGTTACATATTATTTTTAGACAGGTTATTCGAATTCTTCCCATGTAATTAGACCTAGAAAAATATTCCTATGTTTGATAGACTACTTTTTATGAAGCAACAGAGTTCCAAGAAAGGCAGGAGTAAAAAAGAATGCTCTGTGATAAATGTGGGAAAGAAATACCCAAAGGAAGCGCCTTCTGCAATTATTGCGGAAAGGAAGTAACTATCAATATTTCACCGCAAGAAAAAACATCCGAAATTAGGAATGATGATCCGATTCCTAAAAAGATCAGCTATAGGAAGAAAATTATTATCTCAATTGCTCCATTTCTTATTTTATGTCTTTTTATCGTAGGCTATTTAATTGCAGCTCCCTATATCAGTTATATTCAGGCCAAGTCATTAATGAATAACGGTGAATTTGACAAAGCAACTCAAGCCTTCACCAATTTGGATGGGTACAAAGATTCTGATGAGTTGATTAATGAAACCAATTATCTAAAGGCAAAACACATGCTAAAAACTAGAGAATACGAAAAGGCTATTGAAATGTTTATCAATTTAGTCAACTACAAAGATAGTGTCAAGCTAAAAACAGAATCAACATACTTACTGGCAAAGCAAAATTCCTCCCAGGATAACTACGCTTCGGCAATTGAATTACTTGAACAAATCCAAGAGTATAAAGATTCATCTGATCTGTTGCAGGAAGCAAACTACCAAGAAGGTGTAAAGCAATTCAATGCATACAACTTTCAACAAGCAACAAAGTTATTCACTGCCAGTAGTGACTATCAAGACTCAGAGAAGTATCTGGCTCAAGCTTTCTTATTAGACCATTTTCAAGGTATATGGAGAGATGATGATGGATATAGAAAGCTGACCTTTAAAAATGGAGAAGTAACCCAAGTGTTATTTTCTGGTTTACAAGATGAAAGCACCTACACCTGGTCAACAACCCTCGTAGGGAAAGAAATGCACGACGACAACGGTACAGTATATTATCTTAAGAACGATAAGCTAATCGAAAAGGATAAGGACTCTTACTTTGGTCCCAAATCATATACAAAGATCGGTAATTACGATGATGTTCCACCAGAAAAACTTGCTCCCCAAATCGGTATGACCGAACAGGAAGTAATGGATTCAAAATGGGGACTGCCAACACACGTAAACAAAACCACAACTGCATATGGCATAAGTGAACAATGGGTCTATGATCATTACAAGTACATCTATTTCGAAAATGGAGTCGTAACAGCAATTCAAGATTAATCCACATGCGGAGTCTTCGAGAAAAAACCGAAGGCTCTTTTTATTGCTCCGAAATCCATTGTTCTAAGAAGGCCTGTTATCCTGTTCCTTTTTAGGGGATTATACAATTGCTGATATAATATCCTCTAGCTTAATCCAGCTGAAATCATCTTCCCCACGGAACAGTTTTACTTCCCTACGCGCGGTGTTAATTGACGTAACTACACCACACAGTTCCTCGTCATCAAACGGACTGAACACGAGGAGCGTGACTGTTGTACGCGAGTTGTAGGACTCTATTAGAGCCTGCTCAATCAATTGTACCTCTTGATCATCGAGTTCCGGTTTACCGCGCCGCTGGCGATCCTTCATAAGTTTTAAATAAGCTTCTTTATGTTCCGGTATGATAATGCGCGAGCTTTCCCATAAGCCGTTCTCTTCGAGTTTTTTAGACATGTATGTAGCCTCCTGATGTGTTATGTAGAAATTATATTCCGAACATACGTTCTACACAAGAGATTTTCATACTAGAAAAATATTCCTAGGTCTGATAGACTACTTGTAAAATGAGGATTTTGCAAAGTCCTGAAATATTAAAAGAGGAGATTATTATGAAGCGCCTTCTTACCTTATTGTTAATTTTTGTTGTCTATTTTGGAACGATTCCAACAATTCATGCGAATCCGTCGAATTATCGTATTTTTTTGGATGGAAAAATTGTGACACTTCAATTTGCCCCTCGCATTGAAAGTAACACCCTTATGGTTCCAGTTGTCCCGTTGTTAAAAAAATTAGGCTATACAGCTGCTGTAGATCCCGATATTCCTGATCGTGTAAAAATAACAAATTCGAATAATTCGATTACCTTTGTGATTGGTGCTAAAAATATTTATATCAACGGAAAAGAAATTCGTATGCCTATTAGCTCTAAATCATACAATGGAGTAACTTACCTTCCTCTGCGTGCAATTTCGCAAGCACTCGGGAAACCGTTTGGCAGTAACTCTACAGAACAGTACGCCTGGATTGGAGTTACACCGAGTAAAAACCAAAATATTCCAACAGAATTGCAAGGGAAAGATTTTAGAAATGCTATATGGGGTATGACAGTTCAGCAAATTAAAAGGTCTGAGACACTGCCTCTCATCAATGCTGTCACTGAATTAGATGATTACGGCGCGAGTAATATGTACTATACTTATTTGGACTACAGAGGTGAATACAACGGGTACAAAGCAGTTTACACTTATATCCTAACTGGGAAAGATAAGAACAACACTAAACTGTATGACGGCCAGATTTTATTTCCTGAAAAATTTAGTAACATGCAAAACTATATAGATCGATTCTTTAAAATTAGTTCTAAAATGCAATTGGTATACGGTGCACCAGTTCAAACGGAGCGACCACAAGGAAGAAATCAGAGTAAATGGGCGGAAGACCTGTCTTTAGGTAATCTCTCTTTAACCGATTACTACAATGTCGGTCGAAATTCTTATTATATCCGATTGTACAAAAGTATGCATTCTGAATATCCTCAATTGGATATTTTGGTGTCTCAAAGATAATATTAGACTTTTTTTTGAGAATCAGCACGCCAGTGTAATTGATTTTATCAAATACTTCGAAGATCTATAGAACTGACTAGACAAAAAGCTCTGCCGCCCCATTAAGGTCAGCAGAGCTTTTTATTTATTTAGAGTATTCACTTACTTCAAATGTGAGGATACGATCATACAGCATGTAGTCCTTCCGGCTACTGAACGGGCCTTTATTGTTGTCATGTTTATTGATTGCATAGGATGCTGATCCAGAACCAGCCTGCTTACTTTCGTACCATGAGATAAAGTCATTGACCTCTTTCATGCTCAGGTCAAACTCTTTTTCCAAGCCGGTTGTCATGGTGACCACCAGAATTGCACGGTTGCCTGAAGGTTGTTCAGGATCAGGTTGTTCGCCTCCACCTCCTAGTGGTGTCGCTGATGCTTCATTGGAGTATTCAGAATCAACACCATTCACCTTAGCACTAACAAAAAAATAATATTTTGTTCCATTCGTCAGGCCAGGAATGACGAAGTTTCCATATGCGTCTTTTGTAGCTGTTACTGTTTCAGTGTATTTGCCGGATTCTGTTCCGTATTTGATCGTATAGCTTTCTGCATTTTCAATTCGATCCCATTTTAAAGTAACCTGACTGTCTCCAGCTGTTGCTTTAAGATTAGTGGCAGTATTAACATCTAATAATTTTCCATTTTTATCAATATCAACTGCATCCAAGTCATAGTAACCCGCGGAAATCTGTGGAACAGTAATTGTTACATTATGCCTTCCTTCTGGTAGTCCTGTTTTTTCAAATGATAGATTTTGTCTTAAAAGTGGTCCATTTTGAGAAAAAACTTCATTAATATTATCTATTGTAATCTGTACATTATTTGGTCTATCTGGAGATCTTGTACCAATCAGTCTCAGTTTTGTTCCATAGAATGAGAACTTAATCTGCGCTCCCGATTGGCTCGTATATTTTGAAGTGCTGTTGTATTCCTCCGAGAAATAATCATTTGCCCACGATCCGAGGTACTTAATATTCTTATCCCCATCATCATAACGTTCCCATTCTGCCTCTGGTTCAGAAAGCTTCTGCCCTACTGTAGCAGCATAGGAACTTGAGTTTAAAAACGTGAACATTACAAAAAAAAGAACTCCAAACAAAATACCAAATTTCTTAGTAAAACCGATTTTCACAAATATTCCTCCTAGTAATCTAATGAACAGATACTAAGGTAATATATTCCTCAAAACATGTCTAAACATAAACTTGCTGATCTATAAATATAATCTAAATATTTGCATATTTATTTTTTAATGGGTATGAAAAAAAGGGCTCATACTGGTCAAATACCAGTCGAGCCCTTCTTGACATCTACTCTAAATTCAAACTGATTCCTCATGAAATAGCTTCCGTTTATCTTAATTGACTCCGGTGTAATCTTCTCCACTACTCCACCGTAATCCACAATATCTATCAAATCTTTACCCAACGGCTATACCACATATACTCTTACCTGGCTTAATGCTGCTGCAAATAGTTCTATATCCGACTTTAACACTTTATATGTATGGTTCATGCTGATCACCTCGATAATTCATTCGGTGAATGGTGTCGTAATTCCTACAATAAAAAATCCCCGCCGACCAGTTAAGGTTAGCGGGGATTTTTTATTTAAGCTTAAGAACCTCCAACGGTATCGTGAAGCTGAATACTAGGGTGCTGGTCATAAGCACGATTAGGCTCATTCACGATAAACAGAAAGCTAGCTGCGACGATCAGAAGAACCATTTTTCTCAACATTGTCTAACCACACCTTTTCAATAAGATTTAGAAACTTTTCCTTGAACTCAGAAACTGCATGTGTTCTAAACTTCACGAAAAGCCCCATGCAGTTTATAAAATAAGTTTCATTATTTATTATATGTGACTTTACCATTGCATACATCAAATGTTTAAAGCCAACACCGTATGAACCTCTATACAAATAGTAATAAGCTAACTCGTATCCAAATCGTGCGAACTGTTCTGGTATAACTTGTCTAGTATACATATCAGTAGATGGGTTTCCCTGTTGCACAAAAGAGTCAATAATCGTTTCAAACCGTTTAAGTACGTGATCCACATCTATTTGATATCGGTTAGCCGCAATCATTACGTTCAATAGCTTAGTAACCATTAACACAATAACACCAACAACTCCAAGTAATCCAACGACCAACGAATGCTTGCCAAGAGCCTGTTAACGAATATGTCCCTGCAATACCTCCCAGCATCGCCATACCAGCCAACCCTTGGAATAGTTCTTCTTCCTGCTTCGCCTTGCTTTTTCTTCTTGCCATTACTCTTCCCCCAAGCGTGTATATTGTCCTAAACACATTTCGACACTTGGGACTAATTTCCTGCAATGAATAGAAAAAGCAAGAAGAAAAACGCCTAGTCATGTGCAGCCGTGCATTTCATTCGCGCCTTTTTCTATGCTCCTAATGTATCACTGAAAAATGGTCATGTGGGGTTCAACATTGTCTCGAGATGAGGTCAGGTTGGGTTCAATAGTTACCGTTAGTTCTAACCCTATGCTGTAAAAGCCGAAACCAGTATTAACTAAGATTAAAAATTCCCAGAATTACAAAAGCTTCTTTAGGAACACTAATATCGATTCATAAATTAAAAGGAGGAAAATTAACTATGCCATTGGATCATGGTTATGGAATATTGAAATGTAAGTTAGCTAACGAGAGAAATGTGTATATGCTTGGTGCGCGCAACAATCATGTTGAGGTATTAGTTGAAGATGATTCTAATGTAAAGTACCGATTGGCAATAAATATCAAATCGAATCAAAGACCAAATGAGGTACTTTATTATGTCGGGGAAGATTTTAAATCTGAAGAAATAACAGAATTACCTAAACTTGAATTTGGATTTACTAGCATAACCAATGAAAATCGAAACATTGCCCTTGACTATAGACGAGGAAATTTAGTAATTCCGAAAAAAATGATACCTCTGCCTAACACTGATCCCGGAAATTCCGATGACAATGATCCGGACAATGACCTTTACGACAAAGTAACTTCTTATATTTCCGAAGCTAAGGAAAAAGAAGCTACCTTTTATGTTTTTGGTGAACCGTGGGGTCCAGAAGAAAACAGAGATAGATATTTTGGCTTCATACCTGGACGTGGGGTTCATAATATTCATATGAATCAAGGTAATGCAGGTAATCATGCTAGTGAAAACGGCTCTTGGCAAGATGGTGGAGTTTTAATTCATTTCGAAAATGAAAACAGATGGGTGGCTATTTTCTTAGCATTCCAATCCCAATCTTGGTGTACTAACGAAACTGGACATGCAGTAAAACCTGTTAGTGAATGTGATCATAATAGTTGTGAGGCGAATAAAGAAACGGCAGAAGTGCCGTGCTAAAATCGAATTAAGAATTAGTTAAAACAATAGCGGCAACCTAAGAAAACGAAATTCTTAGGTTGCCGCTTTGTATAATCTTAGAATTCTGAGTCGTCTTGCTCGAAAAAAACCGATAAGCTTCAAGGTATTGGCGACACTCTCCATACCCTCATCGATCTTGCGTTTGATGGCTGTCGCTGAGGATCGCCGGAAGAATAAGATCGTTTCTTTACGTGAATACCCTTGAATACTCAACCGCCTTACGGGCCTCTTCGTCTTTAATTAGCCGTTGAGCCCATACAAACTGGAGTTCAGAATCGTGGCGTTAGCGGTTTTGTCCGCATGCAGATCTGTCTGATCGATGCGGTGAGCTGCTTCACCATCCCCCTAAAAATAGGAAGTTTAATGTTATCTTTTTATTGACACACCGCCTATTGTTGGAAGCATTATAGATTGAGGTGCTCCCAGCAAATATTCACCAAAGGTGAGAACATATGCGTCAGCTCTATCCGGTGACTTGAGACCACGTTTTTTCATGTCCTTCTTGCTTTCAAGAAGTATTTTCCCCTTACTGGTCATTGACCATTTTCTTGTGGTCAATTGAGAAGTCAACACGTCATCATCGGGCAATTGTAAGACCGCAGAATCGTTGTTCATATAATTGCTCATGTTCTGTTCTAGCAGACCCTTGATATACGCCCACATTTCAGCGCCTAGATTTCCATAATGTTCATCCAAAGATGATGATCCATTGTTGATTGGAATAACTTCATAGGGAAGTCCTTCTTCTGCTATAACTTCATTCAACCGATCCGTGACACCACCACCTACACCGGTATCATCTATTCTGATTCTCACATGAACTACTTCTGGATATTGTGGAAGTAACTCTTTTATCAGGTTCAATACCCAACCAGCAGTAACCATCGTATCTTTCTTGAAATGATGATGCTGCCCTACTGTTACGGGACCAATGCCAGCGTAAATAGATGTCTCATCATCACCAAAACGAGCAACGTCACAGCCGATGGTCAAGATATCGCCGGTTGGTTCCAAAATCACATCTTTAGCTGCAAATTCAGCCACTTCCAAAGAAATAAATGTATCCGATTCTCCACGGGGAAATTCACCTTCTACCCGAACTCTCCATACATCACTGCCTTCGCCATACTTCCGCTTGAGCATAGCGATATTATCCTTGCTGGTTCTTGGACTGTCCAAGCAGGACACCTTGCGAGTTTTATAGTCCGCTCTGTCCTTATTGTGTGAATCATAAAAAACACCCGACGTTTTTGTCGGGTTACCGCACATCAATATTTTATTGAACTCACCAGACAACGTACCTAAAATGGCCTCCATGATTGGATCGGCAACGCCTGAAGCTTCATCCACAATGAAAAGCATATAGTCTTCATGGAAGCCCTGCATATTCTCGGGCTTGGTAGCTGTACGAGCTGTAGCGAACCAGCGTTCCTCATAATTCTTCATGTATATTTTGGTCTTAGTCCACTTAAGGATTCGTTTCAATACCGGACTTTTAGATTGCCATTTATTAATCTCAGCCCATAACACGTCATGTAGCTGCTGTGTTGTAGGAGCTGTACAAATCACTTTTGGATAAGGGAAGCAGGACAGAAACCAAAGGGCTGTTGCAGCTTCCAGTCCGGTTTTCCCTACACCCTGACCTGAACGGTCTGAAACACGAGGATTATTAGCTAAATCCATTAGAGTACTTGCCTGCCAATCATCAGGATAGAACTTAAGCATCTCTTGGCAAAACAATATTGGATTCTTACGATACTCAGGAATCCGTATCTTGAATGCTTGAAGCCTCCGTTTCGTCTCCGGCGAGTCCTTCTGCTTCATTACCTACCACCGCCTCTACCCAGTCGTCAATTAGATCGTCTTCTGTATTGCCTTCTCCCGTGACCTTTGCTCTTTCAAGTTCAAGTTTCTCACGCTGCATCTTAAGTTTTTCGTCTTCAACCATTCGTTTATGCTTATCTGGCAACAAATCCATATATTTAGTCAGCACGTCCAATGCCTTGGTTTTGTCGTGTAGCTTTACACTCACTCCGTCCTTACCCTGCTTGACTTCTGAAACCAGAGTTCCATCAATTTCATCGCTGTTTTTAAAAGAGACATAATTATATCTGTACTTCTTCGTTTCTCCAGTCTCCGAATCAAAGACCGGTTCTCCTTCTAATCCAAGAACGTCTTCTTCCTTTTGACCAAATTCCACGTAATCTGTAATGTCTGCAAAAGCTATCTTCATGTACTCCATCAGTATGCGCTGAGCATTCAATCCTACCTCATCAATCATAGATTCCTTGTGCTGCCGAATAATGTTTTGAATTTCAACTTTCTTCAACAGAGCGAATCCAATCTGATAGGCAGTTTTCTTACTGTATCCCGCCGCAATCGCTGACCTGGTAGCGTTGAAGTCTCGAAGGTATTCATAAGTGAATATCCTTTGTTTAGGCGTTAATCCATCTTCATCAGGAATTTCAGGTTCCGGTTCTTCACCAACCATTGGAACGCTCTGTACTTTTTTGGAACGTTCCATATTTCCGGAGCGTTCCAATACCTTTTTCGGAGCGTTCCGTATTTCTGGAGTAGTAACTTTTAGTTCTTTAGAGAGCGCATCAACTGTAAGTGGGGTAGCATATACTTCTCTCGGTTTATCACCTTTATATGTACCGACGAGTTTGCGCCGCTCCATTTCATCAATCAGTCTGGCTGCTCTGGTATAACCTATCCTCATTCTTCTCTGCAATAAAGAAACCGAGGCTTGTTTGGCCTCGGCTACAATTTGGACAGCTTTTAGAAAAAGCTCATCCGAATATGATGTTGGTTCTTCATCTTCATTTGGAGGTTCCTTTTTTTGATCAGTTTCATTCCCATCGGAACGTTCCGTATGTTTTGCTTCTCCAGCAATCAAACTCTCCCACTTATCTTTAGCCTTCCATCCTCTTACCGTACCTTCAGATACACTAAGTTGGGAGGCTATATCTGTGAGACGTATTTTGCCGGAACTAGCTTTGTATAAATCAAATGCTTCGTCCCGTTTCGGATCTCTCTTTCGTCCCATATCTTATTATTCACCCCTTTTGATAATGTATCTAAAGCTAAGGAAAAGTTTCCTGAACAAATAAAAAGCCGCCTTCTGGCGACCTAATGATACAGGAGGTATCTATTATTTTGTCAAGTGATATCATATTTGCTTTCATCGAGATGGAATAGGTTTTAGCCATTCCCCATTCGCATTAATGAATGCATCTTTGTAGCGGCCTGATTCTAACTGCCTTATTATATCCTCTTCTTTGGCTACCAAAATTTTAGCAAGCTAAGTAACAGTATAGTATTCTCTGTTTTGGTAGTCTAACTGTATAGGAACCGCCATGTCGTACAGTACGTCCAGAAATTCAGCAAATGTCAACTTGCCCATGTTACTTATCCCCGAATAATAAGACGGTTTATAGTTAGCAAATTCTCGAAATGATTTTCCTTTAAACTCTTTCGTCAGGGCGTTACTAAGACGTACGCTCATGAGATTATCGAAACGCGTCTCGAAGTTCATTTCTTCCATTTTAGCGTATTTTGCTTTGAATGCGATTATTTTTATAAGAGGCAAGTCTTTGCGATTCCCTTCTTTCAAACGCATTCTAAATTGTTCACGATCCATTATCATCGGATGCACCATCCTCTAAGGTGTGTTTATCCGACATTTTACAGCACGTTTCTTACAATCGTAAACATCTATTAAGACACAACGGAATTGAACCGCCTATTGTTTCAAAATAAAAAAGCACCCATATGGATGCTTTTAAGTATTTTAAACCTATTATAGATCTCTTGTTGTAACTACTGTTACTGTATCTCGGTAAGTTAGGCTTCCACTCTTTAGTACAATAACCCCGTTATGGGTTCCGGATTTAGTAAAATATAAATCAAACTTCATTGGATTACCTTGCCCGCTTGAAGAAGCTGTTTTAGTAGTCCCATCAGGGAATGTAATAGTACCATTAAAATAACCAGTTCCACCATAAGGTTTTATTGTTACGGTAGCAGACCCTCCCGATACCTTAACAGATTCAACTGAAAAGCTTAGCTCATCATATGCTTGTGGAGTGATTACCGATTTTGCTGATGCAGGTGTAGTCTTCAATTCTGCCGGACTCGGTGATGCAAGGGCGCTAGAAGATCCCATTACCATAAGTACTGTCGTCAACAATCCAATTGTTAGCTTTTTCATTTGAATTACCTCCTATATTTGGTATATGTTTAGTATATATCCTGTTGCAACAAAATTTTAAGTTATATTTAATATAAAAATATAGTATATATAGTAAATTTATTCGGCTTCTATTTTAAGACACATAGCGGAATCGAACCGCTATAACCCTATATGTGTCGTATATCCCGGGGTTAACCGGGAAAAGATGCTAGTTACGCGCTATTCCCGCATTAGCCCACATCATTACTTCTTCAAGCTTGGTCTCATAGCGAGAGACTTCTCCCGGCTGTTTGGCAGCAGACTGTCAAGCGTATAAGCTAGTTCTTTACATGCGCTGCGTACTTTGTCATGCTGTGTCCCCTTGGCTTCGTTGGCCTTGTGATACTTGAAATTGTTCTCGATCTGCTGATTCATTCGACAACCTCCCAATCTTCAGCCAATATGTCAGTTTGCGATGCCAGCCAAGGAACGAATTTGCCATCTGCAGTTTTCATGCCAATCCATGGCAAGAGTCCTTCTGGGATATTTTCATCGGTCGCTTGACCGTCTCCAAATGGAGCTTCAAAGACAATGTAGTTATCAGCTTTAACCAGTCCGAGCCACATTCCCTTTCCGTTCCAGCCTGCACGGGCTACCTTCTTACCGTTCTTCAAAGCCTCAATTGCTTGCCCAAAATTCAACATTTATATTCGTCTCCTTTGAACGCAAAAAAGCGGCGGTTTCCCGTCGCTCTCTTACTCATATTCGTTGCGCCCTAACCCTCCGTCATGCGCTTGCCACTGCCGCTCCCTTATACTTGCGGTATGGTTCCCAACGGGAATTATTTCACAGCGATTACCGTCAATCGCTATAGTCCGCATTACGTGCGGAACAATCTGCCGCCCTTATTGATGGGGTATTATGACCCTCTTTACGGCTGTCTCGAATTAGTTGTAGTTAGTTTCGATGTGGGCGAGGCATGTATCACGGCCTTGCGTATATTCCGCCACCACATTTAAATCTTAATGATTACAGAAGTTGACCAGCTAGTGCTTTAAGGCCACTTGGTACAGCAATTTGTTTGCCATTATCTTCATTTCCGTTTACATAAGCTGTGTCTTTGTCTGCATAATAGATTACACCTTCGCCGCCGATAACCGGAAAACCGCTTTCGTCGTAATCCAGATTTGTACCCACATACTTGCCATGCTTAACTGCTTCATCTTCCAATGGATGGAGATGGAGAATTTTTTCCTTATCCAAGTAAGCGTAACTATGTGCCATGTTTATTGCCTCCTAGAATAGATTTAATTTGTTCCTGAATAAAGTGTAAATCCTTTCTATTCCGCACCTACTACGGATTTACATAGTTCCTACTGTCTGCAGAAGCCAAAGTATTAGACTGAGTGTCTTTATTCCATACGACCCTTCGAATTGTCATACCGCTAGACTCCATAAAATAAGTTTTAGACTGACCTTAGAAATTAGAACAGCGACAACCAAGGACGAGAAAATAAAGTCCTAGACTGTCGCTGTTTTATTGAACTAAAGTTCTCCGTTAGTATAACAATGCATCATCTCTATGGTTCCCGAAGGAGTTAATGCACAATGAGGACTGGGCAACTTGATAGCTGTGAAACCTTGTGGCTGACACTTCCAAGCATCATTTCTTTTATGCCACTTAGCCCACGGCTTCCAATAATAATGAGTTGCTGCTCGGAATCTCTTGCATAATTTAATATTTCATGTGCAGGATCTCCCTTAAGATGAAGTGTTTCCGGGTTAATCCCCGCAGATACTAATTTGGATTTGGCTTGTTGCAACTGTTCCAAACTCGCTTTCTCCATTTCGTTCAATATTTCTTCCAAGAAATGCCCTGGTAAATAAGTCATGCCATTCGATACATATTCCTGGCTGACATTAACCAAGGTAACTTGAGTTTGTTTGTTTCGAGCTATTTCAACGGTTGCATCGAGGAGTTTGTTCGTTATCTCAGATCTATCAATGGCCACCATAATTTTGTCAAACATATTTATCGTCCTTTCCGTGGCAGTTCGTAACTATTTCGGCTACCTACAAAACGGTTTCTTGCTGCT
The DNA here is from genome assembly GCF_002894905.1 of Paenibacillus sp. F4. Lineage (NCBI taxonomy): Bacteria > Bacillati > Bacillota > Bacilli > Caryophanales > Paenibacillaceae > Paenibacillus > Paenibacillus sp. F4. The sequence continues at coordinate 663,688 of NZ_POVS01000009.1, forward strand.
CCTATACCGACTAAAAAGAGTAAGACCGATGCGCCAAGCAGAATGAAAAGTGGCAGGTTCCAACTATTTGTCGCATCATGCAGATATCCTATAAGGGCAGGACCGATTGCGGCAAGAAGATATCCGATCGATTGCGTCATGCCAGACAGTTCCGCTGCTTGATGCGCATTTTCAGTACGTAACCCGAAAAACATCATGGCCAAACTAAAGGCGAAGCCTCCACCAATTCCGAGTATTATGATCCACAACAGAATGACATTGGAGCTTCCGTAAAGAAGTCCGAGCGTCCCCGTCAAAAGCAAAATGGTTGTGATGACCACTAACAAACGTTGGCTAGACATACGCCCAGCAATAACGGGGACAATAAAGGTAAATGGAAGCATAGCTAACTGCATGATCGAGAGGTACCATCCAGATTGGTTGGAGTCAATTCCTTGCTGCTTTAAAATTTCAGGCAACCATGCGATCAACACATAGAAAACCATGGACTGTATACCCATAAACATGGTTACTTGCCAGGCAAGCGGGGATCGCCAAACATTCACATCGTTGCTGGCCATCTGTTGACTCGTCGTGGCTGTTTGTTTCGTTTGATTTCTTAATTGGGGTAACCAACAGAGGATCGATATAAAGCTTAGTATCCCCCATATCCCCATTGCTCCCTGCCATTTTAGCCCCGCGTTCATGGCTAGCGGTACACTGATTCCCGATGCGATTGCTCCACATAAATTCATTGAAATGGAGTAAACTCCTGTCATGGAGCCAATTTTATTTGGGAAATCCCGTTTAATTATACTGGGCAATAATACATTACAAACGGCAATTGCGAATCCAAGAACTGCTGTCCCAATAAACAGATTAACTGCGCCAGATAAAGATCGTATTACAATACCAACAGTCAGAAAGATTAGGGCAATCAAAATGATACGCTCAACCCCATACCTTCGTCCTAATTTTGGTACTAGAGGCGATAATAAAGCAAAGGCAAGCAAGGGTACCGTTGTGATCAGGCCTGCTAATGTATTTGAAATATGAACGTCATCCCTTATAAGGCTCACTAAAGGACCAACTGAGGTTAAGGGAGTACGTAAATTAGCTGCAATAACAATAATGCCGAGAATGATCAGCCCTATAGAAGATGACACGAATTTTTTATTTTGTTTTTTCGGCATTCTTTTTTTCTCCTTCCTGAATTCATACGTATTATTTGTATTCGCGCGAACAACAAAAGTATATTATAATATATTATTATTAACAATAAATATTTTATAATATACCAAATCTCATCTAAACAACAAAAATACAACTCTGAATTCACGCCATGAATTCGGAGTTGTATTTAATAAGTAGAAATTATCGACTTTTAGAAACCATATTTTAAGGATATATGGAGCACTGTTTCGCTTTCCGTATGGTTGGTATAAGAGTGAGGACTATCTGCACGAAAACTGATCGTATCATATTGATTCAATGTGTAAATCTCTCCATTGACTTGAATTTCAATGGAGCCAGTCATTACTGTCGCAATTTCAGTTGTATTCACATGATGACCTTCGGGGTGATACGAGCTATTCGGCTGTAAGTAAGCCCGACACATTTCAATATCGTTGCTTGCGTTTTTAAAAACTGGTTCAATGATCCAATTTTTTTGATCATTAGAAAACCGCAGTCCCTCGCCTGCTCGATACAAATTAACAGGGTCTTCTGATTTGAACAAAGCAAATAGCGGTAAAGATATGCCTTTTGAAATTTTCCATATAATCGCCAAAGTTGGATTTGTTTCGCCACGTTCGATATTCCCCAGAGTAAGTTTGCTTACGCCCGTTAATTCCGCTAAGTCGTCTAAGCTCATATTTTTTTCTTTTCTGTACTTTTTCAAGGCACCGCCCATTTGTAATACAATTTGTTTTGATTCATTGACTTCATCCATTAATATTCACCTCAACAATAAACTGTTATAGCTAGTATATTGTTTATCTAGATTCTTTTCCATACAATTAGTATTGGATGGTGGACTACACTCCTATGCAAAATTCTGACGTCTATGTAACTAATCTGCCAGTTAGCTTAATGAAGCATCGTCAGACTATTACTTTATTTTTCAGTCTAGAACTTTAGACACCTACAATAAAGACCGCAAAGGCTTAAGCCCTTACGGTCTAATTTACTTCTGGCATCCTGAGTCCAATTTCACCTTCCTTGTTTCGTCCCCGTCCATAGTCGATGGTGACAAAATCCAATGTTCGGTTAACTTTAAGACTTTTTGCTATGCTTTCTATGGCCTTACGTCTTTTGTCTGCAAACGTAGTCGCTGAGATGCCTGGTATATCCTTACGATAACCCTTTTCTAAATATTGTTGTGCTTTGAGGTACTTCATTCCATCCAGAAACAGCAGCTTTGCAATCAACCCTTCATGGTTATCGCGTATATTATTTATTGTAAATTTAATGTTATTCGTAAGGAATTGATAGAATTTATAATTCACATGGCGCTGGTCTTTGAGTAGCACGGCATTTGCTGTCACATCTGCTGTCAATTCTTGTCCCGAAACTCGCTTGGCAACCATTCCTTCCGCCGAAAGCAAATCATACGCAGCCATACCGTTTTCCAACTGTTGAAGTGAGTATTCATAGTTTTTGATTACATCTATTAAATCAGTGTATTTATTTAGCAGCCACTTTGTTTTTCTTATATCTACTGCATCTATATCATCAAAAAAGTTTACTTGGACTATTTTTTGTGTATCAGAAGGATCTTCATTAGACTGAGCGCTTAATTCTACAGACTGAGTTAGTTCCATAAACATGTATCCTTTCGAAGGAAAATTAATTTTTTATATTTTCCCTAAAATAAGTATAGCTATCTAAGAGAGATTGAATCTGCAACCAAAAATCTCTTAGAACAAAAAACAAGAATTATTTTTCAAAAAAAGATAAGTAAAAATATATGCAAGAGCTTGGGTGTTCTCCCTATTTCTCTATTGTAATTCAAATCATAGTCATTGTGCCGATGTACACTCTAACCTAACTCAGACGTAGCAAAAATGATTGAAGAATGAACACAAACCTCGATAATAACAGGGCCATTCAATTTATAATTCAAGATATAATTTGTAGATGGGGAGATCTTTGTAAAACTCCTGTGTTTCAAATTTAAATTGTTTAAACCCGATGTTTGCTTCAATTTTATTTTCTAATAAAACGTTAATGCAAAATAGGAGATCTTTGTCACTATGAGATATTGCCTCATGTTTTAAATCAATCAACTTTTCAATCATAGTTTCGTCTAATGTTCCATTTAACCGTTTATGAATCTGGAGCCGATTTATGAATATTATCTGATCTGAACAACAATCTCCCGCATCAAAGTCTGTTGGGTATTTATCATAAACATAGTTGGCTAAATCTAGTAATTGTGAATTATTTCCTAGATCATAAGCTTGTATGCATTTTAAACAAAATTGATTCGTCCAATTGAAAGTTTCCATGTTAATAAATGGATCAAACTTATCAAAAGTTCTCCTAATAATAGGATAGTCAAAATTTATAGATTTCCCCAAAGCCTCTTCACTAAGTATAGTGTAGATGCTATGAGGAAAACCTTCTCCTTCTTGATTTATATTGATAACACAGTCTATCTTCAGAATATCCTCGGAGTAACCATTAATTAACAGCCTATCACCCTTTGGATTGTAGAGTACAACAACAGACTTATCTCCCAATTTAATATTGAGTAATGATGTATTTTCAGGCTTCTCTATTGTTATCCCATTCAATGAATTTTGGCTCACAGTCTTTGTAATTGCTAGTAATTGTGGATAAACATCTTTAATATCGGAACCACCAAAAAATGTATTTTCAGGGATGCCTAAATGTTTAAATGCAGTAGTCATATCAAGTAGATTCTGTTGGTATACCTGTATCTCTTGAAGATTGCCTGATATCTTCTGTGTATTTAGTTTGAGAACAAACCCGGAATCCTCAAACTCTACAGGATGACCAGCCAATAAATCAATTACTAAGGGTATAACTTTCAATTGCGTTGAAAGAGACCGGAATCCCATAAAATGGAGATTATATTTTTGTTCCTTTTCATAAATATTAATGGTGATTACTTCTTCAATAACAACAGTTGTTTTATTCTGTTCAAAAGATAATTTCGATGTTAAAGAATACAAATCCCCATTAATACTTAATCTTGTCAAACTAGATGTAGCCATGGATTCAATTCTTCCAACTTTATAGGGAAAATGAGTTTCATTTATAACACCATATACATTAAAATCGTGTTCGAAGATCGAACTTGTTTTTGGGTTCGATGTATCAAACGTCATACTAGATAATCTGTATTCTTGGAATGCTTCTGGGGAGAAAATTTGTTTCTCGACAAGCATTCTCGGTTGATGTTTCTGTTCCCTCAAAAATTTATAGCAGACTGTATAGAGATTGGTTTCTTCTAGTGGCCGCAGTTCAACTGACTTGGTCTTTTGGTGACCATAGATACGAACAAGTTGATTGAGTTCCATTCCTAATAGTGACTTATAAAATATTTTGCTATCTCCAGCAGACTTTACTTCCACAACTAGCAATAGTACCCCATCACTGTTCAAGTAATTTCTATAGTGGCCCATATCCAACGAAAACGATCTTACTCCTTTGTGAAAATGAACTACTTCTGTCCCTTTAACTTGTACTGGAACAATTCCAAACAATGATTCTTTTTTCTCTGAACTGTCAGTAAAAACAGAAATGCTGCCGTCAAAGGATATTCCCTTGTCGCCAACAGGAATATTGGGAACTAAAAAACACCCTGGTTGATTTGCGACATTCGTGATGGCTCCTACTGCTAAGCGTTCAATTTGTCCATTTGACAATGTCATAGTTCATCTTCCTTTTGTGAAATAAAGACAAGTTAACACTCTTTATTATAGAAGTGTACATTATATTTAGCCAAGCAAACAGACAACATATAACTGAAGCAACACTTAGTATAGCGGGTTAGGCTCTTATCATGGGGTGTCTCCTACTTCTTTCAGGAGAGCGTGATACGCTTTGGTCATGTCATCCAGTTTCTTCAATGTCGCTTCATACTCTCCACGGCTTACGCAATTCGCTTGTAACCCTTCATATGCTTTCTCAGCAGCGGCTATCTCTGCATCCTTTTGTTGTATAAGGGATTCAGCCTCTTCCAATTTCTTATATACAGCGTCTCGATCTCGTGAAACAGCCGCATGCCGTTCTGTCGCCATCTTACATTCCCTCATCCAGTTAACAAGTTCAGATTCCTCAAGCTCTTTTTCCAACTTCATCACTTGTAGGAGCCAGTAAGGAAGGGCTTCACGCGGGATGCTATGATAAAATCAGAATCGTTCTGCGATATATAGATTGACTTGCCGCGTATAGATGTTGCCAGTGTCACCACAGGCGCATGAGCTTTTAATTGTGGATGGATATCCTTCGTTCCTATACAATGACCATCACTATCGTCAAAGCCCATCCACGGTCCTCTTGTAGCCTTCTGACATAGTTTCATATCCTCTTGCCAGTTACGTGGTTTATCTGTCATTGTTGTTCCTCCCCAACCTCTTCATTGTCATAGTACTCTTCCCACCAAGCTGACAATGTTTCGCAATCTGGGCATTTAATCTGTATCCAGGGACCATCTTGATTCCAACGGTAATGATGTCCTTTGCCGCATCCAGTACATCTGATGTATCCCTGCGAGCATGGTGCGTTATGAGCTCTGTTAATCACATGTACCGGGTAAGGGGTTGCTTTCGGATCATAGTGAGGTGTATACATAACCTCTTCTAATTTGATTTCTGGTTTATTCATATAGCTATATCCTCCCTTAGTGGGTGCAGGTGTTACCTACACCCTGTATTGGCTTAATCATCATAAGTGTTGAGTTAAAACCTTGGCTCTCATATTGTCTACAACTTCATTTAACATATTGTTCACCTCAATTAAATCTGGTAAAATTAAATTCAAAAAATTAGGAGAAAAATATGAACTTTTTAACAGTACTTCTTATGTGTATTCCGCTTTATGCTGCATTCAGAGCTTTTATAATCACTCGTGATCCAGAAGCAAAAAAAAGAATCCCAAAAACGACACTAAAAGCTCTAACTTTTTTTGCTTACTTTATATTTATCGTTTTGGGATTTTTTATAATTACAGAAGGTATAGAATACCTCTCTCAGTTATAATTGAATTGGTAGTTGCAAGTAGTTTTATAAATCCGAAGGGATTTAGAGTACGGGGGTAAAGGCTGTTATGCCTCAACCCTCTTCAAATATTCCGTAGCAAATCCTCCGCTGTATCCTTCAAGCCGCACAACCTCCGAACCACACAAGTCCCAAGACTCGGATTCTACTGTCCAAACCTTGTTCTTGTACTTCTCCTTACGGGCTTCATAGCAACCGTACATTACAACCTGATCGCCCTTTTGCAGCTTATATGTCCGTTCACTCACCTTTACCGCCTCCTTGGTATACTGCTTTCGGCAGCCGAACCCATATTACTGCCCCTTGTGGATGTTTATAAGGTACAGGCTCCGGGTAAATGATTGGATTTTTCATCACCCACGCCCAAGGCTTTCGATATTTGATAGCTCCCAGCGCTACATGATGTTTGTCCTGGTTGCCTAATATCAGTTCCACATCATCAGGACCATGCAACGGTACGCAACCATCCAGTTCCACCGTCCCATATACAAGTCCGCTGCCGCTCTTGATAATGCCGATGGTGCCGTGCTTATGAGTCTTGCTGCCGCGAATCTCCCACGTTTTGATGCCCGATAGGATCATATCTGCCCATTTAGGCTTAATAACGAGTCCGTCCAAATTGGTTCACTCTCCTTTTACCTCCATGGCTTCGCATGTCTGACCTGTTTTATCTCTTAGCCCAGAAGCTGCACGCTCGGTTCTCTTCCGACTGGAATACTTCTTAGCCGTCTTCTAGTTTTCAGCTAAGCCAGGGAAGTATTGACCTTGATGAATATATGTCTTCCCCGCATAAAAATCTGTGCTCATGCTCCATAAATCTCTTACTAATATCACGAACGACATACAATCACTCTCCTTATAGGGGAACGCACCGATTAATTCGAATCCATCCACCGTTTATATTTAGCCAATTCCTGCCGTAGAGCCTCATTCTCTTGGCTCAGTGTGCGACTGCCCTTACACGTGGAATGCCGCATTTGATCGCCAGTCCAAGCGATTTCATCTTCATAGACTTGCCACCCGCAAATATAGCAATCTCCTAAGATACAGCCGCTCGCCATTTATTCGTTCATTCTCCTTCGAAATAGGAATCAGGAATTTCAATCTTTACAGGCGGTCGATCATATACAGCCAGGATCAATCCTCCGTTGCGGAAATATTCCAAATAAAAATGAGTGCGTACTATTTGATCTCCGCGTATAAACTCGAACTCTAATAATCTCCTTTAATGTCAGTTACAATTCCTGTTTCATCTATTTCATCGCCGCCCTCGTCGTTCCCGGAAATACGCACCAGCATCCAACGCAAATTGGGGTTAAACGCCCACGACTGTACTGCTAATTCCATTTAAATCGCTCCTTTGATATTTGAGTAGTAGGGGGCATCCCCCTTAATCAATCGTCATCTATAATGTCAAACGTTGTTTCCCTGCTCCGATCCCGGATATATGTCTTCCAGCGGTTACCGCAGTCGCATCTCATAAAGGCTACGATGGACCACGGACATTGCCGTTTGAGGTCAACCCGTCGATGCTCTATATCCTCTTTTTTGCAACTTGGACAATTAAATTGATGAAATTTACGCTCCATCACTCGCACAGTCCATAAGCGCTAGAACAGGCAGGTACGTTATCGAACTCGAATGCCTTTAATAGATCATATTGCTGTCCGCCTCGTACCGTTTTGGACCACTCTACCCAGCCGTCAATGCCCGCTGGCATATTTCGGGCCGTTGGAAAAAATGTAGCAGCCTGACGCTTTGAGGCCATCTTAACGATTCGTTCCCACTCGGCTACTCGCGCTATTTCTTTTGGGAAGCGACGAGCAATCTCAAATAATTCCGCTTTGTTGCAGTTTATACATGGCATGCAACCCACTCGGCCCATACCAAGCTTGTACAATGGGTTGGGATCAATTCCATGTTTACGGTGCATGGCAAACACATCATCCGCTGTCCAGTGGATTAGGGGCCGGTATATGCTAAATCCATCCTCTTTCTTCCCGTTCAGGCAAAAGCTTGCATACTCGCTGAAGAACTCGGGCATTACCATACCAGCACAGGCAACATTCTTGATCAGAAAGACATACGTAACCGCAAGCAGGAGCTGCGTGCTAGGCAGTGGGCTTACCAGTGCATGATACCTCTAGGTCGTATCGTACAAGCCGACCATGCCCGTGTTAAGGGCAGATATGAAATAGCTGAATATTTGAATGTGACAGAAGAATTTTTGCAATCTGCTATAGATCGTTACCGGGATAAATACGGACTCTTTGCTACTTACAACGAGAAATACATAATCTGCTTTGACCCCTTAGGCGTAATAGAACTATTCGATTGAACTTTGCGCTTTCCAGCCGTAAGGCTGTTTAAATATATCTATTAATAGAACATATGTTTGGAGTGATGTATTGAAATGCCTGTTTACAAAGACAAAAAAAGAAAGACTTACTATTTCAGGGTCCGATACAAAGACGTCTATGGCCGATCACAACAAAAGCTAAAACGAGGCTTCGAGAAACGGCAAGATGCAGTACTTGCTGAGGCCGAATTTTTAGCTAATGCGGTAAAACAATACAGTGATAATGCGACGTTCGATGAAATTTTTGAGCATAACATTAAACACACAAAGCTTAAAGATAAAACAATCCGACGACGCACAAACGAGTACAATCACCATATTAAGACGAAATTCGGACACATCAAGGTCAGAAATACCACTTTAGAGCAAGTCCTGGAGTTTAAAACCTATTTGGAGACAACAATGGAATCCCTCAATAGTGCCCGAACTGTGTACGGTAATTTTAAAGTGCTGATCAACCATGCTATAAAATTTTTCGGGTTAAAGGTTGATCCTACTCTTGCAGCCGGTTCAATTCAGCGAGTGCGACCAAATATTAATTTCATAAGACGTGAGGATTTTGACCAACGGGTTAGAGCATCTACATTATCAGGAGTTAGCTAGATTACTATTTTACACAGGTTTACGAGTAGGAGAAGGACTTGCACTAAAGTGGTCAGATATGGATTTTGAGAAGAATCTGCTTCACGTAAACAAAACACTTGATATAACCACACGTAAGACTACTACGACTAAAACTAAGGGCAGTGTAGGTTACGTTCCGTTTCCTGCCTTTATAGGCGAGATGCTGGAGCGCATAAAAAAAGAATCCGCAGAGAAAATCTACGGATTCAATAATGATATGTTTGTATTCGGTGTAGTGGCCCCATACCACTATTCCCACTTTCGCAAACATTTTAAAAGTGTCTTCCCTGAATTGCGAATTCATGACTTGCGTCACAGCTACGCATCATACTTGATTAACAAAGGCGTGGACATTTATCTCGTAAAGGAACTGATGCGACACGACGATATCAAGCAAACAACCAACACCTATGGTCATCTTTACGTCGAAAGGAAACGAGAAGCAATGAGCGTATTCGACGACTAATCGGTATCATTTCGGTATCATGACCAATAAATAAAACCAAGAATAGCCGATACGCTTAGCTTTTCCATTAACCGATACTGCCTTCCATTTCGAACTTAATCAAACGGTTCATTTCTACCGCATATTCCATCGGCAGTTCTTTTGTGAACGGCTCGATAAAGCCCATAACGATCATTTGCGTCGCCTCTGCTTCGGTCAAACCACGGCTCATCAGATAGAACAGCTGATCTTCCGATACCTTGGAAACTGTTGCTTCGTGCTCAAGCGTGATGTCGTCGTTCATGATTTCATTGTAAGGAATGGTATCTGAAGTCGACTGATTATCCAAAATCAACGTATCACACTTGATATTCGATTTTGCACCTTGAGCCTGACGACCGAATGAAGCTAATCCGCGATACGTTACTTTACCGCCGTGCTTACTGATTGACTTGGATACAATTGTGGACGTGGTGTCTGGCGCCAAGTGGATCATTTTCGCACCTGCATCCTGATGCTGGCCTTTGCCTGCAACAGCGATGGACAGGACCATCCCTTTCGCTCCACGGCCTTTCAATACAACAGCTGGATACTTCATCGTCAACTTGGAACCGATGTTACCATCGACCCATTCCATCGTTGCATTTTCTTCCGCAACCGCACGTTTGGTTACCAGGTTATAGATGTTTGGTGCCCAGTTCTGGATCGTTGTATAACGAACACGTGCGTTCTTCTTACAAATAATTTCGACCACCGCACTATGCAGCGAGTTCGTGCTGTAAATTGGAGCCGTACAGCCTTCTACATAATGCACAAAGCTGTCTTCGTCAGCAATAATGAGCGTACGCTCGAATTGACCCATGTTTTCCGAGTTGATACGGAAGTAAGCCTGCAATGGAACTTCACATTTCACACCTTTTGGTACATAGATGAAGCTTCCGCCTGACCATACCGCACTGTTCAGTGCTGCAAACTTATTGTCCGCAGGAGGTACAACTGTTGCAAAATACTCTTTCAGAATCTCAGGATGCTCACGCAACGCCGTATCGGTATCCATGAAAATAACGCCCTGGTCTTCCAGTTCCTTTTGCATACTGTGGTAGACAACCTCGGATTCATACTGTGCAGATACACCAGCTAAAAACTTTTGCTCCGCCTCAGGAATACCCAATTTATCAAAGGTTTCTTTAATTTCCGTCGGAACTTCTTCCCATGTCTTCCCTTGTTTCTCGGAAGGTCTTACATAGTACTGGATATCGTTGAAATCCAGTTCATCCATATCTCCGCCCCAGTTTGGCATTGGCATTTTTTCAAACTGTTTCAGTGCTTTCAGACGGAACTCCAGCATCCATTCTGGCTCATCCTTAATTTTGGAGATTTCCTTTACAATTTCCGGAGTGAGACCCTTACCTGTTTGGAAAATGGACTTGTGCTCGTCACGAAAGCCATATTTATACTCTTCCATTTCCGGTGCTTTCTTGGCCATGTTTCTCAAACCTCCTCTGTTCTATTTAAATTATTTATCTTCATCAATCCCTTTGCGCAGCGCATTCCAAGCCAGTGTCGCACATTTGATGCGGGCCGGGAACTTATTTACGCCTGACAAAGCTTCCAATTCTTCATAATCATCGAATTCGACGGCTTCTCCCTTCATTAAAGAAGAGAAGCGGCTCGCCATATCCAGTGCCTGATCAATCGTTTTTCCTTTGACCGCTTCTGTCATCATCGAAGCTGAGGACATACTAATCGAGCAGCCTTCGCCAGTAAAACGGGCATCTTCGACCACGCCGTCTTTCGTTTTGAGTTGAAGGGAAATTCGGTCACCACACGTAGGATTATTCAAATCCACCGTAACGGCATCGTCCTCAAAACGTCCGCGATTGCGCGGATTTTTATAATGATCCATAATCACGCGTCGGTATAAGTCATCAAGTTGCATCGCCAAAATACTCCTTTGTTTGGATTAAGGCGCTGACCAGAGCGTCGACTTCTTCTTCCGTGTTATAGAGATAAAAGCTAGCACGTGCAGTTGCACTGGCTTTCAGCCAGCGCATTAACGGCTGGCAGCAATGATGCCCCGCACGTATAGCTACCCCTTTGCTATCCAGTACAGTAGCTACATCATGCGGATGCACATCATCCAGGTTAAAGGTTACGAGCCCGACATGACGTTCTGCAGGTCCGTAAATCGTCAACCCCTCCACTTCACGGAGACGTTTGAGGGCATAGTTGGACAGACGGCTTTCATGCTGCGCAATGGCGTCCAGTCCGATGCTTTCCAGAAAATCAATGGCAGCTCCCAAGCCAACAGCTCCGGCGATAATCGGAGTTCCACCTTCGAATTTCCAAGGCAGCTCCTTCCATGTGGATTCATACAATCCCACATCGTCGATCATTTCCCCGCCGAACTCAATGGGCTCCATATTCTCCAGCAGCGCCTTCTTGCCGTACAGTGCCCCGATCCCAGTAGGAGCACACATTTTGTGACCCGAAAAGGCATAAAAGTCAGCATCGATGTCTTGCACGTCTACTTTCATATGTGGTGTGCTTTGTGCACCGTCTACAACGATAACTGCCCCTTTGCGATGCGCAATAGCTGCAATCTCTTTAACAGGGTTCACAACACCAAGCACATTGGAGACATGTGCAATCGCTACAATTTTCGTGTTTTCTGTAATGGTATTCTCCACATCAGCAAGATCAACGCTACCATCCTCTTGAAGTGGAATATATTTCAAAGTCGCGCCTGTGGCTTTGGCTACCTGTTGCCACGGAATCAGATTACTGTGATGCTCCATTTGTGTGATGACAATTTCATCACCCTCCTTACAGTTAGCTCTACCGTAGGAAGAAGCGACCAGATTCAGCGCCGTTGTTGTTCCGCGTGTAAAAATAATTTCCTGACTGCGCTTGGCATTCAGAAAGCGGGCTACCTTCTCCCGCGCACCTTCATAAGCATCTGTTGCGCGGCTACCCAAGGTATGCACACCACGGTGAACATTCGAATTATCATATTCGTAGTAGTGCTTGATCGCTTCGATGACCGCCAGCGGTTTTTGCGAAGTGGCCGCATTATCCAAATAAACCAGCGGATGACCGTTGATCTCCTGATGTAAAATCGGGAATTGTTCACGGATCAATGCAGTATTCATTGGCCTAACTTCCTTTCAACAAGGCTTTGCAGCTGATGTTGAAGTCCTTCGAGCGGAATTTCAGATACGACAGGTGCCAGGAAGCCATAAATAATCAGCCGTTCAGCTTCTGCACGACTAATTCCGCGGGACATCAAGTAATACACTTGTTCACGATTAACCTGACCAACCGATGCTGCGTGACCTGCCGTAACATCATCTTCATCAATCAGCAGGATCGGGTTAGCGTCACCACGCGCTTTCGGGCTGAGCATCAGAACACGTTCTGTTTGCTGACCGTCTGCTTTGGTAGCACCTTTTTCAATTTTTGTAATTCCGTTAATGATGGAAGACGCTTCTTCACGCATTACTGCGCGCGTAATCATCTGACTGGCGGAATTTTTACCAAAATGCTGTGCTTGAGTCGTATAGTTCAGCTTTTGTGAGCCAGAACCAACAGCAATGATCTTAGCATCCGAATTGGAGCCATTGCCTTTGAGCACGGACATGGTATTGCTTGCTGTATTACCGTTGTTCATTTCGCCCACAATCCATTCGATAGCTGCGTCATTTCCCAACGTAGCACGACGAATCGAAATATCCGTTACTTGTTCTCCAAACTGATGGACTGTCGCATAACGTACTTTAGCTCCTGCATTTGCAACAACTTCTACCGCACCGTTATGAAGAACAGGTGCCGCCAAATCCGCAGATACATAGTTGTCTACGTACGTCACAGAACTGTGGCTTTCGACAATGAGCAGCACATGAGGTGCAAATGTTGCAGTCGCATCGTCCGTCAGGAATACAGCTTGAAGCGGAACGTTCAGCTCTACATTTTTAGGCACATAAGCAAATACTCCACCGTTCCAGAGTGCTGCGTGCAATGCAGATAATGAATTTTCTTCAGCCTTAATAACTGTGTTCAGATGAGCTTTAACCAAATCAGCATGTTCTTTAACCGCTGTTTGCAAATCCGTGAAAATGACGCCTTGCGCCGCCAATTCCTCGCTCAGCTTCACATATACCGCGCCGGAGTTGCGCTGAATAATCAGACCGCCCTCCTGTTGCTCTTTGACCAGATCAGCAATGGCTGCAGGAACTTGCCCTACCGATGCAATGACCTCGCTCTGTTTATGTTGACCGTAATCGTTTAATTTCCAACGTTCGATTTTTGTTTTTTCAAATACCGGAAGCTCCAGTTTGCCTGCAAGCTCAAGTGCTTTTTGTCTGTCTTCGGCCAGCCAAGATGGTTCGCCGTTACGTTCGGACAGAACACGCAGTTGCTCGGAATCTACCGGAAGGATTGTTTGTGTAGTCATTAGTTTTCCTCCTCGCTTCCGGCTTACGCCTCTTGTCCTACAGTTTCATCAACGATACCCAGCTCTTCCTTGATCCAGTCGTAACCGTCCGCTTCCAGACGCTCAGCAAGCTCAGGTCCACCGGATTTAACGATACGCCCTTGCATCATCACATGTACATAATCTGGTTTAACGTAGTTTAACAGACGTTGATAGTGAGTAATGATAAGGAAACCACGCTCTTCGGAACGCATAGCGTTGACACCGCTAGCCACGATTCTCAAAGCATCGATATCCAGACCGGAGTCGATTTCATCAAGAATGACAATTTTCGGATCAATCATCATCATTTGCAAAATTTCATTCCGTTTTTTCTCACCACCAGAGAAACCTTCGTTCAGGTAACGGTGAGCAAACTCTGGGTTCATTTCAAGCTCTTTCATTTTGCTTTCCATTTGACGGATAAACTTAATCAGGGAGATTTCTTGTCCTTCTTCACGGCGCGCGTTGATTGCACTACGCAAAAAGTCAGAGTTCGTTACCCCTGCAATTTCACTCGGATACTGCATCGCCAAGAACAATCCTGCACGTGCACGCTCATCCACTTCCATATCCAGCACGTCTTCTCCATCCAAAGTTACTTTGCCATCTGTGACTTCATATTTAGGATGACCCATCAAAGCAGACGCGAGTGTACTTTTACCCGTACCGTTAGGACCCATGATGGCATGGATTTCTCCGCCCTTCATTTCGAGGTTAATACCTTTCAAAATTTCCTTGCCTTCAATGGTCGCTTTGAGACCTTCAATCTTAAAGTTTGTAGCCATATTCGCAATACCCTCCAAAAAATGTAGTGTGGTGTCGAAATCAGAAAGTATATTTAAACAGGGGAGCCCCCTGATTTCAAGTAATATTTAAAAATTTATTTATAATCATTCTAAACTGATTCTCAATGATTCTCAAGTTATTTTATAATAAATATCTTGAAGGGTGCAACCAACAGACACACGTTATCCAACTTTCTTCATAAAATGTTCACCCTACCAAGCACACAAATGGCAAAATACATCCTGCGAATGTTTATATAATTATAAATTTGTACAAAAACATGAGATGCATGATCTCCTTTCAGCCATAAAAACGCTACTGACAGCATGACGTCAGTAGCGTTTTACATGTAAAAGGTTTATTTCAGAGCGTAACCCCATCACTATGAAGTGAAATTAAATTCACCGAACTATGCATAAGTGATGAAGCGAAATTCGGCCAATTAGCCTAAATAGGAGCGAAGCATCCACATATGTTTCTCCAGATCCGCTTTATAACCAATCAGCAAATCTGCAGTTGGCTGGTCGGAATTGCTTTCCGCCAGTTCGATACCTTCCTGAAACTCCTCGCATACAGTTGCAAAATCCTCGATCAAGGTTTGTACCATCTTAGGAGCATCTTCGTTGCCAGTTGCTTCCTGAATCGACGACAGCTCCAGATATTCCTTCAACGTTGCGGAAGGAGAACCTTTCAACGCGAGCAAACGCTCGGCGATCTCATCCATTTTCAATGTCACTTCATTGTATAACTCTTCAAATTTAACATGGAGTGTGTAGAAACTAGAGCCTTTCACATACCAGTGATAGTTATGAATTTTTACATATAACACATTGAGGTTAGCGACTTGACGGTTTAAAAGTTCCTCCACCGATTTGGTTTGCGTATTTTTCGAGTTACTTGTTGTTTTAGCCATCATAAATCCCTTCCTTTTTCATCAAATTGATTTTCAGGAACGTTTACGTATCCATCACCGTCATTGCTGACGGTAAGACGCCAGCGGGCATCCTAATATCACCTGCCGGACGTCTGTTTCATATTTACCCTCTCTATACGGAGACGAAACAAAAAAAGAGTACTCCTTTCTTCCTCTTTCAATCCCCATAAAAAAAATGTACAAAACTTCAATGATTTTCGTTATACTTTCTCTATCCTATCAAAATACTTGGTTTAATATTGTGATATTTTTCAAACTATTTACATGCGCACATTTTATGGAGGTGACTTCGTTGTCCCAATATCATCCTTTAACGACTGAAGAAGCAATCGAATTCGTGAAGAACATCCCCGGATTTTTTAGTCAGGAAGCCCGTCTGGAATGCCGAGAAATCGGTGATGGTAACTTAAATTTGGTTTTTCATATTACGGATTCTGAATCTAACAAGAGTATCATTGCCAAGCAGGCACTTCCCTATGTAAAAATTGTGGGTGAATCCTGGCCGCTTTCACTGGATCGTGCCCGTATTGAACGTGAGGCACTTCAGCAGGAACACCACATTTGCCCCGAATTGGTTCCTGCGGTACTGGCGTATGACGATGAGCTTGCGTTGACCGTGATGGAGGATCTTAGCTCACACACCATCATGCGCAAGGGACTAATAGAAGGAAACACCTATCCATATTTCGCTAATCATATTGGGGAGTTTCTGGCACGCACGCTCTTCTTCACCTCAGATTTGGGCATGAATCAGCAGGATAAAAAAGACCTGGTTAAACGCTTTATCAACCCGGATCTCTGCAAAATAACTGAGGATCTGATTCTGGATGAACCGTATCGGTTCTCAGATAATAACAACTATGGTGCGTACATCGAAGACGAAGCAGAGGCACTACGTACAGATCAAGTGCTTCACCTGGAAGTGGCTTTGCTGCGAGAAAAGTTTTTGACACGAACCGAAGCGCTTCTGCACGGTGACCTTCATACTGGTAGCATTTTCGTAACGACCGAATCGACTAAAGTCATTGACCCTGAATTTGCCTACTACGGACCTATGGGCTTTGATATCGGAGCGGTGATCGCCAATCTGCTATTAAACTACGCAGCACAACCCGGATGGACCTCTGGCGAGAAGGATCTAAAGGAAAGGCGTGACTGGGTTCTGGAGACCGCCATTCAGGTATGGGAGCAGTTTGAGCGTAGGTTCCGCAAACTGTGGGACGAGCATGTCACCGATCATATGGCACGTACAGCGGGATATCAGGACTTGTATCTCCAGAAAGTACTGCAAGATACGATTGGTTTTGCAGGTTGCAAAGTGATTCGCCGTATCATCAGCCTGTCGCATGTGGCAGATATCGACACCATTGCCGATCCTGCTATCAAGGAAGCTGCGGAACGTCTGGCGTTATCTATCGGTAAATCCTTGGTTCTTCGCAATCGCAAGCTTCATTCGATTCGGGAACTGGGAGACATTGTTCGGACAGCAACAGCTGCCCAAACTAAAGGAGCTTAATGAATATGAGTGAAAAGAAAGATTCGGCACCCGTAACCTCTGGGAAAGCTGCAGTGTCCAGTCAGGCTCTATCTTCGCTGGTGTGGAAAGGCAACCATTTGTCCATGTTGGATCAACGTCTGCTGCCCGAAACGATTGTCATGCTGGATTTATTCACGGCCGAGGAAGTGTGGGACGGCATCCATGCCATGAAGGTACGCGGTGCGCCTGCCATCGGGATGGCTGCGGCCTACGGCGTTGTGCTAGGAGCTACCGCCTACGACGGCACCGACGCTGCTGGATGGCTGCAGCATGTACATGCCGTGTGCGGACAATTGGCTACCTCACGACCGACAGCCGTGAACCTGTTCTGGGCCCTGGACCGCATGAAGAAGCGGGCTGGGGAACTCATCGTTGAAGCTAGCGGAGGCCAGATCGAAGACTGGAATGCCGGGCTGGAGCGTGAAGCCATAGCCATTCAGGCAGAGGATGAAGAAGTATGTCGCCAGATTGGCATCCATGCTTTACCTCTGTTCGAGGACGGGATGGGCGTACTCACTCACTGCAATGCAGGCGGATTGGCGACAGCCAAATACGGAACAGCGCTCGCGCCGATGTACCTTGCGCAGGAGAACGGCATCCACCTCAAAGTATTTGCCGACGAAACTCGCCCCGTGCTGCAAGGTGCGCGCCTGACTGCTTTCGAGCTTCAGCAGGCAGGCATTGATGTCACCCTGCTCTGCGACAATATGGCGGGCATGGTGATGTCCAAAGGATGGGTACAGGCCGTTATTGTCGGCACAGATAGAGTCGCTGCTAATGGCGACGTCGCCAACAAAATCGGTACCTACAGCCTAGCTGTGCTAGCGAAGGCGCATGGCATTCCTTTTTATGTCGCTTCGCCATTATCTACCATTGATTTGCAGACCGCAACAGGCACAGATATTCCGATCGAGGAGCGTTCTGCGGAGGAAGTTACCGAAAGCTTTGGTAAAAGGACCGCCCCGCAGGGCATCAAAGTCTACAACCCAGCTTTCGACGTTACACCTCATGAGTACATTACCGCCATCATTACCGAAAAAGGAATTGTACAAGCACCCTTTAGCGAGAACCTGACCAATTTGTTTGCCGATTAATCGTTCTTGCAGGTTATATAGTTCGTATATAAGTCAAATAACTCTACTCGATAGAATAAAACTATTTATAGAAAAAAACCGGAGCCAAAAAGTCCGGTTTTTTTCGTTTCTTGTTCCTCTACTTTTATGCAACATATGCACATAGGCTTCATTACACCAGTTTCAAAAGTGCTTCGTATCCTGGCATACCTGGCTTAATCCCCAGTTGCTCCGCTTCTGTCGTTACCGATTCCATCGGCGCTTCCAACAATTCTTTCAGCG
Organism: Paenibacillus sp. F4; assembly: GCF_002894905.1. NCBI lineage: Bacteria > Bacillati > Bacillota > Bacilli > Caryophanales > Paenibacillaceae > Paenibacillus > Paenibacillus sp. F4. The sequence goes on from NZ_POVS01000009.1 coordinate 682,429, forward strand.
TTTTTACCCCCACAGCTCGTGCTGCAAGAATTTTCCGATCCGCCAGCCGCTCATTGAGCAGTCCAACATCCAGTGCACCACACATGATATGAACCATCAAAAAAGCCTTTTATATCAACAGTTTTTACGCAACAACCCATTTGAGGTCACAAAAAGGTCACAAAAATCACAACATGATCATCTGCTCAAGCTCATCGGCTACCTCTTGTTGCATACTAGGAAGTACATGACTGTACGTATCCAGCGTGACAGATATCTTACTGTGACCTAATCTCTCTGAGATCACTTTGACATTCATTTTCTTTTCCAACAGCATCGTCGCATGGGTATGCCTCATATCATGGAAACGGATATGCGGAAGCTTGGCACTTATAACATCCTTTTTATAAGCCTTGGACAAATTAGCAGGGAACACTGTTTTACCATTTTTTAAGTTGAAAATAACAATATCCATATCGATAAAACCGTCTCCAAACTCTCTTTTCCACTTTACTTTGTAAGCTTCATGTAGCCTACGCTGTTCTTCAAGAATCGCAATCAGTTGATTAGGTATAGATATTTTACGTTCCCCGGCGGTAGTTTTAGCTCCAGATTTGATCCGAGTTCCATAATGAGCAAGCGTTTGTCTAATGATAATTGTCTTTGATTCAAAATCAATATCCTTCCATCTTAATCCTAAAATCTCCCCTTGCCGCATTCCTGCTAATAAAGCGAGTCCATAAACACAATGATAACGATTTTCTTTGGTACATTGGAGAAAATGATTCACTTGTTCCAGCGTCCAAATAGACATTTCTTTTTTAATTCGCTTGGGAAGTGTCACTTTTCGCATGGGATTTTCTTTGATGAATCCATATTCAATCGCCTTATCAAATACTTTTTTGACCATCGTTGTAATGCGATCTATCGTATTCCTCGCAAAATTCTTCTTGTGCAGCTCATTCACGAAATTTTGACATTTCAATAAATCAAAATTTTGCAACTTTATTTTTCCGAATTTAGGCTTAATATGATTTTTGAAATACAACTTGTTATTGTAAAGCGTTGTTTCGCCACATTCATGAACCCGGATGTTATCCAGCCAGTAATCCATAAACTCATTGAGTGTAGTGTTATCTTTCCTGATATACTCTTTATTCTTCACATCATTCTGAAGCTCAATCAACTTATCATTTGCTTCACGTTTTGTCTTAAAGCCTTTTCTGCGGATTTGCCGTCTCTTCCCAGTTTCATCATAATAACCAAAAACAAAATCCCATTTTTTTGTCTTCTCATTAACAAAAGGTTCTGCCATTTAAAACTCCCTTCTTTTGACAATAAGAAAGGAGGTCAAGCATGTGACTAAAAGTAATCATACCACATGAAGCCTCCCCGTAACCTACTTGTAATTCGCTATAGACGACCTTTCATCCAGTCTTCAAATACTTCTTCATGCACCAGATATCTGGTTCCTAATTTTATGGTGTAAAATTGCTTGGATTTAATTAAATCATATGCCTTATCTCGTCCGATTCCCATTTTACGCATAATATCCGTCACACCAATCATAACTCTTCCGCTTTCCATCGTTTTAGCCATTACGCTCACCTCAAAATACTCCTATGTATGTTTTAATTTGTCCTATTCCATTCCTTGTTTAACTGCTTCATAAATCTTGCCACATTGTTTCTCAACTTCTTATGTACAGACTCTAGCTTGTCTTCTTAGCTTCTAAATTTATTGCCCTTCCCTTCGGACTAATCTAAATCATATTGCCCTTAAACCAACGTTTTCATCTGTGTGAAGCAACTTGTATGTATATGCTCACTTCTTAATACAACAACTGATTCTAAAATGCCAATTTTATAAACTATCCGTTGAAAATTAACCAGAGGAATCCATACATTAAAGCGATTAGTCCTATAATACCGAACAAGCAAAAAAGTAAAAGCATAAGAACAAATTTTTTACCTTCCATAATAACCACCTCATTAAAGAATATAAAACAGGTACAAGAAGTCAGCTACTTCATCTCATCTAATTCCACAAACCGACTCTATGGTAAGTCTATGCTGCTTGCATGGGAAACGTAAAGATGAGTCCCCAAATTAATTTTAACGCTCATAACCCTATAGATTTATCTATGAATAAACAGGTGTTGTTCTTCCCTATACAAATACCCATCCCAAAACGAAGCATCTTGATTTCTTATAGACTACTCAGAAAAAAAAGATCACTAAAGACAAGTCAAACATCTATTTATTTTTGACTAATACTTTGCTTATTCTGTTATCTACCTGTCAACTAATCTGGCTCTGTGACTATAATCCCTATAATTTATGTACAACAAAGCAATGTAATCAAAATCAGCTTCCACATCTATTTTCTACTTATGTAACTGTAAATAATAAAGAGATCCAAATTACAGATAGTCACTTGTGACTGGATGACGTAGCAATAGCGTAGCGCTTGCGGAGATTCTTTTGACCTTGATCTTTAAAAGCTTAAGTGCAAGGGAAACTCAATGGCAATAAAACTATTCCGCTACGCTGCATAGTAGTATTGCTTGTCACCGTTTCCCCTCTTGCCTTTGGCAATTCACCCCTATGCTCCTAATTTTTGATTTTATCAATTTGAGTATGCTATCCATGTTCTGGACGCACAAAAAGCTATATAAACAAAGGATTATTTATCAATTCTGTAGTTTGAGGGTATCTATATAGGCATTTTTCCACCGTTTGGACGCAACATATTAGTCAAAAACCATATGTTTTGCTAATATCCAGTACCTCTTGTTATAGTTTGGATTGGCATTACCATTATCTAATCGTCTTCTTCTGTCCTTGTTCATTTTAGAATCATTGTTGATATTGTATGGTAGACTATTCTTTTGAAAGTAGATATTCAACTGTTCAACATCTTTCTGTCGCCTACCTCTTCCATCGCGCAAATTTACTTTTTTAATTAGTTCTGCTTGTTCTTCCTTGTATAAACGTTTACCTATAATCGTATCTAAGTAATCGGTAATATCGGCCTTGTCATATGTATCATCTAGTATTATATATGTATCTTGTTGAAGCTTCGTTTTTATGTAGTTCATATATCCGTTTTCTTCACTGGCTATTTGTTCAAAAAACTGCTTGTCATAGATTTCTTTGAAGAACATTAAATCATTGATGGCTTTATCATATCCAACTTCATTATTTACTGGACGATCATATACAATTCGATTAGACTGCTTCCTGTACTTCTCCACATAACTTGATGTGCCATGTTCTTGTAGGTACAAAGCAGGCTCAATCTGTTTGTCACAGTCTCTAATCAGCTTGTTCAACATCTTATTTGATATATTTTTGATTATTACAGTAACTTTGTCTGACTTATCGATGATCCTCTTTCTACCTAAACATTGTATCAAAATGTCTACATCCATAATATCGGCAACTATGTATTTGATTTGTTTGTCTCTCAGATTGATTCCATTATCTAGGGTGGATGTGCTGAATACAAACTGTTCACCAAATTTTTCATCAATTAGCATCTTAGTTACTTTGTCTTTGTCCATGTGACTTTTCTCTGGAGCTATTCCAGAAGGTGAACACACAAACATGGAGTTTTTAAATGTAGCATGTAGCATGAATGCCTTTTTTGCACTCCCAGTGAAGCAGATTACTTTATGATTCTTGGGTATTTGATGTAGAAACTTTTCTAACACTTTGTCGCTCTGATAAAAAATCAATTCCTTAATGTGACTGTAATCATGAGGAATAGAATAACTTTCGTGTTTTATATTTTTATACTTAAAGAAAGCAATCATAGCGTCAGCAGTTGCAGACATACATATTCTTATCTTACTTTTTTCATTGATCATCGCATAGAATGAGTCTTCTGTGTTTTTGTTGTACCTTGATTCAGTTAGAAAGTAATGAAACTCGTCACACACTATATATTTATAGTCCTCTTTCACAACTGCACTATTTTTTCGTAGCTCCCATTCATACTTTTGATACAGAATAATTGTGATTACATCTGACTTGCCATCCCGTTTAATTTCCTCTCGAAACTGTTCATTTAGCCTAGTCCGATTGAGGAAGAAAAGAATTCTAGCTCTCTCCTTCTTCGCTATGGGATAGAGTTCATTTTTTATAAAGTGGCTTTTACCCACACCCGTACCAGCTTCGATTGTTATAATGTCTCCACGTTGCCATTTATGGATATGTTCAGTTAGTACATCTGAAACAGTAATCCTTTTCTTTGTTGATTGTGTCAAAATTTCTCCTTTCTGCTCAGCACATAAGTATCTTTATTTAAAGATAAATGGGCAGTTTACTCAACCTAATGACATTGTTACCTATAGAATATAGACTACTCTCGTTTTTTTATAATTCCTCAAAAAAGCATACAACAAATAACTTTAGATCATAATTAGATAAGAAATAACATCAAGCTCCACAAGCTCGATATAAATTCTGCTCCCAAAACTGATTCAAGCCTTGTCATAATTGAGCAAACTATAATGAAGCGCACACAAAAACAAAGCTTTCCCAGAAACAAAGAAAGTCCACCTAAGTGTGTATCATTAATTCAGTTTTCAAAGATCGCACAACAAATAAACTTAACGATCCATTTTAGATAGAGCAAATAAAACAATATTATGTTTTCCAATCCTAAAACTATTTTAATCCATCTATCTAATCTAGTATACATTCTATCTACTTGCTGTGTTTGAACCTACTTTTTTGATTGTAACCGTGGTAAAGCAATATGTATTGTCAGCTACTACTCAACTTTCATTTTCTTTGGTTCTGTTTCACCTTCTCCTCACTTTGTTTCTCCTTTCAATTTATTGTTTCACTTCTATGTCACTATTACAGTATAGCATATACTCCCTTAATTACAAGTTTTTTATATACTCTATTGATATATTTTCGGTCAGGCATTTTTGTAGTCGCGAAAATATGCCTATATAAAAGAACGAGAATTCCAATTCACTTATTTGGCTACTCGTTTGATCCAGATTGACCTTTTTTTTCATTTCTTCCTAATCTGGAATTGTCGTTCATTGTTCGAATGTTATCCCCTTCTTTTGGCATATTTTCTAAGGTCGTGATCCGAATTGCAACGTGGAGGAAGAGCAGAAACATACGAACAATTAATCTTCCCATGTAGATTTCGTAAAATAACTCAGTCAAATTAAACTTTTCATCTGAATATCAAGTTTGAGAGTCAACGATCTTCCAATACAGCCAGTATGATAATGACCTTTGCCACAGTAAAAGGATTGCCAAACTTATCCGGGTCGAGCATTCGCCTTTTACTGTTTATTATGCAACAGAAAGCCGCCCACTATAGGTGTTTTTATAATGAACGTGAACTTGTCACCGAGTCCACTTAACTACGTAATTGACCATTGTCCAATAATGCTATATTATTGGTTAAAAATGTAATATGGAGGAAGATGCATGTTCAACTCGGCAGTTTTGGAATCAGTAAGCGATATAAATCTTTTGACTGACATGTTGCGAGCAGAATTTTCACTAGAAGATTGGGATGCTATGGTACATATTGCGGACAAGCTCTATTTGTCGATTAGAACTTTGTATGATGAAAACCAACTTAGGCAAGCAAAAGGGCAACCAAAAATTGATACCAAAAAACTTAAACGAAGTGTCGCCTTCTATTTTGGATATGCAATGGTAGCAAAAGGTATCGCATTACAGAAGATGGGTGATTACACAGCAGCCAGAGATTGCATCGAAAAGTACACTGAATTGGGCTGGATATACGGATTGGACGAGGAAGGGCAAGCTGATGTGGCTCATTTCAGGATGCTTGCACGAGCAAATACATACGTCCTTGACTTGTTGGAAGGAAAGATGGATACGCTTCCTGAATATGTTCAATTTATACATCAAAGTGAAGAAGAAGAGTTGTTGCCGGGAATCATAACGATTTTGGAGGCAGCTATAAAATACGACTATAACGTTGATTGGGCATTAAAAGAATTTCAACCTACTCTGGATTCCTTAGACGGAAACTACGAAACAGATGCCAATATACGTTATTATATAGACCATCTCTATCTAATGGCTCTATATAACCTCAAAAATGCAAATTATTCTAATGCACTAAATATATCCCTCAAGGCTTTGGGAATGTCTGATAAACTCAAAGATGATACAGGGTATAAAAAACTCAATGCATTATTTGTATCTTTTAGTGTTCATGCAACTAAAGATCAACTGGAAGCATACAATGTATTGAACAAAAAAATCTTGGGGAGGGTGCTCAAAGATGAAAAAGGCATTATGTATGATGGCAGTAGCTTTGTTTCTGCTCGGTAGCGTGAGCAACATAGGAGCGTTAATCGCCCCGAACAATCATGGAATGAATAGCTTCCAACTTAACAATCATGGAATGAATAGCTAGATTCGTACATTTTAAAATTGCACCGAAGAAAGGGTGTATCCAATTTGTGTACACCCTTTAATCCAAATTATCACTACCTACCCTATAAAAACAACTGCTTCCTTACGCTGAAACGCGCTAGGCAATTTTTCTATGAGTGTTATTACTCGTTCAACGAGTTTATTTTTGTGATCCTCCTCTAAATTTCTTTCTGCCCAATTCTGAAGTTGTCGAAGCTCAGACAAAATATTTGGTAAGTCTTCCTCCTCAACATCAACTCCTGTTGAAAACAAATCTATCCATTGTAATCCTAAAGATTCGATAGCTGGTTGCCAACATTCATTAAAAAATGATTCTGACGCAACGGGAAGAAAAAAACTTTTTTCAAACTCATTTTGTGGTTCGAGTATCATAACGCTAACTGACATTTATTTTCCTCCTCCAAACTGGACACTAAATTTATAATCTGGAAACTCCTTTTTAAGCTGATTTAGGCTGTTCTCGGCAGCTTTTCTCAATTCAGGTGTATCACCATCTAATCTAAATACAAATTCCCGAATATCTTTAATACTATCGAGATGTGGGATATCAGATGAACTATTTTTTGTTGCTCTTGTAGTAAATGCATTATTTTCTAGTTCATTAATTCGATTTCGAGTCTTCTTTAATAATTGTTTATCCGTAAATTCTTGGGGCGTTTGAGCAGGTAAACCTGTCTTAGGATTTACTTTATCTAATCCTTTCGCAGATTTATCTTCATAGAATATTTTCTTTTTCAAATCAATTTCATCGAATTCTCCTATTGATTCACCTTTTTTATTGACAATCTCCACTTCTTTTGGATTTTTTATCGTAGAAGGCGATTGACTTGTCACTTCATGATGTACGGGGGAACTTGAAGGCTTTGAATTTTTACCTCCACCTTCTCCCTTCGCCATCTGCCACAATTCTGCTGAGCTTTTCCCTATTCCGCTTGCGCCTTTAACTGCGGTTGTACCTCCATGCGCTGCTAAAGCCGCTGAGCCTATCAATCCAGGTATTCCGATTATACTACCAACTCCCGTAGATGAAACAGCAACTGATAATCCTTCTCCACCTGTTCCAACGATGACCTCACCAGCACCCTGCAAGGTCGTAGCTACGTGGCCGAGAATTTCACCTACTTTAGCAGCCATAGGATGATCATAGTCACGGTCTTTGTCAGGCAGCATCCCCAAGGTTAAATCTTCCTGAATAGCTCCTTTTGCTCCCTGAGCAGTATCCCACAGAATTTCTCCTTGAAGCTTACTAGCTTCCATCTGAGCTTCGGCTTTTGTGATCTCAGCTTTACCGATCTGTTCAAAGATTTTATGTAACCAACCTTCACCGCTTGATGCCGTTTTAACAAGCACACCATTCCCCGGCACATCAAGTACGACTTTTTCTCCATCTACCTGTGTGAAGTTTTTTGAAATAAAAATGAGTTCTTGTGCAACCATAGAAAGTCTTTCAAGCGTCACGCCCATGGATTGTCTAGAGACCTGAAAATCTTGGAAAAACCTCTCTCGGGTAGCTCCAGACCAACCTTGTTGGACAAAATCAATTCTTCCATTCAGTAAATTCAACATCCGTTCCATTTCGTGTTTACCATGCAAAAACTGGTCAGCCACTTCCATTAGCTTGTCAGGTGGAACCAATATTCTCCCCATTTGATCACGTCCATTTTAATTTAGATGGAAATCATCTTATCAGAAGGAGATGTTTAGGGATATCCATCTGTTATCCTGAAATTTCCTTTTATATTATGTGACAAATGGACTGATATAAACGGATTTACTATGTCAAAAGTATTATAACCCTTGTTATAAGATTCATTTTATCAACGTAGTACTATTAGCTTTAAACTCTGTCCCTCAATCATATCCTGCAACTCAAGAATTTTTTATAGTTATGTAGCTGCTGAGTTGTTATGTTCAAATCAATGGCAATATCCTCTTGAGTTTTTGCCAAACCAAAATAATTTTGGTTTGCCTCTTATCATGGTAAGCAATTTTATTTATAAAGACATACAAATAGTTCCTTTTTTATGTTACTATTATATTTTGATTGAAAAATATGGAAAAGAATGTGTTGAAAAAAACAGTAGTTATTCTTACTGGTAAATTGCTTTCTACCTATAGTAATAGCAAGGCTCAACTTGATGGTTGTGTATTCAACTTAAACCAATGAAAAAGAAAACTATTTTTATCATAATTGGAGTTGTTTTAGCAATTTTTATCGTCTTTTTCCTTTTTAACCTGTGGGCGGTCAAGAATCTGCATGTGCCTTCCCAATAATTCAATAATAAAGGAGGTAACATGAATAAGAAGAAGGCTTGGAAGATAGCTGGCTTTTCTGTCTTAGCGATTGTTTTATTTTATGTTTTTTTTGCTATTGTGGGATATTATCAATTTATCAGTAACGTAAGACCTTGACTATGCACTCTATTCTATACAATTGAATTGTTGTGAATGCTGTATCACAGCTTTCTAAAAGACAAGAGCCTTCCTTGTAAAGGAGGGCTTTATTTTTGTAGACTATTTTGAGAAAAACATAAATAGGTTTCAACCATACATACTAAAAAGGCTAGACAGGACAACCCCATCTAACCTTCACTTAAATGTTATATTATTTAGTGCTTTGTCTTGTTTTCCGTTGAACCATTTAAGGAGTGCTTATTTTAACTCCTTTTCAATCCGTTTTTAATTACGTTTAGAATCCCCCGATAGTATCGTTAAGCTGAATAACTTGATGACTATTTGAAACAGGTACAGTGACAATAAACAAAAAGCTAGCTGCAATAATCAGAAGAGCCGTTCTTTTCAACATTATCTAACCACACCTTTTCAATGAATTTTGAATATTTCCCCTTTGTTTCGGGAATTGCATGGGTGCGGAAATGCTCAAACATTCCTACACAGTTTAAATAATAAGTCTCATTATTCAGTGTATGATAACTTTCCAAAGAATACATCAAATATTTAAAACCATCACTATACATACCTTGATGTAAATAATAATAAGCCAATTCATAACTGAATCGTGCACATTGCTCTGGTATTACCTGCTGAGTATACATATCACTGGATAGAGGCTGTTTAGAGAAGGAATCAATCTCCATTTCAAAACGTTTAAGTATGTGTCTCACATCTAACTGATATCGGTTAGCAGCATACATTACATTCAGTAACTTGGTTACCATTTCATTATTGACTTTATCACTTGATGCAATAATGTATTGAACATAATCGTTTAGCACACTTACATCTCCAGATAAAAGCTTATATACGTAAGTATTACCTTCTGCCCAACTTTTGAACAAGCTAATCCAATGTCGGGTTTCTTCGTCCGTCTCTTTGACCCAATCTAAATTAGCGTAGGCGTGTGTATATTCTAAAGCGCGCTGATAATCACCTTGGGCTTCACAGACACTGGCACGCAACAGGTCAGCATAAGCAATGTATCCAAATAATGGACTTCTTGTTTTCTTTTCTTGTTCCCTGTGGTTATTTTGTTGATGTTTAATGGAATATTGGATTTCCGCTTTATCTCTCATTTTACTCGCCAATTCATCAACCTTATCCCATTTACGCAATGAACGATACACGTTAGCCAAATCCTTCAATGCATCAAGCTGGTCTATTTCGTCTAGTCGCTCAACAAAGACTTCAAATATCGTAGCTGCACTGAGATTTTGGCTTTGATCATCACCAATCTGAATCGTGAATATACGATATTGACAGATGGCTAAACGTTCAGAATGTTGGTACTTCTCCGCTTCTGCTACACCCTCATAGAGCAGCGATGCAGCCGCATTTCGTCCCTGTGCCAATAACGTTTCTGCAATCTCAAATAGTTTGGGCGAATAGAGTAGATTGTCCATGATGGCTCCCACCACTCGACGGATCGCATCTAGTTTGTCCAACTCCGCACAGCGAAATAAAAATGGCTCGATTCGCCTCATATTCGGAGGATGGTCGATAATGTAGTTTTCTATAAACAGATCATAAAAGTGACCTTCAGGTAACCCCATAGCCTCGGTAATTCGATCGAGCTGGTTAATAGACATAGATTTATTACCTGTTACAATGCTACTTATTATTCCCCTATTCATCCCTGTAATTTGTCCAAATTGCGATAGGTTTAAGTCTTCTTGTTGTAGATATTGTTCCAATTCTGCTCTAATCGTGGGTGTAACTTTCATAGATAAACCACCCTTTCAACGTAGACTAAGAATACGATGCATAGTTAAAATTATTATGTAGTTGTGAAACAAGTAGTAAAATATATTTGTTTGATTGTACCATCTTTTGGAATAAAATCATATACCTTTCATATATGTGCTTAAGATACCTTTTGGGATAGTTTGCAATGATTTTATGATTAAATGTATCGTCCTCATATTGATGTATAGTTTATTGGAAAAATCATAATACAACTCATCCAATATAAAGTTACCAGATTAATAGTTATGTTCATATTCCCTTGTAATTAATCTATGATTTGAGCTTAGATTGGATGTATGACATACAAGTAACCTTAATGATATTAGGGATGGTATCGAGTAAAATTTATGCTATGTCGGGGAGTGGAAGTGCTAGGGGAATATTTGTAGAAAGCGAATAAACAATTGATTTTAACCATCCCCGAGGTATATTTGTTCAAAGAAAATAAAGTTTTAGACTGACTATGTTGATCCTACGGGGATTCTGAATTGCAAAACCAGCAGACTACGAAAAAATAAGTAACAGACTCACCCCAAAGTAAGACACCCGCATCCTATGACTTGAAAAATAAAGTTTTAGACTGCGGCCGCTTTATTGAGCTAACGATCTCCGTTAGCTTAATTTCGAAATCCCTCGGGCAGACCGAGGGGCGATAGCCCCAATGTTTGAATATGGTGTTTTCTGATGGATACGCCATCTAGGAAACACTAACATTTCTTTTACTTAATTTCTTAAAAACCGAGTATTCCTTATTGGACTTAATAAAACTTAATATCTTTTCGGCACATTCTATTGGATTCATCTCTTCAGTATTTACTTCGAGGTCATATTCATCAAAGCAATATATTTTGCTAAACTGTGAAGCTACTAGTCCAATCTGTCTATCTCCTCTTGTTTGCTCTCTTTTTATGAGTTCTTCTTCCGAGCATATTACACCTATAAATAACGTAGGCTGATCGAAAAATTGATCAAGAAACTCATTAAACCTCTTGTCATTGTCGATTATGGTATCTGCTATTACATTAAAACCCAATTCTAATAACAATTTAATTGTCGAATGGTACACTGAGAATATGGAATCATCAAGTATTTGTGAGACAACTTGATGATCTATATCTTTTGGAGGATCATCTGGAAATTTATTATTAATAAAATCATAGTAATTATTAAAAAAATCATCAATTGATAAATGATAAAAAAGGATCTCTTTCTGATTTATCAGTTCAGTCGATATGGAGGTCTTTCCGGAACTTGAAGTTCCATTTAGAAAAACTAATATCCCTTGCTTCAATTTAATCATCCCTTCAAAAAATAATTATTTCGTATCTTTCAGATAACGTTATATTCACAAAGTTCATTAATTATCTAATTCAGAAAATATTCGAGAAATGATTGAACTATCCTGTCAGTTAGTTCAATAAAAAGAACGCTCTCGCGCCTTCGCTTGGACTACGTCCTCCTCATTATATTCCATTTCCAATCACCTATTAAAGAACGTACGCGGGTAGCATGTAGTGCTTAAACAGGGGACTTATCTTAACCTAAGCACTAAGAAAATACTATATTTTCTACGATCAATATTTATTAGAGATAAATTTAGAATATATAGTGATTACTCTACTTAAATTCCCCAACATAGGACAAATCCGTTCATAAGCTTAATCATCATAAGCCAAATAACTACAGTGTGGGGCTAGATGTGCTGCTGTAATATTTGTAAATTTAATCGGCGATTTGGGTGTAAACTATCCCCCCTTATTCAAATCGCTCACCAATATATGGTTATTAAACAACAAAAAAAGCCTAGATATAAATCATCTAAGCCGTGAGTGTGTGCGTAGTGTAGACATAATTATTATGAGAATGCTCTTTCAATTGCTGTAATCATTTCTTGTTCATCTGGTTTAGAATAGCGGCGCGTTACATTTACATCTTTATGCCCAGCCATTTCAGCCACAACTGCAATATCATTCCCTGATTTAACAAGGGTACGCACAAAGGTATGTCTGAGTGCATGGGGATGTGTTCCATACTTACTTAGCATATGCTGTACTGTTCGAACTGAAATACGTTTACGTTCATTACTGATAAACAAGGCTTCGTTTTCATCCGTCCTTGAGTCAAGGTATTTACTGATATAATAACGTACATCAACAGCTAGCGGTAGAGAACGTGACTCGCCACCTTTACTTTCACGTACAATCAATTTCCCTCCACGTTCTGACATAGTTACATCACTACGGTTGAGTGAGCATAGTTCAGATACACGTAATCCACATTGCATCAAAACATACATTATAGCAATATCTCGTAAAATCCCGTCCTTTTCAACTTCACGAAGTATACGTTTTCGTTCTAAGTCGCTTAGTGACTTTGGGGCTGTTTGTGTTTGTCTTTGAGGTCGAGTACGCTTAATCCGATCAACAATATCAGGTCGAGAGATGAAACGAGCATACACACTCAAACAAGCAAACACTTTATCTACTGTTGATGCGCTCTTTCCATCCTGTTCTAAATATTTTATGTAGGCTTGCACATCATATCTCGTTAAGTCATTCACTTCTCCTCCATTGGGTTCAATCCAGCTTACAAAAGCATTCATTATTCTCATATATGTACGGACAGTATTTTCACTCTTACCAAGCGCTTCTTGTTCTTTTAGGAATGACTGCACTTCTACGCAACATTTTTCCATACTTAGCTCCTCCATATCTATTACTTCTACGACACATTATAATATAATTATTACGTGGAAGTCAACTTCTACGACATATTCGTTTATACAAGTTTATCATTTTACGCAGCGTACAACCCTATGTACAACTTAGAAAATATCGAACTCGTGTGATTTATAGATGTACATCCAGTCAATGTTCACGCTGTGTCAACCATTATAGGGGTATTGCCAACTCTGAGCGCACTATAGAAAAAGACCTGTATCGACACCCTTATCGAAGCTCAATCGTCAAAATTGATAATATAATGATAAAACACTTACTCCATATGGCTTTTTGAGTCATTGTGGTTCAAAATTGTACCATAATATATTTACATCGTTACCGTATCGAAAAAATAGCTAAAATGCAGATAAATAAAGGGATTTATGAAGAATTGCTTTGCATCGTGACTTCAATCGTAGGTATCGAGAAATAATGTGCAAAAAAGCTTGATGCATCAAGGGAAATTTCGGTTTTTATAAATAAAGTTGTGTAAAATACAAATTCGAAATATCCTTTATTTATCTATGTTTTTGAAAACAGCAAAAACGAATCGTGAATCGTAACACGAATAGCGGAGTGGAAGTGTTATTTTCATGTTCTTTCACTCTATCAAGCTGGTTCTATATAATAGAAGAAACTCAACTTAACCTCACGCACAGTCATTTCATCCAACGTCTTCTGTTCACCAGTTGAAGGGATAGTGTGTTCCTGATCAATAAACTCCAGACGGTCAATTGATTCAGGTAGAGAGAGCATTTCGAATACTTGCTATTTGCCAAAAGCGACGACGTCGTCGCATTTCCAAACTGTTCAAAAGCTTTTATTATTCTTTGGGCGTTCTGGGAGTAAAATCAACAGTCTTTAGCCACTTCTCCCACTCACCATGCACCAAATCATTCTCTTTCACATGTTTCAATCGCTTTCTAATTCCGTCAAAGTTAGTACTCAAGTGCCTTGAGCATTAGATTAAAAATAACCACTATATAATAAATAAAAAAGACCGCCTAAGCGATCTTGGTCAAATTAATCTTTTATAAGAAATTACTAATTAATTCTATACTTTGGGCTGTTGTTTCTTTCTTATCTCATATTGCCCCAAAAATTTGAGACCATCTTTTGTTGTTTGTATTCTTTCGTATTGTACTCCAGCAACCTTAACTTTTTCCATTAAACCAAATTGCATAAGTTTAGGTGCAACATGATAAAATATAAAGATTTCGAAATCTTTTGAAAGAGTTGCACTATTTGTTACACCTATAGAAAGAGTATCAGATTCAACTGTAAAAAAATTAAGAAGACTTATTTCGCTTTCATCCTCATCAAACTCTTTCGGTAATTTAATACTCATGTTTTCTAAAACAGACTCCATATCTTCATATTGCATACCATTTATAAATGTGTTTTGAATCACATTAAGATTTAATTTTTCGCACTCTCTTGCTAGCCTAGCATTTTCTTTTATTAATTCTGCATTCTCCAAGAGTATTTTTTCCATACTCTGAAGATTATCAGATTTAATCCATCCCACTAAACTCTTATCGAATTCATACTCCTTTAATGACTCCATAACTGTTAGCTTTATATCCTTAGTATCTTCATAAAACTTGGATATGTTTCCAAGCACTTCTCTCTTGAATTCTTGATAATGTGAGTAATGTTCCCTTTCTAAATAATCAGGGTTTTTTCTGGCCTTGTCCATTAATTTTTCCTCTGTAATAACAACAGCAAATCTTCTCTTCCCTTGTTCTCCTGCGTAGTCATATTCCCAATGCGTATAACTTTTCCCACTTTCGGGATCTAAGCTGCCATAACGCCCACCTAAAATCAACATATATACATCTGATTCATCAATCCACCGCTTGATTGTCTCTTTTTGGCTCTGATCTCCTGACTTAAACAACTCCATCCCCGCAGGAATATGTCCTGCATTTAAAACTGCTGTTACTGCTGCCTGTCGTTCTTCAATCATATCTATGTAAGTAGACGAAATAAATACTTGAAGTTTCTTCTTCATAAACAAACGACTCCCTCATGTATAATATTCCCTATTATACACCAGAAGCCGTCATATCCGAAAAATATTCTTCTTTATCTGACAGTAAAATCAGACTTTTATATATTAATTTATTTAAGCTTTAGCTAGCTCATTTCTTACTGTGTTTTGTTTAATTCCCCTTAAAAATGAATAGCTGGAGCATATGCTTTTCTCATAATGTGAAAACCCTTGATACCATTGCGTTTAACACTGCGTTAAACTATTGGACACTGCGTCCAACTTTGGGGTGACACCTCATGTCACCAAGTGACACCATTGTTGGGATATCCCAAAACGGGAATGCTGAAAACTAAATCGTGGTTAACCTTTGAACGTCCTAAGCTTAACTTAGTAGCCTGATACTGAAATTGTTAAAGTATTCAGTTAGGACAACAATAAGGTTCCCCAAAATTACCCTAGAAGCTTCCTCAAGCTAAATCCACATTCTACTATGATTCTTGTCTTCTCTATATAGGATTATTACACCTATACAAATCACTGTAATTAATCCTGCTACTATCATATGTAATGGATCAACAATGTAATTCTGTATCTTATTCATTGCACTATATCCATATACGGGAACATTACCGTCAATCAAATAAACGCTACTCTTCACGCGATAGCCAGTTAATTTAAGAATCATTGCAGTAATTGTAAATATGCCAGCTATATACCCAATTGCATGTAAAATATTTATTACACCTTTCTCTAATTGCCTATCCAAGTTTGTGACCTCCTTTAGTTTTAAAACTGACCAATAGAAATATATAGATTGATACATACTTGTATAGGAATAATATACCATGTATCAGTATGCTTATTCCAATTCACATAGTTGTGATTGTTGTATCTTGAGAATTACTCCGGGCAAAATTTTGTCCAATGTTGATTTCAGTTGCAGATTAACCTTTGCCAAAATTTTGGCGGCCTTTCTGTATCGGTATAGCATCATTACATCGTGGAAAACAATCCACAATGTTCGTTCGTTTTCACCAATTGACTCAGCCACATCTTTCATTGACCGCTGGCCCAATGGTCCAGCGCTTTGATCGCCATTATTCCAGATGGACATTTTGACCATCTGCTTCTCTATATCAAGATACAATCCAATGTAAAGTCTATATTGAGAATGCGACAGATTGCGAACGTTTAGACGTTGGGACATTTGGATACAAAAAAATCCAGTCACCGTCAATATAGGGGCAACTGGACAGTCTCTGAGGTCGTCTACGTAAAGGTTAATTTTATTTGCCATTATACACCTCATTCAATAAATATTTTAATCGAAACCTTGCACTTCAATTGCAACCAATCTGTCATAGTCATCTCTAAATCTGATAATCAATGTTCCAATATCATGTTCAATTGAATCCAACTTTTCCTTCGTAATAATTTCTCTTGTGATCAGTCTATCTAATGGGCCATCTTTTTTTATAAACAATTCTATAGCATCAAGACGGAATTCAGCTTTCACTATAATATAATTACTTAGATTACTATTCGACTGAATATACTTAAGTTTTTTTAAATGGAAATTGTTTATTTGTCCAACAAGACAGTCAAATTTGCGTTTCGCTTTCTTTTTAAGAAGAAGCACATAAAGAACAGATCCCCCACATATTAAAAAAAGATATATAAAGGCTGCCCAGAGTGAGCCACTTCCAAGGACAATTCCAATTGACGGAACGATCAAAAAGACAAACACTAGTCCTTCATTCGCACTTATATTTACAGGCCCTCCACCAAATCGACCAACCATAGCCCTCTCACCCTTCAGAAAATCTTCGTGATAAACACATTTTTTATCGAATATTTTTAACTTTAATCGACTGTTGTACACCATCAACATTTAGTCTATCTCCGCTTTGTGAGGCATAAATAATTACATTTGGTCTATAAGCATAGTGGTATAAATAGTTATACTCATCTTGCTGCCAAATTTGGCCGTTTGTTAATTCAAACTTAGTATCTCCTGACCAACCCTCAAAAATATTATTTATTTGACACTCTATTACGTCATTTACTCTTTTAACAGCTATTCGATCATTCATGCCTTCAACTTCAAGATAATATACATTGTTTTCCTCTACTACTCTTGCTTTGGGACGATATGCATATTTGTATCTGTATGCATAACTCGACTGAATCCAATAGTGATTAGCCCCCAATTTAAATAGTGTTTCCCCGTTCCATCCATAAAATGCACCATTAATATAACTATCTACAATAACATTAATCGTAATCGCCTCCTTTTTAAGATAGCCATTTTATATGAAATTCGCTCTTGTTAGAGTGTTTTCCAATCGTCATAATATGCATCCATTGTAATTGGCATTACGAACTTATCTCCCTGAGTCTTTGATCTAATTTGTTCCTCTCTATTAACTAATAAAGATAGCAAAATAATTGCCTCACGAGAGTATTTCATCAATTCCAATGTCGCGGATTTAAAATCTATAAGATGTACTGACTGGGCAAGGGTATCTTTGAAACTGTCGGTTCTGTGAATAAACGGATCGTGGATTTTAAGGTAGCGATGTTCCAAAGCATTTCTTATTCCAGATAAAACCTCGATAGATGGGTCTAGATATTTATGTTTAACCTGCTTTTTTGCAATATCTTTACACAACCAATAAAACCCAATTCCCGGAAAATTATAAGTATCCTGGTCAGTTATTCGCTTTTTTAAATCAATCTTAAAATCATATCCCTGCCGTCCAAATTTTTTATTCTGCCAAATTGATTTATAAGATACATCTTGTTCTTTTATCCCTATATCAAAGTAATCATTAATAAAATAAGCTATTCTATCAAATATTGAGTATAGACTCCTATATCCAAATTTTATTTTCTCAATTCCAATACCATAAATAGGATAATCCAATGTGTTATATATAAAAACTTCTTTATCTGAAAAATGCGGGGTATTATCATTAATTCCTTCATAAATCATAAATCTTGCAGATACATATTCTTGTTTTAACTGATTAAACAATCCATGATATTTAGGGCCTATATTTATGTCTGTTACAATATCGGGGAGATGGAGGCAGTCACATGCAACCATTGATACATTGAAATAATCGTTTAATGTATTCAAAAATAAATTATTATCTAGACACCATTTTCTATAATCTTGTTCTTGCTCAGTTGTGCCTAGTGAAAATTCATCAAAAATATTCTGGCTTACCCAATCTCTTATGCGCTCAACTTCAATATTGAAGGATCTTCGTGCATGATCATCTAAATCGGGACTATCCAGAGCCTTGAGTAGTAACTGCTGTGCTTCATTAAGGAGAACTTGTTTATGTCCATCATCATAATCATTTCGAGCATATGTTATTAACTTTAACCCCATATTTCCTATAGCCATTGGAAAACCTTGTGAAACTCCGAACTTTAGTTGATCAATTGATTTAATCAAACGTCCACTGCGATGTAATTCATTGGCATAGTTTGTAGTGGTCATTAACAAATAGCCAGAATAATAATACTCATCTTCCCTTGTTGCAGAATCCCATTGTTTCTTATCATTTTTATACTTATTAAAAAGCTCTAAAGATATCCGAAATAAATACAAACTTAACTCAAACTCTTCTTCATTGTTTTTCTCATCTGAATATTCCAGTAGTCCATTATAAATTAGATCAATTTTGTTTCCTTGAGATGTTGCTCCATGATAAGCAAATATAGCCTTCTCAAGGTCATTATATTCAGATAAATTTACATGTCCAAGACATTCTTCTACTATCGTTTCTAGTGTTTGGATATCTTGATCATCAAACGCTTTATCTGCTCTAATAGCAATGCTAAGCACATTTGGATTCATTTACGAACATCCCTCCTCTTATACCATTTCTAATAAAACATCATTTTACAGCTATTTTCTCAAATCTTTTTCAGTATAATATTTAAAACCGCCACCATTTTCTAACTTCACAGTGTACCAGTAATCACGATACTCATATATCATTCCTTTTCCA
The DNA here is from genome assembly GCF_002894905.1 of Paenibacillus sp. F4. Lineage (NCBI taxonomy): Bacteria > Bacillati > Bacillota > Bacilli > Caryophanales > Paenibacillaceae > Paenibacillus > Paenibacillus sp. F4. Next base: position 701,801 of record NZ_POVS01000009.1, read on the forward strand.
TCCGGTGTAATAACAACTTCCCCCACCACATATCTGTTCACTATTTAACCTCCTTCGATTTTAGATCAAATGAAATAGTTATTTCAATTGATCTCATACCTTAAAAAGAGCTTACTAAAAAAATCAAGTACCATTTTATCTACACTGTTTTCATTTATAAATTCAAATCCTCCGAATCTGAAAACTTCATACCCCAAAAGTCTAAGATCTCTATCAGCTTTCATCATCTCAGCATATTTCTTAGGGTTTGGTTTATTATCCTCAGAAGAATAGTGTTGTTTACCATCAATCTCGATTACGATTCGAACGTTATTTGGTAATAGCAATAAAAAGTCCATTCGTTGTCTCACTAAGCGTGTTTCATTCGGTACTATTTTAGTAACATAGGGGTCATAATGAAGATATACCTGAGGTATCAAAGCAGGTAAACTATTACCCATTCTTTCTCTAAAGTGCTTGAAATAAAATTTAAAAAAGTTTCTTTCTGGCCCTTTATCTAATGACCTAATCAAACGCTTGTACATCGCTCGTTCAACATTTATTCCTTCCTCCTCAGATTGCTTATCTCCCCACCAAGTTACTAATTCTCTCCACAATAATCCTTCCAAAATTGGCAGATCATATACTAGACAAAACTCTTGATTTTTAACTATAGCTATCTCATTGTTAATCGAATCGCTTATAACAATTTCAGGTTTAGGGCCATCTGCAGCGAATATAAGATTTTTAAATTCTCCTTTAACACCTTTAGTAGTTTTTATAATGGTGTATAATGGATAACCTGATATCTGTGAGGTCACTTGCATTTTGTATCCATCTTTAACTAAATGATAATTCAATTTTTCAATAAATTGAGGATCAACCTCGCTTCTGACACGCGGATGGACAATTTGTTCTGTGAAACGAATGAATTTTTCATCTGTAATATTATAAATCTCAAGAACATCTTCAAATAATTCTTGAAATGACCAATCATCATTTGCTATCATGTGCTGAGTTATGTCCCCAGTTGCATTAAAAAACCTCGAATCTGTTGAAGGCATGGAATCTAAATCCCATGTTCTCTTCAGAAAGTCAATTAAATTCATATCACCTTCAATGTACCCTAGCGACAATATTTCTTTCACAATGTTTTTTCTTGTTATCTGTGTGATATTAAATATTCCCCTTGGAGAGATCGTATTTAGCATTCTATTTAAATCAACAGAATTATAATCTTTTGCCACTCTCTTGGCTAAATCAATTAGAAATAATTGATCTTTACCTCTTAGTCTACGTTCTACATATTTAGACTTCCCCGCAAAGGCTTCGCTTTCTTCACCATCGTCTAAGCCGTAACTAGAACAGATGTCTGGTATATCGTATGATTTCACCTCAGATGCTAGAAAAGATGCTATATGTTGAACTAACTCTATATGATTCATTTTTCACCTCGAAATCTGAATAATGATGAAATAAATCTTTAATAATAGGAACAATATACCATATATCAGCACACGTTCGAGTATAAATTTTTTGATTCCTTACACTTTACAATGATATACTCCTTAGAGGCTCTCACGTTCGTTCTAAAGTTGTTATTCACGTTATTAATATAGAACTCAAAATTCCAGTAACTCTCACCTGTGTTGTCTTAACGTTCTCTATTGAGCTTATCTCATTCACTATGCCCTCCTGCTGATATTCGTAATCTTTTAAGGTCATTTCGCAATTCACAGTTGTAGTTCTTTTCTCCATAATAAACTTTCCAAAGCCATTCTTACGAAGAATGCTGTAGCATACAATCATTTTGCCCTTATACAAATATTTTCTTTTTAAAAGATTTTTATGGATCAACTCAAATATCCGTTTGAGCAGACCTCACAGGAATAGGATGCACAGTCACATGCTTGTCCCCCTTCAAAAGGTCACAAATGCGATCACAAAATTCAGTCATTTATAAGATTTTAATAGAATGAATCAGTACAGATCAGTAAATTGAAAATTGCTATGAAAGCTTGTCCCGCTTGACTTTACGGCTTAAACAGCGAAAAATTTTATTACCCCAAATTCGGTACATCTTAGACGCACCACACATGATGTAACCACGGGAGTTGGAGATAGTCAGCAGCGTTGTTTTAGGCAGTTTGACTTCGACTCCGATAAATGTATGCTCACCCACTTGTACGGGTTCCATGTGTATCATGGTTATTACATGCACCTCCTCTTTGTTCACCCGGGATATTTTATGCGGCATTTGCGGGTAAGTGTGGACACTCGTGGATACATTCAAAATATCCTGGTGAATAACTACGCTGGAGGGGCCTCTTAACTTTGGCAAAAATCAGTACAATTTCTTTTTCGCTTTTGCTGTTAATTTTTTTGTAGGCGTATGTTCTTTGTTTATATTTACAACACTATAAGTAAAGATAGGAGTATGCGATTCGCATACTCCACTTTTTCAGATGCCTTAATTTATTTTATGAAAATCGCAATACATTATAGATCTATAGTAATTGCACTACTTGTGTTCCCTTTTTTATATCTTTAATATTTTCTGATTCCTTTACACTAATACCAATGAGTGGAAGGTTAGCAATGGAAAAAGAAAGGCTAATATCCAATACGTCCAGTTCACATTTCGTCCCATCCACCTTATCTACTTGTATTTTTGAACCTACCAAACTTTTTAAATTCGTATGATCCTGCTTATCTAATCCAATATTTGTTCCAATTAAAATGATTCCTTTATTGGGTGTTTTAATAATATCGTCTAACTTCATAATCTCCAAAAGAACATCTCCATTCTAACTAACGTTCATGTATGAACAGTATATCTTTAACTTCCCTAATTTTGATACCTTCGTTTTTTAATCTAGTAATTCCATCTCTTAAAAGCATGATTCTTTCTATTTGAGTCAAATCAGGAGCAAATCTTGCAGCTCGGATACTTGCTTGAGCTTCGTCAAGTGCAAAGTTCCTAGTTATAACATTAAATTCATCATCCATAACTTGAAAGGATTTTCCGGCTAGTCCTGCTTCATAATGCCCGACAACTTCATGAGCTATTGTTCCATGACCAGTAATCCGGCTATTAGCTGCTAATTTACCTGTGGCATTAGAAGGAAGTACATCATTATTTATATTGAGAATCGTATCGAATAATAATCCTGTAGGAGAAGTATCATTAGGCCCCGCTACACGGATATTTTCTTCTGGCATTCCTATTTTTTTTGCATACTGAGTTAAAATCCCAATTTGTGCTTCAGTTAAAGGTACTTCATTACGCAGACCATTAGTATCTATAATTTTTCTTGTATTGTCTGCCCCTTCTATTATTTGGGTAGTTCCATCTTTTAACGGAGTATATTTTACAGACCCTGATAACCCAATTTTAGGCTTGATTACCGAACTAACTCCTCCAAACAATCCTACTGTACCGATCATATTAGCCCAGTGTTCCTTTGACCAGGCATTGTTTGGATTAAATGCCCCTTGAATCATACCTGTTACTCCAAATGTACCGAAATTGAGCATGTCATTCCATGAATTGTTTTGTTTAGCTGCCCGTTCCATGTACCCTTGGTACATTCCTTTTGGAATACCATATGACATATAATCTAGAAAGCTCCAGACTGAATCAAACTTTTTCTCATAGCGTACTGAGTTAGCGTCTACAAAATCCTGACCTAGTTCAGTTAAGCTATCTACTGATTTTTGGAACGCATTCCGTGTATCTGGAGCAGGAACAGCACATGAATTCGGTGGAGGTGGTAAACAACTTGCGTCAATGTTACCTGCTTCCATCAGATCTGCTAATCTGAATTTATCTGCATGGTGACGTAATTCCCTAGCAATAGAATCTGTCAAGGTAACAAAGTCATTCATATTCTTCTGAGAGGTTTGGAAGGAATAGTAAAAGTGCTCTTTAGTCAGTCCTTCCCACAATTGCCCCATAGATGAAATTTGTTGTACTAAATTACTATTCATTTGAGTTACCGTTTGCTGTGCTAACTCAAACTGTTTGGAGGCAGTCATAAGCTGCTCAGGTGTCACTTTAATTGTTGTCATAATATACCTCTGTTTGAGTTGGTTATGACATAGTAACATTATTCCGATTTATGGAAAACGAACTTAATTCCTAATTGTTATGTGAAGGATTAACCTTTCTACCTATGTCTAAAGACCTTATAGTTGTAACGACAACCATATCCTGCAATTCAGGAATAAGAGTGAGAAGTTTTTTGTAGTTATGTAACTGCTGCTTCGTGATGCCAAGTTCCTGAGCAATATCGGTCTGTTTTTTAGCATAGGGATTAAAATTATTTGACTCCCTGTCAGTATGCTGATTATTTCCATTTGTATATTGATTACTCAAATATAAAATGCACCCCCTATTTTTATTGGTTGAACTTGCTGGTTCTCTCCAATAACTGTTTTGGGAATGCATTCTTTGAACGTACTTTTAACCTGATTTGCGTTTAAGCTCCTCCATGTGTTGCGAAGATTTGAAATCCCTCATTATGGCTGTTCAGATAAATTGGATTATTCCTTTAATACCGCTATTTAACGTGTAGGTCATTGTGTGATGCTGGTTTTGATTCATATATGAAACTGCTCCTTTAATCTATCTTATAACGTTCATTATACTATAAATAGAAAACAAAAAAGACGTGGTTGCCCACGCCCTTACAATTAATTAATTTTAACGAATGTGTCAAAGAATTTCTGCCGATTGGATTTATCATAGATGTATGGATTTGAAAATTTATCGTTCCAAGTCCCATCTTTTATACTCAAGCTTTCAATTTTATATCCCAAGAATTTATTCAGGCTATTTCTATCCACATCAATTGAATATGTTTTCCCATCGAATGGCAAGATCATTGAGACAGCATTTAAATCGTGAAACTGGCGTAATAACCTAGCACTTTCACCAACTAATATTTTTTGAATTGCATTTTCTGTCCCAAGGTGATTACTGTAATCTTCGTCCTTCACCAAACTATCAGGCTTATCTTCTTTATAATCTGAATAACTGCCATAGTATAAAATCAAAACATTATTGTCTTTAATTGAAACACTCTTTATAAATGGGTTTCCAGTAGCGTAAGATATATATTCTCTAAACACTGTTTCATCTGCTGGTAATGTTGATAAAGGGTCTGCTGTTACCTTAGCATTTTTGGGGATATCTTCAGTTTTAGAAGTTACTTGCTTCACCTCAGTTTGAACTGGTTTAGTAGTATCAGGCTTATCTTTTTTACTGACCAAATCTACGATAAAAATAAAAGCAAATAAAACAAGTAATCGAACCCACAAGTTATTGTACCACTCACGCTTATCTACCTGAGAAATTTCCACATCATTTGCCCCTTTTGAGACAGGAATTTTAAAATTTCTTCGTTAAATATAAAATCATCGTTTTACTACGGGAGTATCCAGTATCTAGTTACCTGAAGCGATAAGCTTTTCAGCCTTGCGATCCTTTTTAATCACTTTACTGTTATTCCTATAATCATCCCATGAATCTAAACTCAAGTATGGCTCTGCTTCAATAATATCTTTTACCTTGCTGTGCTGTTGTTCTTTGAATAGCTCAATCATTTTAATTAAATCGTTGCGATCCAACAGCTTTACTCCATTATAACTGGCTAACTGTTCACACGAAGTTGTGTATTTGCTTGAAGTAATGACAATAGATTTCTTAGCTCTGTAAAATCGCATAGAACTATAAACTTCCTGAACTGCGCTCAAACCAACAGGATTGCTTATTGCATACCGTTTAGCCTGAATGACATTACGGTAGCCCTCTCTGTCCGTAAATACCAAATCTGTTCCAAAATCTCTACTGTCTTGTGTTTTATACGCATCACCATAGCCTAAACACTGGAACAGCCTGAACAGATACATTTCAAAGTCCTTGCCATCCTCCATACGGTCTATTTCGTTAATGCCAATTTTATAAGGGTCAATATTCTGCGTTACTTTATACGGTTCCTGAACTCTAGGCTTCTTAAATAAGCGTAGCAACACCAAAGCAATCAATACAACAACGACACACACTATCACAAATATAGACAACAATGTTCCTCCTTAGCTACTTTGGCTCTTTTTTCACACTATCTTATAATACAACAGATAGGTATAATTTCCCATATATTTTGAATAAGTATAGTAAATTGTTAACAAAGAAATGTCTATTGCTAGGCGAATAGCTTCATATCCATGGGGGATGACTCTTCTTGACTCCTGTATACGCATTCCTTCTTGTTTTGCCTTCCTATTTGTAACATTTGCTTCACATAGACATGCAAAGAGCCTAGACCAATTTTTTAAGCTTATATGTTGTACATTTTATTGAACGTCATTCCAGGTTTAGTGAATCACGAAGAAAAAAGAATAAAATTCCTGATTATAAGAAGTTTTCTTTTCCTTATACTTTTGAGAAACTGTCATAAGCCTTGATATGACTGGATTTAACGTAATGTTAATGTTAGACGCTGTGTACCTAGAGTTACAGGGGTTTTATCCATAGGGCTAACACCAAAGATTGAGTAATGATGATTACATCATTATTCCTTTTTCTTGATTAAAAACAATATAATTGACATAATATCAATAAACATCCTTACCAAAGATTTTTAAGATCGCTATATTTATAGACTTTTCCTACATTACTTTGAATGGCTTCATAGTACAAGAATTCTACTTTTCCAAAAACGTTATTGGAGGCTAACAAATGAGTAAATTCGAAAAAAATCTAATTAAGTATTTGTCTTACGGTTTTTTTGTAGGAATATACTATTCCTTTATTAAAGGGCCAACAACAACGAGTACTCCGATCAACGGTATGTTTGAATTTTATACGGTACCCACTTCTACTTTTATTTTCAGAACATTATCAACCTCGTTTCTACTAAGCCTCTTTGCTGGAGTGGTGTATACAATTACTTTTTTATGTATAAGAGGAAATAAGTAGATTTTACCTGAATAATTTCAAGGTTAAAGAAGCCGTCCAAGCAACGGCTTCTTTTCTTAATTAACGGTTCGAAGCAAATATTTATGAAAGCTTGTCCTGCTTGATTTTACGGCTTAAATAAAGGAGATTTTAAATCCCCTGAAGTAGCCGTATCTTAGACGCACCACACATGAGTAACCACGGAGTTGGAGATAGTTAGCAGCGTTGTTTTAGGCAGTTTGACTTCGACTCCAATAAATGTATGCTCACCCACTTGTACGGGTTCCAAGTGTATCATGGTTATTACATGCACCTCCTCTTTGTTCAGCCGGGATATTTTATGCGGCATTTGCGGGTAAGTGTGGACACTCGTGGATACGTTCAAAATATTAGGTGGTTTATGGGTTTAAATTAGAACGTGAACACCGAGAATACGAGATCAAAATCAAATTCATTCGAGGTGTTTCTTTATGAGTAAAAACTACGACACGCTTTTATTTTCTCCAATATCGGTAATATCTTTTAGATGGGCATTTTGTTCATCTGCTTGATTCCCTTATCCTAGCTCAACAACTTGTAATGTTTGATATTGGAGCATGTAAATATCATCCTCCTTTATTCAGATTGGCTAACTATTTAAAAAGGCCCACTCTCACTCTCGTATTTTTTGTTAAGGAGTAGGCTCAAATTGTACTTTTCAAATCTCTATGCTATCCCACAACTCTAAAACAGTCTTATCATCAATCTTCCCATTAACAAACAACTCTCTTGCTGATTTAAACGACTGCGAAAAACTGTCTCTTTCACGAGTAAGAAAGTCCCCTTCTTCATTCTGGCTAATCCAATAGCTATCATTTTTATAGGAGAACTGAAACTCTTCCCCCATTTCAAAACGTTCCACCAATTCATTGTATTCCAAAACAGTCCCTCCTAATTCTTGTTAACTCTTTTAAATGTCCCATCTTCTTTCCATTCAAAAACATGTTCATGAGGCCACTCTAGATGTTGCTTTGAATTTCCATGATTCGTGTAACCTACATCGCGTGTAGCGCAATTGTTTTAATTTTCTTAGGTGTAATGGCATCTTACTAATTTATAACGAATGTTAGAGCATAGGAGACTATATGCTTTGTCGTGCTTACAATTTATGTGGTACCCATACACAGCACCCAGACCACAAAAAGTCCTTTAAATGAGGCTTTATTTTTTCAGTCTATAAAAAACATAAATCCTCTCTAACCCATACTAACCAAAAGGGCTAGATGGATAATCCCATCTAGCCTCGATTGAGTGAAAAATACACAATTGAGGATTTCCAGAGTTATTCATATTTCCAAATAATAGATCCATCAGTAGATGTTATCATGCTGGGAGGATCGTTATGGAGAGAAATTTCAATAAAGGGGCTCTTTCCTTTTTGTAACCAATTATATATACTTCCTTCGTCGTTAATCGGCTTAGATACTATCTTTTTAACTTCAATAACCGCAGCATCATATTCAATGAATTCATTATCATCTTCATCTAAACCATTGTTTGTTTCATAAATGGTGTCCCTAGTACCAATAATCTTTAATCCACTTCCCCACTGAATAGTTAATTCTTCTTTCGGTACTGAAATAATGGCTTTAATCAAAGAATCATATCCCATATATTCCTCCTTGGTTTAAGGCGCTGCTGGTACAATATGTGCGCCATCTTTACTGTAATGAATAATTCCTTTTGTTGTTTCTTCGAACATACCAGTATCTCTATTATAGTATTTCCCGATAGGTTTTCCGAAATCAATCCTTTCTCGCCCTGCTTTAAACATAGCACCTTTTCCAGAATAACTATCAAGTAATTCTTGTGCGGTTTTGTTATCACCATAGAAAATACTCTTGTTCTTACCATTGGCTAAGTCTTGTTTGTAGTTGGGCGTCCCAACAATATGCTTCTCCTGATCTCCGTGTTTTACTTTTACAGGGTAACTGTCAACTTCACGATAAGGACCTGCTGGAACAGATTTTTTCCCATAAGAAGGTACACCTTCTCCTTTCGCCATCTGCCACAATTCCGCTGAGCTCTTCCCTATTCCGCTTGCACTTTTAACTGCGGTTGTACCTCCATGTGCCGCTAAAGCTGCTGAGCCAATCAATCCAGGTATTCCGATAATACTACCAACTCCCGTGGATGAAACAGCAACTGATAATCCTTCTCCACCTATTCCAGCTACTACCTCACCAGCCCCCTGCAATGTCGTAGCTACGTGACCGAGAATTTCACCTACTTTAGCTGCCATTGGATGATCATAGTCACGGTCTTTGTCAGGCAGCATCCCCAAGGTTAGATCTTCCTGAATAGCACCTTTCGCTCCCTGAGCAGTATCCCACAGAATTTCTCCTTGAAGCTTGCTAGCTTCCATCTGGGCTTCAGCCTTGGTGATCTCAGCTTGTCCAATCTGTTCAAAAATCTTATGTAACCAACCTTCACCGCTTGATGCGTTTTTAATAGGTACACCATTTCCCGGGACATCCAGTACGACTTTTTCTCCATCTACCTGTATGAAGTTTTTTGAAATAAAGATGAGTTCTTGTGCAACCGTAGAAAGTCGCTCAAGCGTCACACTCATGGATTGTCTAGAGACCTGAAATTCCTGAAAAAACCTCTCGCGGGTAGCTCCAGACCAACCTTGTTGGACAAAATCAATTCTTCCATTCAGTAAATTCAACATACGTTCCATTTCGTGTTTACCATGCAAGAACTGGTCAGCCACTTCCACTAGCTTGTCAGGTGGAACCAATATTCTCCCCATTTGATCACGTCCATTTTAATTTAGATGGAAATAATCTTATCAGAAGGAGATGTTTAGGGATATCCACCTGTTATCCTGAAATTTCCTTTTATATTATGTGACAAATGGACTGATATAAACGGATTTACTATGTCAAAAGTATTGTATAAATGCCTCTTTTTAATATAAACGAAAATATCAGTATTAAATTTTTTTCAAATATTGTGGGGGCACAAAATCGGCAAGCCAAACCCCATTATTAGCGATATAGAACTTTACATTATTAGCCAGCGATTTTACTGTATCGACTTCAAGAATGACTAATTCACCACGTCTCTTACCTGCCAATGTTGCAAATTCAAGTGTCTCAGATAGATGAACATACTTTCTCCCCATTGGTTTAATACCCTCGGTAATAATTTTATCAACTACTTTGCTATTTGTTCCGTGATAAAGAGCAGTTGGTGGAATGGATTCTTTGTAATCTAATCTTCCTGTACTGTGCCCGTAGTTCGCTCGTATGTATCCATTTACCATGTGGTATCGCTTCTTTGGACAATTAGTTACGACTTGATCAATTCCTGCTTCTCCTATATCCGACCATCTATTCTCTGATTTAATGGCTGAAATTAAGTCTTGCACGTGGCAATAACCTTCATGATCCAACTTAATTCCAAACTGTTCTGGTGTATGCCTAAGAATTTTACTCATAAATTTACTAAGGCTCTCTTCTTGTTTTGGTGATAACATCATATACTCCTTCTAATGTAATATTTGTTTTATCTATAGTAACCAATCTGATGATTCATAGCGTCTTGTGAAGTAAAGCACCAATCCCCCGATAAGGAAACATGTAGCTCCAATTAAAAAAAACCTTAGACTATATCTGCTATAAGCCTCCAATAATACTGCAACTCCCAGCCCACAAGGGAAATACCCGAAAATACCTCTTATCAAAGCCATGATAAAAAACTTACGATTCATAAATTTTTCTCCTCACTAATCGTACTTCATTATATAAAAACGAACAAATTTATTTCATCCATATATCCTCTTTGTCCCCATTCCACAGCAATCCAAAGTCTCCAACAATAACTTCCATTCTAAGCCTAAATTAAAAAGACAACAGGTGATACCTGCTGCCTCTACTCGCCATTATTCAGCTTCCGTCAACATTTTTAAAATGCCAGTAAATGAGCCGTCAATCGACATAATATCTCCATTAACTTGTTTGCTAAATTGAGACTCAGTAAGTTTATCTTTTCCTGCTGTGTGATTCTTAATGAATTTTATAAGGTCTGCTTTCTGATTTGCAATATCCTTTAATGCTTGTTCACTTTCTTTTTTGTAATTTTTAACTGTTTTATTTAGTTCCACTTTAGCCACGCTGAGCTGCTTCTTTAATTTATCGCAGTCAGCCTTGGATTGAGCTATTACCGCTTTACTAGACTTATTTTTCACTTCATTTTTATAACGTGCAGATGCTTGGTTTAATCTCTGAGTTAACTCACGAACTTCTGCCCCCAGAGCAACATTAAGTTTTTTTTGTGCAACTTTAATTTCTTTTACACGATCTTTGTAATTCTCAAAGTATATTTTTTCGATTTCACTTGTTGACATAGCTTTTGTAGCTTTTGCTGCTAATACTTGTGATGGAATTAAGATAGCAAACATTAATAGTAGTAGAATAGCTTTCTTCATATATATCTCCTTCTTTGGTAGTAGTGCAATTATCATAAGGGAAATGAAGGAAATAGGCAATATGTCTTGTTATTAAAATACTACTTTCCACATTATATAATCTTTCAATGATAATCTTCCAATGATCGAATAAGCATTTACAGATAAAAGTCCACGCTAAGTCACTTCTAGAAGCTTATTTATGTAGAGCAAAATAAACGATATGAAAAAGGCTAGACGGATCATTCCATCTAACCTCTTGATCATAGTTAATTTTCTAGGTCTATTGTGATCTTAAACTTGAGACTATTTTATTCCAACATTCCTCTATATTGTCCAGTTGGATCATAATTACTAATGCTACTGACATAAAACTGGATACTAGTAGGGTGGAATCAACTTACTCTTCCTCTTCATTAACCACTTTAATTAGATTTCCATAGACTGCCCTCGTATGAGCAGATGCATGTTCTTTAAAATGTGTAAACAACCTCATACATCTGATTGCTTGTATTCTATTATTAGCTTCAGCAGACTTTTCCAAACAGCTACACAAAAATGTGAAGCCTTCTGAAAACCTCCCCTTGCGCAAAAGATAGATCGCCAATTCCCTTGCGAAATGAGTGTATCGCTCCGTTGTGAATCGTTGAGTATACAATCCTTCAACTTTTTTCTGCTCCAGAAAGGAGATGATTTCTTCTTCGAATTGCTTTAAAATATTATCTACATCAAAATGGTATCGGTTAGCTGCCTCAATCATAATATCAAGTGCGGGAAGAATCTCATCTTTTCTTGAAGAAATATAAGCTACATAATCAGAAAGAACGCTCTTATCGCCAGAAAGAAGCTTATTAACATACGTGTTTACTACTGCCCAGTCTTCGTACTTTTTTCTCCATTTCAAAGCTTCTTCATCTGTATCAGTAACCCAACTTAAATCAGCGTATTTTTTAATGTGTTGAAGTCCCTTTTCATAGTCTTTCCTCTCACCACATGCTTGTGAACGAAGTAAATGCGAGAATGCCCAATACGCAAACAAAGGAAAATTAGGTTTCTTCGAATTGTCTTTGTGTACATGATGCCGCTGTTGTTGCAGTTTGTATTGAATTTTTGCCTTGTCTCCCATTGCTTTAGCGAATAGTTCTACTTTATCCCATTTTCGTAACGAGCGGTATGTATTCGCCAAGTCTTTTAAGGCATCTAACTGATCTACCTCATCTAATCGATCAACGTAAGGCTCAAATTGAATGGCTGCATCATAGTTTTTCTCTTGATCGTTTCCAACACGAATCGTAAACAATCGATACTGGCAAACCGCCAATCGTTCTGAATACTGATACTTTTCCCCTTCTGACACGTTTTCATAAAGGAACGCCGCTGCTCCAGTATTACCCTTTTTAAAAGAATCCTCGGCTACTTCAAAAAGTGAAGGAAGATAAACAGGATTATCTAGCAACATACCTACAACTCTTCGCAAGCAATCAAGTCGTCCTAGCTCCACGCAGCGGTACAAAAAAGGACTGATTCTTCGCCAGTTGAGCGGTTCTTCCTCAATACATTCATCAATATAACGTTCATAAAAATAATCCGGTGGTAAATCCATTCCCATAGTGATACGATCTAGCTGGTGAACAGAAATAGACCGGTTGCCCGTCACAATGCCACTAACTGTACCTACATTCAAATCAATCATGTGACCAAACTCGGTCATGGTTAAGCTTTTCCGTATCAGATAGGTTTGTACTTCTGCTCTAATCGTAGGTGTGATCTCCATAGATAAACCACCCTTTCAACGTAGACTCGGCATATGATACATAATTAAACCATGTAATGAGAAACAGTTAGTAAGAATTACTTTAGTCCATCATTGCCTTTTGGAACAAAGTCATATACCATTCAGTTGTTTACAACAGCATACATAACATTTTTGCACTTTTTACATATATTTCTCAAAAGAAGATTTCCTCATATTGCTTATATACAGCAAAACACGCAATAAAAAGGCTAGACGGATCATTCCATCTAACCTGTTTCATTACCCATTGAGTTTAACAATCTATACCATTTAATTTCTTTAAATACCAAACGTCTTTTTCCTGTTAGAAATAATTACATTTCACCATGCTGTGCAGGTTGATAGCTATGTTCAATGTCTTGATAGCCTGCTCGAGGAATTACTATTGTCAATAACATAAAACTCGTTACCAGTACGGTTAAAATTATTTTACGTTTCATCCTTTTCCACCTCATTAATCAAATTTCTGTATGCTACCTTTATCTCAGTTGATGCATACTCTCGATAAGACTCATACAGCCGCATACACTTAATTATATACGATTTATTATTGATTAATGTAGATTTTTCCAAACAACTTATTAAAAATTTAAAACCATCAGTAAATCTTCCTTTGGTCAAATAGTAGACTGATAATTCCTTCGAAAAATGCATAAAACGTTCTGTTATGAATCGTCTAGTATAAAAGCTTTCAACTTTCTGTTGCTCCAGAAAAGATGAAATGTCCTCATTAAATTGCTTTAAAATATCATCTACATCAATGTGGTATCTATTAGCCGAATCGACGATAATATCAAGTGCCGGAAGAATCTCATCTTTTCTTGATGATATATAAACTACATAATCAGATAGAACGTTTATCTCGCCTGCAAGAATCTTATTCAAATAGGTATTCCCCACAGCCCACTCTTCATACTGCCTCTTCCACTTCAAAGCAGTTTCATCCGTATCTTTCACCCAACTTAAATCGGCATAAGCATAAGTGTGCTGGAGTGCTTGCTCATAGTCTTTCCTCGCTTCACAAGCTTCTGCACGAAGTAAATGTGAGAATGCCCAATAAGCAAACAGAGGAAAACTTGGTTTCTTTGAATTTTCTTTTTTCACATGATGCCGCTGTTGTTCCAGTTTGTATTGAATTTTAGCTTTGTCTCCCAAAGCTTTAGCGAACAATTCTACTTTGTCCCATTTACGTAACGAACGATATGTATTCGCCAAATCTTTTAACGCTTCTAACTGATCTATCTCATCTAGTCGGTCAACATATATTTCAAATTGAACTGCCGCTTCATAGTTTTTCTCTTGATTGTCTCCTTGCCTCGTATGGAACAAGCGGTACTGACACATAGCGAGGCGTTCTGAGTATTGTTTTTTCTCACTTACAGCTACATTTTCATAAAGTATGGCTGCCGCTTGGTACATTTTTTCATGAAATAATTCTTCGGCAAGCTCAAATAATGATTCTGAATAGCCCAACTTATCCATTAATAGATTGACCACATCATGAATGCAGTCCAGTTTGTTCAATTTCGCACAATTATGTATAAAAGGACTCATTCGACGCCAATTCGGATTAGCCTCTGTTAAATACTCAGACACATACCGTTCGTAGTAATAGCCAACGGGATGCCCCATTGCTTTTGTAATTCGGTCTAGCTGATCCACTGAAAGAGTGCGGTTCCCATTAATAATACTGCTCATGGTACCCGGATTCATTTCTGCCTCTCTGGCAAGATCACTAAGTATTAAATCTTTATCTTTCATATGTTTTGTTATCTCTGTGAGTATCGTGGTTGTTGTGTTGTACAAAGTAACCACCCCTTATCAGGAACTTAGTAGGATATCAACTTATTAAAAAAGGACTATTGCAATCCAATGATTGTATAGCCTTTCCGCAATTTATTGTACCATCTTTTGGCACAATATCATATACCTTTCAGAACCTTACTTAAGATACCTTTGAAGGGCTTGCAAAGAATTTAAGCTCTATAAATCCTGAGACATACGAATCATATCTCTACACTGTATGCCATTCTCATAAATTTCTTCTAGATAGTTGTGTCTGACAAAGTAATCTAGATCTACACCAACAATTCTGAACCCACATTTTTGGTAGAGAGCTAACTGTCCAATGCTAGAGTTTCCTGTACCCATTTCCATCGTTTTATAACCTTGTGCCCTGGCTGTTTCAATTGCATGTGTTACTAATTGTCTGCCTATTCCTTTACCATGCATATCTTCTGATACTGCTATATTCACTAACTCAACTGTTTCAGGTCTTGTAGGTAAAAGAACATAGACTCCAACAATATGATGGTCAATCTCTGCTACAAAACACTGCCCTCTTTTTAAGTATTCCTCAACAAGTTGGTGCGAAGGATCAGCTAGTAACAAGAGCTCTATTGGATATTTTTCATTTGAATTAAGTAGTCTAATTTTCATATATTCTCTCCTGTATGTATTATGATCCCCGGATTTCCCCTTATCGTAAGCTTTATTCCAGAAATCCGGGGGTGGTGGCGATGGGAAGCACTATCCGTCTGCGCAGTAGCACTATATGAAACTTTTAAGTTCAGCTTATATATATTACGAAGCCCTAACTCAGTTTGATCTCAACTTATACAGACCATTATGAAGTGAAAGACTGGCAGAGCATGGAGCTTCAAACAAGACACTGGTGTTAAATACGGCTGGAAGCCTATCATCAGGAAACCAAAGCCGTTGCTTGTCTATGACTATAAATGATCCTTCTACATCCCCTAGCGGTGCGAATTTCTGTCCAGCCCCTCCCCATGAATCAAGTTGGAACGTTTCGGTGATTATCCTAGATACTTCGGGGACATCATCGACAGGAAGACCGATCTCGCTTATACGAAGTAGAGAGTTGGGTCCGAAAGCTTCAGTGACTGCGTTGTTGAGTGTATGGTGAGCGATGAACTCGACAAGGTTATGATCCGGATCATAGAAGTAAAGCGCTGTTGCATTCCAGTTTTCGAAAAAAAACTCATCTTCTTGAGGTCTTGAAATCAATGAAATTCCACGGTCGATGGCCCACTGTTTTGCTTCTATGAATTTATTCGTTGGAATCGTAAAGGCAATATGGTAAAACTCATTTTCCATGTGGGAGGATTCCTGAAAAGCAAGAACCGATTCCCCTACTTGAAACGACAACCGCGAAGAACCTTCCTCCACAACCTGCAAACCCAAGAGAGAGCCGTAAAAAGCTTTCATTGCTTCGAAACTGTGGGTGCCTAAGAGCACTTCTTTTAATTTCAATGCATTGATCCTCCCCATAAATAATATTGAAGCCCATTAGTCCGTCGTATCCAGATCAGCATTTTATCTCAGACTGTATGAGGTCATTACATTGGTTATTAATTATCCTTTAAATCGCTTAGAAGTTTGGCATTCACATCTAACGCCGCAAATTGAAGTAGTATATCCTGTTCATCCAGAGCTTTACTTTTCGCCATTTTGAGATAAAGCTTGGGCTGGTCCCGAAATGCTCTTGCACTCCCAATCGAGTATGCCTTCTTGAGATATTCATGAGCTAATACAGGCTTGCTCTGATGAAGAAGTGTTTCCGCCATCTGGATATAAGGTTCAGCATGTATAATCCGGTACCCTGCACCTTCCAAGTCTAAAATCTCCTCATTTAAAAGCTCTACTGACCGCTGAGTATGCCCGTTATAATTGAGAATTTGAACGTATTGATGCAAGGTTACACCTGTAATGCCCCATGTATGCTTAGGTTCAGGTATTAGATCCCAGGCCTTCTGTGCTTTTTCCTCAGCTAAGTTGCTATCTAATGGGAGTATATGAGCCGCTTCCTCTCCAAGAGCCCAAATCGCTTCTTCCAATTGAGCCTCCAGATCGTGATACATTCGAATATTCATCTATTCCTCCCAGTTAGATAATATAAATTCAATACATAGAGATGGCTACTCCTTCATTGCGATTAGCGAAAACGCTTAATTAAGGATATCACTCCCCAGATGAGCAACGCTAAGATCCCGATAACGATTACGAATGTCATTAAGATCGAAGTCCATACGAAATGCAATCAACATCACCCCATGCATCATTTTATGGTCATCTTCTTCTAGAGTATTCTTCTAATATCTCTCCATATTTTAACGCACGCTGGCTTCCGTTGCATTCGAATTGAACAATTTTATTTTTATAATCATAGATAAAAACGCTAGCAGTGCAAACATCATTCCGCTCCAGATGAGCTGGTGTATTCCCAAGTGAGAGATAAACCACCCGCCTATAGCAGCTCCCATCGTAATACCTAGATTAGAAAATGAGACAAACAGGCTATTACCAAACTCTGGAGCTTCTTTCGCTTCAGTGGTTAACCATGTTTGACTAATAATAAGCCCCCCGGAATGCACGGCCCCCCAAATGAGCACAACCACAATCATCGGTAGGAAAGAAGCCCCCAGAGCATAAGTGAATACGTAAATGACCATATATAGCAATGGGAACATGATGACGGTCTTGGTCAGATTTTTATGTAATAATCCTCCAAATAAAAAGTTTCCAAAAATCATGACGATTCCAAAGACCATCAACATCATACTGATCCATGACCCGTTCATAAGAGTTACTTCTCCAAGATATTCGGCAAAGTAGCTATACACCGAAAACATAGCTGCAAAGATAAAAATAACAGTCACAATGTTGAACCACAATTGAGGTTTACGTAATATACCAAGCTGTTTGCCATAAGACATCTTTTCCTGAACGGGCAGGGAAGGAAGCCATACGAGTATTCCTACAAATGCAATCATGCTTACGACAGCACCAAATAAGAAAGCAGCTTCTAACGATATCTTTTCAGCAAGATAGGAAGTCAAAGGCACGCCAAACGCAAATCCTACTGTAATTCCAGCGAAAACCTTTGTGACCGCTTTACTACTCTTTTCACGGGGGACAAGATGAGATGCAGTCACGAGGGCGACCGAAAAAAAGACAGGATGAAAAATAGCAGGAAGAACACGAAAAATGAGCATGACCTCAAAATGAGTGGTATAGGCATAGACTATATTGGAGATGACAAAACTGAATACAGCGGTTAATAGAATGACTTTACGATTCATGCCGGAAACGAGTAAGGTCAAGAACGGACCTGAAATGGCAACAACTAAAGAAAAAATACTGACGAGCCAACCAGCCTGGGCAGCTGATACATTGAATTTTTGAGTTACTTGGGGGAGAACACCTATAATCCCCATCTCCGTTGTAATAATGCTGAATACGCCTAAAGCCAGAATGATAATAAGTAACTGGTTAACCTTTTTCATTTTAAGTATAAGCCTCCAATTTAATTATATATACAGATTTGTAGATATGTAATGTGAAAAAAAACCTCCTTTCTGTTTATAGTTCCTTTTGAACGTACTCGGCAAATTCCCGGATTGTTTTTTCATTCCGACGATAGTACGTCCACTTCCCAATACGCTCAGACTCTAACAAACCGGATTTTTGCATCGTTAATAAATAACTTGAAATCACAGACTGCGCAAGTCCTGCTTTAGCCTGAATATCTCCCACACATACACCAATTTGAAAATTAAGCCCTTGTTTTAGATAAGCTTGTTCATCAAAAAACTCTTCTGGTTTTTTTAACCACAACATAATTAGACGACGAGTTTCGTTTGACAATGCTTTATAAATCAATGACGGTTCCATATAAAACATTATATCTATTTTATTAGATTTGTAAATATAAAGTCCAATGATTACGTTGAAAAATAAATAATAAAGGCTGCTTCCCCACGGAAAATCCGCTGGGAAACAGCCTGTTTAAGTACATATTCAACTACACTGACTTACTCTTATTGGAGCGATACATCAAGTACAGGAAATACGGTGCACCAATCAGTGCGATCAGCAATCCGGAAGGAATTTCGGTCGGCGCAAGCACTGTCCGGCCAATCGTATCAGCCAGCACCAGCATTACTGCTCCCAAGATGCTCGACAGAACAATGGAGCGGCGTACATGGTGCCCAATCAACGTACGCACGATATGCGGAGCAATCAGCCCGATGAAGCCAATTGTACCTACACAGGCTACCGCTCCGCCCGCCAGCAGCACACCCACTGCCATCGCCAGCAGCCGGGTGCGACGCACCGGAAGTCCCAGGCCCATGGCGCTGCTATCGTCAAATACCAAAAGATCGAAGCGGCGAGCTAGCCACCAGGCTATTGGCAACAACACGAGCAGAAAGGCCAGAATCGTCATTACCTGCCCCCAGTTTCGAGCGTAGGTACTACCCGTCAGCCAAATATAGCCTGTACTGCCCCAAAGCGAGCCTTGGATAATCAGTACCTGAATGCCGGCTGCTCCGATTGCTGATACGGCAATCCCAAGTAGGATGACCACAGACGGGTTTAGGTGCTTGTTCCATGATAAAAAGAAGATTACTGCCGCCGACACTGTCGCTCCGGCAATCGCCGCGATGGGCAGCGCATAAATAGGCAGCCCCGGCCAAACGATAATTACTGCAAGCGCGCCGAAACCAGCCCCTGAAGAAACACCGATGATCGAGGCATCCGCTAAGGGATTACGAACAGCTAATTGGATCAAGACACCGCTGACCGCAAGCGCGATACCAGCCCCGGCTGCCACCAGCGTGCGCGGAATTCTAAACTGCAGCAAGGCCGAATTTGCGTTCTCACCGCCGAACAGGCCGGACAACAAATCGCTGACCGGAATTCGCATTCCTCCAAACATCAGGCTGAATACGGTCAACAGCACGGCACCGCACCCAAGCAACATAACGAGCCTGCCATACGGTAATTTCCGAGAGCGCACACCTATGTTCATTGAAGACTGTCCACTAATACCAGAAGGCAGCTTCATCTTCCACAGAATCAACCAAATTAACCAAGGAGCCCCAATCAAGGCCATCATTGCTCCGGTCGGCAGGTCCATGCTTGATTGGTGGACCATTTTCGCCAGCACGTCAGCGCCCGTCAACAGCAATGCCCCCCACAGGAAGGAACCGGGCAGCACCCAACGATGCATTTTTAGACCGCTTAAGCGCACCAAATGCGGAGCTACCAAACCCACAAAACCAATAGGTCCAATGACGCTGACTGTAATGGTCGACAGCAGGACAGCCAATACAATTCCCACCGCCCGGGTCAAGCTAACCTTTTGTCCGAGTGACGTGGATGTGGACTCATCCAGATCCAGGACATCAAACTGCCTTGACAGCAGAACGGCAATGACCGAGAGTCCTACGACCCAGGGCCAGGCGTAAGTTGTCCCGCTCCAGTCGTTTTGCACAAGCGAGCCAGAACCCCAGAGAAACAATCCCTGCGTTTCAAATGAATAAAAGATATGCAAAGCTCCGGTAAACGAACCGAGAACCATGGATACAATCAAGCCGGCAAGCGCCAACCGAATTGGACTTCCAGCTCGTCCCCCGCCCATGAAGTAAGCGAGTACCGCTGCAAGCAGGCCGCCGACAGCGGCAAATAGAAACGGCGCCTGGTGCAGCAATCCGGGAAACATCACCGCGCCAAGGACGACCACAAAGTAGGCACCAGCGTTAATTCCTAGTGTATCAGAAGCCGCCAGCGGATTTTTGGTGATGGCCTGGAGCAGAGCACCGGCGATGGCCAACGCACCACCAGCCAGGATTCCGATGACCGTACGCGGCATTCGGAGATCCCACACCATGTTATGATCAAGCGTATTCTGACGCTGAGTCAACGCCTCAATTACTGTATGCAGCGGGATTGAAGCCTCTCCATAACACAAGCTTACAAAAAAAAGCACGATGAGGACGATCAATCCGCCCCCAAAGATGCTTCCTACACGCCAAGTCTTCGATAAACCCGTTGTGCCTGCTCGGGTCATTTCGTCAGAGCTCCGACTACCTGATCAACCAGTACTTTGGATGAGATAGGACCGCCGAATGTCCATGTTGTACCGTCCAGCGGATAGGTCCGTTTTTCTTTAACGAAATTCAGTCCGTTCCATACCGAGTTGTTCTTCATCGCGGCTCCAAATACATCGTCCGTCTTTTGTGTAATATAGATAAAATTGCTGTCCTGTACAGCTGGAAGAGCTTCAATGCCAACGGTGCTAAACCCGTATTTCTCGGTCTTGTCCGACTTCCAGTCGTTCACCATGCCGATTTTCGCAAGCGTTCCCACTACAACCGAATTTTCTTTGAACATTCGCAGACTGGCAGCATTTTGAGCTGTAAAGGCCTGTGTCAGCGCATAGTGAAAGTCTGCTTTACCCGCCTTCTCCAATGTAGCCTTTGCATCTACGTAGTGCTGGTCAAGTTCGCTTAGGACCTTATCAGCCTGTTCCGTTTTACCGGTAGCTACAGCCACTTGCTTGAAGATTTCAACCATACGGTCGTAATCATAGCCGTTCCCCTTGTAAGGATCGAATTCTATCGTTGGTGCAATTCCTTTAAGCTGCGCATAGATCGCTGCATTGTTATCGGCGTTAGAGATAATAAGATCCGGCTTGAGCGCCGCAATCGCTTCTAGATTCGGTTCGCCCCGTGTGCCGATATCAGTTACGGTATCAGCCAGCTTCGCCTCCGGTGTTACCCACAGCTTGTAGTTTTCATTGTCTGCATTGCCGACCGGCTGTACGCCAAGTGCAATGAGGTCCTCGGTAAACGTCCATTCGAGTACCACGACACGTTCCGCTGGCTTGTCCAGTTTGACTTCCCCGTGGTCGTCCTTAACCGTAACCGGACCAGCCGTTGTGGATGTCTGCTCAGACCCTGCAGTACCTTCCGTCTTCGAGCTATCCCCAGCTGCACCGCAGCCCGCCAATACAATAGTAAAAACTACAAATAATAATAGGCTATTCAACATCTTTTTCATTTCTCTCAATCACCCCTGTATGTATATTGCATCGGAAAATGATAATCATTATCAGTAAAAGATTATAGGGGTTAGTGACTTTTGTCAATACGGATAAATCTAAAATTGAATCACAAATAGGTTCCGTATATGATAGCTTTATCATTGTTTAAGGGAGGCTACATTTACGTGGCAGTATTAATCAACGAGCAAATTAAAGCTGATGAAGTGGTACTCACTGGACTCGCGGGAGAGAAGCTCGGCGTTGTCTCCAAGTCAGAAGCCTTGGCTATGGCCCGATCCCAAGGGGTGGACCTGGTCTGTACCTCACTCATGAGCAGTCCACCGCCCTGTAGCTTGGTCGCAAAGGGCAAAGGAAAAGCGCTGGCGCAAAAAGAAACCGCAGCAAACAAAAATGTCGGCCGAGTCGCAAGAAACAGCGGCAAAGAAAAGGTCAAGGAGCTTCGCTTCACTGCTCATATTGAGGAGCATGATTACGACACGAAGCTGCGTCAGGCAGACAAACATCTGCGTTCCGGAAAACCGGTGCAGTTGGTCGTTAAAGCGTCTGGAGCAAAAGAAGCATCTGTCGCCAAGGCGGTACTAGAGCGGCTACTGGTCGATCTGAAGGAAGCCGGGGTGAAGGAAACTGGAATCCAGACGGGCGGCAAGGGCTCACAAGTGAAATTAAACCCGCGCTGAATGACGAATCCGTAAATTGGACAAGTCACCTTAGACCGTAGGGAACAGAGGGGGATCACTAATGAACATGAATGGACCTGTCAACATTTCTCGAAGTGAGAGACTTCAGACTTGCCACGAAATAGCTGCGAGGTTACATGAAGTATACAGAGACAAGATTCTGGCTATAGGGGTCTATGGATCTGTTGCAAAAGGTACTGACGGCCCTTTCTCGGACATTGAAATGTTTTGTGTACTGAGTGAATCAAACGGCCCTGTAGAATTTAGCCATGAATGGTCGGCGGGCCCCTGGAAAGCTGAGGTGAACGTCTGTAGTTCAGACATTCTTCTTAAAATTGCCTCTACTGTTGAGGGCGATTGGCCGTTGACACATGGACCCTTCTTTTCCCCACTTCGTCTGTATGATCCTAAAGGCTTTTTTTCTATATTAAAGGAAGCGGCCGAATCCCCAACAAAGGAAGATTTCAGGTATGCCATCAACGAAGTGCTTGTAGGTGAAATGTACGAGTTTATAGGAAAGCTTAGAAATGTCCGTGTAAATGGCCCTCATACCTACTTGCCGTACTTGGTAATGCAGTTTGCCCAATATGGGGCTATGTTAGTTGGGTTGCATAATCAGAAGCTTTTCTCAACGGGTTCAATGGTTCTACCGGAGGCCCTGGAACTGCCGAGTCGTCCAGAAGGATTTGATCATATCGTTAAGCTGGTCATGTCTGGAGATTTAGCTGAACCAGCGACGATCATTTCAGCCTGTGAAGATTTCTGGAGTGGTCTTGTGAGTTGGGCATTCGAACATGACTACCTTATTCAATCACAACGAATCCCCTTTTAATCGAAATTAAAATTTGCTTTAATTGCGCTTACTATAATTTATCATGTTTTTGATAGGCCAAGTCCCCCTTTCATTAAGGGGGATTTTACTTTTCTTCTGGATGGATGAGACTGCTTCGTTATATTTTCCCATTGTAATATATTTAAAATTTAAATTACTTGATTTCACCCCCTCCCTCCTTTATTCTCTGTATATGTAGCTCTGGCTTTGCTTATCTGAGAAAATTTTACGCATAGGGCTTTATATAGATTTTATTTTTGTTAATATCCAACAACAGGGCCTTAGGCACTATGATAGATTACGTTTTAATGATATATTGATAGGTACTATAAAAGACTAATTACCCATGGCTTGGGCTGGAGGATGTATGAAAAAGGAATCAAATCAAGACGAAACCAGTTATTTATTTAATGTAGATGTATTAGTTAAAGGCCGTTCGAACGTTGAGGCCCTTCAGTTCCTGCTTAATCTCTTGAGCCAAAATGAGCAAATTGCGGATAGCCGGATTCAATCCGGTATCGAACTTGGCAATTTAATTGAAGCTGCACTGTACCTAAAAAAACAGTCAGCCGTGAATAGCCCATCTGATGCAGCCGCTACGCTCGCGGAAAAATTCTCTAAAAAGAAATCAGCCGCAATTACGAACAAGCCACCAGTCGTTCAAGAGATCAAACAATCCCACGTACAGCCAAAGCCTGCAACACAACAAGACCTTAGTACGTATGAATGGATCAAACGCTATATACATGATAATACGCTTGTACGGTTAATCGTGAACCGCTATGGCGGACAGCGCAGCATTCCTTGCCGCATCCTCAACCTGGATCATGATAATAGCCTGCTGAGTGTGTATCATGTAGATGAGAAGCAAGTGTACTCCTTTAAAATGAATGAGATCGATGAAATCACATCGTAAATGTAAATACTTCACAAAAAAACGAAGCATGAAAAAAGAGAACGGTCAGGAAAAACATACGTCTTTCTTGTCCATTCTCTTTTTTTGCATTATCCGAAAAGAGCTCTAATCCTCTTTCTTAAGACCCATGGCAGCCCATGCCAGCAATATCCATCCTGCAATAAAACACACGCCTCCTAGAGGGGTAATAGCCCCCAGCACACGGATTCCGGTCAAACTTAGCACATACAAGCTACCAGAAAACAAAATGATACCCGTCAATAACAGACGCGCTGCCCATCTTAAACGGTTGGAAGGACCCCACTGTCCGGCAGCCAACGCAATGATCAGCAAACCGACAGCGTGAATCATATGATATTTCACACCTGTTTCATACACGGCCAAAGCATCCGCGTCGATCCGGGCTTTCACAATATGTGCCCCGAACGCTCCAATGGCTACCGCCAACATCATCATTATAGATCCCACAAATATCCATTTTCTTTGCATGTTTGTGTACTCCTTTTCATCTCATCCTTTTAGCCGAATGTTCTTCTTATTTTATCGAAACCGTATGAAGTTTACCAGCCAGCGTGTGTGAACAGACCGCATACAGAATTGGATGATTAGACCCTGTCTTTTGAAGGGTAATGTGTAGGATGGCTTGCTTTTTTGTTTATTTTGTGGAAAATTAGTACCTGTTCGGACTATGTTCAAGGAGTGGAAAAAATGAGTTACCAAGATCCTAATTTGCAAAAACCTGCTGCGTCTGAGGAGCACCCTGTTTTTTCAGAAGCTCCTGTGTTTCAGCCTCCGGTCAAGCTCAAACATTCCGGTCCCGGTATTGCTTCTTTTATTATGTCGCTTGTCAGCCTGATCGGATATATTATTCTAGCTATTATGGTCATTAATCTGCTGGCTCATTTCGGCCAATACCAAACGATGAACCCGGAAGTTGCTCTGCAGCAAACCGGAACGGTACTGCTTCCTTTTATTTTTTTAGGCAGCCTGTTGCTGAATTGTAGCGGACTTGTGGTCGGTATCATTGGAATTGCGTTAAAAAACCGTAAGAAAACCTTTGCTATTACAGGCTTAATCATTAATGCACTTATTATTGTAGGCTTTATTGCTCTTCTGGCCATCGGCCTTTCCGTTCCAAATAGCACAGCGGATATCTATCCTTCCTCCGTGCAATCTTTATAATTTTTCTGCATCACACAGAGAGGATTCAATGTATGAACAAAATTAAAATTTTTGCCGACAGTACCAGTGATATTCCTGCTCACTGGCGTCAACAGTACGAGATTAGCATTGTGCCATTGTATACAGTATTTGGTGATGAGGCATTGCAGGATGGGGTGAACATTCACCCGGAACAATTATTTCAACGTGTAAGCCGCGAGGGACATTTACCGCGTACCGCCGCACCTTCTCCGTCGGATTTTATTCAAGCCTTTGCGCCCTACATAGAACAAGGGGACGACATTTTATATATCAGTCTGTCTTCCGAGCTATCATCGACGTACCAGAATGCGCTACTCGCTGCCTCCGAATTTCCGGAAGGCCGCGTTACGGTTTTTGATTCCTTGAATTTGTCGTGCGGCTTTGGCCTGCTTGTGATGAAAGCTGCTCGTGCGGCAGCCAACAGAAATACGATAGAGCAGATTGTAGACATATTGACGAAAACCAGGCCGTTAATAGACACGGAATTTGTCATTGATACACTTGAATACCTGTATAAAGGCGGAAGATGTTCAGGCATGCAAAACCTGATCGGCAGTCTGCTCAAAATTCGTCCGGTGATCAAAGTGATTGACGGAAAAATGACGCCTGCCTACAAAGTCCGCGGCAAACGTGAAAAAGCTTTGGATCAGATGCTGCAAAATGCACTGAATCAACGAGATCAGATGGATAACGATATCATTATTGTCGTGCACGCTTTGGCCGAGGAAGATGCGCTGATGCTGCAAGCTCGTTTGAAAGAAGAAACGAACGCACAAGAGGTACTGCTAACGACAGCAGGCTGTGTCATTTCCAGTCATTGTGGTCCACAGACTATCGGTATTATGTATGCCAAAAAAGCATAGTTTATCCAATATCAAACCCGTTGCCGCGTAGGTGGCGGGTTTTCTGGTGTTTTTCCAGCAATTTAGCAATGAATAACTTTCCTCTTTTTGATAGTATTATTCGTCGAGCAACGATATATGAATCTACAATCTATCATAAAAAAGAAGGTTATTTGGTATGAGTTCCAAACGATCACGTTGGTTAACCCGGCTCACCCTATCAGCAACTGCAGCCATCACAATATTCACCACATCCACATCATATTTAGCTGCTCCAGCAGCAGCATCCGGTGCTACGTTCCAAGATATTGCACACAGCTATGCCTATCAGTCTATTATTTCCCTGCACGCTAAAGGAATTTTGAACGGTACACAACCTGGTTACTTCTCTCCTAAAAAGGCTGTTACCAGAGCCGAATGGGTTACCGCACTGGACCGTACACTCGGTCTGGAGCCTGTACAAGCGGCCGTTTCCTCCTACCGAGATGTTGCCAAAAAGACGTGGTACTATGGATGGATTGAAGCAGCTTCTCAACTCAATATCGTTCAGGGGGGAACGTCTGCGACATTTCAACCTAATAGTCCTATAACCCGTCAAGAAGCGGCCTTGATGATCGCACGTCTCATCCGCTCTTCGGGTCGATCAGGAGATGCTACTTCCTCCTTCACAGATACTGGCGAAATTGCAGATTGGGCCCTTGATGCGGTAACCAACGTAAATCGTTACGGCTTTATGAAAGGTGAAAGTAACTATTTTCGTCCTGCATCCTCTCTGACCCGTGAAGAAACAGCAGTATTGCTGGAACGACTGCTAGCGTATTCAACAAAGCATGCTAACCAAACTGCTTCCACCGCTTCTTCCATCCGAATAGGCTGGCAATATGATCAAACCGTTCAGCAGTTTGAAAATACGGTGCTTCAATCCAACATCAACACTCTGTCACCACGTTGGTTTTTTCTAAATGAAACAGGTATTATCAGCGATTATACCAATTCGTCGCTGCTTGCCTGGTCCAAACAGCATCATAAAAATATCTGGGCGATGGTAGGCAACCGTTCCAATTTGGCACTGACACACCAAATTCTGTCCAGTGAGGTTCTACGAAATACAACCATAACTCAGCTTGCTAATGCCGTATCTGTATACGGTTTGAACGGGCTTGTCATTGATTTTGAAAATGTAGATGGTCAGGATCGCGCCAATTTAACATTGTTCGTCCAACAATTAAAAGCTAAGTTGAAGAGTCAGAATACGGTACTGGCGATTTGTGTATCCCCTGATTACGGAACGGACTGGACTGCCGCGTTTGATTATAAACAGCTTGGCGCTGCGGCAGACTATCTGATCCTGATGGGATATGACGAGCATTGGGGAGGTAGCTCGATCCCCGGCTCTGTGTCCTCACTGCCATGGCTCCGGGAAAGCGTGCGGCGTTTTGTACAAACCACCTACCCGGAGAAAGCGATCTTGGCGTTGCCATTATTTACACGGAACTGGACGCTTAACGCTAGCGGAAAGTCAATCGCTTCCTCTGATATTTCACTAGATCAGCAAAACCAGCTAGTATCTCGTTCCGGCTCCAAACCAATCTGGAATGAGGATATTCAGCAGTACACCGTGTCTTACAAAGACACGCAGCTTCATAAGCTGTGGCTCGAGGAAGGACGATCCTTCACTCGTAAGTATCGCTTGGGACAGGATGCTGGGTTTGCTGGCTTCGCCTACTGGTATCCGGGCGGAGCAAGCTCTGATCTGTGGTCCAGTGTAAAAAACGCAGACCGATTTATACAGCGTGGTTTATAAAATACAAAGCCTTCAACCTCACATGAAAAGTGAAGTTGAAGGCTTTTGGCATAATACTTATCCCCAGCCTATGACCGATATGCAACTTTCCCGTTTACAATTGTCATTCGTACCTTAACATCAAGTAAAGCTTGCGAACTTTCCGATACATCACGGTCAATGACTGTAAAGTCAGCGGCCTTCCCTTCAGCTATCGTTCCT
Organism: Paenibacillus sp. F4; assembly: GCF_002894905.1. Classification (NCBI taxonomy): domain Bacteria; kingdom Bacillati; phylum Bacillota; class Bacilli; order Caryophanales; family Paenibacillaceae; genus Paenibacillus; species Paenibacillus sp. F4. The sequence continues at coordinate 730,333 of NZ_POVS01000009.1, forward strand.
CTTTCATCAGCCTCGCCGGCTGCTACTGCGCTTCCCGTGGTAAACAAACGAATGGCTTCATGTACATCCAGCTTTTCAGCGGGAAGATAGCCCTCATGCATTTCTTCCGGCTTGGCGCGAGTCACTGCCGCATGAATACCAAGAAAAGGGTTTAACGGCTCAATCGGCGCGTCACTACCTCCAGCACATGGAATGCCTGCTTCCAGTAGCTTTTTCCAGGCATATAAATATTCAGTCCGTTCTTTCCCCACCCGATCCAGTACCCAAGGGAAGTCACTTGCGACAAAACGGGGCTGGATGTCCGCGATCAGCGGCAGCTTCGCCATTCTCTTGACCAAATCACCCCTAAGCACCTGTCCGTGGATCAGACGATCTGGCAAACCGCTTTCCTCCGTGAGCGCATGGGCCTCCATCGCTGTCAAAATCATGTGCGTCGCCCCATCTCCTATGGCATGCACAGCCACGGGATAGCCTGCGGCTCTGACAGCAGCCACCATCTGATTCAGCTCCGGCTGCGGTTGGATCGCCATTCCACAGGTATGTGGAGCATCACTATAAGGTTCGGATAATAAAGCCGTTCTTCCACCAATAGCGCCATCGGCAAACATTTTTATCGCACCGATTTTAAACCACTCATTTCCGGTACCTGCACGCAGCCCTTGCACTTTCACTTCTTCCAAAAATGGATGATAGATGAGCTGGTGTGTGCGAAAAGGAAGACCTTCTTCCCTCAGCTCCCTGTAAATTCGCTGCATCGTCTCCACGCTGCCCAAAAAACGTAAATCCTCTGTGTGCGCAGCAGTCAAACCAAGCCTTAGCGCATCCATACAAGCCCGCCGAATCGTATCCTTCTTAACCGAATAATCCGGCTCTGGCTGCACGCTAGTAAAGGCAAAGGATGCTTCCTCATAAATCAATCCGTTCAACCGTCCATCTGCATCTCGCCCATAGGCTCCCGAAGCCGGGTCAGGGGTGTCCTCGTTAATACCCGCACGTCGAAATGCCTCTGAATTGGCCAAGAACGTATGAAAACACGTACGAGTGAGATATACCGGATGCTGATCTGTAATGGCATCCAGCTCGGCTATATCCGGTATTTCAACAGGAATAAACGCATTTTCATTCCAGTTGAGTCCTAAAATCCATTCTCCCGGCGGTGTTACAGCGACCCGTTTGCGCAGCATAGCCAGCATCTCTTCCTTGGAGGTAGCTGATGTTAAATCCAGCATAGCCAGCTTCATACCATGCATAGACAAATGCATATGTGAATCGGTTAAGCCTGGCAGTACATAGGCGTCTTCCCAATCCACAGTTTCATATTCCTTACCGGACAACTGTAATTCAAGCTCCCGAGCATACCCGATGGCCTGTATCCGTCCATGCTGTACAACGATGGAGTCTCCTTTGGAAGCCCACTCCCCATACAACCGGCCGTGCTTGAACAAAACGAATGTCAACGCCACTCATCTCCTTTTTTCAACTATACGCATACCCACTTCATATTACGCCTGTGTTGCCACTTCCAAGCGTAGTGTATTTATATCTATCTGCTGCACCTGCTGGGCAAATTGGTCATGAGCTGCACAGACAGCCATTTTATAATCCTGATCCAGCTCATACTGCTTAAAATGACAATACTCGGTGGTAAAGCCCTCTGTCGTGAAGCCTATGAATGGTTGTGCCTTTAGCTCAAATGAAAAAGACTTCAACGGCAGGGTTAGTCCCTGCCCCTCGGCCTTGACAAAGCTTTCCTTAAGCGTCCATAGATCGTAAAAATACGATAAGCGGCTGTCTGCATCCTGACGCATTAACGCATCATACTCTGTGTCCGAAAAGCACACCCTACCTACCTCAAAATCAATAGGACGGAGCTGTTCAATGTCGATTCCAAGCGGGTGATCATCAATAGCGCATACCACCCATTTTCCCGAGTGAGAAACATTAAAATGGAATGCAGGTGCATTGATCAAGGAAGGCTTACCGAATGCATTGTATGTAAATTGAAGACTGGCATTAGATACCTTCAATTGCCGGCAGGCCAACCATCTTAGCAGCACATCGGCATATAAGCCCCTCAAAGCATCTTCCCGATGTAAAAAACGCTCTAACTTGTGCTGCTTTTCCAGCGAAACCTGATTTACCAGTGATTCGTAATGCTCCTCAGCCTCCGGCTTGCTCGTATCAATCGCGTATATTTTCATGGTTGCCTCCTGTATACCTAATGAATATCAGCCAGTTTGTAACACTCACCGTTCGATGGAAGTCTGTTAGATATGGATGGCGTGTGCCGTGTACATGGTCAATATACTACTCTAGCACTTTCAATTCAATATGGATACAATTGGGATAAGTAGCTCTATTAAAACTATTTCATAGAGCGTTAATGAAAGCGCTTTAAAATAACACATACAGAGGAGGACGAAACAATGAAATATGATTTTGCCCGCTTGCTGTGTATTATGCTCTCTATTTTGCTGACGTTGAGCATTTTTCAGATGTTTTCACCTAAGATCGCTTCAGCCGCTTCAGCGAATGTTGTGAATGGCATTCAGTTTAAAGATACAGATGGAAACGTGGTCCATGCCCATGGGGGTGGTATGATTAAAGTAGACGGTTACTATTATTGGTTTGGTGAAAATCGTAATCCCAACGGCACGTTCAAGGCGGTATCCGCCTACCGTTCCTCTGATTTAAAAAACTGGGAGTTTCGTAAAAACGTACTGACCAGCAGCTCCGCCGTAGAGTTGAATGTTTCGAATATTGAACGTCCGAAAGTGATTTACAATGAAAAAACACGTAAATACGTATTATGGATGCATAAGGAGAATGGGGTTAATTACAACGAGGCCCGAGTGGCTGTCGCCTCTTCCGATACCGTGGACGGCGATTACACGTATCAGGGCAGCTTCCGTCCTCTGGATTACGATTCGCGCGATATGACCGTATACAACGATAACGGTACAGCTTACCTCATTTCGGCTACCCGGGTAAACGCGGATCTCAACATTTATCGTCTGACACCGGATTTTCTGCAAGTTGAATCGCTGGTGACTACACTTTGGCCTGGACAATATCGTGAAGCTCCGGCGATGTTCAAAAAAGGAGGCGTCTACTTCCTGATTACATCCGGGGCAACCGGCTGGAATCCCAATCAAGCCAAGTATGCTACCGCATCCAGCATTGAAGGAACCTGGAGTAATACGATAAACTTTGGGGACGGTACGACTTATGGTTCACAGTCGGCTTACGTGATTCCTGTTGAAGGTGCCCAGACAACTTCATACCTGTATTTGGGTGACCGTTGGGCAGGTGCGTGGAGCGGTCCTGTGCAGGATTCTCAATATGTATGGTTGCCACTGCGTTTTCCAACAGCGACTTCATTAGCCATGGATTGGTTCGACAGCATTAATATTGACACCGCCAGTGGTGTGGTCGAGGGGATAACGACGCCAATTGCCATTGATCCGGATGCCTATTATCAGCTAGTGAATCGCAAGAGCAATAAGCCACTAAGCATTATTGGCAATGCAACGACGGACGGCGCAGACCTGGAGCAGCGTGCAGATTCCGGGGCAGCAAACCAGCAATGGCAGCTCAAAGATGCAGGCAGCGGATATTATAAAATTGTGAACCGCAACAGCGGAAAGCTAATTGGTGTTGAAAGCGGTACGACAACAGACGGTACAGTTATTGAGCAGTGGAGTGACGGAGGCTGGTCCAGTCAGCATTGGCAATTAGTATCCGTAACCGGTGGTTATTACAAGCTGAAAAATCGGGCAACCGGCAAGCTGATCGATATTTCTGAAAGCGCCACCGCCGATGGAGCCAAAGCCATTCAATGGGGCGATAATGGTGGGACAAATCAGCATTTCCGTGTAGTTAAAGTAGAATAGCTCAAGTTATTTTCAAAAGGAGCCGTATTCCGAGCAGATCATGGTCGACTGCTAACGGAAAAGACGGCTCCTTTTTACGTAAAACAATGAAATTGATAATCTCTAGTACGTTACAGTTCCCACGGATAATCTGTTGTCAGAAAACTAGCCAGCTGCTTGCTTTCTTCCCTCCGCTGACGCCGTATGGCTGCGCGTGATGGAGCCGTCTGATGCAATTGTAACTGCTCTTCTGTTTCTGGAATCACCTGCGGGACAGTCACCTTACGGTTGTTCTCGTCCAATGCCACAAAGGTCAGAAAGGCGGTGGCTGCGATTTTTCGGTCACCAGTCATCAGTCCTTCACGAATCACCTTCACGAACACCTCCATCGAGCTGCGGCCTGTCCAGGTTACGAACGCTTCCAGCGTGACAGAATCACTCGGATGGATAGGAAGCAAAAAATCCACCGAATCCGTAGACGCTGTAACTGTGTTCGTACGACACAGCTTAGCAGCTGCAATAGATGCGATATCGTCGATATACGACATCAATCGGCCGCCGAAGAGCGTGTTATGATTGTTGATATCGTTGGGAAATACTCGGGACGTCTTGAAGCAGTAGGTTTCTCGGATGTACTTGCTTTCCATGGGTTCTTTCCTCTCTTTTCCTCGTTGCTCTCTTTTATATCTCAGGATTTTGCAAAATCCTGATGTGGAAGCCTGTTTTAGACTATGCTAATCATCCCACTAATCCGCATAATAAATCAATACATAAAAATCGGCATCCTCTTCCGAATCATTGCGGTAGGTATGTATGTCAGATACTTGAAATTGTACGGCATCCCCTGCACTCAGCTTAAGCTGTTGCCCCTGCATTTCAAAGTACATCTCCCCACGGATCATGAGAATCGTTTCCTCTCCCAGATGCTTCTCTGCCTGGTGTGTAAAGCCTGGCTTCAGACTTACCGTGAACACCTCAAACTTCTTTTCAGCGTGATACGGGAATACAGGGTAAACAAAGTAGTTACCGTCCTCATCAATAACCGGATGCAGGTCTTCCCTCCGAATCTTCGTGATTTGCGGCGGGTCTTCTTTGAGAAAGGTGGAGAAGGATACATGCAAACCGTTCGCAATTTTCCAAAGGGTTGTTACCGTAGGATTAGATTTCCCCTTCTCAATCTGAGCCAGCATCCCTTTGCTGACCCCTGTCAGTTCAGCCACCTTATCCAAACTTAATCCTCTAGTCTTCCTGATTTGAGCCAAATTAGAGCCAATAATATGCTGCATTGAATCCACGGACGATGCCTCCTTGTATCCAAAAGTCTATATAAGAAGAATACACAATTTAATCGAGAGAGGTTCATTCGAAAATGAATCTACAACTAAGTCTTGACAGACCTATTGCTATCTAGCTTACACAAACTCATTATCTTATCCAATATAAAAAAGTGTCAAATTGAAAAATCAATTTGACACTCGCTACTCAATGAGTTCCTTCGTGAGATAATTAAAATTTGAATGATATCAATAGTTAACGTCTAAACATTCTCATTTCCCCAAATGCTCACCAGATCATTGATCTGAAGCGACACGACCCTCAGTTCTCCACCAATGGCGTAGAGTTCTAGACCCTTACTTTCGAAGTCCGGGAAAATCATGTCTGAAATGATTGTTTTTCCATGATTGCCGAAGACTTCGACACTTGACCAATCCAGATAAATGCTCAACTGTATCCTCTCATGCTCTGGCTTCATAGTGGCCTTGTGTATTGCTGTGAAATCTGAATGAAAATCAGTGGCGCTCGACTTCGTCCGATCGACGAACAATTCTTCATTCGAGATATTATATCCGATGATCGTCTCCTGATTGGCGGACTTCCGTACTTTAAACCCGAATTCCACGGCAGTACCGATTTCAAATTCTGCAATAATTTCTGCCTTGGCTGCGAAAATATCAGACAACACGTTCATATCTGGCTTAATCGTCAAGTCTTGCAGAGACAAAATCGGTTTTCTTAGCTGACTTAATTCACTTATGGGTGCTTGGATTAAGTGAAGTCCCTCTGGATAAGTCCTAAGCTGTAGCTCACGAGGAATTGACATCTTGCCACGCCATTCCTCTGAAGGTAGCGTGGTACCATAACGCCAATTGTTCATCCAGCCGACCCAAATCTTTCGTCCGTCCTCGTTTGGAATCCCATTCCATGTCACGGCCGCGTAAAAGTCTGATCCGTAGTCTACCCATTTAATAGCATCGATAGTTTTCAGCGCTTCATCCAGAGCAAATGCCTTACCGTCAAAATTACCTATGAAATACATCATGCCAGAACCGCCTGCTGGTGGTTCCGGATCGTCTGGATTCACACCATTTCTATCCCCCACGCTTAGCATTAGTATCCACTTCGTGGTATTCTCATCCTCATCTACTCGGATTCGAAATATATCAGGACATTCAAATATCCCTCGGTGTATATGCGGAATGTCGGAACCGAATTCGCTTGCAAAAGACCATTCTTTCAGGTTTGGTGATGTGTAAAATTCTACACGTTCTCTTACGGCAAGAAGCATGATCCACATTGATGATTCATCATGCCAAAACACCTTCGGATCACGAAAATCTAGCGTTTCCGTTGGGAATAAGACCGGATTACCTTCATATTTTATCCAGGTTCGACCTTTGTCCTTGCTGTAAGCAATGCTTTGCACCTGCGGCTTGCCCGGCTGAGCCCTGTTGCCCTCATTCGTATAAATGGCAACCAATCCTGATCCTTCTTCGTTGAAAAATCCGCTTGTATTGTTCTTATCTACCACCGCACTTCCCGAAAAGATTGCTCCGTCCTCTCCAGGCGGAATTGCCGGTGGGAGTTCGTCCCAATGTACTAGATCCTTACTTACCGCATGCCCCCAATGCATGCGGCCAAAATCAGGCTGCGTATCATGGGGCGTATGCTGGTAGAACAGGTGGTACTCTCCTTCATAGTAAACCAAGCCGTTGGGATCGTTCATCCAATTTTTCTCCGGTGAATAATGAAATTGAGGCCTGTATGTCTCCCTATAATAACTGTTTCGTGATCCTTTTCTGCTGCTATTCTCATCCGTTAGGTGCATCTCTTTAATGGTATCCACTCTCCTTTTGATTGTTGATAAGGTGTAACAGCCCCAACCACCTTTTATATGTTTCAGCCTTGATCTTTAAGATATCTGTCGTAGCCTTTCTGTTTGATTTCCAGCCATTTGTCTAGTCCTAGTCTGGACAGCTCGGCCTTATATTCCGCCCATTCTTCTTCCACTTTACCCGTCTTGATCCATTCCGCCCGCTTGCGGTTAACGTAAGCAAACAAATCGGTTTCCAATGTGGAGATCTGCTTCTGATCCTCCAGCGAGAAGAAGACTTTCGGGAAATTATGGTCAGCCTTCATATAAGGAACGAGTCTCTCCTTCATGAGCTTAAGCCGTCCCACTGCATCATCGGGCTTGGTCGTTACTTTTCCGTAATACTCGTCAAGAATTGCCAATGGACCGCCGATATTCGTTTTTTGCCGCAGCTCGACAGGGGCCGTTCCCTTAAGCGGAAGATGCTTCAGCATATGACTCGCTTCATCGTATTCAAAAATGTTCTGCTGAGTTTTGTCGCCGTAGGTGCCCCAGTTGTCCTGTACGGACTGGATAGGATCATACAGTTGGTCAATCCATTTTGCCGTAAGCTCAAGATTTTTGTTGTCACTGGTAATCACCATTCTCCCCCGGTCAAAGCCGAGATTGTTCGTGCGGGTCACATTGACTTCACCGCTTGGCCCGGCGAGCGGATTCATCAATTCATATTTATCGTTATCTCCTGAGATGTTCGCCTTATCCCATTGAAAGTAGAGACCATATTTTTCATTCTGGCCTTTGGCCAGATACGTATTGTAATCCTGCTCGAATGACTCTTCGTCGATCAGGTTCAGCTTATACAGCTCATTAAGATATTTAATCCCCTCTTTATAACCATCCTGATCGGCAGTGAAGACCACTTTCCCCTCATTGGTCACTACCGTATGATCGCCGTTGTCCCCAAGTCCGAATGATCCGAACAGAAAATTCAGGTCCTCATTGCCGTTATTGAGTATAAAGGACAGCGGGATTTCATCCGCTTGGCCATTTCCGTTAGGGTCGCCATTTTTAAATGCGAGCAGAACTTTTTTTAAATCCTCGGTGGTTTTTGGCATTTTAAGTCCCAGCTTTTTCAGCCACTCCACATTGATCCATGGCATGTCGTTTACAGAATGAATGCTATCCTTCTCAGAACCCAGTTCTTCAATCCAAGGAAAAGCATAAATATGCCCGTCCTGTGCGGTTATCATGGATCTGTACTCAGGTGCTTCCTTCAATACCTTCTGCAGATTCGGCATATATTTTTGAATCAAATCCTCCAGAGGGATAATAGTTCCATCCTTTCCGAGATTCAACAAATCGTAATCGGAATATCCGGCATCCAGTATGGCATCTGGAAGATCTCCACTGGCAACAGCAAGGTTTCTTTTTTCAATGAAGGAATCGGAGGTGAAGTTGGTAAAATCGATATGCACCCCTGTTTTTTCTTCCAGTCTTTTATAAATCAACTTTTCATTTGGATCGGAAGGTGCCAGCGGCGAGCTTTGAGTCATAAAATGCAAAGTAACTTTCTCTTTAAGCGGCAGAGTAACATTTTCCAGCTTGTAATCTTCGGATGCCGCAGAATTATTGCCTGAACCGCCACATCCGGCAAGCAGTGAAGTAGAAAGTACCAACACAGACAAAGTTAGTAATGTTTTTTTCATCTCTATTCCCCCGATTTGTTATTTGATCGAACCTACCATGACACCCTTTTCGAAATACTTCTGGAAGAATGGATACATGACAATCAAAGGCAAACTTGATATGACAATGGCAGAGTACTTAATCATTTCAGACAATTTCTTAAGCTCCGCTTGTGCCATTGCATCGGCAATCATGCCGGGCTGAACCTGATTCTGTATCAAAATGGAGCGCAGTACCAGTTGAAGCGGAAACAGCTTCGGATCATCCAGATAAATCATGGCGTCGAAATAAGAATTCCACTGTCCGACAAAAGCGTATAAAGCTAGAACAAAAATAATAGGCTTGGAAAGCGGCAGGACGATTTTAAAGAAAATACTGAGCTCGGAAGCTCCGTCTATACTCGCCGCCTGGAACAGCTCTTTGGGAAGTCCCTGGAAATAAGTCTTTGCCAGAATAATATTGAATACGCTGATCGAGCCGGGCAGAATAATGGCCCAGACCGTATTCAACATGCCTAAATCCTTTATCACCAGATAGGTCGGAATCAGACCGCCACCGAAAAACATCGTTATCAGGAAAAAGATCATAATGGACCGTTTCCCTACCAACTCTTCAATCGCAAGCGGATAAGCCGCGAAGACGGAAAATAATACGGTTGCGAACGCAAAGGCTGCTGAATAAAAAATAGCATTAAAAAAACCGCGGATCATGGCACTGTTGCTTAGGATTTTGGCATATCCCGTGAGTGTCCAGTCTGATGATGTAATGGCAAACCCTTTGGTAATCAGGGTATTTGGAGTTAAAAAGGATGAAAGCACCACATAAACCAGCGGTAACAGAATAGCGAGAACAAACAAACCAAGCAGAATATAATTGATGATGAGCAGAATCCGGTCCTTCCCGGTGTAATGAATATCCATAAATACCTCCTTCTTTAATACAGCCCTTCTCCTTCGTTCAGCTTCTTGACGACGGTATTTACGAAAATCAACAGGAATACATTAATTACGGAATTGAACAACCCGATTGCCGTAGAATAAGCATAATCGCCGGATTGCAACCCCACCTTGTATACGTAAGTCGCGATGATTTCCGAGGTAGGTGTGTTCAGAGCCGTCTGCATCAGGTAAGCCTTTTCATAGCCGATCGACATAATACCTCCTGCAGCGAGAATGAACAGGACGGCCATGACGGGTTTAAGAGCTGGCAGATCAATGTGGAAGATTCTCTTCATCAATGAAGCGCCATCAATTGTTGCAGCGTCATGCAACTGCGGGTCCACATTGGCTAAGGTGGCCACATAAATGATAGAGGACCAGCCCGCTGTTTGCCATATACCGGACAAAATATATACCGTTCGGAAATAGGCAGGATCAGTCATAAAAGAAATCGGCTTGCCGGTGAAGGTTGTTACCAAAGCGTTCACTATTCCAGCTGGCGATAGAAAAACAAACAGCATACCGGCAACAACAACAACCGAGATGAAGTTAGGTGCGTATACAATAAGCTGAATATTCTTCTTGAGCTTCGCTCCTCTGACCAGATTTAACATTAAGGCCAGAATGATTGGTACTGGGAAACCGAGAATAAGACCGTAAGCGCTTAATTTAAGCGTATTCATTAAAATGTCATAAAAATTTGGTGATGAAAGAAACCGCTGAAAATGTTCAAATCCAACCCATTCGCTGCCGAGGATGCCTTTTCTTGGGCTGAAATTTTTAAACGCAATGATCGAGCCGTACATGGGAACATACTTGAAAATGACGGTAAGAATTATGGACGGAAGCAGAAACAAATACAATATATAATTTCGAACCATATAGCTTAACCAATGGTTTCTTTTTTTTGTTTCTGAAGCCTTTAGTCCCCTTTTTTGAACGATCGAATTTGCCAATATTTTCCCTCCTACTGTTCACGGCTTGTTATACTACACAAAATATAAGCCATGTTATGTCATCTCTCTGACATAATTAACCAAGATGTTTTTCAAATACTTGCTTGTAATATCCACACCTCCAACAGAACGAGAATTTTACACATTCCCAAAATGAATGGGCTTACAATTTACATTTGAACATATTTTACTCTTACAATTTAGCAGATGCACATTTAATTAGTCAATATATTTCGGGTGAAAAATTCATTCAAAAAGCGTATTTCAAGATAATTATAATGTTTTTAGCAAAAATCCATCAAAAATACACAATATAAATAAACAAACGTAAACTTTTATTGTTCATTTGAATAAATACATTGTTAAAAACATGAAAATACTATATATTTAGAAATATGAAGAATCTTAATTCGGAGAATAAGGTGAACAATATGACGAGAAAGTCAAAGGTTACGATACAAGATATCGCTGATGCCTTGGGGATTTCCAGAAACACTGCCTCCAAGGCGCTTAATGGAGTGGAGAGTATTCCCGCCGTTACTAGGGACAAGGTGGTCAAAAAAGCAATGGAGCTTAAATACAAACAATTTTCTTATATGGAAGCAGCTTCTGAAAAACAAGGCAATATCGCACTTTTGACCTGTAATCTTCCTAATAGCTCACACTTTGGATCTTTGTTGATCAGCGGACTGGAGAAGGAAATCAGCAAACAGGGCTATACTTTATCTATTTATTTTGTTCGTGAGAATGATATCAATTCAATGACCCTACCCGGCAATTTTGAACCTTCGAATGTGGCTGGCATCTTCTGCATCGAAATGTTCAGCAAGGAATACAGCAAGCTGATCACAGATCTTTGCATCCCAACCATTTTTATTGATTGCGCTGCGGATATGATGTATCCAGAATTGAAGGCGGATCTGGTATTAATGGAAAATGAACACAGCACATACTGTGTTACCCGGAAATTGATCGATCATGGCTATGAAAGCTTCGGTTTTGTAGGCGATTACAATCATTGCAAAAGCTTCAATGAACGCTGGACCGGATTTAATAAGGCCTTAGCAGAAGCAGGAATCGCCGTAGATCCTGCCCTTAGCATTGTAGCGCCTGACCGCAACTTCTTTATAGAGGAGAACTGGATGGAACAGCAGTTGGATGCCCTGAGGGAGTGTCCCTCCGTCTTTATTTGCGCCAATGATTTCATTGCCATCAGCGTGATCAAATCTTTGAAAAACAAAGGGATTAAAGTCCCGGAAGATGTTGCTGTTTGCGGGTTCGATGATGCTTCGGAATCCCGGGTTGTCGAGCCTCATCTTACAACCGTGCATATTTATAGTAGTCAGATGGGTATTATTTCAGCCGAAATGTTATTGTCAAGAATCAAAGACAATACCATGCCATACCGAGTGACTCATGTTGCAACGGATATCGTATACCGAGACTCGACCCCTGTTCTAAACTAAATCTACCAAGAGGTGAATCAAAGTGAAAAATGACAGAACGGTTCTTTGTGTGGGCGAGTTGCTCATTGATTTTTTCTGCACGGATATTGATGTTAATCTTGCCAAGGGTCAGCATTTCTCAAAGCAGGCCGGCGGCGCTCCGGCAAATGTAAGCGCAGCCGTAGCCAAGCTCGGAGGAAAAGCGTCATTCTTGGGGAAAGTCGGGGCTGATCCCTTTGGCATGTACCTGAAGCAAACGTTGGATGAGCAGCATGTGGATACGTCCATGCTCCTTTTTGATCCGTCAACGCCGACTACACTGGCCTTTGTTTCCCTTGCCGCTAACGGTGAACGGGATTTCGTGTTCAACCGCGGAGCTGACCGTCAACTGTCTCTACAGGACATTGATAGAGAATGGGTCCAGCAGGCTGCCATTCTGCATTTTGGCTCGGCAACGGCCTTGCTCACCGATCCATTCCGGGAAACGTATTTGTCTTTATTGGACGAAGCGAAGGCTAATGGGCAGTTCACCTCCTTTGATCCCAATTATCGGGGGAACCTTTGGGAGGACAGGCTGGCGGAATTTATCGCACTGTCCAGAAGGGGAATACACAATGCGGATTTGGTAAAGGTAAGCGAAGAGGAATTAAACATCATTACAGGGCTGGCTGACCGCGATGCTTCATTGGATCTTTTGCATGGGTTGGGAGCGAAGACGGTGGCAGTTACCTTGGGGAAAGAAGGAACCCTCATCTCAAGTGGTGCTTCCCGTTCGTTAATCGGCAGTATCGCTGTCAAATCGATCGACTCTACTGGTGCCGGAGATGCCTTTGTCGGAGCAATGCTGTATCAAATCAGCCAGCTGAGTCAGCCTAAGGCATTTACCTCCAACTGGGAGCAGCAGCAGGAATTTGTGACACTTGCCAATCAAGTCGGCGCCATTGTGTGCACTAAAGTTGGAGCGATTGCAGCCTTGCCGTCGTTGGAAGAAGTTAATCGTTTCGTAGCACTAGGTTGAATCAAGGAATGAAGCGTAAGAACAGCAAAAGGTGTCCGACGATCTCTAAGGTCGCTGGACACCTTTTTATGTAGAGATCCGTCATTCATTGGAAAGATGCTACTGATCGGGGCAACTTTCAATGAATGACGGGAAGCTTGGTAAATATTTAAACTTATTATTTATGATGCGGATCTCTATTAGTCTCGATTAATAAAATGAAGCGAGAGCATCGCGTCCTTATAGTTGATAGGGTGATGAAAGTGACTGAAGGAAGGTAAGAATATATTTATTCACAGGTATCGTCTTCGATCATAACCGCTTCTGCAAATTTCCTGCTTAAGCTTGGCTTTTATTAGGATAGTTTTGCTTGGAAACTTTGTGTCGCTGTGCGGCGACACAAACTAAACTCATAGAGATACAAAAATCATTATTTACTCAACTTTAATCATTCATCTTTATGTTTTAGTTTCACTTTAACTTCATTAAAAAAGGCCGTTGTATCCCATACATTGAGACCAAAGTGTCCTTCCTTATAAGTTTGATCTTTTGTGTCGATAACTAACTTATTGTTCAAATAAACCTTAGTGATATCGTCTTGTACTTCTACTTTGAGATGATAATCTGTATTTGGCTGTAAATCCAGTTTTTCATCATTGTTATATGTCGCAATTTCATATCCGGTTCCATCAACAAATTTAATTAATTTTACAATATTATTTTTTATATCCACATTTGCTGCATACAAATTCTTTGCTGTTAAGTCAGAACGAAAAACCAACGAACCTGCTCCAATGGAGTTGTCTATCAAATCTTTTTCAGAATCACCGGGGTGGGAATCTGTATCTGGCACGTTTATATTGGCTTCATATACAAAATTCCTGCCGGTCACTTTTGATACTATAAAAGCATCTCCCTTACTCTGTCCCTGTTTTCCATGTATGGTGTCGGCCCACTTCCCGTTAACGGCGGTCCAACCTGATAAGTTGGATTTAAAAGAAGAGTCCTTTTCTTTCCATACACTCTTTAGAGGATATAGGTGCAAAGATTTCAGCTTTACATTTCCGTCCTTACTATAAATTGTTAATCCTTTGCTTGCAGAATCTGCGAATATCTGATCGGTAATCACTGTCGTACCATCATCACCGAACACCTCTACAGCTGATCTGTCAACAATAACTTGCAATTTAATCGTGCCGTTCTTAGCATGTAATGGTCCATCATGCTTGCCAACTACATTACTTCCGTAATCAAAATTTCCTGAATGAGTCCGATCAACGAATAATTGCTCGTTGTAGACATCATAACCGACAGTAGTATATTGCTCGCTTCCTTTACGGATTTCAAAGCCAAATTCTGTTGCCTTAGTATCCGATACATCAAACAAAGCGATCATTTCAAATGTATCTTCTGAAAAATTAGAAAGAAGACGACTGTTACCCGATATGATTTTATTGGTATACGAAATACGATCCCCTCTGTCGCGAATGCTTTTTAGGGAAATAGGGGTTTGTTTTAAACGTAGACCCTTTGCGGTTTGAGTGAGCTCCATCTTCCGCGGCAGTGTTGTTGAACTTCTCCACGTTGAGGTGGGTGTATCGTTGGCATACTGCCAATTACTCATCCAGCCGAGCCAATATTTCTCACCATTCTTCCCTTCTACTCCACTCCAATCCACAGCAGCATAAAAATCAGCTCCATAGTCAGTCCATAACACTTTATCGGAAGTATTTTCATTTTTAAACGTTTTACCGTCAAAGCTGCCTACAAAATACTGCATGCCCGATCCGCCTGCCGGAGCACCATCATTTATACTTACCTGTAAGACCCACTTTCTTTTTGAAGGGTCGCCATCAACCGGCAATTCGACTAACGTAGGACATTCCCATATTCCTCCGATGCTGCCGTTTGTGGAAGGAATCCACTGTCCAGAAACAGCGGACCAATCTGTGAGGAGTCCGCTTTGTTTCATATCTGTTTTCTCCGGCTCTTTTGCAACCTGATCAACTTTATCCGATATGGTCCCTTCATTATAAACATTAACATCATCAACATTTATATGACCGTAACCATCTTTGGCATGGTCTACTACCTTGATATATAACACTTCACCAATATATTTGGACGCGTCCCATACGTATTTTGAATATTTTTCTTCATTAAATTTTATATTGGCCTGGCGGATCAATTCTTGATCGTCGGCTGCTCTGACCAATGATACATAGGTATTGTCGCCATCATCGCCTGCTCCTAGTAACAGATTGATTTCACCGGATCCGCTTAATTTAAAATAGGAGGAATGCAGTTCACCTGTTGCTTCATCACCCTCGTGAAGCTTGGAATATCCCCACAAGTGATAATTCCCCTCATGTCCGAAGGGTCCACCCCAATAAGTCGCTTCACTGGATACATGATCATCCGAAAAAGGATCGCCTTGGGTCACCGTCCATCCGGTTAAATCGCCTGTTTCAAAATCATGATTGGTGATTTCTTTCTCATCGGTCATGATATTTCTACCCAGTTGAACATCCTGAAATATCGCAGAAGAGTGCAAAAGATGTAATCCAAAATGGCCGGACAGGAAGGTTGCATCATCGATATCATGAATGAGATTTCCGTCCAGATACATCTTTATATTTGACCCAAATGTGCTCACTTTTAAATCATGGCTTTGATAAGTATCCAGCGTTACTGTGGTTTCAGCCAGAACCGTTCTATTCCCGTCTTCCATTTTCACAATTTTCACTTTATCGTTTAAAGCATCGATACTCGCCATATATCCATTTTTCGCATCAGCATCCGTCCGGAAAACAAGTGATCCTGTTTCATCTCCTCCCTCTGACAAATCTATATTCGCATTATATATAAAGTTGTCCCCAGTCTTACCACTTATGATAAAAGCATCATCTGCAGATGTACCGCTTTTCCCCTCCATGGTATCTTCCCACCGGCCGGTTACAGCTGTCCAATTAGATAGATTGGTTGCAAAGTTAGAGGTGTTTTTGAAACTCACATTTCGGAAGGAAGCTGTTGAATTCCAGGCGGTCAGACCGTAATAACCATAATCAAATTCAGTATCCGTTTCTTTAATTACAGACTGATCATCTACAAACACCTGAATGTCATGACCATATACGTCTACCTGCACGTTGTAAGTTGATGAGGTTCCTAGAGTTAAAGACTTGCTTGCAATTTCTGTATTCGATCCATCGATATTCTTATTTAAAGTAACGACATCATTTTTGGCATCCAGGCTGACGACATAACCGTTTTTCGCATTCTTGTCAGCACGAAAAACCAGACCTCCTGAGCCTTCCCGGCCATTCTTTTTATTAAGGGTAATATCTCCCTCATAGGTGAATGAACCACCTTCCTGTGAAGACATAGCGTACGAAGTGGTATCCAGACTATTGGCCTGTATTCCGTTGTCTTCACCAAATTCGCTTGCATAGGTCCACTCTTTTAAATTGGGTGAAGTATACAACATTACTTTATTCGCTGCGGCCAAAGACATCACCCATTGTCTGGAGTCTTCATGCCAGAATACTTTAGGGTCTCGCCAATCCGATATCGGGGGATCCGGCATTACCGGATTTCCTTCATACTTGGTCCAGGTTCTGCCTCTATCTAAGCTGTATGCAATGCTTTGAACCTGGCCGTTATCCCCGGAATGAGTAAAGATCGCAACCATCGCTTCTTTTCCGAACCCTGCAGTATTGTTCCAATCGATCACAGCACTTCCCGAGAAAATCTGACCGTTTTCATCTGGATATAACGCAATCGGTAAATGTTTCCAATGGATAAGGTCTTTGCTCACCGCATGCCCCCAATGAATCGGTCCCCATTTCGTTCCATAAGGATGATACTGGTAAAAAAGATGATATTCACCCTTATAGTAAACCATTCCATTCGGGTCGTTCATCCAGTTAGCCTCAGGCGAAAAATGAATCTGATTACGGTAAGTTTCATCGTAATAACCAAGATCAGCTGCAAAGGCGGGAGTTAACGGTAAACTAAATACCATAAAGCAAATAAGCAGCATACTTAACTTCCTCTTCACCATCTTTCACATCCTCTTTAATATTTTGAACACCTAGTGTTATTCTTAACATCACAAATAAAGCGTTTACATTTATCTCTATAACTCAATATCTTATGTTTACGCTGTTTTGGTCACAAAAATCCGACAAAGTCCGGCCAAGGATGACTCCCTGACCGGCACGTTTTAAGCCAAAACACCAAATGCGTACCCAATAATGCCTACTGCAAATAAAGCAAAAATCAGAGCGATTGCGTTCACTTTCTTTTTCAGTAGCCTCATACATAAGAAGGTCAATAATAGTGGTAAAAGTCCAGGCATCAATTGATCCAAAATCATCTGAACGGTCGTAATAACCTCTTTTCCATCCGTTCCCACATATCTTGATACCACCAGCGGCACATTCAGGGTGGTCCATTTGGAAACAAGTGCGCCCATAACGAAAAGCCCCAGTATGGATGCTGACTCCGTGAGTTTTTGCAACCGGTTTCCCGACATATCGGATACAATCTCCGTACCTTTGTGATAACCGTATTTCAGACCGTACCATTTCGTTGCCAAGCGTGCAGTGTTAAAGAGAAGGAAGAAAAGAACCGGTCCGACAAGGCTGCCGGATAAGGCGATTGAGGCTCCGAGAGCAGCCAGAACCGGGCGTAAAGTCCCCCAGTAAATGGGGTCACCCACTCCCGCAAGAGGTCCCATTAAACCGACTTTGACTCCACTTATGGTGGCATTATCAATCGGCTGGCCGCTCGCTTTCTGCTCTTCCATCGCAGCCGTTACACCCATAATAGGCGCCGAGATAAACGGTTGAGTGTTGAAAAATTCCAGATGTCTTTTCAATGCCTCTTTTTGATCTTCTTTCTTGCTGTACAGCCGCTTAATCGCAGGGATCAAGGTGACACAGAAACCAATCGACTGCATTCGCTCAAAATTGAACGAGCCTAACAGGAAGCATGAACGGATAAACATCTTATTTAAATCACTTTTAGTCAGCTTCTTTTCTTTCATAGTGCTCTCCTCTCCCTTCAGGTAGTTACTATAACTCTTCGATTTCTTCCATCTTCTCATTACGCTGGTTGTATTTTGGGCTCAGCTGGATGTAAAGCAGAGCCAGAACCGCGCCAATGACCCCAAAACCAACCAGATTAATGCTGGTAAAAGCTGCAATGACAAAGCCCAGAAAGAAGAATGGCATCAGGTATTTGGCTGCCATCATATTAATGACCATCGCATACCCTACGACTACGATAAAGCCGCCCGCAATTTGTAGTCCTCTTGTGATAACCTCCGGAATTGCGTTAAGCATAGCAGTCACCAGGCCCGTTTCTGCGGCAACTGCCACCAAAACAGCGGGCAAAGCAACGCGCAGACCTTGCAAAAGTAAGGCAATAAAGTGACATAGCTCAATTCCTTTGAAATTTGCAGATTCCGCATACTTATCAGCTAAATGCTGGAAGAAGACAGTAATCGTCCTGACAAAAATGGTAAGCACTTGTCCGGCGGCTGCAATTGGAATCGCAACGGCAATTCCGGCGCCGATCGATTGATGGCCGACGATGACCAAAATGGTTGAAACCACGCTGGCTAGAGCAGCGTCTGGTGCCATGGATGCTCCTACATTCATCCATCCCAAAGCCATTAATTCCAGAGTACCGCCAAGTATAATGCCAGTTTTGAGATCGCCAAGGACAAGGCCAATCAACGTACACGCAATCAGAGGACGATGGGTTTGCCCTTCATCTAAAACGCTACCCATGCCACATATGGCCGCTACCAGTGTTACCATCACAATTTGAAAAACAGTCATTTCTATAACTCCTCTCTAGTTGCCGCCTGGTATTTACGATCACATATCCTGCAGTTTGGTAATCAAGTTGATTTTCGGATCACTGGCTACTTTTCTGATTTCCAGCTCAATGCCTTTTTCATGCAGCTTACGAAATGCATCTACATCCTGTTGGTTTACGGATACCGCCCCGGTAATCTGTGTCTTTCCTTCCTTAAAACACATTCCTCCAACATTCACCGAGCGGATGGGTACTCCCCCTTCCACAACCCGCAGTACATCCGTAGGGTTGGTAAAGAGAAACAATGTTTTAAAATCATTGTATTTGGGGTTATTATAAGCCTCTATCGCTTTGTTAATCGTTACGACATACGCCTTGATTCCAGGCGGCGACACCTGAAGCAATAAGGTTTTGCGTAATGTATCCGCTGCGACTTCATCGCTAACGGCGATAATCTTGTTGCACTTCGCTTCTTTCACCCAAACGGTCGCCACCTGACCGTGAATCAGACGGTCATCAATACGAACTAATGCAATTTCCATTCTATAATTCCTCCTCTAATTGATTGTTTCGAATGGCACGAAAAGACATCATGGAATCGTGCCCCGCATGGATCGCTAAATTTACCAAATTCTCCACTTGTTCAATTCCTCTGTTTGCAAGAAGGTCAACGATCATTGGCAGGTTTACTCCTGTCACAATATCCATTTTTTCATGGTTAACTGCAATTCGGCTGGCAGCATTATAAGGACTGCCGCCGAATAGATCAACAAGGAAGATAACACCGTCCGTCCAATCCAGCGATGCCAACGCAGCCTTATACTTCTCTACAAGTCCGCTGACACTTTCACCTGGTTCAAACGTAACACCTGCCACATTATCCAATTGGCCGAAAACCATTTCTGTTGACCTCAGTATTTCTTCAGAAAATTTCCCGTGTGTCCCAACAATTACACCGATCATCTGTCTCACCCCCTTTGTTTCTCTCCACATATATCTATGATGCAAGTTCTGTGCCAAACTTCTGTATAGATCAGAGGAAATTTTGTAAACAACAAAAAAACCCCCGTTGCGTCGGAGGTTTTTTTCCAGTCTGAACAGATCATTATTTATCAATCCCCACTGCTTTCATACACATATGAAAGCGTTTTATACTCTTTGACCATTACTGTGGAATAAAGTTATATACTTCGCTCAACATTTCGCAAATATAATATTTTTCGTCATCAGAAAGTATAAGATTCATACCAGAAACAAATATGCTGCATGAACGGTTTACCACCTCGAATATGCGCTGGTCGAGCTTTTCCACTTCCCCCTGATAAACAAGTCCATCGCGAATAACCATGCGTTCCAGCGCATAAGCTGTGTGAGTAGAAATTTGGACTTTTGTTGCATAATCAAATTTGACTTCCAATCCAAGTTCCAGCTCTTGCACAAATCTCATCACCATGCCCAGAACTTTGTGGGGATTCAAATAAGTCATAAATTCTTTCAGACTTTCCTCGCATAACTCCCTGACGACTACACTTTGATCCACAGCAGGGATCTGTTTGTTATTCAGCAGTAGCTCTCTCAATGTCTGCTCACCGCTTGCTTCAATCAGCTTTTCCAAGGGAATAAACGGGATTTCCGGCTCGCTTGGCCGTTTTACTCCAATCACGGCAAGAATTGTTCGCTTAGACCGCATATCCTGGACCACTTTATCCAACTCCCTTACGTTTGCCGGGACAACCAGTATTTCCTCATCCGTCAAATCGCAGACAATTTTCTCCACAAACTCTTTCAATTTGACCGCTGCACCTTTGCCGGAGGAGCAAACCGTCACAATTGCCTTATGAACTACTTTCACTGCGGCGCTGCTATTGTTATATCCCCTGAAATCCTTTAGCGATTGGTATATCTCCTCTATCCCCATGTCAAAAACACTGGCCTTTCGGACAGCCTCCAGCGTGAGCGGAGTTGAAACCATATCAATGGTCTTTACATTGATTCCCACACGTTCCATAATAGTTTCTTCAAGATTGAGCAAAGAGCCCATATCAACCAGCAGCAACACGCCTCTACCACGGTCAATGCTCTTTACTTTATCGATAATAAGCTCCAAAATTTCCCTAGGACTGACATCGAGGGGCATATCAACAGCGCAAAGATTAGAACTGCCCAGCAAGCTGTCTACGACGCCGACGATGCTGCTCGCTGTACTGGTGCCGTGTGCTGCCACAATAATTCCCACACTACCCTGTCGTTCCTCCTCAACAGATTTCAGAAGAATCGCCATATAAGTTATTTCGGCCTCCGGTACATGTACACCGAACTTAGATTCGATCAAACTTTTGATAGTCTGGGCCAGTCTGTACTCTTCATTATGGTCATTCATCGGTTCATAGATTCGTGCATCACCGTATTTTTTCTCTCTGGTGCGCTTGAAAAAGGCGCTTAAATGAAGACTGAAAGCATACACGAATCTCTCGCTGTAAATTCGGTTTAGTTCCTTTTTGGCCATTTCCTTAATCTGCTCGGAGAATTCAAGGATGTCTTTGTCCACAATTTTCAGAATTCGTTCCCTGCTCCCCTTGGTGTTATAAAAACGGTTATAAAAGCTTTTAATATGGATATTGACATCCGTAGCAATAAATCTGTGGATGTAGGCGTCGTCTAGCCCTTCTTCCTTCAGCATGCCAATCTTGTCTTCAATTAATTTGTAAAGGTTAAACGGCAGCTCGGAAACAACCTCTTCATCCAAAGCTTTTCTTCCTTCTGGAGTAATGTATAGGCCCGAGGAAATACATCCGATTTCCTTCATCTTATATTGCGTTTTATCAATATTAAACAAACCATCTCGGATATTTCCCGGCAGGTTTTTAAAATCAAGTCCTATTTCTTCTTTGTTTTCATGTATGCTGTTTAAAAAACCTTTCGCGCATACCAGCTGGATGTTCGACTTTAACTGGCCGATATTGCCGTAGGTGACGCTGCCGATCAGTGCTCTTACTACCTCTGATTCAATCCTAATCGGCTTGTTTACCCTATTGGCCTCGTTAGCAAACAAATGCTTCAAAATCAGCATTTGCTCCTCAATAGCACGTTCCTGAAGGGAAGGGATATTGATTGTGATGGGTATGCGCCTAATGAAGGTTTTCAGCATGGATGATCCGGGATCCTCCGTCGTAGCTCCAATCAATAATACACTCGCATCTCTTTTTCGATCCGTTTCGCCCAATTTGTTATAGGTGTGAGTATCCATGAAATAGAAAATCATTTCCTGGCCTTCCGGGGGTAAACGGTGAATCTCATCCAAAAACAGGATGCCTCCGTCAGCTTTCTCCACCAGCCCTGCTTTTTCATGATCAGCGCCTGTAAACGCCCCTTTAACGTGACCAAAGATGTGGGAAAGTAGCAAGTGGGGGTTATTGAAATAATCAGCGCAGTTAAAAACGATAAATGGCGCATGCTCTGAAAACCGCTTCATATACTTGCCATAATGGTACATCAACCTGGCAAACATAGTTTTTCCAACACCCGTCTGCCCGACTATCAGTGTATGCAGACCTCTAGGAGGATACAGAATCGCTGCCTTCCCCTGCTCAACCTGGTTACGCATGCTGCCCCTGAAACCGATCAAGGCATGGAATGGATCGACCTGTTCGTCAGGCAGCAATACCTCTTTGATGCTTTTGACCTCAATTTGTTTCTCTTTCAGCCGAACCCGAAAGGTGTCCTCGATAATCTGCTTGTGCAGAAATCTGACCGGTCTTCCTTTGATTTTAAGGATTAAATCGTCACGCAGCAGATTATTCAACTCTTTGCTCACATTGTTTCTCAGCATCTTTTGATCATCAGCAATTTCCGCAGCCGTAATCCCTTCCCCCGCAAATAAAGCCTCTTTGGAAATTTTCTTGGTGCTTTCGGCAATATACTCTAAAATCTTATCTATTCTTTTCACCTGTATTCCTCCAGCCTGAATCAGTCATTGGAAATTGATTTCAACCTGCTTATTTAGGGAACAGAATATGGTTTTTCAGCGCATGAGCTACTCCATCCTCGTCATTCGAGAGAGTAACGGTGTTGGCAGCAGCTTTGACCTCAAGGGGAGCATTTTCCATGGCAATGCCCAGTCCCGCAAAGGCCAGCATGTCGATATCATTGTAGTTGTCACCCATAGCCAGACAATCGCTTTGTTTCAGTTGGTACTCTTTTAGCAGAATTTGAATGGCTGCCGTTTTGGAAGCCTTTTTTGACATGATTTCCAGATAAGTAGGCTTGGATAAGTAGAGATTTACTTCTTCGCCGTATACGGGTCGCAATACTTG
This sequence comes from Paenibacillus sp. F4, assembly GCF_002894905.1. Lineage (NCBI taxonomy): Bacteria > Bacillati > Bacillota > Bacilli > Caryophanales > Paenibacillaceae > Paenibacillus > Paenibacillus sp. F4. The sequence continues at coordinate 753,460 of NZ_POVS01000009.1, forward strand.
AAGGACGCGTCTGATCTCTTCGGGATCACCCATGCACAAAATTTTACTGGTTCCATCAGTCTCTTCCCTCCAACCATTGGTAAGCTTAGAAAAACTATAAATGCGAGGCTCGATATTGGTGATGTCACGTTCTTGAAGCGCCCATGCATCCAATTGCTCAATATACCACTCATCATCCTTATACAGGCTTACGTGAAGATCATAGGCAGCCAGGCTGTCAAGCAAACGCTGTGTCATTTGCTTATCTATATAACGGGTGTTCAGCTTGTTCCCGTGTTTATCTATAACAAGTGCCCCACTGTAGCATATGAGAGGCTCAGAAATACCAAGATGCTTCTGCAATGGAATAATTGCTTTTGGCATTCGCGCAGAGACAAGAACCACTGGAATCTGCTTATCATTTATAACCTGGAGAATGGTTTCTTTGGTTGCTTCCGTGATTTGATGCGCCGAGTTAAGCAGCGTCCCGTCAATGTCAATGCAGACAATTTTATAAGTTTCCATAAATGATTCCTCCAGCTCCAGTGTATTTTGTTATTCAATGAATGAGTATACAAGAAAGATAGTGTATATAACCAAAAATACAACACACATAATAACTGTTACTTATTACGACAAGCTTTGGCTTGTTTATGAATCGTTTCTATCAGATAAAATTACTCGGTAACGTTAACATCTAGGCAGGAGAATTGCATAGGCTTAGAGAAGTAGATCTTTCATAAATGACTGACTGTGAATTTGTACTGGAAATGCACGGAAAAGGAGTTTGAATAAGTCAATGATACGATATGGATTACAACAGGAACAAGGATTCAAGCTGGTTATGACGCCCGAATTGCGACAAGCAATCACGATCTTGCAATATTCTTCGGCTGATTTAATATCCTTTCTGCATGAACAGGCGAACGATAATCCAGTCATTGATTTGCCGGAGTTTAATATGTCCATAGGCAGTATCAAAGAAGAAGCAGAGCGGTTTTCACAGAAAGATCAAGGAGATCTGCTTGAACATTATCGTGGCGGAGAAAAATATCCATCGGTCCAACGAGCAAACCCCGTTACATTTCTGGATTTTGTCCCCAATCCGAATGATACCCTGTTTGAACATCTGAACAGGCAGCTTGGACTGGTATGTGGGCTTACAAATTCACAGCGCATGGTGGCACGGTACCTCATTGGCAATTTGAACGAAATGGGATATTTAGAACTTGATGTTCCAACAGTCGCCTCACTATTGGACGTTCCCATAGCCGAAATTGAGGATATGCTCTTGGTGATACAGAGTTTTGATCCACCGGGGATCGCCTCTTACAGCTTGGAAGAATGTCTTCTTCTCCAGCTCCAGCTTGCTGGCATGGATGATGAATGCATAGTCAGAATGGTAAGCAACCATCTGGCCGATCTGGCGAACAATCGGATACAAAAAATTGCGGATGCTCTTGAAATCGGTAGGCAAGAGGTTATACAGATGGCCGATCGAATTCGCAAGCTAAATCCATGCCCGGGCGCAGCATTTGCTCATAAAGAGCAGCAATACATCATAGCAGATATAACGGTCGAAAAAGCCAACGGGGAATATCTTGTCCTGATTAATGACATTAGTGCGCCGCGGGTTGAGATCAACCCTTTTTACCGGCAAATGATGCAGGATCTACCGAATAGTGAAACCAAACGTTTTATCCATGAGAAGATGAATACGGCAAAATGGCTGATCAATAGCCTGAAGCAACGTCGGCTGACCCTTCTACGGGTTGCCAAGGCCATTGTGGAAAAGCAGCAGGATTTTTTTGAGCATGGCGTGTATTTCCTCAAACCAATCACCCAAAAGGAGATTGCCGATAAGACGGGCTTACACGAATCCACGGTCAGCAGGGCGGTCAGTAATAAATTTATACAGACGCCTCGCGGATTGTTCGAACTCAAATTCTTCTTTACTTCCTCCTTGACGTCAGCCGACGGAGATGCGGCTTCATCGGAGAGTGCAAAAAAGCGTATCAAAAATTTGATAGATGATGAGGACAAGCAAAAACCTTTATCGGATCAGGCTCTTACTACCCTGCTGGGAAAGGAAGGTTTGCATCTATCACGCAGAACCGTGGCGAAATATCGGGAAGAACTGAGATATCTTTCTTCTGCCAAAAGAAAAAAGTTTGAAGTTTGAATGTTTAAGGAATAGTCGCGTTTGATCCGGTTCCATATTTTTCGATTTGGCTTGATCCAGAATGATCCGACTCGCTAGTTCTTGAATTCACTATTACACCCCCTTTCTTGAACTAGGATGTTTTCACTTTTGAAACGTTTCCAATTTGCTGTAAGAAAAACGTCAGTTAGTAGATCCCTACTATGAATCGACCGAATGAGCTAATATTTTTACAATAAAATTATGTAGTTTCGCCTTGCTTGAAGACAATGGGGAGACGATACACTTGCTGATCTAAAGTTTCACCTTCGATTTTCTTATAAAGCAGTCTGATTGTCATACGTGCCATCTCCTCCACTGGCTGCCTGATTGTAGACAATATCGGATGAAAATAAGGATGATCCTGAATCCCGTCGTAGCCGATAACCTTTACATCCTCTGGAACGCGAATGCCCTGCCTGCGTGCTCTTTCTATATAGTTGGCGGCTAACATATCGGTAATAGCGAAAATGCCGTCCACATCGCGATGCTCATTTAGGAACTCGTTAAAATAGGCATCGTCATCCACTATAGGGTCGGGCTTCTCGTAGATTACATAATCGACTCCCAATGTTTGCGCCTCATGAATGAAACCTTTTCTCCGATTCATGGTTTCACTGAAAACGGAAGTGACGCTTCCCATAAAAGCCGGTTTCTGGGCTCCCACTTTAACAAGCTCCCTCAAAGCCAGACGCCCTCCCTCATAATTATCGGAGGTCACACAGGTAATTTTTTTGTTGAAGTGCCTATCAATACTTACAATCGGAATGTCATTGCTTACGCTATTCTCTATATCATTGTAAGTAATGCCGACAATACCAGCCACTTTGTTTTGCCGTAGCATATCCAGATAATACAGTTCCTTTTCGGGCTTGCCGCCGCTATTACATAACATGAGCTTAAAGCCTTCCCGATCCAACTCATCCTCAATGTAATAAGCCAGTTCAGAAAAAAAAGGATGCCAAATACTTGGAAGCAGCAAGGCCACCATCTTGGATTTCCTCATCTTAAAATTTCGAGCGACTTCATTAGGAAAATAATTCAGTTCTTGTATAGCTTCCTCCACTTTTCTGCGTGTATCTGGTTTTACAGAGCCCGAGTTGTTAATAACTCGGGATACAGTTCCTACAGCTACGCCAGCTAAGCTAGCTACATCTTTAATACTTGGCATCTCCCTCCCCCTATCTCTCTTTATGAAAATTATAATAACACTAAGATGGAAGCGTTTCAATTTTGTTGATGCTCTTTTTTCGCTGAAGCTCTTTATCTTCCTTACCGGGCTGAAGCACCAGCGCGGATTCCATTAGGTATACGTCCTTGTCCTCTACATCTGTTCATATTCATCTCTATCCTTCTTGTTTTAGTATGGCCACTTTTTGAAGTCCTTCTTTTACAATCACTTCTGCGCGATCCTTGTACTGAAATGTCCTTCCATAATAACATCGGTAGTTTGAATAATTCTTCATAAATCAGATCGTGGATGCTTGTAGTGCATAATAGACTGCAAGTTTCTTTTCACTATAGAGATCATAGGGTCAAGTTCTAAAAAGCAATAAAATAAACATTCTCCCTGTGTGTTCGCTATAGAAATTATTCAACATAACGTACAAACGTATAATATATTGATACTTTACAACTTACGTTATATACTATTATAAAATTTATACACTGGGGGTAAGGTTAAAATGTCCATAGCTTCGGAGTTGAGCGGAACGAAGCCTGATTCACTCAGCTTTTTACATGGGGTTAAAGATTGTATTCCTACATTGCTCGGTTATGTATGTATTGGGTTCGCGGCAGGCATTGTGGGTGCCTCATCAGGGGTTAGCACCATGGAAATTGCCTTCATGTCGGCGCTTGTATACGCCGGAGCCTCTCAGTTTATTATGTGCTCGATGCTGGCTGCAGCCAGTCCTCCATCCGTCATTATTTTAACGACATTCATTGTGAATGCTCGTCATCTGCTGTTAAGTGCGTCGCTGGCTCCTTACTTTTCTAAATATTCATTGTGGAAAAACATAGGCATCGGCGCTCTTTTGACGGACGAATCCTTTGGAGTAGCGTCGGATAAATTGGCTAAAGGCGGGCAGGTCAGTGACCGCTGGATGAACGGACTTAATATTACAGCTTATCTCGCCTGGATTGTATCCTGTGTGGCGGGAGGGGTTCTCGGGAACTGGATTTCCCAGCCGGAGGCTTTTGGTCTGGACTTTGCCTTGCCTGCGATGTTCCTTGCCCTGCTTATTTCCCAGCTCCAAAGTGTCCAGACCTCCAAACTCAAGCATCGTCTGCTGCTTGTGCTATGTATGGCTGTTCTGATGTACCTTTTGGCCTGGTGGGTGCCATCACATATCGCCGTCATTGTAGCAACCATGATCACCGCAACGATTGGAGTGTTAACCGACAAATGAGCATTAATCCCAATGTCCTGTATATCATTATCGGTGCCATGTTTGTCACAGCCATCCCAAGGATCATTCCCTTTGTCGTGCTGCAAAGGCTGGCGCTTCCCAAACCAGTGCTACAATGGCTTTCCTATATTCCCATCTGCATATTCACGGCCCTCGTGATGGAGAATTTGCTCGTCCGAACCGAATCCTCCGTCACTCTTAATGGGCAAGTGCTTATGGCTGTTCTTCCTACGCTAGTGACCGCCTTGTGGAGCAAAAACCTGCTGGCTACCGTCGTTGTCGGTATTGTGAGTATGGCTTTAGTTCGACTATTGTGGTGAAGATAAAAATTACCCTCCTACAATAGGAGGGCATCTGCCATTTCTTATGATCCACCTGTCGTCCTTACTAACGAGGGCGACAGATCTTCTTCCTCAAAGTCACATTCTCGTTGTGAAAGATACGAGGAGGCTTGAAGCCTGAACATTTCTGCATACACTCCGTCTATATCCATTAAGCGTTCATGGCTACCTGCTTCTACAATTCTGCCTTCCTCCATTAAAATAATGGTATCCGCCATACGTGCGGAGGACAATCTGTGGGATATAAACACTCCAATTTTCTCATAAATAAGCTGATCAAACTTTTGAAAAACCTCTTTCTCCGCATGTGGATCCAAAAAAGAGCTCGGTTCATCCAAGACATATATATCGGCATTTCTCATAAAAGCCCTGGCTATTGCAATACGCTGCCACTGTCCTCCAGATAGCTGCTGTCCATCTTCAAACCATTTTCCAAGCAAGGTATTCATTTTATCAGGCAGGCCGACTATCAAATCTGTAATCCCCGCCTTATCTATAGCTGTCCAAATAGCCTCATCATTTTCTCTGGAAGCCACATTACCAAAGCCTATATTATCTCTAACAGCCATCTCATAATGTACAAAATCCTGAAAAACAACGCCTATCTTTTCTCTAAAAATGTCTTTATCCAATTCATGTATAGAGTATCCATTAATTAATATTTCTCCTTCAAAATCGGAATACAGATGAGTTAGTAACTTCACGATCGTTGATTTACCCGATCCATTTCTCCCTACAATGGCCAGCTTCTCTCCTTGATGAAGCTTGAAGCTAACATTAGAAATGGCATTCTCCTCCGTGTTCGGGTATCTAAACGATACATTCCGAAATTCAATACTATGAATAGTGGACAAAGGCAATTGCTGAACCGTTTTTTGTATTTTTGCCTCTTCCGGCATATCCAAAAAGTCAAATAGCTGCTTGATATACAAATTATTTTGACACAAGCTTAAAATCCCTTGTACAATGCTCTGCGATGTTGACTGGGTTAACGTGATACCCTGAATTAAGCTCACCAAGTTCCCCACTAAAATTTGACCAACATAAGTGGCTTGTATGGCCATGAAAATAATAAATGCACACGCACCCTGATTTACAATCTGAAATACAAGAGAAGTATAGGATCTACGAACCGCTAGCACTTTATCCTCGCGATAAAACCCTTCGAGTATCGTTTTATATCTTTTTCGCAGATAGTCTCCCAATTGAAATATTTTCACTTCTTTAAAACTATTATCTCTTGTCACTAAAAACGACAAATACCAAGATTCACGTTGTCTTCCTGCTCTTTGAAAGTGAACATTAAATTCTCTTTGCCCGATACGTAAAAAAGAATAAAATGATAAGCATGGAATGAGAAAAATGAATAAGAATGCCCACCATCTCCATGCGATGAGAATCGCACCCGTCGAAAATAAGGTTACAACACTGCTAATAATGGCAAGGATTTGAGTAAATATTTCAAACGGCCTGAAATCTGCCTCTCCCTGAGCACGTTGAAGCATATTTTGCACATCTGCATCCTCAAACGACTGCAAAGACATCTTTTGTGCTTTTTCAATAATTTTGATATTTACCTGGTTCGATAGCCGGCTTTGAAACATTTTACGAAAAAAGCTTTCGCCAATATTGATCAGATCGTACAGCAAATTGACACCGATCAAGACGCCAAAAGCTATAAAAACAGGTTGAAAGCTTCCCCCTGACGCTCCGGCCACGACACTGTTGATTAATTCTCTCGTAGTTAAAAGGATCACAGCAGGAATTGCACCCTTCAATAAATTCGTAATGAGTATAGCAATCAAAAAGGAAGGATGTGTGTCCCAAAGCAGCCTGAATATACGAGGCCAAAATAAAAAGGTACGAAATATATTTTTATAGGACAAAGAGATCAGGTCATTGGTTTGTCCATCAGACTGTGACATAGCTTACCCCTTTCCGATGCAAAAGGTTAGCTACTGTGTGCTTAGCTAAAGCCATACATTTTATTTCTCGCTCCCTATTTACACCAAGCAGACGATTCAAATGCATATGAATGATACTGCCCAAAATATCATCAGGATGATTGGTAAGCTCGTGATTATTTTTAGCCAGGATAATCGCTTGAGCATACTGCTGAATCATAGCCTGTCTTTTTTCTACAAGCGCTAAGAAAGCAACCTGTGTGTTCGTATCTGTTTGTCCAATCCATTCATAATTCGATTCTACAGCGGTAATCAATGTTTTTTTGACATCCCTGAATGCCTTCATATGAGGCTTGCAATCAATTCTCTCTTCTAGCCATTTCACTTGCTCCTGAATCGTTAAACCAAAACCACTCAGATAATGAATAATGTTCATCACAGCCGCAATCTCTATGTCCAGATTGAAAGCATTAGAGCGAATTCCCTTCATATAGGCGATGACCCATTGACTATCCACGTCAAAAACCTGTTCTGCCAGCTCCATAAGTGTCTGTCCTCCATACCTCTCCAATTCAGGATGGTATGTATCTATGACCATATTCGTTATTAGCCCCTCTTCACGTAACTCGGCTGCCCACTGATTTAACTGCGCCAAACCAGCTGTCCATAGCTTATCGGGCTCTCCCTGAAACCGTAGGCGGATATGATGTTCAGGATCAACGTATCGCAAAAAGTAAAATTTTTGACTCCAATCCTTAAACCCCGGCTGTTTTAAGAGATGCCCTAGGCTTAAGCCTACCAGGTCAGTCTCTCTTTCCTTGACTCCGTACAATTTAAGGTATAGCCACTCCCCTCCTGGAAATATGCCTCTATGAATGCTGGAAGGAGTATGAGCAATGAAGTTTTGAGAAACAATATGGTTTTGTGAACTAGGGATACTCGGTTTCACCTTTATTTTTTTCTTCTTTAGTGGAAACACAAATTCTCCCATATATCTTCCTGCCGTCCCCTGTACTGGGGTATGGAAGGGATTACCCAAACACTCGGTAAGAAGAAGTTCCTGTCCTTCACGTGTCTTGCTCACCTCATGTAGCAATTCTTTGATATGGAAAAGGTTGCATAGGTCTAATAAAAGGCGATTATCCCCCATCGTTAGGTAAACATAACGCGGTACATTCCATTGTTGTCTCCACACATGGAAAAGTGCTTCTCCTTCTTTGGACTCGCATGATTCTGAAATATTCAATGAAGCTTTGCTCAGTTTCCACTGCGCAGCACTAATAATGATCTTTTTATATACTAGTCTTGGCAAAAAAGGGGATTGCTCTAATGGCCCCCAGTCAAAATAAGACCACGTACCAATCTCTTTATTGGTAATATCCGTTAGAAATCTGAATATATGTGGTGAAAGCTTGTAATTCAGCATGTGTGTTTGCAAGGGGATTATTTCCTTACCCAAACGTCTAGACTTGACATAAAAACGATCATGAGTAGCACCCACCACTAAATCATCAATACAGAGCGTATGGTCCTCATCTTTAGAAGAGGTGGTTCCCGACACAATCTCATATGCCATTAAATTTTTGCTTAATGAGATATTAGATATTTTCCCCTGTTCCGGCATAAAAACCATCTCTGACAATAACGCATCGGGATGAAAGCATCGGTGATGATCATATATTTCAGAGAATTTTTGTACAAACTCCTCACTCAACATATCCAGAAAACGTCCAAAGGTTTTACCCGCTCTATTCGAGCCAGCACTGGCTCCAAGTAAAAGCGAATAGTCTCCAGAATCAACTTTTTCAGGAGAATCAGCAAATATACTATAATAGATCTCCATTGATTCTGGGGAAGTGTCGTAGTTATCAGAAATCATCAGTTGCTCTAACTGTTCATCTGTAAGGGCGAGTTCTATTTCATGATTAGAAATGGCATTCGAAACCCATTGAAAGAGAACAGCGTTGCGTTTAAATGCCTCCATGCCCATTGATTTTTTTTCATTTGAACGATACATTTCCGGTATACCCAGACCCCAATCCTCATCAAACAGTTCATGAATAGGAACCTCCTGATACACACCGTACTTTTCCAAGAAACGATTCAAATATTCATCCAATTCGTCCGTTTTGGGGGATGCATATAATTTGCACATGACTTCAGCCCCTAATGAAACCTCATCAAGTACATGTTTCGGCAGAGTTACATCTTTATCCAATTTAACATCAACTTGTACAGGTGTTTTAACAGAAATGATATCCAGCATTTTGTCACATAATTTCCGGTAGACCTTCTCTCCTTCTCCAATTGTACATTGATTATATTGAAGTAATAAGGCATCAATTTCGTGTAAAATGTGAACCCAAGGATCGGAAATGTCCAGTTTTCTAATTTTTTCGAATATGTAATGGAAGGGTGAATGATCCATTAACGGAGGTCTAAGCTCGCTCAAGATAAACTCTTGCTCTACTAGTTGCTGCAAATAATCAGATATGATTTCCAAAGTAGCGTCAGGGAATGCCTTTAATAGTATTTCTTTGAGTTCCATCACCCGAATTGGATGTTCAGCAGCTTCAAACGTCATTCGAACAACGTCAGTAAACCGAATGGAATTAAAAATTTCTGCCGAATCATCAGCTTCTGCTGCTCCATGCTTAGGTCGGAATGGTAATTTGGCTCGATTTCCTTTGATCATAACCGTTTTGTTTAGGAAGACCTTTAGTTGATTAAATATGGCCGGATCAGCTTCTATTTTTTGAATCAGTTTATATATCCATTCCATGTCGGGTCTGGCTCTCTTCAGATGCTTAGGATAGCTACCAATATCCAGATCGGTAGTCTTTCCGCAAATCCCCTGCCCCACTCCTGAAAACAACCCAAATGGAGTCGTTCGGGTAGTCATCCGAATAAAATACCGATAAAAGCTGTTCAGCGTCTTCTCATACTTTTGTAGCTCTCCTTTATCATCCAAAGCATGGCCATCATTCAAGTAATGTAAAAACTGCATTAGGGACGGAGAGGCTAATGATATGGCTTCTTGAACAACAGCTTCTTGGGATATCAACTTTAATCGACGAGTTATTTCCTCCAAAGTAAGCTGGCTGTCCACATCTTGATCCGAAAACACCTGAAAATATCGGTCTAGCGGTAGTAATGGAGCTCTGATTAGAAAGAAATCACATGCACTAAACCATCTTTCATCCCGATCTCTCACTTCATTATGTAGTTTTTGCGCATCAGTATAATGCAGTTGTCTCTTCACAACTGACCACCTCCAAGTTTTTAGGAAATATATTCAACTTGTAACCGATTCCATGACATGTTACCAAAATTTTTGGATGACTTGGATCATCTTCTATTTTCTCTCTCAATTTTCGGATGTGCACATACACCGTATTAGACGTAGTAAAAGCATCCACTCCCCAGACTCTGTCTATAATGTGATCAATCGTAGAAGCACACTCTTTTGCAGTAAGAAGATACATTAATAATCGGAATTCCATCATAGTCAGCGTATGCTCATGCCCTTGCTTCCAAATAACCTTTCCAGCAGGATCAAAAATGACATTGGGTGATAAACTAATAGCCTGCTGTTCTCTTTCCATTCCATATTCAGGTGAAGCCATTGAAAACAATTGTTTGAGGAGATCCAATTGCCGTTGGTCATCACTATGATAGGAAAGAAAGATAAATGGAACCGTAAATTTTTCTTTAATGCTGTGCCAGTAAGACAAGTCCTCTAGCGTTACATGATCCTGATTCAAAGCTACACCGATACACTGCTCATCAATCTCCGGTATAGCCTGGTAAAGCGAATCATAAAACATGATTCGAATGTTTTCTGGAGTGTTTAAAGTCTCAAAAAAATGCTTAATCTTCCTAAAAGATGATATAACCATAAATTTTTGTTTCATCTAATCCCCCCAAAACCAATGCTTCAGATAAAGCAATAAGGTAGCACCCTTAAGAAATTAGAAACAATTCACTCCATCTCCCTGAATATTTAGGATGTTCTTTCCCAATTCCATAGTCCAGTAAACTTAACGCAATCCCTGTTGCCCCTTGCAGTATTCCTACATTATGAACATGAGTTGTCCCCTCCAAATCCTGATATCCAAATGGGAGCTCTTCATCGTATAAATTTACTAACTTTAAAGCTATCTGATCGGCAAAATGTAACGCTGCTATATTGTCGGTTAAGTTATAGAATCTATGAGCTATATGAAGCAAACCAGCCAACCCGTGACAGAAAGTAGGGGATAGCGCGTTTAGTAGCTCATCATCTAAGCAAAATATGGATTGCATAGCTTTTTCCGCTATCTTTTTCCATTCTTCATTACTGCACTCAATTCCTGCTCTGAATAATGTCCAACCTATTCCAAAGGTTCCATGACACCAGCCTTCAATTTCTCTCATCCCTACTTTTTTCTCTCTCTTGTTCATTGAAGGCGCTTGAGAGTTTACAGGCCAATACCAGCCATATTGATCCTCCTGAATTTGAATAAGCAAAAAATCGGCTATATGTTTTATAGCCTCATGTAGTCCTTCAACTTTGATCTTTTTTTGTAGGGCAGTGACAAGCAGTGCAAGTATTCCGGTGATACCATGCGCCAAACCTAGATGGATTGAAGCCGAATCTTCCCTTGACGACAAATGTATATATTCAGGTATAAAGTGCGTAATGGTATCTAATAATTGACGAGACAGATCACACATCGCCTTGTCTTCAGCAACCTCCAGAGTGTATCTGCCCACTCCAAGCAGTCCATTGATAATATCCATTTGCCTACTGAACTCCGTAGTTGTGCCAATTACAGGTAAATCCCCCCACTTTACTTCAATATACTTATTAAGCTGAGAGATTAGTTTGTTATAATTAGCTCTGTTATTGGAAGCTAACAATATGCCATAAGCTACTCCTGTTGTTCCATAATAAAGAGAAATACGAGGTAATAATAATAGAGAGTTAGCATCTAAGTACCGTAACTGACTATGCACATGCTCTGCCCAATTTTGATCAGGCTCCAGGTATCCCCATTCGGACAACAGCACTAACACACCCGGAATTCCATCGGCAAGCGAGCTAGGATTCCAAGGGGAATTTCCACGTGAAGGTGAAAGGTTGTTTGCATGATTAACTATCTTTTCTGTATATGATAGGTCTATTAGCTTTTGTGCTATATACTTACTGATTTCAACTGATCTCCCCTGCAAATCTTCAGCCATAAATCCTTCCCTCATTTTCATAACTGGAAAAGACACGGTTATAGAAACCGTGCCTTTTTTCCATGTATTTTCGTTATTAACACGTTTTGCAGAAGGTAAGACTAACTTGACAATTCAAAGTACCTGTTGCACATGAAGGAGTACAGATAAGACCACTGGCTGGTTGAACCCCTTTTGGAGCAACCTCATTTTTGGCTACTTGCAAGTCCAGATCAAATTGATTTTTCATCTTGTTACCTCCTTTTATTTTTTACAATTTTATTATAAGTTATATAATCTTAACTAGACTTTATATATTTCTTACATTTGTCTTAATTTCAACGAATACATTTAAGATAAACCTTTATTACTTTTTAGTATTTTTAAGGACAGCACACTAGATTTTAGTGACAATATAATGAGGGAAAATATAATGGAGGCTTTCATATGAAAATTGATAGTTTTGTTATACAACAATCCGACCAAGTTCGTGCAAGAGATATTAGTAAAAAAATTGCTTTACGTCTGTGCGAGCCCGAATCCGTCTATTCAGCAGTCCATTCGGAACACAATGTTTCGCCAGAAACAAAGTACCACCCATGGGGAGAAACCTCACTTTCGCATGGTTATCCTGGTAACATTCATTTACTATCGCAATGGCGTGCTACAGACCTTTCGTATGATTGGAATAGAGCCATACATTTAAATATGGCTCAGATCCAATCCTCACTTGCTATAAATGGTCTTCACGACCTCTCTCTTTACAGTGGCTGGGCAGGCATTGCTGCGTCCGTAAGAGAGGCTTCTAATTATGGAGAATACTACAGCAATTTTTCACAGCAAATACATCAATGGATGATGCCTCTAACAGAGCAATGGCTTCAGTCGAACACAGAACAATTAAGTCTTCACGAAGGTATGCCCATGCAATCCTTTGACACCATTTCGGGAGCTTCCGGGATTGGAAGATATATTTTGATAAACTCAACCAATCCTATTTGTACTCCTCTTGTTGAGCCAATTCTTCAATTTCTTACCGATCTTACACATCCCATACATATTCACAATCATTATGTCCCAGGGTGGTACTCCCCACAAAAGTTTCAATTTTTAGACCGGGATAAACGTAACTATCCTCTGGGCAATTTCAATTGTGGAATGGCACATGGCATTCCTGGACCGTTGGCTTTATTATCTGTAGCTTATAGTTCTGGAATTGAAGTAAAAGGCCAATATCAAGCGATTGAAACCATTACGGAATGGTTGCTTAAGTATAAATATGAGGATGAATATGGTAGCTACTGGCCTCATATTGTTCCATTTGAAGCTGAAACAGGCTCTCTGCGGTTTGATTTGGAACGAGCAAGAGAAGCATGGTGCTACGGTACACCCGGCATCACCTGTTCCCTATTTCTTGCCGGAAAGGCTCTCCATAATGTGGAACTGCAAAAATCAGCTGTGAAAGCTTGTGTCGGTGCAATCTCCTATGAGATAGCTAAGCGGGAAATGGACTCTTCTGCACTCTGTCACGGTCTTGCCGGATTACTTACCATCTCTTGGCGAATGTGGCGTCACAGTAAAGAGCCTGCATTTCTCCCGCTTATTCAACAGTTAACGAATTGTCTGCTTGATCGCTTTCAAATGGATAGCCCACTTGGATATCTGGACCCCGAGCCAAGGTCAGATGGCTCTTTGACTTGGCTGACAAAAGCGGGCATGCTTGAAGGCGTTGCTGGGATTGCAGCTGCTTTATTAAGTGTTTCTGAGAACAAAGAGATCGGTTGGGATTACATCCTCATGCTATCCTAACTACAACCAGTCCCTATTCACAAACATCTTTTTCCCACCATACAGATAGGCTAAAAACGTAAAAATGACAATCAAGCCGAGGCTGTAAGGCTCAACTCTGGGTGCATAAGTCGCTGTTTGCGGCATCATAATATAATAAGGAATCGTAAAAGGAAACCACGCACCTATGGAAGAGTGAAAGCCTGTTATGACAATATTAGGAACCACACAACAAATAGACATTCCCAGAGAAGCTCCAAAATTCCGAATTTTTATCGAGAGCATAAGCTGTAGTGCTGCCAGGGGAAAAATCCCGAGCCACCCCCCCAAACCGGTAGAAAGAACGACAGACCAAGGGATTTCTCCTGGAGCACCTGCTATATTTCCACTTACAAAATAGCCTACTATAAATATAAGCTGATCAAGACCCAGTATGAGAATGAGCAATATATATTTTGCATAATAAATTTGCTGACGAGGATACGGGCTGCTTAATAAAATCTTCCATCCCCCATCCCGATGCTCATACGCACACAAAAGAGAAGCGATAATTCCACAATAGAGCGGATAAAAAAACATAGAGTGAAATTGCGCTGAATAAGTATATAAAGTTAACCAGCTGGGCGAAAAAAACTGCTTCAAATCGTTCAGTTCCAGGACTCCCATTAAAGAATTTATGACCGCATCTAATATAATGAGAATCCATAACATGATCCATTGAAGCTTTATCGTCTCTACGCGTAAAATAGAGCCCATGTATCTTCTCCTCTCTATTTGAATTCATGCTTGGTAAACTGTAATGTACCAAGTCCCGTAAAGATGACTCCCGCACTTAAAGCAACGATCACCCAAATCATGTGTTCCTTCATCAGAGGACTTGATAGTGCAGGGTACGACCAAGGCAATATTTTAATCCACAGAATACTTGTGCGTGCCAAAAACAAGCTTGCAATAGAACCGAATATACCAAACGCTAATGGGAATGCCTGATTAGTGAAAAGCGTAGACAGCCAAAGTTGAATTGCAAGTACTGGTAGGGTAGCCAAGCTTGCATTAATCGGCTGTAACAGCATGATCCGCCAAGGAATGGGTTCGTTTGTATATAACACCCAGATGAGGCTCATACCTGCTACAGTGATCAAGGCAGTACCCAACTGCAGAATCACGATCCATACGATTTTGGATAAATAGATATAGCTTCTGGGAACAGGCATGGCCATAAGCTGCTTCCATGTTTGAGTATCATGCTCTGTACCGGCCATAATGCTCGCCAAAAGTGTACCGCCAAGCAGCATCACAAACGAAAGGAACATAAACATAACGGCAAAACCAGCATAGACACCTCCTGGTCCTTGCCGAAAGTAAAGATACCATTCCACGGCAGTCATGCCTGTAAGTACACACCCCTGTATAAGAGGAATCCACCAGCATATTTTCTTCAGCTTAAGCCCCTCTGCCTTTATAACCCGGAGTATCATAAGCTTCGCTCCTTACCTGTCAATTCCAGGAATATCTCCTCCAATGTTTTTTTCTTCTCTGTGACCCGATAAATGGGATGATTGTGTTCCACAAGCACCTTGATCATCTCCGAAGATTGTTGCCGATCTACAATAGGAGTCACGACCTCATTTTGTTCAATTGATTCAGCTCCGGCCGTCCATCCATGCTGAATCAGTGCACCGGCAGCCAGAACAGGATCTGGGGTTTCAATGAATAATTGAGGCTTGCTTTTGGCGGTGAGTTCCTTCATTGTTCCCTGGAAAATCATTTCACCCTGATTAATAATTCCTACATAGGTTGCAATCTGCTCAATTTCGCTTAATAAATGGCTCGAAACCAGTACCGTCATTCCGTAAGCGCCAGGAAGGCTCATAATTAACTCCCGAATTTCCTGAATACCAGACGGGTCCAAACCATTCGTCGGTTCATCAAGTATCAATAATTTGGGGTTCGCAATAAGCGCCATAGCAATCCCCAGTCTTTGTCGCATCCCCAAGGAATATCCCTTTACCGGACGATACGCATCCTTGCTTAATCTCACTAAATCCAGCACTTCATGAATCCTTCGGGTCGGCAGTCCACGCATGGTTGTAACGATTTCCAAATTTCGATATGCAGATAAATGGGCATAATAGGCAGGTGATTCAACCAAGGAGCCAATATCCTTCAATATTTCCATACGCTGATCCTTTAGCTTTTTCCCGAAAATCTCAATTTCTCCGGATGTGGATTTAATCAGCCCAAGCAGCATACGAATCGTGGTTGTTTTACCCGCCCCATTAGGTCCTAAAAATCCATAAATCTGCTGTCCGGGTACCTGGAGATTTATTCGTTTTACAAATTCCCGTTTTCCAAAACGCCTAGTTAGCTGCTGTGTATGTATTACATATTCAGACATTTCCTGATCTCCTCTCGACTTCTAATGCTGAAGCTTAAGTTACATACAGTTTACTGAAGTAAAGTAAACATCAGGTAAACAGTCCCTAAACAACAGGCAAAAAAATCGAGCGAACTCCAAAATGTGAGGTTAGATGTTAAAAAGTTAGATGTTTAGCGGCAGTGAAATCTCCATCCTTGTACCCGCTTTACTGCCTGGAAGGATATGAAGTGTTCCGTTATGCGCTTCAATAAAGCTTTTGGCAATAGGTATTCCATGCCCTTGGGAGTGAGATACCTGCATGAACTTATTGGGATTCATTCCTATTCCGTCATCTTCGATAGAAATAAGAAGCTTATCGTTCGCTTTGTTTACTTCCATGGAAACGTGTGTACCTGGAGGATTATGAATGATTGCGTTAATCAAAAAATTCTGCAGCGCTCTGCCTAATAACTTGCTATCGAAGGACATAATACAAGCCGCCTCCATGGACGTAAAAGAAAATTCGTATTGCTCGGCCGAAGGATGGTTAGCAATATCTATGACCGCACTACGGAGAAACTCCACAATGTCCTCCTTCTCCAATTGGATTGGCAATGGACTTTCCTTAAGCTGCATAGAAGCATTCAAATCCTGAATCAACTGCTTCATTTCAGTCACTTTCTCACTGATACTCATACTAAAGCTTCTTCTTTCTTCATCAGACCAGTCATACTCTTGAGCAGTCAGCATGGCCGCATATCCCTCAATATAAGATAATGGTGTTTTGAGATCATGGCTTACACCTGCTACCCACTGCTGTTTTCGTTTCTCTATTTCCACTCTCTCTTCCTCATTGCTGCGCAATTGTGCCGATAAGATGCTCATTTGTTCAAAAACTTCTTTATACAATTGATACGGAGGTTTATAACTATTTTTCTGATTCTTTTTGCCCTCCGGCAGTTCCAGTTCACTTAGCGGTGCTTGGAATTCCCCCGTCGCAATATTTCCAATCCATTTAATTACATACACCAAAGGTTTGCCTATATACCATCCGTAGGCAGCTATGAACACAACACTCTGCACGATACCAAGTCCTGTCCAGAATAGATCAATATTTATATTTTGAGATGCTCCAAATATACTTTTTATAAAAATATATAAGATCGTGCAAATAACAAAACATAGGACATAGGCCAGTACAAAGCATAACGTTACTTTCATAAAACGAAAGGACATCTTAACCAGAGAGTTCATTCTTGCTCCTCCATCTTGACTGACATCATCATTTTATAACCAAGTCCTCTTACATTGATTAAAAATTGGGGGTGCTTGGGATCAGGTTCAATTTTTTTCCGCAAACGGGAGATATGAATCACTACAGTCTTCTCATCACCCAAGAAGGCCTCGCTCCATATCGCCTCGTAAAGCTGCCGGACACTGAAAATACGATTAGGATGCTTGCACAAAAATACCAGCAGTAGCCATTCACGTGCCGGACACTCGACCTGCTTGTCCTCCACAAACAACACACCGGATTCCAGTTCCAGTCGGAAATATCCAAAATCTAAAGTTCGTAAGGTCGGTTTCATGGCCACTGTCGAAACTTTCCGATATTTCATTCGAGCCTTCATACGGGCAACGACTTCCAGTGGGTTAAACGGTTTGGTAATATAGTCATCCCCTCCGATACCAAACCCCATTAATTTGTCTAGGTCTGTATCCCTTGCCGTCAAAAAAAGAATAGGGGCATCCGTATATAGACGCATTTGGCGACATACCTCAAACCCATCGTTATCAGGCAGCATAACATCAAGTACAATCACATCCACATGCGATTCCATCACGACTTGCAGCGCTTCCCGACCTGTTGCAGCATGCTTGACTTGAAGGAACCCTTCTTTTTTTAACACCGTTGTCAGCATATCCCGCAGTCCCTGCTCATCGTCTACTATAAGTACTGCAATTTCTTCCATAACCCAAGGTTCTCCATTCTTTTTTTACATTTTTTACTTTCATTATAAAAGCAAACGGGCAGAATTAAAATCGAGTTCCATCACATATCGTTCATCCCCGTGAATATACTTAATAACCAACAAGGCCAAACTGTGCCGTGTATCCACTTGGGGGGTGCCTAATAATGCCGGAACCACGCCAGCCATATTCATTCGTCGTATCCCGCGAAGATTGGTCGCTGCATCGCAAAGGGTACCAGGACCAGCAACGTCATCAGCAGAAGGTCAAAGATGTCATTAAGCAAAATCTACCCGATCTGATAACGGAAGAAAATATTATTATGTCGGACGGTCAACAGATTATTAAAGTGCCGATTCGCAGTCTGGATGAATATCGCTTCATTTATAACTATCAAAAGCAAAAGCATGTAGGCCAAGGGGATGGAGATAGTCAGGTGGGGGATGTCATCGGACGTGATCCTGCCTCCCAGAAGCCTGGTAAAGGTGAGAAAGCCGGCGACCAGCCGGGACACGATATTATGGAAACGGAAGTCAGCATAGAAGAACTGGAAGATATGCTGTTCGAGGAAATGGAATTACCGAATTTACAGCAAAAAGATAAGGATCAAATTGAGGTTGAATCTATCGTGTTCAATGATATACGCAAAAAAGGCATGCAAGCGAACATTGACAAGAAACGAACCATTCTCGAAAATCTGCGCCGCAACGCCCGTGAAGGGAAACCGGGCATTCATCATATTAGTCCGGACGATCTTCGCTACAAAACATGGGAAGAGAAGACTATTCCTCAATCCAACGCGGTGATTATAGCCATGATGGACACATCAGGCTCGATGGGCTCTTTTGAAAAATATTGCGCTCGCAGCTTCTTTTTCTGGATGACCCGCTTTTTGCGCCGTCAGTATGAAAAGGTGGAAATTGTCTTTCTCGCGCATCATACCGAGGCTAAAGAGGTTACGGAGGAAGAATTTTTTACCCGCGGAGAAAGTGGCGGCACGATCTGCTCTTCCGCTTATTTGAAAGCACTGGAGATTATCGACAAACGATATCCTCCTTCCAGCTACAATATTTATCCCTTCCATTTCTCGGATGGTGATAATCTGACCTCGGACAATGAGCGGTGTGTGAAGCTAATCGAGGAACTTATAAAGCGGAGCAATATGTTCGGCTATGGGGAAGTGAATCAATATAATCGCAGCAGCACGCTGATGTCAGCCTACAAGAATATTAAAAAGGATCAGTTTATGTACTATGTCATCAAGGAAAAAGGTGAGGTATACCAAGCCTTACGTACCTTTTTTCGCAAACGGGAAGGGGGATCGGTGGGATGAGTACCGACCAGAAGGAGCTAGAATATGCGATATCAGAAATTATGGAGATTGCCGATGGATTCGGGCTCGACTACTACCCGATGCGGTATGAGATTTGTCCGGCGGATATTGTATACACGTTCGGAGCCTATGGTATGCCCACGCGCTTCAGCCACTGGAGTTTCGGAAAAACGTTTCACAAGATGAAAATGCAGTACGATTTTGGATTGAGTAAAATCTATGAGCTGGTCATTAACTCCAATCCCTGCTACGCCTTCCTGCTGGAAGGAAATTCTTTGGTGCAAAATAAACTAATTGTCGCTCATGTACTGGCACACTGTGATTTTTTCAAACACAACGCCCGCTTCTCAGCTTCTAATCGCAATATGGTAGAGAGTATGTCGGCCACAGCAGATCGAATCAACAGCTATGAAATGGAATACGGTTCAAAGGCTGTGGAATCCTTCATTGACTCAGTACTGGCGATACAAGAGCATGTGGATCCACAGATTATCAAACCAAGGCATCTGGATAAACAGCGCTACATGGAGCTCAAAATTCGGGAGCAGAAAGAACCTGGCAAACGCCAGCGCCCCCCTGGGCCTTACGATGATCTGTGGTCACTGGACACAGTGAAGCAGCATGATCCGGCCGAAACCGAGGGCATCAAGATACGCCAGTTCCCGCCGGAACCTGAAAAAGATATCGTCTGGTTTATTCAGGAATTCTCGGAGGTGCTGGAGGACTGGCAGCGGGATATTATGACGATGCTGCGGGACGAAATGCTGTATTTCTGGCCCCAAATGGAGACCAAAATCATGAATGAAGGCTGGGCCTCCTATTGGCACCAGCGGATTGTAAGGGAACTGGATTTGACCGGGGAGGAAACCGTTGAATTTGCAATGCTGAACGCTTCTGTCGTACAGCCTTCCAAGCAAAGCTTGAACCCGTACTATTTGGGGCTGAAAATATTTGAGGATATTGAAAAACGATGGGATAACCCAACCCGTGAGGAGCAAGAGCGACAAGGACGCAAACCGGGCGAGGGTCGAGCTAAAATGTTCGAGGTACGAGAGTTCGACTCAGACACCTCTTTTATACGCAATTACATGACCAAGAAACTGACAGAGGATTTGGATCTGTACGTGTTTGAGAAACGGGGACCCGATTGGAAAATTACCGATAAATCTTGGGAAAACATACGGGATCAGCTCGTGTTTTCACGTGTGAATGGAGGCTCCCCTTATATCGTCGTCGAGGATGGAGATTACCTGCATACGGGCGAGTTGAAGCTCAAGCACCAGTACGAAGGCATTGAGCTGGATTTAAAATATATGGAGCGCACACTTCCGTATGTATATCAGCTGTGGGGGCGCACCGTTCATTTGGAAACATTGATTGAGGGTAAGCTCGCCTTATTCTCATATGACGGTAAGAAACATCATCGTAAGTTTGTATAGTCATACAAAATCAAATAGCCAGCCTAATTAAAAAAAGGTGCATTCCTAAAAAGGATATGCGCCTTTTTTTACTATTTCATACAACCTTAAGCGACCTTCATTTCTTGCCAATTTCAGGACGCCTGTTTCGTTTTGGATCAGGGGTGTATTATACTAATATGATAAATGACCCACGGGTCATAGTTGAGAAGCAGAACGAGGAGCGTTGATATAGATGAACATCCATCCCAGCTTTCGTGAAGTTCGTGAAAGTGATCAGCAGGTATTCCCGATCGCCTGGTACGCCGTTGGCTGGTCCAAGGAACTAAAAAATAAACCGCTTAAAAAGCGACTGCTTGGCAAAGATATTGTCCTGTACCGTGATGATCATCGTCAGGTACATGCCATCCATGCTTATTGCCCGCACTGAGGAGCTGATTTGTCGCTCGGCTATTGTCAAAACGGGCACATCACATGCCCATATCATGCATGGTCTTTCGATGAGAGTGGACAGTGTGTGGATATTCCGGCACATCCGGGACGGGCTATTCCTGAGTTTGCTCATACCTATGCCTGTCCCGCGATTGAAAAAGCCGGCCTGCTGTGGGTATATCCTCAGGCCGTTGGCTCAAAGTATGAGATAAACTCAGGGTTGGGAACATCCACATCCCCACCTCCTCTGGAGATTTTCCCCGAGCTGGAGGACCCCTCTCTCATTTTGTCTCCCTACGATTCAGTGTGGAAGGCACATCTGACGAGAGTTGTGGAGAGCGTGCTGGATGTCGCTCATTTGCCAATTGTCCATAACAAAACGATCGGTAAAAAATCCTCCACCGACATTCATATCGAGTTTGAAGCGGATGATAATCATATTCGGGTGAAAAACGGGAATGGACTATTACAATATACCTTTCCACAGCAATGGATTTTGACTCCCGCCAAGGAAGGACGCAGCAAGTTTATTAATTTCGTCACTTTCACTCCGATTGAGCAAGAGTTAACGGCCATCTACGGACTGGCTGGACGTAATTTTGCCAAATTTGTACCGGGCATGAGCCATATTTTCTCCAGATACAGTGGCAAGGTGCTGGAAGAGGATCGGGCCGTGGTGGAAAGTCAGCATCCGCGTCCAATCCCAGAAGCTCTGCGAATGGAGGCACACGTCCCCGCTGATGGACCTCAGGTTCGGTTTCGCAACCGCTGGTACGATTTCCTTGTCAACGATGAGCCTCGTGTACGACTGAATCCAGAAACTACTTCCTCTTAAATTCGACGATGTAGCTTTGATTGAGCTGTTTTCCACCTTCCGAAATGTTCTGGTACATGGATAAAAACCGGGCGGATGGGCTCCATACCGTTGGGCTGTCATAGGATTGGATATCGGTCGTAACCGGAGTGGTTTTACCCGTGGACTGGTCAAACACATACAGCCCTCTCATGCCTTGCTGATCCTCATCATAAATGGAAAAAGCAAGCTTTGACCCGTCGCTGGACCAGCTTCCACGGCTCATTAAAGTACCTTGACCGACGATTCCCTTCTCTTTGCCCTGTTCATCCAAAATGATCATACGGGCTGGTTCGGATGTATTCCATTTCCGCTTTTCAATGGCAATAGACTTACCGTCAGGCGACACGGCAAAGGACATGGCACCCTCTGCAATGGTCACAGCCTGAGGATGATTGAGGGTGAACCGATTCAGCACCGGATACCCTTGTTTATCACTGCCTGTATAAAATATGGCGTTACCCACTTTTTCGACATGAGACATCAATTCAGAGCGATTCGGATCTTGAAAACTCAATTCTTCAGCTTTGCCGTCCAGACCAATCAGCTGGATTTTACCATCCGGTGTGCCTGTAATGAGATCATTCTCATCGCTCCAGCTCACTTCGTTAGTCATATCCAGCTTGCCAATCGATGTAACCTTACCACTGCTTAGTTCCAAAATGTAGCCCTGAATATCATATTTGCTGCTGATGCTACCTTCAGTAAAAAAGACATGGCGCTGATCCGGTGATACCACAGCAAGTAACTGTGGAGCCTTACGACCTGGTGTTAAAATCCGCTCCTTGTCTGTCTCTACATTATGAATCCACAGCTGGGTTTTACGCTCCACAATCAGCTCTTCGTCGCTCAGCCAAGACCTCGCGTAGACATCCCCCAGCCTGTCGATAGACGATACCACCAGTTCGTCCGTTACTTGCTTCTGGGGTGCATCCGTGTCAATCACAGTAAGCTGTTGGCCCGGTTTCATACCGAATGCTGGATTTGTCTCTCCTGCGCTCTTCATGCCGCAACCACTGAGCAATCCCCCGGCGATTAAGCCGATCATGAGCACCCCCGTGGCTTTCTGTCTGAAAACTCTTGTACGGGAATCTTCGCGATGAGAGGAGCCGTTCTTTTGCCCATAGCTGTCTATGTTTTTCTTTATCATGTACAACGGCCTCCTTGTTAACGATACCCCCAGTTTAATGCCCGAACATCTCATGAATACATCGAATTGTTTCCAAGTTGTAAACAAGACACCATTCTAGCCCAGTGCTAACAATCGGCCGTTTACAGGGAGCTATCGTGAACCAAGAGGGGAAGTCTAAGCGAAAATTCATTACCACTTACATTCGTATGGCCGTTGCCATTTTCCAACCCACCATGATCTGAAGCTGTAAGCTGCAACTCTCCCCCCATGCGCTCCGCCAGTCTGCGCGCCAGAGGAAGACCGAGTCCCGTACCGCTGTCCTGACGAGATCGATCACGACTTAAGGTAGCGAACGGCTCAAAAATCATGTCCCATTTCTTCCTAGGAATCCATGGACCGGAATTACGTACATACACCATCACAGTGTCCTGTTCTACCCGATTCGATAACGTAATCCATCCACCGTCCCGATTGTACTTCACTGCATTATCCAGCAAATTCAGTACAATATGCATCAGATGCTTAGGGTCTCCCCACACCTGGGCAGGAACGACATCTATCGAAAAATTCAGTCTACGCGCTGCCGCTTTTCCTCGAATACGGCTCCCTGCATCTTCCAGTAACGAATGCAGTTCCACAGCCTCTGTATGCAATTCAAAATCATATTTATCCAGCACAGATAGCCGCAGCGAGTCCTCGACAAGCTCGTACAACCGTTTTGTTTCCTTGCTGATGCTTTCTCTCGCTTCACGCACCAGTTCAGGATCATCCCCATACATATCCAATAAATCAGCATAAGCTTGAATAGAGGTTAATGGGGTCTTTAGTTCATGGCTGATATTTCCAATAAAAGATTTTTGCTGTTGCTCCAGCTCTCTCAAACGCTGAACCGCTTCTTCCAGCCGGAGCTTTTCGTTTTCCAGCGCCGTAATGCTCTTCCGGATCACATGACTCATTTGGAGCATTCCTTCATCCAGTCTTCCCAGTTCATCCTGCCGACGCAGCAGTCTGGCTTCCGGATAATGCCCTGCCGATATCTGTTCGGAAGCACGAGTCAGTCGTCCGATGTCCCTCGTCTGGCGGCTGACATAGCCTAAACCCAAAATAAAGCTCAATACCAGCACCGCACCCCCCGTCCATAAAAACAAGTGGGCAATGGCCCCGTAGAACTGCTGCTGCGCTTCTGTTGAGCTGTGAAGCTGTACCACTCCCAGTAAGCCGTCTGGACCTTGAAGCGGAGCCAAATAAGTGATTGCGCTTCCTTCCGTAATATACGCAATTTTGCCTTGGATCGCATAGGAGAGCGCCTGGCTGACATCTGTTCTAAAAGCCAGCGGTAGAGAATTGCCAACCTCATGCCCCTGACCATCATATAAAATAACGCGCATATTACTGGATATGCCCAGTTCCACTGCGAGTTGAGGTGCCTGCTTCTTCATAAAGTCTTCCGGTGATTGGCGCACTCCCAACAGGTAAGACTGTTTTACACGCATTTCTACAATTTCGGCCTGACGCTTTAAGCTGCGTTCCATTTGGTCTGTCTGGTTAGCACGAATGCCAGTAAGCACAAGCCAGCTCAGCACACCGACAGTAAAAAGCAGCAAAGCCGCCAGTACCAGCGGAAATTTCCAACGCAGGCTCAAGCCTGTAGGGTTGCGTTTGCGCTTCTGTTGGTCGGTGGACCGCAAGCTTTCTTGCTGATGGAGTGAATGATGTTCGTTCACGTCATTTTCTCTGCCTTATAGCCGATACCATACACGGTCTGCAATATCGCCTGGTGTGGCTCGAGCTTCTTGCGCAAGCGCTGGATATGAATATCCACCGTCCGTGTTCCGCCCACATAATCGAAGCTCCATACCTGCTCCAGCAGCTCGTCCCGTGTATATACCCTCCCGGCATGAGACACCAACAGCGCCAGCACATCAAACTCCTTGGGGGTCAGATCCAGCGCTATGGCTCCAAGTTCAGCTGTTCGGCTGGACGGACGTACCCGTAATGGGCCGAGTACCATTTCTGTTCCTTCCGGCGCAGGCGCTCCTTCTCGCTCCAATCTCCGTACCAATGCTTTAATACGAGCGAGCAGCTCCCTTAGGTCAAACGGTTTGCTCATAAAATCGTCCGCACCCAGCTCCAGCCCGAGTACCTTATCAACGATATCGTTTTTGGCCGTCAGCAGTAAAATACCGATGCCCTTCCGACTTTCCAAACGGCGGCACACCTCATATCCACCCAGTTTGGGCATCATCACATCCAGTATGAGCACATCCGGATGGAACAAACGCACTTTTTCCAAAGCGTCCTCCCCGTCAACGGCCGTTTCCACCAAAAAACCCTCTCGCTTTAATGCATAAGCCAGCGCATTTCGAATGCTCGCCTCATCGTCCGCTATCAGTATTTTTTTATCCATGTCCTGCCCTCCCTGCATAAAAAAACCGCTCCAGCTACCTATGTTCCCGCAAATAATAATGAATCAGACATGTATGACATATAAACTGCTCACGTGGATCGTTAAGATCAAAATCTGTCATGTCGCGTATCCGTTCTAATCTGTATTTTACTGAGTTACGATGTATAAAAAGATAATTGGCTGTATCTACCAGACTGCCCCTGTTTTCCAAATAATAAAATAACGTTTTGAGTAAGTCACTGCCATGTGAGCGATCATATTGCTGAAGTCTCCCCAGCTTGCGTTCAAATAAATTTGAAAATTCCTCTTTGTCCATCGCTTCTCCAAGCATATAGTGCATCTCTATATCGCTGTATTTGCATACACGTTTATCAGGATACAGTCGCTGAGCTACAGTAATGGCACGACGTGCCTCATTGTAGCTTTGCAGCAGCTCCCATAACTTTTTGGCACTTCCGATGCCTAAATAATAATCGGCGGTACCCCAGGCTTTTTCAGTCGACCAGTTTTTCAGCGTATCACTCCAGGACATTTCCTGATCAGAGCCAGGTACATTCTGGTGATCATTCTGCTGAAGAGTTGGCAGAAATAATATCGCCCGATTTGAACGAAACTCAATATGAGACACCACACGCCGTCGGGTCGATTCCATACTCAGTAGCCCAGAAAGAATCTCTTCTGGCGGAGCCGCAGCACTTTCCAGTACAGCCACCTCCCAGTCATATTCCGGATTGAATCCCAATTGACGACCTCTCCGCTCAACCTCATGCCGCAACGGCAACGGAGGTGTCATTAGCTCATCTATAAAGTTCCCCCGTAGTCGGCTTTCCGTATCTTCTACCGCCTTTTCACGCATTAATTCCAACGCCATCACCAGCCGTGCCTGCTCAATACCAACCTGCTCCATATCATCCAGCTCATTGCGGGCAATGACCAACTTGGCAACTGTACGTTTATCCACGCTAATGGGAAAATGACGAGCATCTTGTACCATCGTCCAATCCCATTCTTGTGGTGAAGTGACAATGGCTTGACCTCCATTATCAATCAAAGCAACCGGAGCTTTAAAAAGCTCTGCTATATTATCGCTTACAGCCTGTATGCCACTGTTTTCCAGCACCATCGTCGTTAACGTTCGATAGATTTCTTCCGAACGTCGCAGCAGCTCTGCCTGTCGGTTCAACACCATATCCATGACACGCTGCGTAATATCCGTATAAGGAATATCAGCTGGAATCTCAATCACAGGAAGGCCGCAGGCATTGCTTTCTTCCAGCGCACTGTGGGGAATTCCCGTGAGAAAGCGGGTAGGCTTGATCACAAGCGCCGCCGCTCCGCCCTGATGCAGTAATTGAATAATTTGACACAATACCTCAGGCTCATGACGGATCGAATAAGCCGTTGTCATCAACAATACACCTTCCCGGACCCAGCCTTTCAGGTCAGGGACTTCCATAATGTCAATAAACCGGACAACCCGGCTTAGCCCTTGTTCTCCGCTTAATACCTTCGCCTCCTTCAACACGGGTATTGCCAAGAGCTCTTGAACTGTTACACCCGGTATTTTCATAAAGACAGACCACCCTGCTATTTATTTTGCAAAATCCTTAGCTCATCTAATTTTCAGGATAGTGTACCAAAAAAGTGTACAAAACAAAACCTTTTACCGCTTGGTCAAGTCTATCCACACCAGCCTATTCCTATCTTTAGGAGCTCAATGGAACCTTAATAAACCGCCCTTTTCTGGAAAAGGCGGTTTATTTTAATATTCAACTATTTATAATGAGGTTTAAGAACTATCCTGCTTGTTCCCCACACGAAGTGGCTGCTAGCGTACCGAAACGGCTGCACCCAACGCCACAATCGGGTCAATAGCCCGAATCCCTAGTGTACGCTCCAGCTCTGGCGCAAAGTTCATCGTTACAAAACCTGTGCAGGCAAGTACGATGACCTCAGCCCCCTTTTCCTGAAGCCGCAACGCTGCTGCCATAGCTGCCTCTTTACCTTGTGGAGTGTTCAAGTCCAGTGTCGTCTGCACACCTATGGGACGCTCTGTACCGATATAGGAACTGCCTAAAATGCGGCGAATCAGCGGCGGAGCCTCCTCCAAAATGGTCAACACGCCTACACGGCTGGCCGATGTCAGAGCCAAGAGTGCCGCACAGGACCCCGCCCCGTATACAGGTACAGATACAGCCTGACGAGTTTCCTCTAGCGCTGGATCAGCCGCGCAGCTAATACCGATAGACGTACAACCTTGTTCAACGAGTTGTTGCGCCGCGAGCACAATTTTAGGCACCGCTTCCCGGTCTGTGATATCATCGTAGATTCCTTTCGGCTGATCGGGGATACATACACTGGTGACAGGCAATCCGTAGCGCTGCTCAATGACCCGGCCATGAAGGTCGATAGCTACTTTGTCCTGCATGGTAAGCACTCTGATCATTCCAAGCATGATAACTTCCTCCCTTCTCCCTTTATCTCTCTAGCAACTGACCAACCTTCATAATCAGACGATCATCCAGATATACATCTGGTTTTTGTACGACTCCGTCAATATGTACACCCGCAGCGACAGTTCCCCCGAAGGTATTATTGCTGCCAAAGGCGACATGAATCGTGCCATATACTTTCTCGTCTTCTAACACAACACCTGTAATGCGGGCTTTATCATTCGTTCCAATACCAAATTCAGCCAGCATTCTACCATCGCCTTCGCCGAGCATATCCAACAGGGACTGTCCGGCTTCCCCTTCTGCGGCGATCAATCTGCCATTTTGCACCGTCAGCAGCAGCGGCTCTTTTAAGGCACCGATTCCTGCGACGGAACCGTCCACCACAATCTGACCCTGTGCCGTTCCTTCCAGCGGAGCAATATACGCTTCACCGGAAGGCAGGTTCCCCGATTCGCCAGGATTCAAATACATACCTGTGCTGGGAACACCGTTGCGCCCTTCTATGGTAAAGTTCAGGCTATATCCATCCTTTTCAATCCGTACCTGCTTGGCAGCAGTCAGCAATGCGGTCACCTCTTCGGTCAGCGCCTTGACCTTCGGATAATCAGCAGCAATTGCTCCATTCATGAACATATCGTCTGTCATGCCAGGCATGGTCGCTAGGCGTGCTCCAGCAGCTGCGGCTTGCTTGCGGGCACTTGTATGTGTCAGCGAATACCGAGTGACACATACAACAACGTTGGAGCGAAGCATGGCTTCGGCAACAGGGGCCGGAGGCTCCTCGCCCGATTTGGAGCGAACCTTCATCGTCAAAATAGCTGCTTCTGCCCCCAGTGCCTTGCCAGCTTCATATATGGACTCGCCCAATTCTTTTTTATCATCGTCGGTTACGACCAGAAGCGTCTCCCCAGCGGTAAGTCCCAAACATTTTTGCAATACATTTTTACTGATTTCAATACGTTGTTGACTCATAGTTCTTACCTCCAATTTTTTGCTCCTTACACCATTTCCGATACCAGTTTGCCAATCAAGGCATTGGACAATACAACGGGAATCCCTGAGTAATGCGCCGCTAGCTCTCGATGCGTTTCCGTATAGCCCATGCAATCCAGCACGATCAGATCGGCTTGATTCTTGAACTGTCCAGCTGCTCGGCAAAATTCTTCCTCACTGCCACTGTAAGGCGAGGCCGCCGCAAACTCTGGATTCAAACCATAAGGACTGAATTTAAGCTTGAGGTTGTTCTTCTGTTCTTCGAGCGGTCCAATGAGACCCAGTCTTCTTCCGCTGGATATGGCCTTTAGTACAGGGGGAAGCACATGATCTGGCTCAATTAGAAAAGCGCTTCGGGTATGCAATCCAGGAAACACACCGGTACAGAGTAGCAAAATAGTACGTATGCCTTGCTCCTCCAAACGTGTGATTTTGTCTTGGAGCAGTGGCTGGATTTTTTCGCGTGAAATGACCACCGACTCCCCGGTCGTCAAGCGCGAGGTTAATACATATTCTCCTGGTGACGGTGATAGATGCTGTTGTATATAGTCCAATGAGAGCCCATCCAGCGCACCGGCCTGTACCAGCTCTGCCCGTCCTTCCAACGTCCTTTCTACGATAGGGGCAACATCTGACCGTGGGGCTTGCCCAATCGTAATCATCCCAAGCTTATGCATTTTGAATCCCTGCTTTCGCTTCATTTTATTTTACGCTCCTGGCGACAAAGGGCAAGCCCGCGGTCTGCCCTTATTTCGGTTCTGGTGAATAGTTTTAACTTATGTTACTGCAACTTTCCTCACATAAACAATGTTCGTCCTGACCAAAACAAAGGCTTGTTTGTTGTGCATAAAGGATAAAAAAACAAAATCATAGCGCTATTATTACATTTTATCCCTTTTTAATGTCAAGAAATATAACACATCATAAATATCTCTTCCCTCACTGCCGTGCGCTTTGAAGTGTCTTACCTGTCCGTATATGCTAAAATACTTCCGTATCGGCTATTCGCCTACAGGAGGGCATGATCATGAAACAATCTATTTTGATCGTAGAAGACGAAGAAAAGATTGCCCGGCTTCTAGAGATCGAACTTCAATTTGAAGGCTATCAAGTATGTAAAGAAAAAAACGGAATTGATGGGCTGGAGACGTATTGCAAAGGTAATTGGGATTTAGTGTTGCTGGATATTATGATTCCCGGTCTCAATGGCATCGAGCTACTTCGGAGGATTCGTAAGCATGATGCGAACGTTCCTGTCATTTTGCTGACGGCTAAAAGTTCCATTGCAGATAAGGTCGAGGGACTCGATTTGGGAGCCAATGATTATGTTACCAAACCGTTTGTGATCGAAGAGCTGCTTGCACGTGTACGGGCCGCACTCAGAGTGGGTGCAGCAAAAGATATGGCTCCACATGTGGTAGATAAATGGCTTAGTGCCGGGGATTTACGTCTCCATGAAGGTACTCGTGAAGTTCTTCGAGGAGAGCACAACATTGAGCTTACACCGCGAGAATTTGACTTGCTCGTTCATTTACTCAGACATCAGCGGCAGGTACTTAGCCGTGAACAATTACTGGAGAATGTATGGGGCATAGATTATATGGGCGATACCAATGTGGTCGATGTGTATATTCGCTACGTGCGCAATAAAATCGACCCTACGCGCCAGCTCCCTGAGCTGATCCATACTGTACGCGGAATTGGTTATGTACTGAAGGAATCTTTATGAAGCTACAAAACAAAATCCATACGTACACCTCGTTATTATTCGCGGTCTTACTTGTAGCCATTAATTTTTCGATCTATTTCCTATTCAGCCAACTTTCGATAGACAGTCGAAAAGACCAGGTAGAGGCCGCAGCAGAGAACATAATTCGCGGCATTCAACGCGCTTCGGTATCCGTAGCCGCAGAGGACCTTCTCCGAGCCTATGTACCGCTGGATGGCATGCTTCGGCTGATGAGGCCGGAAGGCGATTTTCTTCCCCCTATCACCTCTTCTTCCGAGCAGTCTCTCAGCTTGATGAAGGGCGTTTTTGATGAAACACGGCAGGTTCGCATGATTACCTATGAAAGCAACCGTTACATTCTTGTATCGGTCCCCATGATTTGGACCAATGGTGAGGTTGTCAATCTCCAGGTGATCGAAAGTCTGCAACCAACGATGCAGACGCTACAGGTACTCAGAATCGTACTTGTTGCTGTCACTGGAATTGCGCTCATTCCTGTCGTGGTATCGGGAAGACTGCTCGGCAGACTGATCACACGTCCAATCACATCTATGATTAGTACGATGAAAGAGATTCAGCGTAGCGGGAAATTTAAACGTCTTCCGCTCAATTCGTCATCACGCGACGAACTGGTCGAAATGGGTGAAACGTTTAATGACATGATTGAACTGCTGGAGCGGAATTTCGTCCGGCAAGAACAATTTGTATCTAACGCGTCCCATGAATTGAAGACACCGCTCACCATTATTGAAAGTTATGCCAGCCTGCTCAAACGGCGGGGGTTGCAGCATCCCAACATTTTCGCCGAATCCGTTGAAGCGATCCATTCCGAGGCGATTCGAATGAAGGACATGGCAGAGCAGCTTCTTCTGTTGGCCAGAAACGAAGAACAATGGAATGTCGTGCTGGAGCCTGTACGCCTGACCAGAATAGCGACAGAATTAAAAGCTACATTTGAAAATGCGTTCGCCCGACAAATTCAACTGGATGTACAGACAGACTGCATTGGCTATACCGATGAAAATAAGTTGAAGCAGCTCCTATTTATCTTTTTGGATAATGCACGCAAATACAGTGACGAGCCGATACACCTGATGATTGATACGATAGGCGGTACAGCTCAACCCTGCATAAGAATCACAGATCAAGGAATTGGAATCCCGAAAGAAAAGTTATCTAAAGTATTCGACCGCTTCTATCGTGTGGATGAAGCCAGAAGCCGCCAGGAAGGTGGGGCTGGGCTAGGCTTATCATTGGCTACAGGAATTGCACAAGCTATACATGCTCAAATTGGGCTAGAAAGTGTAGAGGGGAGCGGAACAACTGCAACGATCATCCTCCCTACCGTTCCAAAATAATAAGCCAAAGGAGGGAATAACGATGAAAGCCATCTATGTGTGGATGATTGGGGGTACGCTGGCGGCTGTATTGATTACAATTTGTCTTTTACAGTGGCCTTGGGCACGGTCGTTAGCAGCTTCTCCATTGGAAGAAAAGGCCGTCATCCAATCCGTTTTGCATCAGTATCCCGGCGAGGTGCTCGAATCCCAACGCTTGGGTGATTTTTATCTGATCAGGCTGGAACGCGCCAAAGGGAAGTACGATATAAAAGCCAATGCCTATGACGGTGTCATCGACTCCATTAAGCGGACACAGGCTTATACAGATGCGAAGCAGGAGCCCCAAGATCACAAGCCGGGTACCTCACCAACCAGAGACACATCGAATCCAGCTAATAAACCTGACCCGGTTTCTCTCGTTATTACAGAGAAAGAAGCAGCCAAGCTTGCTGCCAAAGCAGTTAACGGAACATCCGATGATATTGAGCTTCATCGCAACGACAAAGGCCTCTACTATCTGGTTGAGGTTGAGGTAAAAGATGGGCGTGAAGCAGTAGTACAGGTCAATGCAGTATCGGGCTCTATCGACTCTATAACGTGGGAAAAAGAAAAACAGGAGCACAACGAATCATGACGACTTGATGATCATCTCAGATCATGTTTTCTCATGGTTTTCTCATGATTCTATTATGTTCCTCTCATGTTCAAGAGATAAGCTGTATTCATGCTTATAGCACAAGGAGGAATGATGTAATGAAAAAAAACTATACATTAGGAATTATGGCAGCCACGGTTCTGCTTGGAGTTACAGTTACGGGTGTCTCAGCGAATGCCGTATGGGCCGCTAAACCTACGGGCCTTATTGGAGCGACCGCCGCTGCCAACATTGCCAAGAAGGCTGTGGGGAATAATGCACAAGTTGAAGATGTCGAACTGGAGCGCAAGAACGGAAAAGTCTACTATGAGGTGGATCTCCAGCAAGGGGATAAAGATTGGGATATAGATGTTGATGCTTATACTGGGAAAACCATCCGTTCCCATTCTGAGCTTGATCATGACTCGAATGACGAGTCCTCCCTTAACAAGCCAAATGACATCACCCTGACTGAAAAACAGGCTGGACAAATTGCGCTTAAGCACGTACCCGGGAGTACCCTTTTGTCTTCTAAATTGGATAAGGAAGATGGACAGTTCATCTACGAGGTAAAGGTACTCACCAACGAAGGAACCGTTGAGCTTGAAATCCATGCATCATCTGGCGCAATCGTGGATACAGACGAAGATGATGATGACAACGAATATTAATCACTCAGGTCATAATCAGGGTAACTAAATGTAGAGCTAATTAAAACGGAGCAGCGAACTTTCGCTGCTCCGTTTTTTTGACCAATGTGACACAGGAAAAGAACGAAGATGGCTCCATAAAACTGCACCTATTATTTCTTCATGAATAGACTGATAACTAACAGAGGATTACCTTTTTCTTCAATCCAAAGTCAAGTGAGGTTCTTATGGCGAAATCCTATACTAAAGCACAGATTCGCAAAATCACTCGTCGTTTCGGCCTGATCCCGTTAAAATCAAGCTTAGTCTCATCATTATACCGAAAAAATGCAGTGATCAAGGTGAAAACGAAAAAAGGAACTTATGCATTAAAGCCCTTTAGTCGTACAAAGATGGTCCGTTCAAATACGATTCAACAGATGGAACAAGCTGCGCGCCATATAAGGCTTTTGAAAAAGAGAAAGTATACCTACATGCCCGCATGGCTCCCCACTCATTCCGGCAAGTTATGGACTCTACATCAAGGAACGCCATTTTATGTAAGCCAGTGGATCAAAGGACGGGGACTGGAGACCGCTGAAGATTTTGAAAAACTGGGGCGGGCACTTGCCACACTTCACGCCACCTCCACCGGCTTGCATCGGATGGATAAAGGAAAGTCCCCTCCGACCATTCAACAATTGCGGATATGGAAAAACCAAGATCGTCTTTTTCAAAGAAAAATGACAAAAACCAGTCGCGATGATAAAACGTACCGAAACTGGTACAATGCTCACGGCGAAGACTGCAAACGTTTATCCAGGCGAGCATGGAAGGATTTGCAGGACACATCCATTATAAGGCTGCTTCGGATGGAACATCGTCATCCCTCCTTGATACACAGTGATATCACTACCCCGAATGTCATTATTTCGGATGACGGTCATCTCAAAATCATTGATTGGGATCGTGTTAAGATCGGCTCAGTCTATGCTGATTTGGCAAAGGCCCTTATGAATACGACTCAATTCAATCCTGAATTTGTGCAATCCTTGCTGAAGGGATACCAAAAACGCAAACCACTAAGCCGTACTGAACGGAAGATTGTTACAGCTTTATATAAACTACCACGAGAAGCCTGGCATGCTTCCCGACACCCGAATCGTTCAAGAGATCGCGAAATCCTGGACAATTGGAATCAGTCGTGGCCTCTTCGATTACAAATCATCCATATTTTGCAGGAGTGGGCTCATGTATAAAAGAAAGTGAGGATCAAAATGTCGATTTTATCGAACGTTGAGCAGATGTACGGAATCAAAATTCAGCGTAGCCGTCAAATGAAGGACATTCACAAGATTGAGACCGCTAATACGACTTATTGCTTAAAACCCTATAAATTCCCGGAAGAAGAGATCCGTTTTATTACACGTGTCTTGTCCTACTTGGATGAGCGCGGGTTTACACGCAGCCAAAAGGTCTATCCAACAGTACAACAAATGGCTTACATGACCTATGAAGGTGTTTCGTATACATTAACCAATTGGGTTCATGGACTCAGACCAGAATTCACAAAAAGAATAGACTTCAAAAAGGGAATTGCTACGTTAGCCAAATTCCATTCCAGTGCCGTGGGCTTTCCTGTCACTGAAGCTCCGCCATCCAGAATCCGTTATGAAGGCTTGAGCGATGAAATAGCTGGATACAAAAAACGCCTCATCCCATACAGAGGCACAGCACATCTCGTAGCTCTTTGTGAAGAAGTGTCCAATCGCCTACAGCAATCCAAAGTTAGAGAAGCCATTGCTCAGGAGCAAAAAGCCGCAGCATTTATCCACGGCGACTATAATTATCCCAATCTGATTAAAGACAAACAGCTCAAAATCCATATGATCGACTTTGAAAATTGCTCCCTACATGTAAGGATGAAAGATCTCTCCCATCTTCTTCATCGGAATTGTCTTTGGAATGGGACAAAGATGCTGCGCGCGATAGATTACTATCAACGATATCGTCCATTGAGCACCCATGATTTGCATCTGCTTCACGCACTATTGATCTCTCCCTATCATGTGGTCCGCAATATCAGAATAGGCGGCTTCCGTTCTGCCAAGCGAGTCATTCCGTCGTTCGTGCATTTGAACAAATACCGACGTGAACTTAGATCGTTATTATAATCTGTCAGCTTGGAACTAAACAAAAAAACAGACCCGATAAAACGGTCTGTTTTTTTGTTTTCTGACAACCAACTACAGGAAAAGCGCATGCCGCTAAAGCCAATCGAATTGCTGACTGTACCGGTACAACCAAAAATTTATAGCATTGTAAACAGCACTCCCCCCTTCTACAATGATGCTAAGACTCAATGCTCAATGGTTTCGAGAAGAGAATTTGGGAAACTAACAATAGAGGTGATTGTACATGTACACCATGACAAAAGAAGAAATAAAAGCTTATTTAAACAGAATCGGAATTCCCGAAATTCAGTCTCCTACCCTTTCCTATCTAGTTGAGCTGCATAAGGCTCATGTAAAACATCTTTCATGGCAAACATTGGACATTTTTGCAAGGAAGCCGGCAGCCATTGGTTTTCAAGAATCCGTTCAACTCATTCTACATGGGAGAAGTGGTTATTGTTTTCATCTGAATGGTGCCTTTAGTGCACTACTATATTCACTAGGGTACAAAGTTTCTCTGCATCGTGCCGGGGTACAACCTCTGGGAGCTGAACCACGCATTAATTCATTTCATCTTGGACTAACAGTGAACTTGCTAAATGAGCAGCAAGAAGATGAAGTATGGATTGTTGATGTTGGGCTGGGCGATATGCCATATGAGCCTCTTCCACTCCGTATGGGGACTTATGAACAAGCCCCTCTTCATTATAAAGTCATGGAATCCGGGGTTGTTACAAAAGGTTGGCGCTTAGAGCATGACTCGCTTGCTTCATTTGTTGGCGTTGATTTTGCTCCTGCGGTTGTTCAGGATTTGGAAGAATTTATGCCGAAACATCATTTCTATAGCCGCTCACCGGAATCTCCATGGTTTAACCTGTTTCTGATTCGGCAAAGGCAAGCATTAGAGGCGAATGAACTCAGAGGATGTATTTGGAAAAAACGCGGGCTAAACGGTTTGGAAAAAATAGAGCTGGATAAGAAGTCGCAGTGGCTGGAAGTGTTGGCAGATGTATTTGGCGAGCCGCTCGTTAACTACAGTCGCCAGGAACGGGACGAGTTATGGAAAAGAGTACTTGCGGATCATATAGAATGGAAAAAGTCTATGACTGAATCGTTACAATAGTGAAGCCTCCAACGTAAGGATAGCCTTCAAGCCATATCTTACACCTTTAGCATTTCCGAGGAGTGCTGCAGCATTTCCAATTCCTTCACCATGTTTTCGATCAGCTTTGTAAACGAAGCCAATTCCTCTGAGCTGGAGGCCTGTTGCCGAGCACTGGCTGTTGTGGCAGCTGTTTCGGATTGCACACTGTCAAGCATACGGGCAATATCCAGCACCTTGCGCTGAATTTGCTCCTGTGCTTGCTTTGAATTCGATGCAAGCTTTCGCACCTCCTGTGCCACAATTTGAAACCCGCGCCCTGCTTCCTGCGCATGGGCAGCCTCAATCGCCGCATTCAGTCCCAGCAGATGAGTCTGATTGGACAGTTCCCGGATCGTACCACTCATCTGCTCAATATGCTTGATCTCGTCACTCAAATGCTGTACCAATTCCTCTGTATGTTCCTGAGAAGAAGCAGTGTTGCAGGCACTCTCCGCGATATTATCCGTATTTTCCCTAAGCTCAGCAATCATCCCGGTCAAATTTTGCGCAATTCGGGACACAACGGTCAGCATCTGCGTTTGTTCGTCGGCCAGCTCGTTGATTTGTTCCTTTTCCTTTTCCTGATAAGCTTCCAGTACAAGCTGGGAATCCAGGTTGAACATTTTGGAAAGAGCATGCACAATAGAAAACCAGTCCTCTATCCCCGAACGCTTTAAAATGTCGACTGCAATATCAAGATAAGCAATGTACGTGCCCAAATAATAATCAGAAGACAATCCGATTCGGGAATGTACCTGCCCCACAAAAAGACGGTGTTCGATAAACTGATCATCTATTTTTCCATCTGCGAGAGAAAGCCAGTATTCACGTTGTGTTTGTTTTAGTCGCTCAATATTCGACCATTTGGAAATAATCGACATGAGATGCGGAACCTTTTCTACATGCTCATAAAACCGATCGACCACCTCATTCACAATAGATTGGAATAGTCCCTGATAATGATGCAATAAAGCCAAATCATCATCAGTAATACCAATATATTGTATCTGTTTTAATCTACTCTCCGCGACATGAATCATAAGTTCCTCCAAATAATAATAGTTTACATAGATTTTACATTACCATATTTATCGGCAACTTTTTAGAAAATGTTAAAAAAGCAGAAGATTGATTATGATTTTTTTCATAGCAATTTCAGAAAAAAATATATAAAATCAACTTCTCGATTATACAAAAAAAGAATCCGGCAGCACCTGAAATTCCCTGTGCTTGCCGAATCCCCTCTACGAAACACGTTCATTGGATACCTCACAACCGTGTGGCACCATCCAGATCAACCCATGGTTTCACCATACTGTACTTGTTTATTATTTCGTCTTACCGATTCAGGAGGCTACCTACATACCTCAACAGATCGTTGGCGCTGGCTCCTGTGTAGCCATGCTCCTCAATCAGTCGCTTAATCACCTCATTCATCCGTTTGAGCTGATTAGCGTCAGGCGTTTTGGTCGAAGTCGTAATCTTCACAATATCCTTCAAATCGGCGAACAGCTTCTTCTCAATGGCTTCTCGCAGCCGATCATGATGATGATACTCAAACTTCCGTCCCTTGCGAGAATACGCGGAAATACGGATTAATATTTCTTCACGGAACGCTTTTTTCGCATTTTCGGATACCCCGATTTGCTCCTCAATAGAGCGCATGAGCCGCTCATCCGGGTCGAGTTCCTCATCTGTGAGCGGATCGCGAATTTTCGCCCAATTGCAAAAAGCTTCGATGTTATCCAAATAGTTGTCAAACAGCGTCTTCGCTGATTCCTCGAAAGAGTACACAAAGGCCTTCTGCACTTCTTTTTTCGCCAATTCGTCATATTCCTTACGAGCCACGGAAATGAAATTCAGATAGCGCTCCCGTTCTTCCTTTGTGATGGAGGCATGTTGATCCAGACCATCCTTAATTGCTCGTAAAATGTCCAGGGCACTGATGGATTCCACATTTTGCTTAATCAATGCACTAGAAATACGATTAATGACGTACCGCGGATCTACCCCGGACATGCCTTCCTCCAGAAACTCACTTTGCATTTCTTTCAGATCGGCTTCCTTGTATCCTTCGACCTCTTCACCGTCATACATGCGCATCTTTTTGACCAGATCCATCCCCTGTTTCTTCGTCTCCTTCAAGCGGGTAAGCACTGAGAAAATGGCAGCCGTTCGCAGCGCATGAGGCGCAATGTGGATATGTCTCATATCACTTTGATCAATGAGCTTGGCGTAAATCTTTTCTTCCTCAGATACTTTCAGGTTATAAGGAATCGGCATTACAATCATCCGGGATTGCAACGCCTCGTTCTTTTTGTTTGCAATAAAGCTTTTATACTCGGATTCATTGGTGTGAGCCACGATCAATTCATCTGCACTGATGAGCGCAAACCGCCCAGCCTTAAAATTTCCCTCTTGGGTCAGAGAAAGCAAATTCCACAAAAACTTCTCATCGCATTTCAGCATTTCCTGAAACTCCATCAGTCCACGATTTGCTTTGTTCAATTCTCCGTCAAACCGATACGCACGCGGATCGGATTCCGAACCATACTCTGTAATCGTGGAAAAGTCGATGCTGCCCGTCAAATCAGCAATATCCTGTGACTTCGGATCAGAAGGGCTGAACGTACCAATACCAATCCGGTTTTCTTCTGATATAAATACCCGCTCCACGCGGACCTTTTCAATATCACCATCAAATTCCGTGCGCAATCTCATCTGGCAGGATGGGCAGAGATTACCTTCAATCCGTACACCCAGCTCCTTTTCAAAATCGGGACGTAGCTCATGGGGAATCAGATGAAGCGGGTCCTCGTGCATGGGGCAGCCTTCAATCGCGTAGACGGCTCCCTGATCCGTTCTTGAAAATTTCTCCAGACCACGTTTTAGCAACGTGACCAGTGTCGATTTCCCCCCACTGACGGGTCCCATCAAAAGAAGGATACGCTTGCGAACATCGAGCCGCCTGGCTGAGGAATGGAAATATTCCTCCACCAACTTTTCCAGCGCTCGATCCAGTCCAAAGATCTCCTGCTCAAAAAATTTGTATCGCTTATGTCCCCCAACCTCTTCTACACCAAAAGATTCAATCATCTTGTAAACCCGTGCATGAGCTGTCATCGCCGGCGTCGGGTCTTTCTTGAGTATCTCAATATACTCTCTAAAAGTGCCGCTCCAGGCCAGACGGTTGTTTTCCGCCCGGTACTCCGCAACGCGTTCAAAAATATTCATGCTCGGTTCCTCCCATGACTGCGTAATGACTATCCTCCACTCCTGATGATTATGGCTACACTCGTCACGCCTTTCAGGATATGATGCAATCCCCTTAAAAAAAGTGTAATACATACCTATGCAGATTGATTTCAGAATTGACCTATTTTTTGTGACAGGTCTCTCTGCTTTTTCGAAAAAACCAAGGGATACACTGTGCTAAAATATACAACAACAACGCGGACCTGACGCATTATGATACAATATAAGCTCGGAATAATGGGATAAAGGAGCGGGAGAAGTCATGGCGGTTCGGCATGAGACGGAGCTGTACGCTCCGGTGAAAGCCTTTTTTGAGAACTTGGGATATGAAGTCAAAGGAGAGGTGCGTAACTGCGATTTGGTGGGTATCAAGCCAGGGCAACAGACACCACTGATTGTGGAGATCAAAAAGACGTTTAACCTGGCGCTTGTGCTGCAAGGCATGCAGCGTTTGAAATTAAGCAGCAATGTATATGTAGCTGTAGAACGAAATCGTGCAAAAAAAGGAGCCGTGAATCAGCGCTGGAACGAACTGGTCGGACTGTGCCGCCAGTTGGGACTTGGCTTGCTCACCGTCACCCATTTCAAAACTAAGTCGCCGCTCGTTGAGGTACTGTGTAAGCCTGCGGCGCCTAGCGACAATGTCCACAATGCAGCAACGGTACGCCACGGCTCGCGCAAGGAAAAGCTGCTGCGGGAATTTCACGCACGCAGCGGTGACCACAATACCGGCGGCAGCACCCGACGCAAGCTGGTCACTGCCTACCGGGAAAAAGCGCTGCGCGTAGCCGCAGCCTTGCAGGGCTTGGGGGAAGCTGCCCCGGCTCAGCTCGCCCGCATAGCAGCCGTCAGCACAGCTGCTTCCGTACTTCAGCACAACTACTACGGCTGGTTTGAGCGCGTATCCCGCGGCCGCTATCGACTGACTCCGTTTGGCGAAGCTGCCCTGAACGAGTATGCGGCAGTACTGCAAGAGCATGGCATTAAAACGGCCGCTGAAATAGACGCAGAGCTTGACGAGGACAGTGGACAGCTCCAGATTGCGGAAGCGCCAATCACTTACTCCACCGTTGTTGTGGAAGCGGAGGATGACTGACATGGGGCGATGGTTTTTGCTAGCTCCGCGCAGTAAATTCACTAATCGTCTCACCGATCAGATTCATGCCCATAAGCAATTGCTCACGGCCCGGATGGCTAAAATTGAGGCGAATATGGGACGCGCCTTCACTGCCAACCGCACATAGCGCCCCTGGCATAAAGGCTACGCCTTTGGGTAACGCCGCCTTTAGCAGCAATGCGCTGTCCAGCCCATCGGGCAACTGCACCCATACATACATGCCACCGGACGGAATATGATACGTCACGTCTTTCCAAAACGGGCGCTTGAGCAGCTCCAAGATTAATTGAAGTCGAGTCGAATATTCTTTGTTCAGCATCGCTAAGTGCTCGTGCCATTGAAAACGTGAGCTGGTCAGCAATTGGAACAGCAGCCGTTGGTTCATCGTACTGGATTGCATATCAGCCAGCTGCTTCAAAGCGTACATTCCTTCAATCAGCGGCGCAGGACCAGCAGCCCAACCCGTTCTCAGCGCAGGAGCAACTGTTTTATTGAACGAACCGATATAGAGCACTTGGCCGCCCTGACCCGCATGATCCAGCGCAAATAGAGAGGGGTAAGTCTCTGCAAATTTTCGACTCTGACCATGCGGACTCTTGTCATGGAACTCATTTTTTTGCTTGAAATGCAATTCACCATAAGAATCATCCTCAACTACTAGCACCTCATGATGCCTGCACAGGTCCAAAATTTCCTGCCGCCTAGCCGCGCTCCATAAGGAGCCCGTCGGATTCGTAAACGTCGGCGTGGCAAAAAAAAGCTTGGGTCGATAACGGATCATTAAAGCTTCAAGCTTATCAGGAATGACACCTTCCCCATCTGATTCTACAGGAACGATTTGCGCACCCTGCATAGATAGCACTTGTAAACATCCAGGAGACGTAGGGTTTTCGACCAATACCGGATCACGCTCATCCACCATCAGCCTTATGATCAGGTCAATGGCCTGCTGACTGCCTGTCGTGAGGAGGATTTGACCTGGTGGTACTCTTACTCCTTTACGCTGTTCCCACTCTCCTGCAAGCCATGCTCGCAAAGGGAAATAGCCCTCCGGTTCACCATACTGGAGGGCGTCAGGGCCGGAGCCAAACACATCATGGGCCGCTTCTTCCAGCAGCTTCACCGGAAACAGCTCTTGTGCAGGTAGTTCTTCAGCCAGAGATATAAAGGAGTGTCTTCTCGCATTTTCCCGGATATGACGCACTGGAGAAGCCAACATCGCAGCCGTTCGTGAAGCAAAGGAATATTGCATGAACATCCTCCTTCTCCTGAAAAATAGGTCATGATCTCCGGGCTGACGCGTCAGGCATATAGCTGCTTCATCTGACGCGCATATAAGGCATAACGTTCAATCGCCTGCGCCCGGCTGGACACGCCTAATTTTGCATAAATTTTACGTAGATAATTATCAATGGAGCGCCGGCTAACTTCGATCTCGATAGCAATTTTGTCATATGTAATACCTTGTACAATACGTTCCATAATAAACACTTCGGTTTGTGTCAATTCGTCAAAAGGCTCGGATGCCATTAACGGCATAAAGGGCCAGTTTCCACACCGAATCCAGTCCATTGGTAAAGAAGCAAATCCTTCGCGTAAACCGTTGATCAGATGGATCAACTGGCTCGGTGATGCCTGCTTGGATAGCATTCCATTTGCTCCAAGCGAAATTAGCTGCTGAAACAACGTAATATTATCCTCATCCGTCATAATAACAATATGGCTGTCCGGAGACAAGGCCCGCATTTGTGTCAAAAATGGTTCCGCCGTTCCCTCAGGCAACCTGTAGTCCATTAAAATGATTTCCGGTCGAATGGAGCAAGCCAGTTCCAAGCCTTCCGTTCCGGAGGAAGACATTCCTCTGACAAGCAAATCCTGCTGGTCTTCCAAAATAAGCTTTGTTCCCAGCATACTTGTAGGATGGATATCTATGATGACCACCTGCCATACTTTTCTCATATCTAAACCTCCTGAGTTTACAAAAAAATACATAGTTAGTAGTGAAAATAATTCTAAAATTTAGGATTCCATATGTAGAAATTGCGCGAATGTGAACGTATAGGAAGCGAAAAACGTTTAAGGAAATTGTATCCTAGGACTTCCTTCCGATGCAATCTCTTTTTCCAATATTTTTATATGACTATTTCGCTTTTGCGAAATAAATAGGCCCATGATAGAATTGGTACTGCAAATAAAGACTGGAAATTTGACTTTACACGGGAGTTGAAAATCGTATGCAAGCTTCACCTGAACGTCCTCCTACCGAAGCTCGGCGGAGCAATTCAAGAAAGGGGTTACCCGTAAAGGCTTTTCTGCTATTTTGGTTCATTCTTATTATACTAGGTGCTCTCGCAACCTATCTGTATAGCAATCACTTGAAGCAGCAAATGCTAAACGAGATGCAAACCCATACAGACCAACAGATTCAAGCACTCAAATCTGACTATGAAAAGCAACTGACTGCTCTTTCCAAGGAAGTTAGCGGATTGCAGGGAAAAGTCCAGTCCTTCAATGAACTACTGACCTTTACGAAGGATAATGCAAACAATAAGACCGATAACAGCAATAAACTGTATACCCAATTAAATGAAGTCAAACAGCAACTCAATACACTTCAGAAAAAAATGGACTTGCTAAAATGAATGTAGACGCAAAACAAGTGAACCGGTTCTTTATGTTGGCCCTTGCT
The DNA here is from genome assembly GCF_002894905.1 of Paenibacillus sp. F4. Classification (NCBI taxonomy): domain Bacteria; kingdom Bacillati; phylum Bacillota; class Bacilli; order Caryophanales; family Paenibacillaceae; genus Paenibacillus; species Paenibacillus sp. F4. The sequence continues at coordinate 797,353 of NZ_POVS01000009.1, forward strand.
CCTTTTATCGGTTTGTTGGGGTATATTTTGTTAGTGCATCCCTCATTGAGCTTTCCTGGGTCTACTTCTTTGAGTCTACAAAAAGCTGAAGTCACTCTACAAATGCAATCAGTAGGGAAGCAGCTTGATGAAGCCAAGCAAACGGCAACATACACCTTGTCTACAATTCGCCGGACTTCTGAGCTATACAAGCAAACGACTCAAACGATGAATCAGCTAGTCGTGACTGCCTCTACGCAGTCCAAGCGGCCCGCGATCATCTATGATCGACGCATCACCGCCAAACTGGGGGTTCCCTATGAGCGGGTAGATAGCAATCGGATTACCATTGAATTATTTAAGGTAAACCCGGGAATTTATCATGGCTACGCTATGAAGGTCAAACTTAAAGATCCTACTGCTATGAAAATGTCTTTGGGAAGTGACAAATTGGGTGGCTCCGAAACCACCATGCGTGCAGTCTTGAGACACGGAGCTATTGCAGGCATCAATGCAGGCGGCTTTGCGGATGGAGACGGCAAACGCTATCCATTAAGCACTACTGTCTTGAACGGCCACTACCTTACTGGCTTTCAGTCCAGTTTTAAGGATTTGTCCTTCGTCGGACTGAGTAACGATGGCAAGCTTATCGGTGGCAAATTTTACAGTCAAGGTGCTCTTGACAGCTTAAAGCCTGCCTTTGGTGCTACCTTCGTTCCCGTCCTGCTGCAAAGGGGACAAAAAATGCCTATTCCTGACAAATGGAAAGTCTCCCCCAAGCGGGCCCCACGTACGGTCATTGGCAACTATAAAGATGATCAGTTGCTCATTATTGTCGTAGACGGCTACAATGAAAGCGGGGGTTCGGGCGCGACGCTCGAAGAACTGCAAGGAAAAATGTACAATCTAGGTGTTCAAGATGCCTATAATTTGGACGGAGGCGGTTCCTCGTCGCTTATACTTAACGGTCGAGTCGTAAACAAACCGTCAGATGGTAATTTGCGTCCAGTCCCTACTCATTTTTTGTTCTATAAATAGCTATGTGTAGTCTGCTAACAAATTAAATATGCTTGCCGACGTACGGCTCTATCCGAAAAAAAGCATCACGAACGAATGTCGTGATGCTTTTGCCTCATTTAGGAGGAATACTGTGTCATTTCTGTCAGGCATTGAGCACAAATATAACGGTCTTTGAAATCGTTCACTTGTTCTACTGACCCGCAGAATACACATTTTGGACGATAACGCTCCAAAATAATGTGGTCACCCTGCACCAAAATTTCGACAGGATCTCCCTCATTCATTTGGTATCTTTTACGCAGTGACTTAGGCAAAACTATTCTCCCCAGCTGATCAACTTTACGTACCACACCGGCAGGTTTCATCGTGATCGTACACCTCTCCTATTGAGTAATAACTTACAAATTTCTTACCATGCGAAAAACTAGGTACAAAGACACTATTCTTTATGTAGTATTCGCTGTCTTTTTGTCGAATCCTGCTGATCACAGGAAATTTTATTACATTTTTTCATAAAATCATGAACCATATCAAAGTATGGTACAGAATGTCTATAATATTTTTATCGACCGGAAAGCCAATTATCATTAGCCCTCGCTGAGAAATTTCGCAAATTTTTGACCATACAACCTTTATTTAAGTTCCACTATCATATTGATTTGAGCAATATAGGGAAACTTTTATTACCAACTAAGGTCCTGGTTCTTTATTCGCATTTATACTTGTTCACTCGATGTTCTTTATGATAAACCTGGAAAATCCATTTGTCTCAGCGCTTCATATACAATAATCGCAGCAGAATTCGACAAGTTTAGAGATCTTACTTTATCAGACATAGGCATCTTGATACATGTATCTGGATTAGCAGCCAGCAGCTCTGGAGGTAAACCTTTCGTCTCTTTACCAAATACCAAGAAGTCTCCATCCTGAAATGCAATATCACTATATCGCTGATTCGCTTTGGTCGTCGCATAAAAAAAGCGACCTTCCTGATATTTCTCCTGCACTTCAGCAAAAGACTCGTGATATTCAATGTGGACAGCATACCAATAATCAAGCCCAGCCCGTTTTAACGTGGCATCGTCGGTACGGAAGCCCAGTGGCTTCACCAGATGCAGATGAGTTCCGGTTGCAGCACACGTTCTGGCAATATTCCCTGTGTTAGCCGGGATTTCCGGCTCGACAAGCACAATATGTAATGGCATCACATTTCGTTCCCTTCATCATTAAATTCATCAGACAAATAACCTACAGTTTAACCAAAGTGTATACATTGAAAACATACACATTCTTTTATTTTAACAAAATCAGACAGATATGAACATCAAACGACAAAAATTTCAACCCACACCATTAAAAGCCTTCCCCTATACACATTCAGGGAAGGCTCTACATTTACTTTTTCGATTCAAATATCGTGTATCGAAATATATGTCCGCGTAATCAACTGTTACGTTGCTTGAATCCGTCCATAAACTCGGCTAATGCTTGACAGTTCTCCAGCGGAACAGCATTGTAGATCGAGGCGCGAAGCCCTCCTACACTGCGATGCCCCTTCAGTCCGATGAACCCGGCCTGTTCGGATTCCTTAATAAATTGTTTTTCCAGATCCTCGTTTGCGAGGCGGAAGGTTACATTCATGATAGAGCGATCAGCGCTGTCCACACAACCACGATAGAAGCCTTCGCTACCGTCAATACGGTCGTATAGCAAAGCAGCTTTCTGCTGGTTCACACGCTCAATGCCTTCCAAACCGCCTTCTTCCTGAATCCATTTCAGCACTTCATTCACCATGTATATGGCAAAGGATGGGGGAGTATTGTAGAGAGAGTTATTTTTTTCATATGTGCTATAACGCAACATCGTAGGAATATTGTCCGGTGAGGAAGTCAGCAACTCTTCACGGGCAATCACGACCGTCACACCAGAAGGTCCCAGATTTTTTTGTGCGCCAGCATAAATCAATCCAAATTGAGTAACATCAAAAGGCTTGCAAAAAATATCACTGGACATGTCCACAATCAAGGGTACGGAACCCGTATCCGGGAATTGCTTAAATTGTGTACCTTCAATCGTTTCGTTGGACGTCATATGCACATAAGCAGTATTCTCAGGCAAGTCCAAGGAATCCACATTCGGAAGACGCATGTACTTCTCATCAGCGGAGGATGCAGCAATATGAGCCTTGCCCAGTAGCTTGGCTTCTTTATATGCCTTGTCCGACCAGCTACCTGTCATTACATAGCTCCCAGTCTGTCCTTCGCGCAAGAAATTTAAAGGCAGCATTGCAAACTGCGTACTTGCGCCCCCTTGTAGGAATAACACCTTGTAGCCTTGTGGATTGCCCAGCAGAGATAACAGGCGTTCCTGCGCCTCATTATGAACAGATTCATACACAGCGCCACGGTGAGACATTTCCATGATCGACATCCCTGTTCCCTGGAAATCTACGAATTCAGCTTGTACACGTTCTAGTACTTTGAGCGGCAATGCCGCTGGTCCTGCATTAAAATTGTAGGCTCTCTTACTCAACAAATTCCCATCCCTTCTCTACTCTGGTGTGGATATTATCGCTATGATAGCAGTATTCATAAATGCGTTCAAGACTTGTATAAAAATGTTTTCAATTTCATTTATGATGTGACAAAGTTGTGAATGTCAACATATTTAACATCTTTATTCTGTGATTTTCACTTTAATATTAAAAGGTCCCCGGCATAAGACCGGAGACCTATCTTGAATAACAACTGTTACCCGTAAGCTAATGCTTGTTATTCAAAGCAGCTGTGCTATCGACTTATTAGCAGTCAAAATACAGGCTATATTCGTGTGGATGAACACGGATGTTCACCGATTTAGCTTCAGAACGTTTGAACTCTACATAGTTATCAATAAAGTCCTTCGTAAATACGCCGCCCTCAGTCAAGAATTCGTAGTCAGCTTCCAGAGCGTCCAGAGCCTCATCCAATGAACCAGGTACGCTACGGATTTTACCTTTTTCAGCGTCAGACAGTTCGTAGATGTTGGTGTCAAGTGGACCATAGCCCAATTCGATTGGGTTCAATTTGCGCTTGATACCATCCAGACCCGCCATCAGCATCGCTGAGAAGGCAAGGTAAGGGTTAGCAGTGGAGTCTGGTGTACGGAACTCGATCCGACAGCCTTTTGGAGTAACAGCCGCTACTGGAATACGTACAGCCGCAGAACGGTTACCTTTGGAGAATACCAGGTTAACTGGTGCTTCGTAGCCAGGAACGAGACGTTTGAACGAGTTTGTGCTTGGATTTGTCAAAGCGATCAACGCAGGTGCATGGTACAGAATACCGCCAATGTAATGAAGAGCCATTTCGCTCAGATTAGCATAAGCACCTTTTTCGTAGAACAAAGGAGTGTCTCCATCGAAAATGGATTGGTGAACGTGCATACCGCTTCCGTTGTCTCCGAAGATTGGTTTCGGCATAAATGTTGCCACTTTACCATATTGACGAGCTGTGTTGTGTACAATGTATTTATAAACGAGCAGGTTATCTGCTGTTTTCTTGAGTGTGTCAAAACGGAAGTTGATTTCCGCTTGGCCTGCCGTAGCTACCTCATGGTGATGGCGCTCAATTCTCAGACCTGCTTCTTCAAGCAAACGGCACATTTCACTACGGATATCTTGTTGGGTGTCTACTGGCGCTACAGGTACATAACCGCCCTTCACTCCCACTTTAAAGCCCAGGTTGCCGCCTTCTTCTTTACGGTTCGTGTTCCAAGCTGCTTCCTCGGAATCCACGAAGAAGGAGGAGCTATTCATGCCGCTTTCGTAGCGAACATCATCAAAGATGAAAAACTCGGACTCAGGTGCAAAAAATGCTGCTGTACCCACTCCTGCGGATTGCAGAAATGCCTCCGCTTTTTTTGCAATGCCGCGAGGATCGCGGTCGTATTTTTCGCCATCTGGCGTAGCAATGTCACACAGAATATTCAGTGTAGGATGCTGAGTGAAAGGGTCGATAAAAACCGCTTCTGGATCGGGCAGCATAACCATGTCGGATTCCTCGATGCCACGATAGCCGGGAATGGAAGAACCGTCGAAAGCAACACCGTTAACAAATGTTTCTGCATCTACTTCGGAAGCTGGCAATGAAATATGGTGAGCACGACCAGACAAATCTACAAAACGAAAATCTACCCACTCAATATTATTTTCCTGAATTGTTTTCAATACGTTTTCAACGGACATGTCTTCTTCCTCCCAATTTTTCCGAACATTAAGTCTTATACAACCCTGAAATGTTCATGATCGAATGTTTTTTTCTGTCGTCATTATAAATCTCAAACATGACACGGGTCAATAGCTATGTAAGGTATTTTTTAAACTAATGTTAGATATGCTTACGCCCTTGATAACATTTGAATAGCACAAAAAGCCCGAAACATCGGGCTTTTAGGCAATTTAAATCTCATTACTGCGTTGCAGCAAAACTTTTATGCATTAATGTTAAACATTGGCTTTAAGCAATGGTAGTAGGCGTGTGAAATGTTTTCCCCACAGCAGGAGCCAATATTTCCAAATCTTTCAGCAAATCTGAAAATTGATCTGGGAACAGGGATTGTACGCCGTCACCCGTCATCGAGTTGTCGGGATCTGTATGCATTTCAATAATTAGTCCGTCCGCTCCGGCAGCGACCGAAGCCTTCGTCATAGGAACAACCAATTCACGTCTACCCGTGCCATGGCTAGGATCAGAAATAACCGGCAAATGGCTCAACTGTTGCAACACAGGGATCGCAGACAAATCGAGTGTATTTCTGGTGTAGGTTTCAAATGTGCGGATACCGCGCTCACACAGCATAACATTCGGATTTCCACCTGCCAAGATGTACTCGGCAGCATTCAAGAACTCGTCATAAGTCGAGCTAAAACCGCGTTTGAGCAACACTGGCTTGCCGCAAGTACCCAACTTGCGCAGCAGATCGAAGTTTTGCATATTACGTGTACCTACTTGCAGGATATCGGCATATTCCGCACAAATGTCTACGTATTCAGGTGTCATAACCTCTGTAATGGTCAGGAGGTCGTGCTTTTGGCCTGCCTCAGCCATCATGATCAAACCTTCTACACCAGTTCCCTGGAAGCTGTAAGGCCCTGTACGCGGCTTAAAAGCACCTCCACGGAGAACTTGCGCACCTGCTGCTTTGACCAATCCGGCAATTTCATCTATCTGTGCAGCAGATTCAACGGCACATGGTCCACCCATAATGACAAGCTCGCCCCCGCCGATATTTACACCTTTAATAGAGATAACCGTATTTTCCGGATGAAAATCACGGCTGGCCAATTTATAGGACTTCGATATTTTAACCACATTTTCTACGCCTTTCATTTGACGCAGATGTTCAGCCAGCTTGGGCTCTACGCTACCGATCAGTCCGATGATCGTGCGATCCGATCCCCTTGATACATGAGCCTGCAATCCTTCTTTCTCAATAACTTCAACAATGGCTTGAATATGCTCTTCAGGTGTTTGAACACCAGCGATAACGATCATTTTTTTCTTCCTCTCTATGAAACATATTTTATAAACCAACTTATAGGTTGATATTATGACACTTAGACGCTTGTTCGCTTTTAAGCTTTTATTCGTTAAAGCAACTATACCTGTTTTAGCTATACTCGTCAAGGTTTAATTATCCCGAATTATTCAATATTCTAACTTAGTGAAGCTTACCGAATAATATCTATAAATAAAACAATTTGAAAAGCCGCTATCCGGATGGTTATATCCGAATAACGGCTGTAATCAATCACATACTATTTCGTTGTTTTTGACTTCTCTCGTACAGGAGGCAGCAGTTTTTTCATATCTATGGTTCGCTGAATCTCCCACGTGTCCGGGTTAGCCGCATCATACTGCTCCAAATACGTAATAACCTCTTTGGTAATCAGTGTCGGCGTTGAAGCCCCAGAAGTCACAGCCACTTTGGCTACGCCCTCAAGCCACTCCCTCTTCAGCTCGGTTACATCAGAAATACGATAAGCTGTTGTACCAGCAATTTCCTCCGAAACCTGAGCTAATCGGTTTGAATTGTTACTGCGCGGATCACCGACAACGATCACCAGATCCGCCTGTCCAGCCTGCTCAGCTACCGCTTCCTGACGTACCTGTGTCGCCAAACAGATTTCATTGTGTATCTCAGCACCCGGGAACTTCTCCAGCAGCTTCTTCATAATGTGCTTGATGTCCCATTGACTCATGGTCGTCTGATTCGTGATAAGGATTTTGCCAGCTGGTAACGTAAGACTGTCGATCTCTTCTTCCTTTTCAATCAGATGAACATGGTCAGGAGCAATACCAATAGCTCCCTCTGGCTCTGGATGATTCTTTTTGCCAATATAAACAATCTGATAGCCTTCGGCAGACTTCTCCCGAATCAGATCATGCGTCTTTGTGACGTCAGGGCAAGTCGCGTCTACCGTAGTCAGCCCCTTGTCTCGTGCCAGCTTGCGAACCTCTGGTGATACGCCATGAGCAGTGAAGATAACAGTGCCGCTCTCTACCTGGCTTAAAATCTCCATACGGTTCGGGCCGTCCAGTGTAATAATCCCTTCGTCTTCAAAGGAATTGGTGACATGACTGTTATGCACAATCATGCCCAATATATAAATAGGCCGGGGTAAGTCCAGATTTCTGGCTGCCTGACGAGCCAATACCATGGCATCGACTACGCCGTAGCAGTAACCCCGGGGCGAAATTCTGAGTACTTCCAAAATGAGCCCCCGCTTTCTTCGACACAGTATACAGCTCCAATAACTCGGTAGCTGTGGGCATCCTAGCCTTTACCGGCCAATTCTATGATGTAGTTGCCTTCCTATTATAGCCTATTCCAAAGGCGCGGAAAAGCTGACCGGAAGCCAGATGACAAATGTCGTTCCTTCTCCTTGGCGCGTAACCACTTCCACAGACCCGTGATGTTCATCAATAATCCACTTGGCAATAGATAGCCCCAACCCAATTCCCTCTGTCACCCCGCGTGACTCATCTGCCCGGTAAAAGCGGTCAAAAATAAAGGGAACCTCACTCTTGTCCATTCCAATGCCCGTATCACTGATCCGTAGGCCCACCTGTCCTTGATAAACAATGGCATCAAATCGGACTGTGCCCTCAGGTGTGTATTTGAATGCATTATCAATGAAAATGAATAGCATTTGCTGCAAATAATCCTTGCTGCCATCCATATAAATACCATTCAGCAACGAAAAATCTCCCACATTCCATTCGGCCGTTCGCTCTAAAAACTGAGCACGACGGGCAACCTCACTTACAAGCGGTTCCAGCGCAACGGGAGTCTTATCGAACGTTTTCCCTGTGTCCGCTCTCGCGAGTGACAACATATCACTCACCAAACGGCTCATCCGTTTGCCTTCATCCGCCATGTCATTTAATGCCTCCATAGAAAGCTCGCGAATCATCTCTTCATCCATATTCGGTCGCTCTCCTGGTTCGGTAGTCCACATTTTGAGCAAAAAATCAACGTTGCCACGGATCGTCGTTAGCGGCGTACGAAGCTCATGGGAAGCATCAGCCACAAAACGGCGCTGTGCACCGTACGCATCTTCCAGCTCCTTGTAAAACACCTCTGTGCGCCCCAGCATGTTGTTAACCGTCCCGATTAATTGACCAATTTCATCTGGTGGTCCGTCATATTCAATCCGCACACTCAAATCATTACTGGATTGAATCTGATTGGCCCCCTCAATGACCTTGACCAGCGGCTTCATAGACTTGCGAGCCAGAAAGAGACCTGAAGTCGCAGCAGCGAGTAATGCAAACAACGAGCCGTATACAAGCACATTTTGTAACCTGTTCATGAGTCGGTCCTGAGAGCCCGTGAATTGTCCTACCTGTAGCAGCCCGACCACCAAGCCCAACTCCTCGGATTTGATCGGCTGTTGAATAATCATAAAGGAATCCCCATTTACGTTCACACGTCGAATTCCCTCATTTTGAACTGCTCCTGCCGCTGTGGAGGGAACAGGGAAGGTGATATTGAGGTCTTTCATATTTTGAGTCGTTTTCGTTACACCAGACGTATAATTGTAAATTTGTACATATAGCTGTGAATCATCTATTCCACGTCCCTGCTCTAATCCCAAATCCAGGTTGGGGACTTCAAACAATCCCCCTTTTATAATAAGGCGTAATTGCTTGTTAATCTGTGGCGCCTGAGTCATAAGCTGACTTTTCACTTCATTATATGTGTAGTAATATACTAGTCCGTAAGTAACCAGACCAAAAATGACTAGTACTATAGCCAAGATGCTCGAATACCAGGCTGTCAGCCGCCACCGAATAGACATATTACACATCACCTCTTAAAATATAGCCAGCTCCCCGAATTGTACGAATGAGTCGTTTACCGCCATCCTGCTCCGTTTTTTGTCGTAGCATGGCAATATATACTTCCAGCACATTCGATTCTCCGCTATAGTCATAGCCCCAAATTTTGTCCATAATCAGATCACGCGAGAGAACACGCTTCGGGTTTTGCATGAACAAATGGAGCAGTTCAAATTCTTTGGCCGTCAGTTCCAAGCGTTTACCGCCACGAACCACTTCACGAGATTCGTTATCCAGTTGTAAATCCTCGAAGGTAAGTCGACTTCCGTTATTGTCCTGTTGTTCGGTTTTACGCCGCAAAAGCGCTCGTACTCGTGCCAGCAGCTCCTCCAAAGCGAACGGCTTGACGAGATAATCATCGGCCCCTAGATCCAAGCCCTTAACCCTATTCTCAACCTCATCCTTGGCTGTAAGCATCAGGACAGGTACCGTGCTTCCACCCTCCCGCATACGACGGCATACCTCAAAACCATCGACCTGCGGCATCATTACATCCAGCACGACCACATCAGGCTCAGCTGTCAGCATTTTATTTAATCCCTCTGCTCCATTGGCGGCTGTCAGCACTTCATAGCCTTCAAATGCCAGCCCTCTGCGCAGCATGGAAACAATTTTTTCATCGTCATCAATGATTAGAATAGTAGAACGCATACACGATCGAACTCCTTTATCTCTTCTTTTCCTTCTATTGTAGCAGGAGTAGACGCGTGTAGCATCTGGCTGCTTCATACAGCAAGAAACGGAAGGGATCTTCCTTCCGTTTCTTGCGTGCACATGTTCATTGTTGTAGGGTTATCAGCTTATTGCTGAAGCGTCGAGCTAAAGTCATTTTTGTTGCCAATTTTCAGCTGAACATCTTTTTTCTGTCCGGCTCGTTCGATGTTAAGTGTCAGTGCTGTACCCACTTTTTGTTTTTGAATGAACTGGATCAGCTCTTGTGATGTGCTATAAGGCGTGCCATTCGCTCCGATAATCACATCGTAAGGACGCAGATCGGCCTGATAAGCTGGTGATTTGTATATAATATCCCGTACAACCGAGCCTTCGGTCAGGGATGTACCCAGTTCTTTGGCTACTTCAGGACTCAAATTTAACAGACTTGCACCAATGAAAGGTACAGGTTCTTTCGGGATAGGCTGGTTATTTTTCAGCTTATCGACGACTTCCAAAATCGTATTGGACGGAATCGCAAATCCGATTCCCTGTGCGTCTGCACTAACAGCTACGTTCATACCGATAACCTGCCCTTGCAGATTTAACAGCGGTCCGCCAGAGTTACCAGGGTTAATGGACGCATCCGTCTGAATGAGATGCTTGTATTGCGTCGGTTTTCCAGTCGATTCACTATTAATGGTGATCGTACGTTCTTTCGCACTTAGCACCCCGGCTGTCACCGAATGTTCAAAGCCTTCAGGGTTGCCGATTGCGACCATCCACTCGCCGACTTTAGCGTTATCGGAGTCACCCAAAGTTACTGTCGGAAAGTTGTTTTTGCCTTCAATTTTAAGTACCGCCAAATCAAGATCAGCATTTTTGCCCAAGACTTTGGCTTCATAAGGCTTATTAGTTCCCTCTACTGTAACCTGAACCACACTCGCGCCTTCAACAACATGGTTGTTGGTTAGGACGTAACCCGATTTATCAAAAATAAAACCGGAACCAATACCAAGCGGAGTCAGCTGCCCGCTGTTGCTACCTTCATTTTCATTACTGTTACCGCTGCTGCCACTATCACCATACTGATTACCGAAAAAGTATTGATACAGCGGGTCATTGTAATAAGGGCTGCTTTGTCTGCCACTGCTGCCACTGGTTTGTTTGGCAAGCGTTTCGATTTTGACGACTGCCGGTCCAGCCTTGGCCACAACAGATTGAACATCAGCGGTACCTGAAGGCATCACAGCCGGAACTGCGCTTGGAGTCGAGCTGGTTGTTCCTGAATTAGTCGTTTCTCCGCTTTCAGCTGCCGCCGAAGTCAACGCCGTCTCGGGTGTGAACATATTTGTTCGGTCAGCTGTATACATCAATACCGTAATGACCAGCATCCCGGCCAAAAAAGATAAGAAAATTGTTTTCACTTGCGACTTGGGCTTATTCGGTTTGAATTGCCAGTTGCCGCCATTCCGCCCCGAACCATCCTGTTGCTCAGGCATAGCGCGATGGTATGAGGGAGGAAGAGGTCTCACTGCCTGTGGTGGCGTAATCTCAACATCCTTTTCCACCGACTGCCCTTCCTTACGTTGTCCGTCCGATTGAACTGAAGAAAAAGGGCCGTAAGAATAATAATATGAGGAACCGTTCGAATCGTTTTGCCGAGTTGCGTTATCGGTATCAACTTGATCGTTGTCATTCCGGCGTCCGGAGTTATTATTTTTAAATTCGTCCATTGTATATCTCCTCCCAAACCCTATGCTTCAAGGTGGTGTTGTTTAACTGACTTTATTTTGCACTTTAAACCTTAATTCCACCTTAAAAACAATTAAAAAGGAGATAAAACCTTAGACCTATTGTACCTAATCACTTTCACTTAAAACGAAATGCCCCGGATATAATCCGGAGCATTATCAATTGTATATGCTTTTTTATTTCGTGTTAAAGTTTTCGTCGAACTTTTCGTTCGGTGTTTGAGCATTGTTTTGAATTTTGTTGCGACTGGAGTTTTGAACTTTTTGAGCTACAGCACCTGTACCGCCTTGTTCTGTTGCAAATTCTTCATCATACTTCTCATTTGGTGTCTGAAAGTTGTCTTGAATTTTATTTTGTTCAGACTGCTTTACCTTTTGTGAAACGACACCTACCGTATTGTCTTGTGCAAATTCCGCTTTGAACTGATTTCCTGCGCTTGCCTTGAAGCCTTTGTTCGTGAAAGAACTTCCGCCTTGATTTGGCATAATTCTCAACCTCCCAGTATGTTTTGCGGGATAAGCTCATCCCATAACATAGTATGTGATGTTGGAAAAAACAATATTCAAGGATTATATGGAAGCATCCAGTGTCGCAGTCGGAATGGTTTTATGCGTTTCTATCGCTTTTTGGAGCGATTTTACCATCTTTTCCGTACATTTTCCGTTCCCTTTTTTTATAATTTGAACATCCACATCTTTCTTGCCCCATTCAGAATACACCTGCCGGGTTGTTTTAAAATACAAGTCAATTTTATTACCCTTAATTGCAGAACCTGTATCTGCTACAATCCCGTATCCATAACCTGGAATGTACAATATGCTTCCCAAAGGAAACGTTTTGGGATCAGCCGCAATCGTAGACAGTGTGTTCTTGTCACGACGCACTTTTACACCGGAATACGTAATACCGTAACCGGGATGACTTGGCCGTTTGCCAGTCGATTCATAGCCTGCTGTATATCCTGTTGCCGTGACCGTCATGGTCGTAATAACCTGCTCTTCGCGTGGAGCCAAAACAGGTGTGGACTGCCATTTTTTATGCTGGACCGGTTCTTTGTGACCGTAAACTTCATTGCCGGGCAATACCAGACAGGTTGCAATTAACACGGTTCCCAAAATCCGTTTCCATACCAACATGGATCTCATAAAAAACCTCCCCTTGAGGCAAAGGCTTTCCAGAAATCCATTGGTTTATACGAAAAGATTATTATTTTTGAACATCCTGACCTGGATATAGTCTGCTCAGCTTCACTTTATCTTCAAAAATGTGCAGAAGTGTCCGCACTATGGGGGTGTGCTCATCGTCTGTGTGCAATATAATGGAAGCAGGAGAAATCGAAATAAGGGTGCTTACGATTCGATCTTCGACCTCCATTTCTAGTTCAATGCCTGGCATCTCGACAATGATGTCATCTGCATCAGGAGTCGGTATGGGCACCATGGCACTATCCAGAATCGTAAAATTATGTCCGCCTTGGTGAAGTACGTGTACGAGCGGAACTTTGCTTTCCTGAAAAAAAACAAAATATTTAAGCAGCCCCATAAATTCTTCGTATTGCCGATCTGCCCAGAATTCTTCCATGGCATAGTCGACGATTTCTTCAAGCTCTTTTTTATACGCATGGAGCCTAAATTGAATCAGTCCTTCCAAATTGATCACACGAAGCTCCTTAAAATCCTTCTCCAGGAGAGTGGTCAGCTTACCATGACGCTTCAAACGGCCTCTCGGGCCATCATCGTTTAACAGTGAACGAATCATACTGCGAATTTGCTCCGTATCCTCTTTCTCCAGCAGCGAACAGGCTTTGGTGAGAATGAGATTGAGCATCCCCCACTCCTTGACTTCGATAATATAATCCGCTATTGCCGAAGACATGATGCTGTATACACAGGGAAGAAAGCTTTCAAACGCCGAATTGCTTTCTGTGCCCTTGCAGGTCCATGCCACTTTGTTGTCCAGCTGTCTGAAAGTGAATCGAAATCCGCGCCGTGACATATGTAGTCCCTTTGTTCTACTTTTGACCACTTCGTAAAACCGGTCGGTTTCCTGATCTCCGTCTGTATTGGTCCACACTGTAAACAGTTCCATTGGCTCACTCCTTTCGATCACTGCTTTCAGTATATGGCGGCCTCTGAAGGGTTATACGAAGTGAACGACTGGAAACAGAAAGACATATTCAAAAGAGGATGATCAGGTTTCAAAAAGCCGGTTGGCGTGTTATAAACAATTACTGTGATATAGGAAAAAACCGAAAGACGTTTGAATATTTAGGGTGGGGTATGTTAAGGTTATAGTAATATGAATTTTTCACAAGAGGGAGGAGATAAGATGTCAACGATGCTGAACATGCTGCGTACACTTATGATCGTCATATTGAGCCTCGTTCAGATTTTGTCCCTTCCTGTGACGTTTCATGCGGAAGACACCACTCAATCCCTTCAGTTTACTGCGGGATCTTCTCTTCTGCCTCATGCTGATGTTTCCTCGTTAGAAACAGACTCTCACGGTCTGGAGCACCATTCCAAACCAGCTATACGCAAATCCTCCCCTTTACTTCATCTGGTGATCGCTGCGGCCAAATCACTTCCCTTTGTCATTTTGATAGCGCTTGTGCTGCTATTGAGCATCCCTAAACTACGTCTGCCTTTTATTCCTGTCATTTGCAAACTAAAAAAGCAATTATACTTGTTCCCCATCAAATTCACCTCTAGTTATGTGGCTTAACCTCCCTTTACATGCATATCACCACATTTGCATGTCTATTTGTTAACCTTTCCCAATAAGTGTACTACGTAAAGTGTATTTATTAGGTTTTTTATGTTAATTCATAAAATTTAATATAAAAAGAAAGTTTTCATGTCACTCCCAAAGTATGTGATTTATTTCCCATACCATTCATTTAAATAACGTATCGTACAGGAGGCTTTACAAATGGATATTCGAGAGTCTATTTTGCCAGGAATCGGGATTAAGTATCGAATAGATGCAGAGAGTGGCGATCGAATTGTCATTATTATTCATGATGATGGCAGGCGCGAGTTATATCACTTTGATTACGAGGATCTGGAACAAAGTATTTCTATGACAACCCTGAATGATCAGGAAGCGCGATTGGTAGCCTCCATCATAGGTGGTATGACATATAAGCCCAAACAGCTTGAAAGTGTAGAAATGACGTTTGACGATTTTATTATCGAATGGTATAGAGTAGAATCCCACTATGCAAGTGTCGGCAAATCCATCGGCGAGCTGGATGTAAGGCAAAATTCGGGAGCCACTGTTATTGCCATTGTGGAGAAAAAGGGAATGAAATATGTAAATCCTGGTCCTGAAGTGATTATTAACGATGATGCCACTGTAGTCGTTGTTGGGGAACGCGATCAGCAAAAACGCTTTAAACAAATCCTTATGAACGGAAGCGGGTGATTGGATGGATCATCTGGTATTTGAGGTTGGATTGGCTATTGCTCTCATCGCTGCAGCCGGACTTATTTCCTCCAAACTGCGCTTCTCGGTCATCCCTTTTTATATCCTGATCGGAATGGCAGTTGGACCGCATGCGATGGAGCTATGGCATTTTGATTTTCGCTTTATCGAAAGCGCACCATTTATTGATTTTTTGGGAAGAATCGGAGTGCTGTTTCTTCTCTTCTACTTGGGTTTGGAGTTCTCAGTAGGTCGGTTAATTAAATCAGGCCGTTCCATTGCCGTGGGCGGCACCATTTATATTGGCATCAATTTTACACTGGGGCTGGCTCTTGGCTTCCTGAGCGGCTTTCCTATAGCAGAGACACTGGTTATCGCCGGAATTACTACAATATCATCCAGTGCTATTGCTGCAAAGGTGCTGGTAGATCTCAAGCGGACTGCCAATGCTGAAACTGAAATGATTTTGGGCATTATTATGTTCGAGGATGTTTTCCTCGCCGTATACATCTCCATCCTCTCCGGATTGGTTCTTAGTGATTCATCCTCGCTCGGGGGTGTGCTGCTATCAGCGCTAATCGCGTTTGGCTTTATGCTTGCAGTCATTATTATCGGCCGTAAGGCCGTCCCTCTGTTAAATCGGATTCTCCGTATTCGCTCCAATGAGGTATTCGGACTTGTTGTTTTTGGCTCTCTGTTTCTGGTGGCTGGTTTTTCGGAAACGATTCATGTGGCGGAAGCTATCGGCGCCCTGCTGGTCGGTCTGGTACTGGCCGAAACGGAACATGCCAAACGAATCGAGCATTTAATTGTTCCTTTCCGCGATTTCTTTGGTGCCCTGTTTTTCTTCAGCTTTGGACTATCCATCGATCCACTGTCCCTGGGAGGAAACGCGATATGGCTTGCGCTGGCAGCAGTCGTCCTCACGTTGTTTGGTAACATTTGGGCAGGAATGCTGGCTGGGCGTACGGCCTCCTTATCTCCCAAAGCGTCAGCAAATATCGGCCTGACCATTGTGGCACGGGGTGAATTTTCGATTATCATGGCCAACTTGGGTAAAGAAGGCGGTTTGCTTGATATTGTTCAACCCTTTGCAGCCATCTATGTACTCATACTGGCGATTCTTGGACCACTTCTGACAAAGCAGTCAAAACCTATTTTTAATATGTTAAACAAACTATTCAAGTTCAAGGACCCCCGCCTACGAAAGGAAGAAAGTAACTCGGCATAACTGAAAAAGCTGGATACGACAATCCATAGGAGGGAAGGCTATGCCGCACGCTGTAAAACATGCCGAAGCTCTATGAGGTGGCTTGTAAAGCCCGCTTCAGGAGATGCGAGCAGGTTCCCTGTCTTTTATACGGTGATTGGTGGAATTACGGCATCCGTCGGTCTGGAATTGTTTTTACATCCGCACGATATGATAGCTGGAGGCGTCACGGGAATCTCCAGACTCATGTCGATTTATACCCAGGAGCATTTTGGGTTACTGCTATTCGTTTTGAACTTGCCACTCATGCTGCTGTATTCTCTGTCTACTCACAAACCCATGATGTATCGAGCTCTTCCCGGCTTGTTCGCCCTTTCAGGCTCAGCCATCATTCTCTCGCCTTTTCCAGCAGTGAGCGGCCATCCGGTTGTATGTGCTTTGGGAGGCGGAATCTGTATCGGGCTTGGCGCAGGGCTGGCAGCCCGTCACGGTGGGCTGCTGGATTCACTAGGACTTAACGTGTCTGACGATGGCCGTCCATCCACTTTGTTGCTAACACACCGGAAAATTCCATTAATACAGATTGTTATGCTGTGTAATGGTCTGCTGCTAATTACGGCTGGCTTTGTGCTGGGCTGGGAGCCAACTCTCTATTCAGCTTTATCCTGCCTCGCCGCCTATGAAACGACCCGGCTGATGTTTACCGGTCTGACATACACGGTTTGTGTTGTCAGTAAGAAACAGCAAACCGTCGAGGATGCCATATATCGCAGGCTACGTATACAACGTATTTCTGTGGGAAGTCCTGTTCAGATAAAGGGCAAAATTAACATGGAGCCGGTCAGTGAAAAAACTGAAAAAGCTATGGTCTACAATGTTCATCTTTTGGATTTGCAGCGCTTCAAGACGATTATTCATATGACAGACCCGAAGGCAGAGATGATGTATATGAAGCGGTGGACCTATAGACCCACTAAATAATGAAGGAAATAAAAGAAAACATCAAATAATCCAACGGCAGCCATGTGCGAGAAATAATGTCTCAGGCTGCCGTTTTATTAATTAAAACAATCTTATTATCGTCCTATTAATCCGAATAAGAGTAGTCGGTTAAGTTCAGCCATTTTATTTTTACAATCTCCCCTTCTTGCCCAAGATGATTGTAAGGTCCCAACTGCAATTAATAATTCCAATGTGGTCTCCAGAGTAACAGAAGAATCAATAGCTCCTTCCTTTTTCCCAAGCTCAATAAACTCCTGTATGATCTCAATTCTGATCTTATTTGTGCTTTCACTGTATAGGCTCGATAATATATGATCCTCTACCCCCCCCGGAGAACAAAGCAGTTGATAGTCTTGATCGGCACAGATCTCCAAAGCTCGAAGAAGCTTATCTTTAAAATCGATGTTTTGGTTTATGAGCTCCTTTGCCATACGAACGGTACTTTGCATCAGTACGTTCGCACATTCCTTGACTACCCCTTCTTTGCTGCCGAAATAGTTATACAGCGATACAAACGATACCCCGGATTCAGTGGCAATGTCTTTTATACTGACGTGGATAAAGCCTTTTTCTTTAAAAAGCTTTAAGGCTGCATTTACGATCGCATCCTTCTTTTTCTGTGTTCTAATTTCAAATTTGTTCATAACTTTTCACCCACATCCCACTTTTCATTAAGGAATAATATATCATGATTCAATATATTTTTAAATAATGTGATCAATATTTAAAAACTTGTTGACAGCTAGATTGGGATGGGGATAGTATCAATTGTATAGTTTTTAAATTTACACGTAAAAATTTAAAAACTTTGACTCTGCATTCGTTCCTGTTACAAAGAGAGGCGAACTTATTTCATGAAAACAGATCAAGTTTGGGCGCGAGTCATCTTAATAGTGCTGATGAGCTTGGATAAAGCTCGATTCAATAACTAACATAAAAAAATATTATGGAGGTATACCCTATGAACATATTGGTCTACGGTGCGGGAGTCTTCGGAAGTTATTTAGCCCATGAGCTGGTGCGTGGAGGAAACAACGTAACGATACTGGCCAGAGGACGACGTGCGGATGAGCTGCAAAAAAACGGTAACGTGATTCGGCATTATTTCCAACTCCGTACTACAGTTGCTAAAGTAAACGTAATCCGTGAACTGAAGCCAGAGGATGTTTATGACCTTATTTTTGTAGTCATGAAATATCCGGATTTTCAGGCTGTTCTACCCGTTCTAGCAGAAAATCATAGCAGACATGTAGTGATCATGGGGAATAATGCAAGTCCCTTTGAAATGCAGGATTATTTGCATGCAAACAGTCCTGTGGAGAAAAAGGTTGCCTTCGCATTTCAGACAATCGCTGGATGGAGGGAGACAGGCCGGGTGATCTGCCTGCACGGTCCAACGGGGCAAATGATCATCGGCGGCTTAGGTGAAAATTTATCATGGCACTCGATAATCGACCAAGCTTTTGTTAAGACCAAATATAAATTGACTTACTACATAAATATGGATGAATGGCTTAAAAGTCACTTTGTTATGATCTTGCCTTTGAATCTCATTGCCGCTTCTTATGACGGGAATTTGCGCAAAGCCGCTAAAGATAAGAAGTTGCTGAATCATGTCATTGATGCTATAGATGAGGGACATCAAGTATTGGAAAAACTCGGATACACGGTTACACCTGCAAGTCAAGCACAATTAGTCCGAAATAAACGAAAGATGTTCTATATATTGCTGAGGATTATGTTGGCAACCCCTGTCGGTAGAATTATCCTGAGTGATAAGGCAGTGTCAGCTAATGAGATGTCAGCGCTATATCAAGCTTTTATTATTTTGAAGAAAAATGCGAACATCCCGACACATCATTGGGACAAGCTTGAAAATTATTCCTCACCACAGTAGAGATAACATCCAACGTTGGCGGGAAACAATTCAAAAAAACGCTTATCTGCACTAATTCCTCTACACGGATTAATGATAGATAAGCGTTTTTAATGATTACGAAATATGAACGGATGTATTCTTAATTTTGCATAATAAAGTCATGTTCAATACTGCTGGCACTGTCAAATGTACGAATGATATCATAACGGGTGTTACGTTGTGCCGGGATATTACCAGTCTCGCGGATCAACTGTAAAATGGACTCGATGTTGACCTTATACGTTGCGCCTGCAGCGGAAACGACGTTTTCCTCAATCATAGTGCTGCCAAAATCATCACAACCGTAGTACAACGATTTTTTACCGATTTCAGGTCCCATAGTTACCCATGAGGATTGAATATGCTTGATATTATCCAATACAAGACGACTGATCGCAACGGTCTTCAAATATTCCTCCGGCGTCTGGCGTTCCTTCTTCAGATTGGTATTGTCTGGCTGGAAGGTCCAAGGAATAAAGGCCAAAAATCCTTCAGAATTATATTTGTTTTCAATGCATTCGTCCTGAGCATCGCGAACACGCAACAAATGCAGCGCACGCTCCTCCATCAACTCGCCAAAGCCGATAACCATCGTAGCAGTCGTGTTCATTCCAACCTTGTGAGCTGTTTGCATGACATCCATCCAATCACGCCAAGAGCCTTTGAGACGGCTAATTTTGCGGCGTGTGCGGTCATCCAAAATTTCTCCGCCTCCGCCCGGAAGCGAATCCAATCCAGCTTCATGAATGGCTCGAATCGTGTCTTCCATGGATAGACCGGATTTTTCCTTCATTTTGTGAATTTCAGCTGGCGAGAAGGAGTGCATCGTAATATCAGGAAAACGCTCCTTGATAGCTTTCAGCAAATCCGTATAATAACTGAACGGCAGATTTGGATTCACACCGCCTTGCATTAGAATTTCGGTGCCACCTACCTCCTGCGTTTCCTTGATCTTCTGAAAGATCACCTCATCGGGCAAAACATAACCTTCATCGGAACCCGGTCTACGGTAAAAAGCGCAGAAGCGACAGTATACGTCACATACGTTCGTATAGTTAATATTTCGTCCGATGACGAAGGTTTTAATGGGATCGGGGTGCATGCGATTCATGACTTTATTCGCCGCGTGACCTATTTTTTCTACCTCGTCTGATTCGAACAAAGCAACGGTATCCTCTAAATTCAGGCGTTCGCCGCGTAGGGCTTTATCTAAAATATGGTCGATTACACTCATGGTGTATCCTCCTTCGCTGTCACAGGGCGACGAAATGAACGACAGGACTTATGAACGAGAATGCTTTCACAAACCTGCGTTCGAACCCTGCCGTAATGTATGTTCATGACTGGCCTTGTATGTTGTCTGTGCTATTTAGCATAGTAAAACCTAATGATAATACTAACATATCTTTAGGTAAGGAACCATACTTATTCCCGCTTCTTTCTGCTTTTCACCTAGGAAAACAGGCAACTGCCAAGCTTATCTTAACATTGCGTATAGCTAAGAAATAAGAAAACAGGACTGAAAAGTGCCTTTTTTCACACTGTCCTTCATGTCATTCTTATAGAAAACAGCAAGCCTCCTGAAATACTGGAAACTTGCTGTTTAGTACTGTACATATTTGCTCCCGGCGTGAAAACGACAAAGATGCTGCGGATGTGCTAACGCTCTAGCGCAGCGCCTCATCCAGATCACTGATCAGGTCGTCAATATCCTCCAAACCTACGGAGAAACGAAGTAGTCCGTCCGTAATCCCGCGCTCCAATCGTACACTATGGGGCATAGCCGCATGTGACATCATCGCCGGATACGACAAGATGCTTTCCACAGCTCCCAGGCTCACCGCTACAATTGGAATACGTACGCGACTGAGGACTTCTTTTGCACGCTCACCAGAACCCACATCAAACGATATCACTGCACCATAACCGCTGGATTGACGCTCATGAACTTCACGCCCTGGATGATTCTCCAGACCCGGGTAGTATACTGCCTCAATGTCGTTGCGCTCGTTCAGCCAGTTAGCGAGCTTGGCTGCACTCTTTTCGCTGTGAGCCATACGAGCCTCCAGTGTCTTCATACCGCGCATGAGCAACCATGACTCCTGCGGAGCCAGCACGGTACCCAGTCCATTTTGGAGCTGCTTGATTTGTCTCCCCAACGATTCGGTACGCGCTACCGCAAGTCCTGCCAGCACATCGCTGTGTCCGCCCAGAAACTTGGTCGCACTGTGCAATACAATATCGACTCCCTGCTCAATCGGACGTTGATAATAAGGTGTCATAAAAGTATTATCCAATAAAGTTAAAAGTCCGTTGTCCTGTGCCCAAGAGGTTATTCCTGCTACATCGGTAATTTTGAGTGTCGGATTGGACGGTGTTTCCATATATACAGCCCTTGTGTTCTCCTGCAACGCCTCTTTCACAAGGTTGAGGTCCGTCATGTCGACGAAGGTCGTTTCGATATTCATCCGTTTCAAAATGGAGGTCAACAATCGATATGTTCCCCCATATACGTCCTCGGAAACAATGACATGATCTCCAGCGGATAAGAGCATAAATGTAGTGGAGATGGCCGCCATACCTGACGCAAAGGCAAAGCCGCACGCCCCGCCTTCTAATAGAGCGATATAATCCTCCAAAGCTTGTCGTGTCGGATTACCTGAACGGCTATAGTCATGCTGTGGAGGATTAAAAATATCATGATGGTGAAAGGTAGAAGCTTGATAGATCGGGACGCTCGATGCCCCCGTAACACTGTCAATTTCAGAGCCAAAATGCAGCAGCTTGGTAGCGAATTTCCGCTCTTTGTCCAGATCCTGCCCGATCCTCCTCGCATCCTCTATCATTGCTGCTCCCCTCCTTCTACTTCTTGACGTGCCGCTTCCAGAGCCGAACGCAAATCTTCAATTAGGTCGTCTGTATGCTCAATGCCTACGGAGAAACGCAACAGCCTATCATCTACCCCAACTGCATCACGAATTTCTGCTGGTATGTCGGCATGTGTCTGTACAGCGGGATAGGTCATTAGCGATTCCACGCCGCCGAGACTTTCCGCAAAAGCAATGAGCTTAATGTGACGAAGCAAAGGCTCCACATAACGAGCATCCTTTACTTTAAAAGAGAAAATGCCCGTGTTTCCGCTGGATTGTTTATTTTGTATCTCACGACCTGGATGGCCTTCGAGCCCCGGATAAAATACTTCCGCCACCGCCGGATGCGTCAGTAAATAGTTAGACAGCACCGTTGCATTATGCTCATGTCGATCCATACGCAGCGCTAACGTCTTCATACCCTTCATCAACTGGTAGCAGTCGCTCGGGGAAAGCACGGCTCCTATGGAATTGTGCAGGAAGGAAATTTCAGCTGATAGCTCTTTGCCTTTGGTTACGATCAATCCTGCCAGCACATCGTTATGTCCGCCCAAATATTTGGTTGCGCTATGTACCACAATATCCGCGCCCAGTTCCAATGGCCGCTGGAAATATGGTGTTAGCAGCGTATTATCTACAATGGTAAGCAACTGATGTTGTGATGCCCATTCGGCAACCGCTCGAATATCAGTAATCATCATTAACGGATTTGTAGGCGTTTCTATAAATACGGCTTTGGTATTCGGTCGACATGACTGTTCGAGTGCTTCAAGATCGTTCGTATCCACATAACTCGCTGTTACACCAAATTTAGATAAAATACGCTCCAGCAAACGATATGTCCCGCCATAAAGATCCAACGATACAATGAGATGATCTCCCTGTCCAAACAATGCAAATACCGTTTGTAGCGCCGCCATACCTGAGCTGCAAGCAAAGCCTGCATCACCAGATTCAAGTGCAGCAGAAGCCTCTTCCAGTACCTTTCGCGTGGGATTGATCGTCCGAATGTAATCAAATCCTGTACTTTGACCCAGACGGGGATGGCGGAACGCCGTAGATTGGTAAATCGGGTAATTAACAGCCCCGGTTACTGGCTCCTCGACTGAACCGATTTGTGCCAATCTGCTTTCGATTTTCCACTGTTTCTCACTCATATGAATCCTCCTGTTAACTTCCATAGTAGGTGCTATAACATATGCTGTAAAAATGGATGTCAAAGACTATACTGCTGCGCTACTGCAAGGTGGTACTGTAAAAGGGTAAACTACAAGCCCCTTTTTAAATCTGGGGCCCGATATCGTAAGGTGTTTCTTGGTATACATAATAGTTAAGCCAATTCGAAAATAATAAATTGGCGTGCGCCCGCCAGATAGAGGGCGGTGTGCGCTCAGGATCATCATTAGGAAAATAATTTTTGGGGACTTCAATATCCAGTCCTTTGGCCACATCGCGGTCGTATTCCCATTTCAGGGAAAGCGGGTCATATTCAGAATGCCCAGTTACAAAAATTTGTTTACCGTCAAGCGTGGCTACCAGGTACACTCCAGCTTCCTCGGATTCGGATAAAACTTCTAATTCGGCAATATGATCAATATCTTCCCGCCGAACCTCCGTATGCCGGGAGTGAGGAGCATAAAACAGTTCATCAAAGCCGCGTAGCAATTTCACTTTAGGTTTAATAACTGTGTGTGGAAATACGCCAAAGCATTTGTAGTCGAGCCCGTATTTCGGGACACCGAAATGATGGTATAAACCTGCCTGTGAGGCCCAACAGATATGCATGGTCGAAGTTACATTCGTTTTCGTCCATTCAAAGATTTGCCGGATCTCCTCCCAGTAGTTCACATCCTCAAACTCAAGCTGTTCAACCGGGGCTCCTGTAATGACCATACCGTCAAAACGACTGTTCTTGATCTCGTCAAACGTTTTATAAAACATGTTCAAATATTCTTGCGATGTATTTTTGGATACATGAGACTTCATGTGCACCAACGTAACGTCCACTTGCAGCGGCGTATTGCCGACCAGCCGCAACAGTTGGGTTTCCGTAGTTTCTTTTGTAGGCATCAAATTCAAAATGGCGATCCGCAACGGACGAATATCCTGATGATAGGCCAAACTTTCGTCCATTACGAAAATATTTTCGCCCTCCAGCACTTCCTTGGCAGGTAGCGTATCTGGAATCTTAATCGGCATGTAAACTCACTCCTTATTCGGTAAGTTTTGCGAAAATCGTCTTGTTGAGATGCCGGGCATATAATAAAAAGACCTTTCTCAGTTAGAGAAAGGTCATATTTGTATCCATATGCGCCTCTCTCATCTGTCAGGGCTACGCTCTTTGTACAAAGCGCGCGTCCTGCAAGAATTAGCACCGTGCGATTAAAATCGCCGGTTGCCGGGTATCATCGGGCTAGTCCCTCCACCTGCTCTTGATAAGATTTCGCTATATTCATTTTGGGTTCACAAAGTTCTTGTTGTTCACTTTAATGCATCGGCTGGGCTTCGTCAAGATGGGACTTGTAAATTTGTACCCTGCATTCACATTTTGTCTACCTTTTCCATAGGTTAAATCATATCCCTCTTATCGCTGATGCTCTTGTCACTGCTGTTGATTTAGCCCATGATTTTGCGCTTGAAAGGCCGTAGGCCGAGCGTTATACTATACAAGTGCTAATAGGCAAAAATATGGAGCAGTAGTGCAAGATTTGAGTGTTTCCTGCGATACTGTGGCAACCTAAAAAAGAACATTGTGAGGTGAATCCGGAATGGAAGGCGACCCGAGTCCGAATAGGCGGCGATCCCTGAACAACAGCATAGGAATGACTTCAGCTTGCCGAAAGACGGGACGCCAGGCTCTGCATGCTCCAAAAGCCTTCGGCTTTTGATGGGAGTGCACGCTTACCCGAACCGGCTAACTGGCTAACTGAGTCCATTTCTTATGCTTAAGGTAAACGTATTTCCGTTACGACGGAGCATAAGGAGTGACATATATGAAAATCCGTTTGGTCAACAACGGGGTTTTTACCCCTGTCGAAGAAATTGAAATGGCGCTTACTGCACCGGCAGAAGGCTTTTATTGGATTGATGCCGATGTCGATGATCTGGCAGTGCTCCAGCCTTTATTTTCCATGCATGATCTTGCAGTGGAAGACTGTTTGAGCGAAGAAGAACAGCGTCCGAAGATTGAAATTTATGAAAGCCATTATTTTATCGTTGTAAATAGTATTCGTTTTGATGATGAAGAAATATTTTTGCGTGCTTTGAACATTTTTCTCGGCCGCCATTTTATCATTACGGTGACCAAGCAGAAAATCAATGAGCTTCGTACCCTCAAGCCTATGCTGTGGGAGCAAGAAGTCAGCCAGCCTGACCGTTTTATGTATCTGTTAGTCGACTTGATCGTTGACAACTATTTTCTGGTTGGTGACCGGATTGAGGTTCGCATTGAAAAGCTGGAAGAAGACATTCTAATGCATACAAAAAAGTCGCATTTGAACGAAATCATCGGCTTACGCAGTGAGATTCTGTGGCTGAAAAAAGTGCTAGGCCCACAAAAGGAAGTCATCAATACCCTGAACAAACGCGATTTGCGACTCATCGACGATCAATTGCAAAAATATTTCAGCGACATTTATGAAAATGCTGTGAAAATTTCGGAGACTTTTGAAACTTACCGCGACTTGATGGGTAACCTTCGAGAAGCTTATCAATCAAGTATCGCCAACCGTGCCAATGAAATTATGCGTGTGTTTACGGCAATTACGACCGTATTTATGCCATTGACAGTCATTACCGGAATATATGGGATGAACTTCGATAATATGCCTGAGCTTCATACACGTTATGGCTATTTTGTCGTCATTGGTATTATGGTGGCATTAGGTGTCAGTATGTTCTGTATTTTCCGCAAGAAAGACTGGGTTTAAAAAGAAAAGGGTAAGAAAAGTACCGAGTTGGATACTTATTTCGATGTTCAAGCTTGGTCATAAAAAGCAGCAGCCGTGTCCTGTGAGGAACTGGGACTGACCCCATAGCGTGAGACAAATTAAAACACCTTCAAGAGAATGCAGCCATGTCGTAAGATATGGAGACAACCTTGGAGGTGTTT